>NZ_JALNUL010000001.1:0-684186 GCF_026540775.1 Methylobacterium sp. GC_Met_3
GCGCGGCAGGTCGGCGGCCGAGGCGGCGGCCGTCAGGGCGGTGAAGGCGGCGAGCGAGGCGAGAAGCTTGGTCATCACGTCAGGTCCAACATTCAATCTGGAGCTATGACTACCGGACGGTGAGCCAAATGGCTGTAGTTTTACGGACACACCGCTGCCTGACGAGTGCTTGTGTCGTCGTAAACCGCCTCTTAACGCGCCTTCGACCGCCGTAATACTTCGCGGTCTACATGCACGAGCGCGACAACATGCCAGAGGCGCTTTGGTTGCGGGCCGTCAGGATGTTGCCATTCAGCTATGGCCGCCATGCAACAGGGTCGAAGACCGCTTCGCTGCAAAACCGGTCGCGTTCCGCTTCCCCGGCATCGGCATGCCGACCCGGCCCGAGCACCGCTTCCTCGACCCGCCCGACTGGGCGCAGCGCTCGGCCGTGATCCGGTTCAAGCGCAGGGTCCAGCCACTCGGCGTCGCCCACCGTGTCAATGGAACATCGGTAGCCCCGCGCCGAGGAGGCCAAGGCCGGATACGATCAAGGAGCCTGCCAAACCTTCGAGGACGCCACGGGCGATCGGCCGCCGCATCGCTTCGATGGCCAACACGATACCGCTGCAGAAGGCGAACAGGCTCAGTCCGAACAGCATCGTGGCTCTCCCAGATATCGCCGGTCAGGCGCCGTTGTCGGTGGTGATGTCGTCCAATCTCATGGCGTCGTCCGGGGCGCCGGCTGGAGAAGCCCCCAGCAGGACGCGTGTGACGATCGCCATGGCGGCGCGCACACGGGGGATTGCAGCGGCGTGGATCACACCACAGCCAAGCGCGGAGGTGCGGACCTGTGCGGCCGGTGCGATCAAGCTGGTGGCCATTCCGAGACCCGCGCCCTCTCGACGATGGCGATTGGAGCCATGACCCGCTTTGATACCGAAGCGGATTCTCACGTGCGTCACCCAAACGAGGGATCGTCCACGCTTTCCGGTGCCGGTCACGCCGCGCGTGGCTTGCCGTTGCGGACTCGCGCGAACTTGGCCAGGGCCGCCTCTGTCGGCATCGTCCCGGTGCCTCAGTTCGAGGGCGAAAGCGGCACGCCGCGGCCGGCGACGCTGACCGTCTTGCAGCAGGCCCTCGAAGCCGCCGGCCCTGAGTTCATCCCTGAGACTGGAGGCGGGGCTGGGATCCGGTTTCGAGATCGGAAGGGATAAAATTCGCGCTTCGTTTGTTAGGACCTCCGCCAATCGCTCCGGTTAAGGACCAAGAATGCGCAGCCTCATCCTCGCCGTCAGCCTCATCGCTGTCGCCGCCCCTGCCTCGGCGCAGTCGCCCAACCGCGGCAATGCTGACCTACAGACCAATTGTGCCGGTGACGCCCTCGCGTTCTGCGCCGGCATCGATCCGAACAGCCGGCAGATGGATACCTGCTTCGAGAAGAATTTGAGCAAGATGTCCCCGAACTGCCGTCGCGCCATCGATGCCTACAAGAGCGCCGGCGGGAAGTAGCAACGCTGCCATTCGGTGACAGCTCCAACGCCGCGGAGGGGTCGAACCTCGTGCCCGCAGGCGGAAGGGATAGATCGCCGAGCCAAGCCGTTAGTGCATCGACGAATCCATCAGCCAGGTATCCCATATGCGCAGCAGCATCCTCGCGCTCGGCCTCATCGCCGTAGCGGCTCCCGCCTTCGCGGCGCCTGAGGCGTCTGCCTCGGAGCGCGGCAACAAAGACCTGAAAACCTATTGCTCCGGCGATGCGGTCACCTTCTGCAGCGGCAATGATCCGGACAGTCCGGAGATGGATGCCTGCTTCAAGAAGAACATGGACAAGATCTCGGAGAACTGCCGGCGCGCGATCACCGCCTACAAGGCCGGTGGGGGCAAGTAAGACCTCCGCCCGACCTAGGGCCGTTCCCGATCGCGTTGGAGTCGTGAACAGCGCTAGGTCTTTGTTATGGGGCGCGCTCTTGCGCCGGACCGGTATCCAAATCGTCGGAGAGCGCTCGAGGGACAACGACAGCGCAGATCGGCCGTGCATTCGTGAACGGGATCGGTCTGTCGCTGCTGCGTGTTCAACCCTTGCCGCATCTGCAGCGGTGCGGAGTATGCCGTGTACAATCCCTTCTTCTCATCGCTGATGCTCGCAATCGAGGCTCAGCGCGTCGTCGAGCTGCGCTTGGTTCGTCTGGCCTGGGGCGGCAGCGAGGGACTGGCCGAGGCGCAGTCCATGGTGATCGAGAAGGTTCACGCGGCCGGCGAGGCTGTGACGACGTTGATGTTCGGCGGCTCACCCGAGACGGTCATCGCCCGCTACCGCGAGCATGTGGCGGCCAACACGAAGCGCCTGTTGGCCGTCTGAGCACAGCCCCCAGAGCGCGCTTCGCAGGGCGCTGGAGACACCCCAGCGAAGCTCGCAACGGCACCCACTGGAGCGCTCGCCGCCGAAGTGGAAACCGGTTCGGCGCAACAGGGCGCGTCACATCAAGGACTGAGAGCCGCGCGCGATCGCAACGCGGTCGGGCACGGCTCTAGAGAGCCTTCGTCGGCGGCAACGAGCTGTTAACCATAAGCGCCCAGGGAACTGTCAGCGATCGGCTGGGGCTGAGCGCCGGACGAGCAGCACCGGACCCGCGGTGCGGCCGCGTCGGCGTCGTCGCAACAAGCCCGCACCTGGAACACCAGGGCGGGCTTTTCTCATCGGATTGCGTGGCGGGGTGCCAGCCAAGGAGAGGCGCATCTTCGCGCGCTATCGCCGCAAGGCTGCGATCCACGCGGCATGGGGCGGACTGCCTGGCGGGGGACGCGCTCCGCATCCTGGGCAGCTCAATTTGACCGCGATCGACCGAAGCGTCCGCTATTCCAAATCAGGTAACCGAGGCCAACCGCTACCCCGGCGAGCGTGGCGACGAGGGTGACCTCGCTCGACATGATCCCGGTCGCGCGGCCCCGCCTGCGGCTCCGAAGGGCGTTCGTCTTCGCGCGCACGAACGCCCGTGTGGCGGCAGCGACCTCCTCGGGGGAGAAGAGTGCCTGAGCTGCTGGGATCAGTTCGTGAACGTGCCGGTGCAGGTGTTGGTCCACGAGGAAGGTCGCATCCTCGAAGGTGTCGAGCCAGCCGGCCGAGCCCTTTGTGCGGTCCTGGGCGAGCCGTTGGAGTTGGCGCCTGAACTCTGCGTGGCCGTGGTGCAGTTCTTCGATCAGCGCCCGTGTCCGGCTCTCGCGGCTGAGGGGAGCATAGAGGCTTGCATCAACGGCGATCGCATGCAGCTTCAATTCGTCCATGAGATCGGCCAGCATCTGCTCCCGGCCGCCGACGGCACGGGGGTCGTTGAGCGCAAGCGGGATATCGCGGATCAGCCCCCCGATGTTTTTGTGATCGCGCTCGATGAGCTGCCAGAGTGTCACGCGCTTCTCCCTTGTCTGTGTCATATCGACGGCTGTAAGAGTCTGAATAGGTTGGAAGGGGCTATGATTTCATTGTGGTCAGTTCCTGCAGGCGAAGATCGATTGCGCGGACGAGCTCTTCGGCAGCTCTAGCAAGGGTAGCATTGCGCGAGATCGCAAGTGCGGCTTGCTGCAGCGTGCGAAACTCCTGAAGGCGCGCGACTGGATCGCCCCCTTTGGCGATCGCCGACTGTACGAGGCCTTGGACCAACTCTTGCGCCAGGTGCGCGTCAGGGCCCGGTGCGACCCAGCCCGACGACGGCGGAAGGGCCGTGTTCATGCCCGGTTCGGATGTCGAGCGGATCAGCCTTCGCCACTTCGGATAATTTCGGCCACCCACGCGCTCGATCAGGCCTTCACCCTCCAGGACGTCGCAGGCCAGTTTGACGACCTCAGCCCGCCGCCGCGCCGTGATGCTGGCCCGCTCGGCAAGCTGCAGAGTGCTGATCGGCTCGTCGGTCAGAGCGATCAGGATGCGGGCGCGAATCGAGAGATGTCGGCTTGCAGTCACACGAACTCAATTTGCCACGAAAGCGACCGTTCACTGTTCAACGTCGCTGGTCCCGCACGGGTTTAGCGGTCCGACTATTGAGGGATCCGTCGAAAGTCCGCGCCAACCCATGTTGGGCAACCGCGCTTCCGGCCGCATCGTCACCGTACCGGCCGTGTCGGAGCGCGGCGGCATGGCCGCCGAATTTGCTCCGACCATGCGCCCCGACGCCGCCGTGTCGCGCAGCGCCCTTGAAGACCCGTCTCCGCACGCCTCGCCCTGCCGGTATCATCCCGACCCGGATCGGTTTTGATCGTGGCCCGGGTCTCGTGGCCAGACGGCCCGCAACACCTGCACCGAAACAGGCATCTCACCGACATCATCCACAAGCCAGCGGACGTGCCCCCATTGGAACCGAAAACGATTCGTTAATTTAACCTACGTGTAAATTGCGGTGGAGCGTCCGGGTGAGCTTTACGGTTGTGGGTCCCAGGGACGATCACGAACTGGAGGACGCTGTACGTCGCGGTGTCGCTGACGGGTTGGCCCGGATGCTCGGCGTGCCGAAGCACCCGGTCGGCGTTCAGGCGTTCCTCGATAAGAATGCCCACGAATCCGATGAAGGTAGCGAGGGTCGGAGCGAACCAACGCGCCACCTCTCAAAGGCCGCAGCCGAAGTCTGAACCGCTCATCCCTGGACCGGGAAGCCCATGATTGTGGCGGTCTTCGCCATCGTGCGGCGCAGGCCCGGACTGATCGCTGCGTCGGCCAAGAGCTTCTTGGCCTGCGGATGCATCTCGATCGCTTTGGCCAGGCATGCTTCCTCTACAGCCTGTGACGCTCGTCCAGGCGCCACACCCGGATCAGGTTTCTCGACGAGCGTTCCAAAACACGAACTGATCCTGGACGATGTCGCGGATCTCGCGCCGGTAGGCGGTCCGGTAGAAATACTGACCGGTCGGCAGGTATGGGACGTGAGTCATCGCCGCTACCTGTAGGTCGCGGGCGATTGCCTGCCGAGCAGTGTTGTCAGGCGCCTCAATCCAGGCCTCGCGCAGGGTCTCGATCTCCGGGATGTCTGGCCAGCCGAAGAAACCCCTCTGGCCGCCGCAACGCAGGACTTGCTCGGCGACCGGGTTGGTCATGTCGAGGCCGGTCCAGGTGGTGTTGAAGATGCTCCAGCCGCCCTGGTCCGGCGCGGCCTTGCTGGCGCGGCGGCTCACCACACTGCCCCAGTCGGTGACGACGTATTGTACGTTCATCCCGAGCCGCCTCAGCAGGTCGTTCATGACTTCACCGAGCGCGCCGAGCACCGGATTGTCGCTCGCCGCCATCAGCACGACGCGCTCGCCCTTGTAGCCGGCGGCGATCAGGTCTCGCTTGGCGCGCTCCAAATCCCGCTTGCGCGTGAGCACGTCGAGGCCAGACTCGTTGGCCATAGGCGTGTCCGGGGTAAAGATCCCGACGCCGGTGCGCCAAAGCTTCCGATCGTCGCCACCCGCCGCGGCCATGAAGTCCTCCTGCGACAGGGCTTCGAGCACGACCCGCCGGACCGCCGGCTTATCGAAGGGCGGGTGAAGGTGGTTCATCACCGCGGTGCCGAGATTGCCCAGGCGGCCAGCGAGCTGCGTGACGATCTGCGGATTGCTCTGGAGGCTCGGCAACAGGTCGTTGATCGGGTTCTCCCACCAGTCGACTTCGCCGTTCTGGAGCGCGGCGGAGGCGGTCCCGGGATCGGGCATGATCTGCCACTCGACCCGCTCGAAATGGACGCGCTTCGGTCCGGCCGCCCACGAGACGTCACCGCTCGCGCGGGGTCGATAGTCAGGATTACGGTCGTAGACGACCCGGGCGCCGACCAGCCGCTCCTTGGTGTTGAAGCGGAACGGGCCGGAGCCGATCACCTCCGGGATTTGCTGCGCCGGGTCGATGCTGGCGAGGCGCTCGGGCATGATCATCAGCGCGGGCGGGCCGAGCTTGGCAAGGGTGTCAAGCATCAGCCCGTAGGGCCGCTTCAGGCGGATCATGAAACTGCGGTCGTCCAGCTCGCGCATGGTGTCCGTTCGAGCCATCAGCGCTTGGCCAAGGCTGTCGCGCTGGGCCCAGCGCCTGATCGACGCGATGCAGTCGCGGCCGCGCACGGCCTCGCCGTCGTGGAACCTCAGCCCCTCCCGGAGGCGGAAGGTCCAGATCAAACCGTCAGCCTCGACGTTATGGCCCTCGACCATCTGAGGCTGCGGCCTCAACTGCGCGTCGAGGCCGTAGAGCTGGTCGAAGACCATGAGCGCGTGATGGCGGGTGATGTAGGCGGTGGTCGTCACCGGATCGACGATGGTCAGGTCGGATTGCGGGACGAAGCGCAGTACGCTGGCGCGGCTACCCTGAGCGATCGCCGGGCGCGCCGGCAGGAAAGGCACGGCGCTGGCCGCCGCCGCACCGCCGAGGAAGGTTCGTCGCAGCATGGTTTCGAACTCCGGACGTCGCGTGCGAGGAGGGCGCCGGATCGAACTGCAAGACACGTTCCCGGTCCGCGCAGACGCAGTCCATGCCCTTCCTCAACCGCGTGGAGCGCAGGCCTCCGCAGGCTGCTGGCCGGGCGGCCGTATCATCGCCGCTCGCCCCGCTTCGTGCGCATCCCGACCGCGTCCGCAACTGGTCGCAAAACGCCGGGCCTCTTTGGCTATCAGAGCGCCGCGTAGCCCGATCGTGACGTGGCGGGGCCGCCCGGCTGACCGATACGGCACGAGGTAGCTGCGCCGCCCGGAGGTGAAGACGCGCAGGCCAAAGCCCGGGATCTCATCGCACCACAGGAAATAGTCGCGACCCTGGGGTTCGGCCGCCTCCACGGTGCGCTTCGTGATATTCGTCCTGGCTGCCATCCGGCATTGCTGAAGCAAGATGACCCGAAACAAAGCTTGGTCTTGAGGGCCTGGTTCGCGCGCTCAGGCGGTTGGCTAAGGCCTTTGGCCGTCGGCTCGATGCCGGGCTGCCAGTTTCTCGAGACGCTCGATGATGACGTCATGCAATCGGCTTGCAAGATCGTTCATCTTATCGATCACAGTATTGAGTTCGTTCAAATTGATTTCACGCTTGCTGAACACGCTGCTCGACGATGGGTTGGGCGATTCAAGGAAGATCCGCCCCGTTTCGTGGGTCCACCAGATCCCCTGCACGTATTCGCTGCGGCTTTCGCTGATGGCCGCGAAATCATCGATGATGAAATCCCAAGTCGCGCCCCGGCCCTGGTTGACCTGCGCCTCTTCCAACAAGGAGCGCATGACATTGATGCGAGCCTGCTGATCGGTGATGCTATAGAAGATCTGCCGCACAGGCGCGTCATAGCCGCCGATAAGCTCGGACATGACCTCGCTCATGCTGCGCTCGAGCAGCGGGAAAAACGTGACGATCCGGCCGATCGCCAGGACGAAATCGTCGTTCGCGAGCCCCGATTCGAAGCGCCCGTCCGGCGTGTGGCCGACCTGCTTCGGCAGCCGGCCGAACCGCGTGGGGAGCTTGCTGCGGGGTGTGTTCATCGGCGGGAGACTAGAGCCGGGCCCGATCGCGTTGCAATCGGTCACGGCTCTAGGGTGTCGATGACCCGCGAAGGATGAAGCCCTTGGCCCGGTCGGTCCGGGGCACGGTGAAGACGTCGTGCGGGGTCGCGACCTCCCGGATGCAGCCCCCCTCCATGAACACGATCGTGTCGGCCACGTCGCGGGCGAAGCTCATCGCGTGGGTCACCATCACCATGGTCAGTCCCTCCCGCGCGAGGCCCCGGATGACGCCGAGCACCTCCCCGACCATCTCGGGCTCGAGGGCGCTGGTTGGTTCGTCGAACAGGATGACGCGCGGCCGCATCGCGAGGGCGCGGCTGATCGCGACGCGCTGCTTCTGGCCGCCGGACAACGTGTGCGGGTACAGGTCGGCCTTCTCGGCCAGGCCCGCCCGCGCCAGGATGCGCCGGCCCTCCGCCTCGGACGTCCCAGGACGTGGACGGGCGCCGCGGTCACGTTGCCGAGCACCGTCAGGTGCGGCCACAGGGCGAAGTGCTGGAATACCATGCGATGCGGGTTCGCGCCGCGGCCAGCGCGCGGCTCAGTCCTTTCGCGGGTTCGATGCGGGAGCCGGTGCGGTGCCACGACGGGCGATCAGGTCGATCTCCACCAGGGCGTCGTAGGCGAGACCTGTCGTGCCCACGCAGGTTCGCGCCGGCAGCCGATCGGGCGGGAAGAAGGACTTGTAGGTCTCGTTGAACGTCGCGTAGTCCCGCTTGAACTCCGTCAGGAAGGCCCGGGCGACGACGACGTCCGCGAGGCCGAGGCCGAGGCCGGCCAGGACCGTCTCGAGATTGGCCATCACGTTGCGGGTCTGCGCGTCGATCCCGTCGGGCAGGATGCCGGGGCTGGCCGGCGTATCGGGCATCTGTCCCGTCACGAACACGAAGCCGTCGGCCTCGACCGCGTGGCTGAAGGGAGCGACCGGCCGTGGCCCGCCCGGGATCATGTGAAACACCGTCGCCGAGGCCGATGGGGGCTGCTGCACCGCGATCTCCGTTCCGCGGGCCTCGCCCGCACCCTGTCGTTGGCCCCGCGCCTAAGCAGGTTTCGCAGAAGTGGCCGCCGGTTTTACGATGAAAACCTGCGACCGGCCAAGGATCTAAGCGGAGGATGCGTCGGCGTGCCGACGCAACTCTGCTCAGGCCACATCGTCATGGTCTTGCTAGGCGGTCTTGTCCCGATCGGCGCGCCGCCGGAGGTCGGCCTGCCGCCGCGTCGCGCGCGCTAACCTCTGGCCGGAGCAGCCTCCTCCCATTCACGATCCTGCTTCGCGAGCAGCGCGGCGCGATGGGCCGCGGTTGCCTCCGGTTCCGTCGGCGGTGCGTCCATGGCCGCCTGTGCGGACCGGGACGCATCCGTCCTGTCCC
The DNA here is from genome assembly GCF_026540775.1 of Methylobacterium sp. GC_Met_3. Taxonomy (NCBI): domain Bacteria; kingdom Pseudomonadati; phylum Pseudomonadota; class Alphaproteobacteria; order Hyphomicrobiales; family Methylobacteriaceae; genus Methylobacterium; species Methylobacterium sp. GC_Met_3. The sequence continues at coordinate 8,841 of NZ_JALNUL010000001.1, forward strand.
CGCCCAGGACGCGGGCGAGCGTCGTGACGATGCGATCCACATCGCGGGACGTCACGGCGCCCGTCGCGAGAAGGGCGAGGCGTGAACGGCCGGCCATCTCCGCGCAGGACCCTCCGGCAAAGCCCAGCGCCGCGATGGCGTCGGCATCCAGAGGCAGATGTTCGACCGGCATGTCGGCCAATCGTCCGAGCCTGCGCGCGCCCGTGGCCCCGGGCGCATGCACCGCGCGGGCGCCCGGCAGCCACCGCGCGATCGCGTTGAGGAGGAACGTCCGGACGCGTTCGAGGCGGATCGGGCCGAACTTCCGGATGCTGGCGATCGCATCCGGGGACGTCTGAGCCAGATGGCCGAGATCCCGGTACCCGGCCTTGCGCAGGCGCGCCCGCAGGGAGGCCGTCAGGAAACCACGGCCGAAGCCAGACGCCGTGAGATGCTCAATCACGTCCTTGGGCAGGTCGTCGAACAGCGGGAGCCGACCGCTGATCTCGTCGAACAGGCTGTCGGACGTGACGGTGCGGGGGGATCGGCCGGGCATCGCCGCCGATAGGGCGATTTCCGGATTCCCGCAACGGTCAGCCGGCGCAGGCCTTCGCGCTGTCGGCTCGGCCCGCCATCCGACCCGCGACGAACGCGCGAGGCCGGCCGAAAGCCGCCGGTCCGCTTCGGAGCCGGTGCGCCGAGGGCCATCACCGGGACACCGGATCGGTCTCGCGGCGCGGGACCAGAGGTCATCCGGCCGTCATACCATCCGCCTAGGGCACGCCCCACGCCCCACGCCGGCGCGACCGGCCTGCCGCAGGCTCCGATGTTCACGCATAACTGCCTGGATCCGCACGATCCCTTCGCGGAGCGCGAGGTGCTGGTCGCGTTCACCATCGACGCGTCCGGCATCCGTCTCCTCGCCGCCAAGGATGCGGAGGGCCACGACATCCTGCCCGATCTGGTCGACGCCCAGCGCGACGACCTGCGGTGCGAACTCGCGGCGCAGCATTGGTGCCTGGGTGTGGACGGCGCGACCCCGGGCAGGCCCGAACGTGCGGCCCAGGCGGGTCCTGGCCGATAGGCCGGGATGCGGTCCGGAGGGCGGCGCCGACGCTGAGCTTGTCCCGGCGAGCGGCGATCCCGTCCGGGGACGAGCCGCGCAGCGAGCCTTCAAGCGCGCCCTGGAGCGAGACCCGGGAGGCGTTCGCGACGGCTTTCCGCGCGCCCGGGTTGCACGGCGGGACCGGGCTCGACCGGGACGGGCGGCCCCGCGTCCCGGACCGAAGCAACCCGTTCCCCGCAGCCGTGTTGCGTCAGCCGGAGGGTTTGAGTCCCGCATGGCCCGTCGCATCCTGATCACCGGCGCGAGCATCGCCGGCAACACCGCCGCGTGGTGGCTCGGCCGGCACGGCTTCGACGTCACCGTGGTCGAGCGTGCCCCCGCGTTCCGGGACGGGGGGCAGAACGTCGATGTCCGCGGCGTCGGGCGCGAGGCGCTGCGCCGCATGGGCCTGGAGCGGGCCGCCCTCGAGGCCGGGACCGGCGAGGAGGGCACCGCCTGGGTCGATGGGCGCGGCCGCGCCGTCGCACGGTTCGGCCTCGACCGGGCCACGGGCGACGGCCCGACCGCCGAGATGGAGATCCTGCGTGGCGACCTCGCGCGCCTCCTCTACGCGCCGGCCCGGGAGCGGGCGCAGTATCGCTTCGGCGACCACTTGGTGCGCCTCGACGAGGAGGGCGACGGCGTGCGCGTCGGCTTCGCCAGCGGCGCCGTCGCGCGCTACGACGCGGTGATCGTCGCCGAGGGGGTGGGCTCGGCCACCCGCGAACGGGTCTTCCCGGGGGAGAACGTGCCGCGGTGGATGGGCCTGACCATCGCGTATTTCACGATTCCGAGGACGCCCGACGACGACCGGGACTGGCGCTGGTTCAACGCCACGGGCGGACGCGGCATCTCGCTGAGGCCGGACCGGCACGGCACCACCCGCGCGATGCTGATGCTCCGCCAGCCGCCGGGCGGGGAGCAGGATTGGGACGCCGCCCGGCAGAAGGCCTACCTGCGCGACCGGTTCGCGGATGCCGGATGGCAGGCCAAGCGCGTCCTCGCCGGCCTGGAGACGACGGACGACTTCTACGTCGACGTCCTGCGGCAGGTGCGGATGAAGCGCTGGTCGTCCGGGCGCGTCGTGCTGACCGGCGATGCCGCGTGGTGCGCGACGCCGCTCGCCGGCATCGGCACGACGCTGGCGGTCACCGGCGCCACGGTTCTGGCCGGCGCGCTGGCGCGGACGGACGACGTCGCGGCTGCCTTCGCGGACTACGAGCACGCCCTGCGTCCGTTCGTCGAGAAGGGGCAGGGCGTCCCGAAGATCGCACCGAAGCTGATGAACCCGCGCACCCGGCTCGGCATCGGCCTGCTGCACGGCGCGCTGAGGCTCGCGAGCCAGCCCGCTTTGCGTCGGCTGGGCGCCAAGCTCTCCGGCGGGCGCACCGGGGAGCCCGATCTGGCCCGGTACACGACCGCCGTCACACAGCCCCCGCCGAACCGACCCTGATCGCGTTTCCCCCTCCCCCACGGCCCAACGCTGTTCACATCCGGGTTTTTGCGCGGCGGGTCGATCCCCCTCTCCCCGCCAGCGGAACGAGTGGGGAAACCGCGGCCGGTCTCGGCGCAGCCGGCACGGTGCGTCTCCGGTCGTCTGCCCGGGAGGTGGGCGCGGCGCGCGCGATCATCCGATCCGGAGCGGAGCGGTTGCTGGCGCTGGTCGGCCTGCCGCCGCGGCCGGACGGCGCCCGCCCGGTCATGCCCTGGCCGATCCCGGGGCGCGGGGCGCATAACGGCATCCCGTCCGATCGATGGTCCGACCGAGGCATCCATGACCGACGCATCCCTGCACGAGACCTACGCCACCCTGACGACCGAACGGCCCCACGCCGACGTGCTCCTCGTGACCCTGGCCCGGCCCGGGGCCGCGAACGCCATGAACACCCAGATGGGCCGCGACCTGTTCACGCTGTTCGACGGGCTCATCGCCGAGCCCGGCCGGTGTCGCGCGATCGTGCTGACCGGGGCCGGTGAGACGGCCTTCTGCGCCGGCGGCGACCTCAAGGAGCGCAACGGCATGACCGACGCGGCCTGGCAGGACCAGCACCGCGTGTTCGAGCGCGGCATCCGCGCCCTCGTCGAGTGCCCGATCCCGGTCATCGCGGCGGTGAACGGGGCCGCCTATGGCGGCGGCTGCGAGATCGCGCTCGCCTGCGACTTCATCTACGCGGCCCGGCACGCCCGGTTCGCGCTGCCGGAGGTGACGCTCGGCATCATGCCGGGGGTGGGCGGCACGCAGACCCTGCCGCGCGCGGTGGGGGAGCGGCGGGCCAAGGAACTCCTCCTGTCCGGCCGCCCCTGGTCGGCCGAGGAGGCGGCGGCCTGGGGCATGGTCAACCGGGTCTGCGACGGCGGGCGGCTCCGCGCCGAGGCCCTCGACACGGCCGCCACCATCGCGGCGAACGCGCCGATCGCCATCCGCCAGGCCAAGCATGCCCTGCACCATGGCCTGTCCCTGTCGCTCGCCGACGGCATGCTGTTCGAGATCGAAGCCTACAACCGCATGGTCCCGACCGAAGACCGGCGGGAGGGCATCCGCGCCTTCAACGAGAAGAGAAAGCCGGTCTTCACCGGCCGCTGAGCGCCTGTTCGACCGGGCTCACCACATCGTGTGGTGGTCCGTCCCGACCCCCGCCCGCGCAGTGCGCCGGGAGCCCAATCCTCTCCCCGGCCCGCCGCAGCCGCGCCGGCGGCGGATCGGAACCCTCGATCTGTGTGCGAAATGTCGCATTCATCCGGCAGTCAGGACGATAGTGTTGATATTGGCTGACGCTGCCGGAAACACTTTGTTACGTCAGCGCTGCCTTCGAGTTTGCGCCAATGATCGACAGAGCGTGGCATAGTCCAATATCGAGATTGTTTCGCCGGGTCCGGAACTGGTACGAGAGTTTGCCCGTGCAGGCCGCTTTCTCGTTCCGGACGTGTTTTCTGCTTGTCTGGACCATGATTATCACTGCGGTCACGTACAGCCTGGTTGACCTGATGCCGTCATGATGCTGCGGCGCAATATTGTGAAAGCTTGCTAAGCTTTAACAGATCGGTCTACGTAAGCGCACCGTATCGGCAATCCGGTGGCCGCATGCTCTACATTCTGGTCGCGGCTTTGGGCGTTGCCGTCGCCCGTCAGTTCTCTTGGTTCGGCGTCTTCGCCATCAGCACGATCCTGGCGGTCGCCATGGGCGTCGAAGGCGCGCTCCACGATCGGACCCTGGCGAAGGTGCTGCATCGCGACTGGGAGGTGATCGTCACCTTCCAGGCCGCCTATGTCGCCCACATCGTCTGGGACGTGTACGGCCCGCGCCTGATGGCCCGGCTCGGCCGCTGACGGGCCCCCTCCTCCCGCACGATCCCGCCCCCGTTCAGGCGCGTCCGACCAGCTGCAGGCTGCTCCGCTGGGGCGCGGGGGCCTGCGCGGCGGCGATGCGGGTCTGGTTGCGGCCGCCCTCCTTGGCCGCGTAGAGGGCTTCGTCGGCCCGGCGATACAGGTCCGGCAGGTCCGCGCCGCCCCCCGGCCCCGCCCAGGCGAGCCCGATGCTGACCGTGACGGACCCCGCCCCGATCCCCGCGGACGGAACCGTCAGCGCGGCGACCTCGGCATGGACCTTGTCGGCGATGCGCGCGGCGCCCGCGCCGTCGGTCTCCGGCAGCAGGAAGGCGAATTCCTCGCCGCCGATGCGGCTGACGAGATCCTCCGGCCGGTGCACGCTCGCGGCGAGGCGGCGGGCGAGCGCCTTCAGGATCGCGTCCCCCACCGGGTGCCCGTAGCGGTCGTTGTAGCGCTTGAAGTGATCCGCATCGACGATCAGCAGCGACAGCGGCCGGCCGTCGCGGCGGGCGGTCTCGATCGCCTGGGCGAACCGGTCTTCGAACCAGCGGCGGTTCGGCAGGCCGGTCAGGGCGTCGGTGCGCGACAGGGCGGCCAGTTCCTCCTGCATCGCCTCCCGGCGGCGCAGCTCGCGCCCGAACAGCAGCGAGAGCACGATCGTGAGGCCGCACAGGACCAGCGTGATGCCGCCGATGGTGACGGCCTTCGTGAGCCACGCCGCCTCCACGTCCCGGCTCGACAGGGCGACGTTCAGGATCAGCGGAAGCGTCCCGATCGGCGCGAAGGTGTAGAACCGCTCGACCCCGTCGCGCGCGGAGGTGCCGACGAAGCTGCCCTGGCGCTCGCGCACGAAGCGCCGGAAGGTCGGGGCCTGCGCGATGTTCGCCCCGATGTCGGCCTCCCTGAACGGGTAGCGCATGATGCGGGTGCCGTCCGCGCCGTACAGGTTGATCGCGCCGCCGGGGCCGAGGTCGATCTCGCGGAACAGGTGCTCGAAGTAGGACAGCTTCACGGTGCCCAGGACCACGCCGCCGAAACGCCCGTCGGGCCGGTTGATGCGCCGGCTGAACGGCAGCATCCGCTCGCCGGTCAGGCGCGAGACGATCGGGCGGCCGACCTGGAGGCCCAGCCCGTCATGCGCCTGATGGTTCTTGAAGTATTCGCGGTCCGCGTAGTTGCCCGCCCGCGGCGGCACCGCCCCGATGTCGTCGGTGACGTTGCCCTGCGCGTCGATCACCAGCATCACGCCCAGGTCGCGGGCGGTCGCGGCGCGGTCGAACAGGATGAGCTGGCGCATCTGGGGATCGGCCTGCGCGAGGCCGGGCGCCGCGAGGTTCTCCACGGTCGCCTGGAGCGAGAGGTCGTAGAGCTCGGCGTTGCGCGCGATGTCGCGCTCCAGGACCTGGAGGAGGTTCCGGGAGGTCTGCTCGGTCCGGTCCCAGGCGTCCCGGCGCAGGTCGGCCAGCATCAGCCCGGTGACCGCGACCATGCCGACCGGGGCCAGCACGCCCAGCGTGCTCCACGTCCGGGCCGACCGAAGCCACGCATGGAGGTGGCCCAACCGAACCATCTGTAAATCCACGCCAACGTGTCGATTAAGACCAGTAGATCAGAACATATGACTGAATCGTTACCTGAACCCCGCGGGTTTCGGCAGATCTGACCTGAAACGCGGCACCGCGGCATGGACCCGCGGCGCGTGTTCGGCGGTGCCGGGCGCCCGATCGGCAAGTATCCACAATGAATCCGTGGGGGCGCAATTCTGTACCGATACCCGGATGTTCTGCGAGGGACTATATGGCTCAGGCTTGGAGCGCGAGACCGACATGTCGGACGAGGACGCCTTTGCCCAGGAGATCGCGGCGCTCCTGATCGCCGACATCAAGACGTCGGGCGCGCGCAGCCGGGCCGAGCCGGAGGAGGCCTGCCGGACCTCGCTCCGGAGCCTCCTGGGCGAGGCCGAGGTGCCGCCGCAGATCGCCGTGCTGATGCCGATCGGCCTGGAGCGCTGGCCGCGGGTGGTGGTGAAGGGGCGGCGCCTGCCGGACGTCTGAGCACCCTGTCCTGGTTTCGAAAGGGTCGAGCCCTGTCGCGGGTCCAGGGCGGAGCCCTGGTGCCGGACTGCGTCCGGTGCCGGACCTTGTCCCGCGCTGGGCTCAGCGCCCGATCACGCCCGTCCCGGCGCCGGGGGGAAGCGCGTTCGGGCCGGTGTTCGGGGCCGGCGTCGCGGCCTGGTTCCGCTGGATGTCCATGCGCAGCATGTCGGACTGGGTGGTCTGCTCCTGCCGCAGGCCGCGCAGCTGGCTGCTCGACTCCATGGACTGGTTGGCGGCGTTGGGATTGGTCTGCTGGACCTGGGCCAGGGCGGGGGTGGCGAGGGCGGCCGACAGGCCGAGGCCGGCGAGGATGAGGCTGCGCATGATCGGGCTTCCGTGTGGAGGTCTCTCCCCCGTTTGACCGATCGGGGGCCCGCCAAGTTCCGGGATGCCGCCGTGGGGTGACGCGATAGCCCATGCGCCGGGCGGATGGTTAGCCGATCCCTCCCCGGCCTCCGGCGTCTTTACGCGTTGTTAACGGCTCCCGGAGGAGTCTGCCGACGACGAGGGGGAGTGTCCCGGGATGCGTGTTCTCACGGAGGCGGACGAGCAAGCGGTCGAGCGCCTGACGCTCCAGCTGCTCAACGATGCCTATTGCGACCTCGCGGCCGTGCTCCGCGGCGCGCAGCCCCAGGCCGCCGCCGCGATCCTCGGCGTGATGGAGCAGCGGGTGACCGACGTGCTCAGCCGGATCTGCCAGCAGGGCCTGGAGGGTCCGGCCTCGGTGGCGATCGCGATCGCGGTCGGCGAGCGGATCGGCGCGATCATGGATCAGGCCCACGGCCGCGACACGCAATCCGCCCTGGCGGCCTGACGCTTATACCACGTTGCGATGATCCCGACCCAGGGTCGGGATCATCGCGCCCGGCGGACGACCGCCGCCGCACCGTCGCGCGGGCGAACCGCGATGAGTCGGGCTCATCGCGGTTCGGTCTTAGCCCTGTGCGAAAAAATCCGGATCGGTGCGCGCCAGCATCCGCTTGAACGCGGCCCATTCGTTGTCGGGCGCGCCCTGGACCACGACGCGGTCGTAGCCGGCGGCGTATTGCCCGGCGGTCTTGGCCGCGACGGCGGCGGAGGGCCGGATCACCGGCGCGCCCGCGGCCTGGATCGCGAGCTGTGCCCGGCACGAGCGCTCCATGTTGTGCATCAGCCGGAACGCCTCGCCGACGGTGCGCCCGCAGGTCAGCAGCCCGTGGTTGCGCAACACCATGACGGGCTTGTCGCCGAGATCGGCCACGAGGCGCTGGCGCTCGTCGAGGTCGAGGGCGATGCCCTCATAGGCGTGGTAGGCGACGCGGCCGGCGAACTGCATCGACCACTGATTGAGGGCGAGCAGCCCCTCCTCCTGGCAGGACACCGCGACGCCCGCCACCGTGTGGGTGTGGAGCACGCAGATCGCGTCGTGGCGGGCGGCGTGGATGGCGCTGTGGATCGTGAACCCGGCCGGGTTGATGCCGAGCCCCATCGGATCCTCGATCACCCGCCCGTCGAGATCGACGGTGACGAGGTTTTCGGGCGTCACCTCCTCGAAGCGCATCCCGTAGGGGTTGATGAGGAACCGGTGCCCGCCCCCCGGCAGCCGCGCCGAGATGTGGGTGTAGATGCTGTCGTCGAGCCCCAGCCGGTGGATCAGCCGGTAGGCGGCCGCGAGATCGACCCGCATGGCTCGGATCTCGGCGGCGAGATCGGACTCTTCGTGGTTGTCCGCGACGAGCGAGGGTGAGGCTGCGTTCATGCGACGGCTCCCTGTGGCGCTTGGGATCGCGGGGCGACGCGGGCGGTCCCGGGGTCCCGGGCGGACGGCGCATTGGGCCGAGCCGGGGGACAGCCGTAAGGTGCACTATGGTGGGGCGGTCGGCAATGCGCGGTGTCTCACCCACTCCCTTATCCTGAGGTGCCCGCATCCGCGGGCCTCGAAGGAGCGTTTCAGGGATGGCGCGGCTGGCTGGAGGGCTCCTTCGAAGCCTCCGCTGCGCTCCGGCGCACTCAGGATGAAGGCGCGGGTGCGGCGCAGGACACCCAATCCTTCATCTTGACAAAATTCCTAATTCATGCTCCAAGTCTCTCACCCCGCCGCGACGCGTCGTGAGACGCTTCGGGGCGTCGGTCCGGTCAGCCGCCGGGCCGGCGGCGGTGGGGCGGTGCCCGCGTCTGCCGTCGGCTGCGGCAGCCCCGGGCGCGGGACTCGACAACCCACGGCTCGGGCTGGGCGGCGGCCGGCGGAGGAAATGCCACGGTCGTTCAGGCCAGAGGCCGACCCTGTCCTGGGCGGTGTGGAGGTCTACGGCGCTCTCCACGACGAGAGGGCGTGCGACGAAGGCTCGCTCGGAAGCCACCGGGGTGCCACAGGGCAACCCAGCGGTCTTAGCGTAGGTTCGAGCCCCCCGCGTGACGGACACCGGATGCAGGATCGGACGCAGGGGTCGAAACCGGCCCAGGCGTCCGCGGGACGCCGGGAAGCCGGCTTTGACAACGTTGTGTTCGGGCTTCGCGGCGTCCCGCGTCACCCCGGTGACAACAGGGTTTGGCCATGCCCCCGGCGGCGCAGCGCGCGGGGCCGCGGAGGTGTGCGTGGACGCGCGTCTCGGATCCCTTGCAAGAGGCAGGATCGGTCCAGAGGTGTCGCCGCGCCAGCCCCCTACCCCGCCAGCACCGCCTCGATCCCGGCGCCGAGTGCCAGCAGGCGGCGGTCCTGCCCGTGGCGGGCGAGCAGCATCAGCCCCGCCGGCCGGGCGAGATCCGGCATCGGCAGGGACAGGCCGGTGAGATCGAAGAAATTGCCGAAGGCCGTGTTGCGCAGCATCAGCCGGTTGGCCGCCAGGAAGGCCGCATCGTCGGCCTCCAGCGGGGCAATGAGCGGCGCCGTCGTGGCGGTCGCCGGCAGCGCCAGCAGGTCGAGGGGCGCGAGCCGCCCGTCGAGGGACGCGATCAGCTCGGCGCGGCGGCGCAACGTCCGGATGTAGCGCGTCGCCGGGGCCGCCCGGCCGGCGAGGATCCGGCGGTGGACCCGCGGGTCGTAGCTTTCGGCTTGCGCGTCGAGCCAGTCGGCGTGGATCGCGGCGGCCTCGATCGCCGCCAGCGATCCGTCCGGCAGCGCCCCATCCATGGCGGCCAGCAGATCGTCGATCGGATGGTCGATCACCCGGGCGCCCGCCGCCGAGAGTCGCGCCAGCGCCCGCTCGAACGCCTCGGCCACCAGCGGCTCGGTCTCGGTGAACAGCAGGCCCCGGGGCACGCCGATTCGCAGGCCCGCGACGGGAAAGGCGTCGAGCGGCGCGGGCTCTTCGCCCGCCATCACGGCGTCGGCGGCGGCGCAGTCGGCGACAGTCCGGGCCAGGGGGCCGAGGGAATCGAGGGCGTAGGAGAGCGGGAAGGCGCCGGCCAGGGGCACCCGCCGGGCGGTCGGCTTGAACCCGACCACGCCGTTCAGGGAGGCCGGGATCCGCACCGAGCCGCCGGTGTCGGAGCCGATCGAGACGTCGCTCGTCCCCTGCCCCACCGAGACCCCGGCCCCGGCGGACGAGCCCCCCGGGATGCGGGCCGGATCGGCGGCGTTGCCGGGGGTGCCGTAATGCGGGTTGAGCCCGAGGCCCGAGAAGGCGAATTCCGACATGTTGGTCTTGGCCAGGATCACCGCCCCGGCCCGGCGCAGGCGGGCGACCACCGGGGCGTCCGACGCGGCCGGGGGCGCCCCCGCGAGCAGGACCGAGCCGGCCGTGGTGGTCTCGCCCGCCACGTCGAACAGGTCCTTGATCGAGACGATCGCGCCGTCGAGCGGCCCGAGGGACAGCCCGTCCCGGCGGCGGGCATCGGCCGCGTCCGCCGCCGCCCGGGCGGAATCCGGGTAGAGGCGGGTGAACACCGCCGGGTCCCCGGCTCCGATCCGCGCCAGACGGTCCTCGAGGGTGTCGCGTACGCTCATCATCCTCACCGCATGTTGTGCCGACCAGAGGTCTCAGGGCTCTGCCCTGAGAACCCGCCCAAGGGCTCGCCCTTGGGAAACCCGAACGCCCGGGTCACCTCAGAGCGTGCCCGGATAGGCGCCGCCATCCATCAGCAGGTTCTGGCCGGTGATGAACCCGGCGTGCCGGCTGCACAGGAACGCGCAGGCCGCCCCGAACTCGTCGGGATCGCCGAAGCGGCCGGCGGGATTCTCCCGGGCGCGGGCTTCGAGGAACGCCTCCACGCTGAGGCCGGCCTTGGCGGCGAGCGCCCCGGCGTTGCCGCGGATCCGGTCGGTGTCGAACGGGCCGGGCAGCAGGTTGTTGATCGTCACCCCGTGCCGCACGACCTGCCGGGCGAGGCCCGCCACGAAGCCGGTCAGCCCCCCGCGGGCGCCGTTCGACAGGCCCAGATGCGCGATCGGCGCCTTCACGGACGACGAGGTGATGTTGACGATCCGGCCGAACTTCCGGTCGATCATCCCGTCGACCGTCGCCTTGATGAGCGCGATCGGCGCCAGCATGTTGGCGTCGAGCGCCCGGATCCAGGCATCCCGGTCCCAGTCGCGAAAATCGCCGGGGGGCGGGCCGCCGGCGTTGTTGACCAGGATGTCGGGCTCCGGGCAGGCGGCCAGCGCTGCGGCCCGGCCGGCCTCGGTGGCGATGTCGCCCGCCACGACGGTGACGGTGGCGCCGGTCTCCCGGCGGATCTCGTCGGCGGTCCGCTCCAGCGTTTCCGCGGTCCGGGCCGTGATCGTCACCGCGACGCCCTCCCGGGCGAGCGCCAGGGCGCAGCCCCGGCCCAGCCCCCTGCTCGCCGCGCAGACGAGCGCCCGGCGCCCGCTCAAGCCCAGATCCATCGTGAAGCCTCCCCGAGTCGGCCCCCCGCGCAGGGGCATCCCGCGGGTCATAGCGCGGGGCCGGGTGCCCCCGAAAGCCGCAGACCACCTTTCGGGATGACGCTCGTGCTCAGGCGCAGGCCCGGAAGCCGGATCGCTCGGCCTCCTGGCGGGCGAGGCTGAGGACGCGGCGGCGCGCCTGGCCATCGTCGATCGCCAGCCAGTGGCGCACCAGGGCCAGGAGCTCGCTGGCATCCGCGTCCAGGGATTCCGCGCCCGGGGATTCGGTGTTCGCGACCGCATCGGTGAAGAAGGTCTCGACCGGCCGATCGAGTTCGCGGGCGAGCCGCTCGAGCGTGGCGCTCCGGCGCCCCAAGCGATGGGCCGCGGCGGGTTTCCGCGCGTGTCCGGCGGGCAGCGGCTGAGCCGGAGCCACAAGCGTGAACTGGGTCATGCCTCAAAACCAGTCGCGCCCCCGGAGGGTTTCGCCCCCACGCGGCGGGGTGGCGGCAGGGTAAACATGGCCTTAACGGCGCCGGCTGCCCTCACCAGGTCCGGGGATCGCGGGGGCGGGACAGGTCGGGCAGCGTCTCCCGCTCCGGCGCCACCCATCCGGCCCAGAGCAGGGCCACCACCCCCGTGAGGAGCGGAAGCGCCGTACTGAGGACGATGCTGAGCGTCACGGCGATCCTGCCAGCGGAGTGCGAACCGATCCGGCCACCCTGCCCCGGCGGGCGTATGCGCGGGCTTAAGGCGATCGATCGCATTGCGGAGACCGGGGGCCGCGGGACGCGGGACGACCCCGCCCGGCGGCGGTCCACCCCGCGATCCGGGTGGGCGGCTTCATCAGCATGTTACAGAGTCGTATTACCGGCGACCCTCGCGGCTGGCGCGAGGAGGGCTCGGATGACGGCGCGTTACTGCATCGATCCGCTCGACCCGTATGCCGAGGCGCAGGTGCTCGTCACCTACCGGGAGGGCCGGCCGCTCCCCGCGCTCACGTCGGTCCTCGACGGTCAGGGCCGCAACCTGCTGCCGGACTTGTCCGAGGCCTGCATCCGGATCCTGCAGCTCGAGATCGCGGTGTATTACGGCCCCGGCGATCCCTTCGCCTGGACGCGGCACGCGGTCGACGTCGCGGCCGCTCCGGCGCTCGCCTAGGACCCCGGCCGAATCAGGCCAGGGCCGGTTCCTGGGTCAGGGCGCCGAACTCGCTGACCATGCATTCGTGCATGCGCCGCAGCCACGCCCGCGCCTCGGCGGTCTGGGCCTCCGCCCGCTCGATCCGCTCGGCCGCCGCGCGGACCTGAGCCTCGGCGCGCTCCGCCCGGGCCACAGCCTCGCGCAGCAGGGATTCGGCATGGAGCGCCCGATCCTCGGCGGCACGCGCGGCCGCCTCCGCTTCCCGCACCGAGCGCTGGGCTTCTCGCATCGAATCCCGCGCATTCGTCTGAAGGTTGCGCACCCGGGTCGCGAGGCCGCGCACGGCCGTCATGGAGGCCGACCAGTCGTCGGGCTCCGGGGCCGGTGCCGCGGCTGGGCCGGAGAACAAAGCCACGACCCGGTCGATCGGATCGCTCCGGCCGTCAGCGGCTCCGAAGGCGGCCGGGGCGCGCGCCGCGAACGCCGCGCCGCTCATGCCGCGGCCTGGTCGGTCATGTCGGAGAATTCGGACAGGATCGCTTCCTGGACGCGCCCGAGCCATTCCTCGGCGTGCCGGGCGCGCTCCTCGGCGGCGCGGGCACGGGCCTCGGCCGCCTTGGCGCGCTCCTCGGCGGCGATGACCTGGGCCTCGGCGCGCACCTGGACGTCGCGAGCCTGCATCTCCGCGATGCGGGCCCGCTCGTTGGAGGCGTTGATGTCCTCCCGGACCCGCTCCAGCACGTGCTCGATGCGCTCCTCCCGCTCCCGGGCCTGCGCCTCGACCACGCGCGCCTGTCGGGCTGCGGCCTGGACCCTGTGGATCAGCCCGTCCCATTCCTGCAGCGCCGGATCCGGCGTCGGGAGTTCGACCGGATCCTGCATCGACGAGACGACCCGCAGGACGCTGCCGAGTCCGGCTTCGGCCGCGGCGCCGAGTTCCTGCTTGAGTCTCTCCGCGGGCCGGAAGCGCGGGTCGTTCAGAAGCCTCTGCAGCTCGCTCACGGACCTTCTGCTCCCTATCGGCCGGATCTGATCCAACTAAACTGGTAACAATGGTTAACGAAGGGTTAAAACAGGGGCGATCCGACGCGAATGTTGGCGCGTCCGTGATCCTCGTGAGCCTGTGCAGGGTTTCCGCACGACGCCGCGCGCTCAGCCCTGGCAATGTGCATCAGCGGCAGAACGGGGATCATGATTTCGAGGGCGACCGGCGGGACGACGATCTCCGGGCGCAGGCATCGGTCGGCGTGGGTCGGGCCGGTCAGCGCGGTGACCGCCCCGGAGCCCGTCAGCGCCACCGCTCCTTCATGCAGGCGAGGACATAGACGGTGCGCATGCAGCGCTCCTTGTCGTCCTGCGAATGGGCGTTGCCCATGCAGGCATCCATCCCGGTCGTCAGCAGCAGGCGATCGATGTCGTTCTTGGATTCGCAGGTGAAGATCGGCTGGAAGCCCTCGAACCGGCTGACCTGCCAGAAGATCGCAACGAACAGCAGCAGGCAGAAGGCGCAGACGAGCAATCGGCTGTCGTAGAACCAATGCCTGCGCTCGTCGGTCATGACGGCCCTACGAACCTTCGGCTGCGGCTCGCTGAACCCGTGTCAGGCTCGCCGAGCCTGGGACCAAGGCGCCGCGGCCGGATCGACCGTCTGGCGAATGGTGGAGACGACAGGGATCGAACCTGTGACCTTTCCCATGTCAAGGGAATGCACTACCGCTGTGCTACGTCTCCTGATCGACCGCGATCAGGTTCATCGAACCTGGAAGCCATCGAGAAAGCCCGGACTTCTCGGCTGCTCATGAGGAGTGCCGACACCCCTGTCAAGGGAGTGCCCTCCCGCTGAGCGATGCGCCCGGGCCGGAGCCGTGTGGGCTCCGGTGGGCGGGGCCTATAGCCCCTGCCCGGCCGGGGCGCAAGCGGAACCTGTCTTTTGGAAGACGCCGCGCACGGCCGGTCCGTGCGAGGTGCACGGGTTCGGCAAAATGCGCTATGCCCCTGCCGCCCGGCATCCGGCCGCGCCGCAGGGCGCCGGCCCGCCGCCTCATGCTTCGAGACATGCGCTGCATCTTCGACCACGAACAGGGTGATTCGACCCACGAACTCGGATCCGCGGGGGTCGGGATCGTCGCGGCGGCCGACGAGAGTCAGCGCTGATGGCCTCCGCATCGGGCTCCGAGATGCCCGCCTCCCGTCTGCCGCCCGCGCAGGTCACCGGATTCGGGCGTAAGCCCCGTCCCCTGTCGGCGCGGGTGACGGCGGACGGCTTGCGCGTGGCGCTGCCGGGGCTCGCGGGACGCTGGGTCGAGATCATCCTGGCGAACGATCCGGCCGAGGGCCGCGACACCGTCCCGGATATCAGCTTCGTCGGTGCTGACGGGCGCCCGGGCTCGCTCCTGCCGCAGGAGGCGCGGGGCGGGGGCGCCTTCGCGTGGATTGGCCGGCTGCCCGAGGACGTCGTCGAACTCCGCGTCGCCGACCCGTCCGGACGGGTGCCGGCCCGGCTGCGCCGGATCGCCCTGCGCCGCCTCGTCCGGCCGATCCTGGCCGGGCGCGGCCTCCTGCGCGAGCCGGCCCTGACCGCGCAGGCCCTCTATTGGCGCGTCCTCGGCAAAAAGGTCCGGGCCCGGGGCTTCCTCGGCCGCGCCCTGCGCCACCGGCGGGTGACGGGCTACGAGGCGTGGCTCGGCACCCACACCCTGCGCCGGCCCGAGCGGGACGGGATCGCCGCCGAGATCGCCGCCTGGGCCGATCCGCCGCTGATCTCCGTGCTGATGCCGGTCCACGATCCCGACCCGAAGGTGCTCAGGGCCGCCCTCGCCTCGCTCGACGCGCAGCTCTATCCCCACTGGGAACTCTGCGTCGTCGACGATGCCTCGACGCGCCCCGCGATCCCGAAGATTCTCGCCCAGGCGGCCGAGGCCGATCCGCGCATCCGCGTCCTGACCCGGCTTGAGAACGGCCACATCGCCCGGGCGACCAACGATGCACTGGGCCTCGCCCGGGGCGCGGTCTGCGCCTTCATGGACCACGACGACGTGCTCACCGTGGATGCGTTCTACGAGGTCGCCCGGGCGCTGCGTCAAGACCCGGACCTCGTGCTGATCTACAGCGACGAGGACAAGATCGATGGGCGCGGCCGCCGCTTCGACCCGCATTTCAAGGCGGGCTTCGACCGCGAGCTGCTCTACGCGCAGAACTACATCAACCATCTCACGGTGGTGCGGACCGAAGCCTTGCGCGCCGTCGGCGGCCTGCGCCCCGGCTTCGAGGGCAGCCAGGACCACGACCTGCTGCTCCGGCTGACCGACGGCCTCGACCCCGCCCGCATCCGCCACATCCCACGGGTGCTCTACCATTGGCGCGCCGCGCAAGGCTCCGGCACCTTCTCGGACCGGTCGCTCGCCCGGGCCGAGGCCGCGCGCCTGCGCGCCCTGGAGGAGGTCGTGGCCCCATGGGGCGGGCGGGCGGAGCCCGGCCCCAACGGCTTCAACCGCCTGATCCGGCCCCTGCCGGCGCCGCCGCCCCGGGTCTCGGCGATCATCCCGACCCGCGACCGCGCCGAGATCCTGTCGGTGACCCTCGACGGATTGCTGACCGCGACCGATTACCCCGATATCGAGGTGATCATCCTCGACAACGATAGCCGCGAGCCCGAGACCGCTGCCCTGTTCGCCCGCTACCGCGACGATCCGCGGGTGCGCGTCGTACCGGTGCCGGGGGCGTTCAATTTCTCCGATCTCTCCAACCGGGGTGCGGCGGCCGCCACCGGGCCGGTGCTGCTGTTCCTCAACAACGACATCGAGGTGCTGGAGCCGGACTGGCTCACCGAGATGGTCCGCCACGCGGTCCGGCCGGAGATCGGCGCGGTCGGGGCGAAGCTCCTCTATCCGGACCGGACCATCCAGCACGGCGGCATCGTGCTGGGGATCGGGGGCGTGGCCGGCCACAGCCATCTCGGCGTGCCGGACGCGGATCCGGGCTACTTCTGCCGCATGGTGATCGCCCACGAGGTCTCGGCCGTGACGGGCGCCTGCCTCGCCATGCGGGCCGACGTGTTCAGGCAGGTCGGCGGCTTCGACGCGGTCGCCCTGAAGGTCGCCTTCAACGACGTCGACCTCTGCCTGAAGATCCGCCGGGCCGGCTACCGGATCGTCTGGACGCCCTTCGCCCGTTTGATTCACCACGAGTCGAAGAGCCGCGGGGCCGAGGACACGCCCGAGAAGCAGAAGCGGTTCGAGGGCGAGGTGCTCACCATGCTCGACCGCTGGGGCCCGGAGCTGCGCGCCGACCCGTATTACAACATCAACCTGTCACGGAATTCCGCGCACTACCGCGTCTGAGCGGCCGCCCCGGCTCGGTGGGCGCGGACGGTGCCATGCATGCGTCAGTGGGTGAACTTGCGTCCGAAGCCGGTTGCGATACCTCTGGACATGCCGCAAGAGGCGGTTCCGGCCATGGCGCTCAAACGAGCGCGCGGCGAGGGTGACAATCCGAGATGAGTGCGAATTCCCCGACGGTCACGGGCCTCGAGCGCGACGCCCAGCAGGCAATGGGTGACCACAAGGTCCACCCGAACGAGATCGCCATCGGCGTGGTGATCGGCCGCGCGTCGGAATACTTCGACTTCTTCGTGTTCGGCATCGCCTGCGTGCTGGTCTTCCCGAAGGTGTTCTTCCCCTTCGTCGATCCGCTCAAGGGCACGCTCTACGCCTTCGCGATCTTCGCCCTCGCCTTCATCGCCCGCCCGATCGGCACCGTGCTGTTCATGGCGATCGACCGGCGCCACGGCCGCAGCGTGAAGCTGACCACGGCCCTGTTCCTGCTCGGCGGCTCGACGGCCGCGGTGAGCTTCCTGCCGCGCTACGACAGCATCGGGATCTCGGCGGTCTACATCCTCGCCGGTCTGCGGATCCTGCAGGGTCTCGCGCTGGGCGGCGCCTGGGACGGGCTGGCCTCGCTGCTCGCCATGAACGCGCCGCGCGAGCGCCGCGGCTGGTACGCGATGATCCCGCAGCTCGGCGCGCCGCTCGGCTTCATGGTGGCGAGCGCCCTGTTCGCGTTCTTCCTGGTCAATCTCGACGAGGCCGACTTCATCGACTGGGGCTGGCGCTTCCCGTTCTACTGCGCCTTCACGATCAACGTGGTCGCCCTGTTCGCCCGGCTGCGCCTCGTCGCCACCGACGAATTCGCCCGGATGATGGACCTCGACCGGCTGCGCCCGGTCCCGGCGCTGGAGCTGTTCCGGCACCATGCGGGCGACGTGGTCCGCGGCGCCTTCGTACCGCTGGCCGCCTTCGCGCTGTTCCACCTCGTGACGATCTTCCCGATCGCGTGGCTGGCGCTGATGAACACCAATACCCGCTCGCCGGGCGAGTTTCTGATCGTGCAGTTCTCCGGGGCCATCGTGTGCGCCGGCGCGGTCGCCGCCTCCGGGTTGATCGCGGACCAGATCGGCCGCCGCAACAGCCTGATCATGAGCAGCTCGCTGATCGGCTTCTTCGCCCTCGGCAGCATCATCGCGCCGCTCCTGTTCGGTGAGAGCGCGATCGGTCAGACGATCTACGTCACGATCGGCTTCATGCTGCTCGGCCTGGCCTATGGCCAGACCGCGGGTGCGGTGAGCGCCCGCCTCGGCAACCACTACCGCTACACCGGTGCCGCGCTGACCTCGGACTTCGCGTGGCTGCTCGGGGCGGGCTTCGCCCCGCTCGTGGCGCTGTTCCTGTCGCAGCGCTACGGGCTGGCGATGATCGGGGTCTACCTCCTCTCGGGGGCGGTCTGCAGCCTCGTGGCGCTGTTCTTCGATCGCTCGGAAATGCGCCAGATGTAGCCGGTCCGGCCCCGCGGCTCCGGCCGCGCGGCCCCCGACGGCTGACAGGAATGCCGCTTCGCGCGGTACGGCAGGAGCGCCGCGCGAGCGGCATATCGGACGCGCCGCGTGAGCGGCTTGGCAGAAGCGCCGCGCAAGCGGCATGGGATGACGAGACGCGTGCTGTGACCTCTACGACCCATCGAGCGGACAGGATCGACATCGTGCGAGCCCGGATCGGCCGTGGGCGGCGCCTCCTGCCGCTCCTTGCCCTACCTCTCCTGACCCTTCTGGGCGGCTGCAACATGGTCGTCCTGCATCCGGCCGGCTACGTGGCCGAGCAGCAGCGCAACCTCGTGCTGGCCGCAACCGGGCTGATGCTCTTGATCATCGTACCGGTGATCGCCTTCACGCTGATCTTCGCGTGGCGCTACCGCGCCACCAACGAGGACGCGGTCTACGATCCGGAATGGCACCACTCGACCCAGCTCGAGGTGCTGATCTGGACGGCGCCGCTGATGATCATCATCGCGCTGGGCGCGCTCACCTGGATCGGGACCCACACCCTCGATCCGTTCCGGCCGCTGAGCAAGCTCGACGCCAAGCGCGACGTCCCGGCGGGCACGCAGCCGCTGGAGATCGAGGCGGTGGCGATGGATTGGAAGTGGCTGTTCCTCTACCCGCAATACGGGATCGCCACGGTCAACGAAGTCGCGGCGCCGGTCGATCGGCCGATCCGCTTCAAGATCACCGCCACCGACGTGATGAACACGTTCTACGTGCCGACGCTCGCCGGCATGGTCTACGCGATGCCGGGGATGCAGACCCAGCTCCACGCGGTGATCAACCGCGAGGGCGCCTGGGAGGGCCGCTCGGCCCATTACAGCGGCGCCGGCTTCTCCAACATGTTCTTCAAGTTCCACGGCAAGACCAACGACGGCTTCGACCAGTGGGTCGCGCAGACCAAGGCCAAGGGCGGCGAGCTGACCCAGGAAGCCTACCTGAAGCTGGAGGAGCCGAGCGAGGCCGAGCCGGCGCGCTACTACAAGTCCTACATGAAGGGCCTCTACGACCGGATCATCGGCATGTGCCCCCGGCCCGACCAGATGTGCGTCGGCGAGATGACCAAGATCGACGCCAGGGGTGGCGCGTCCGGCGAGGAGGCCGAGGCCAACTACAAGCGGCTGCAATACGACAACCGCTTGGCCGAGCGCGGTGTCGAGGCGCCGGGTGCGACGGCGCCGGCCTCCGAGACCGGCCCGCACGGCCAGACGCAGCCCCAGGGCATGAAGCCGCGGCCCGACATGGGCAACCCCGATGTCCGGGGTCAGAAGGGGCCCGACAGCCAGGGCAAGGGCTCCGGCGAGGGCCAGAGCGAGGGCGGACAGATCGCCCCCAAGCAGCTCAACCAATGATTCGACTGAACCCGTGATGCAACCCGAACCGAAGATGCCGCTCCCGTCGCGAGCGGACCCCACACACGAGACCGGCGGTCGCCGTCGAACCCACTGAACGGGCCGATCCCATGTTCGCAAACCTCGATCTACAGCAACTGCTCTTCGGACGATTCACGATCGAGCAGATCCCCTATCATGAGCCGATTCTGCAGGCGACGTTCGCGGGCGTCGCCGTGGTCGGCCTCGCCGTGCTCGGCGTCATCACCTACTACCGCTTCTGGGGTCCGATGTGGCGTGACTGGATCACGTCGATCGACCACAAGAAGATCGGCATCATGTACTGCATCTTCGCGGCCGTGATGCTGCTGCGCGGCTTCGCCGACGCGATGCTGATGCGCTCGCAGCAGGCGGTGGCGTTCGGTGACGAGCAGGGGTTCCTGCCGCCGCACCATTACGACCAGATCTTCACCGCCCACGGCATGATCATGATCTTCTTCGTGGCGATGCCGTTCGTCACCGGGATGATGAACTTCGCCGTGCCGCTGCAGATCGGCGCCCGCGACGTCGCCTTTCCGTTCCTCAACAACTTCAGCTTCTGGATGACGGTCGCCGGCGGCATGCTGGTGATGGTGTCGCTGTTCGTGGGCGAGTTCTCCCGCGCCACGTGGCTCGCCTATCCGCCCCTCTCCGGGGCGGCGATGAGCCCCGGCGTCGGCGTCGACTACTACATCTGGGCGCTGCAGATCGCCGGTATCGGGACCTTGCTGTCGGGCATCAACCTGATCGCCACCATCGTGAAGATGCGGGCGCCCGGCATGACCATGATGAAGCTGCCGATCTTCGTCTGGTCGTCGCTGTGCACCAACATCCTGATCGTGGCCGCCTTCCCGATCCTCACGGCCGTTCTCGCGATGCTGTCGCTCGACCGCTACGTCGGCACGCATTTCTTCACGAACGACCTCGGCGGCAACGCCATGCTGTACTTCAACCTGATCTGGATCTGGGGTCACCCGGAGGTCTACATCCTGATCCTGCCGGCCTTCGGGATCTTCTCGGAGATCACCTCGACCTTCTGCGGCAAGCGCCTGTTCGGCTACACCTCGATGGTCTACGCGCTGGTGGTGATCACCATCCTCGCCTACCTCGTGTGGCTGCACCACTTCTTCACGATGGGCTCGGGCGCGGACGTGAACTCGTTCTTCGGGATCACGACCATGATCATCTCGATCCCGACCGGGGCGAAGATCTTCAACTGGATGTTCACGATGTACCGCGGCCGGATCCGGTTCGAGGTGCCGATGCTCTGGGTGGTGGCGTTCATCGTCACCTTCGTGATCGGCGGCATGACCGGCGTGCTGCTGGCGGTGCCCCCGGCCGACTTCGTGCTGCACAACTCGCTGTTCCTGATCGCGCACTTCCACAACGTGATCATCGGCGGCGTGCTGTTCGGGATGTTCGCCGGCGTGACCTTCTGGTTCCCCAAGGCCTTCGGGTTCAAGCTCGACGAGTTCTGGGGCAAGGTCGCCCTCGTGTTCTGGGTGACCGGGTTCTACGTCGCCTTCATGCCGCTCTACGTGCTCGGCCTGATGGGTGTGACCCGGCGCATGCAGCACTTCGACGACCCGTCGCTGCAGATCTGGTTCGTGATCGCCGCCATCGGCGCGGTTCTGATCGCCTGCGGTATCGCCTCGCAGGTCGTGATGTTCGTGGTGTCGATCCGCAACCGCGACAAGCTGCGGGACCTGACGGGCGATCCGTGGGGTGGCCGGACGCTCGAATGGTCCACCTCCTCGCCGCCGCCGGACTACAACTTCGCGTTCACGCCTGTCGTCCACGATTCGGACGCGTGGTGGGACATGAAGAACCGCGGCTTCGCCCGCCCGATGACGGGCTACAAGCCGATCCACATGCCGAAGAACACCGCGGCCGGGGCAATCCTGGCGGGCCTGAACTTCGTCTTCGGCATCGCGATGATCTGGTACGTCTGGTGGCTGGCGGCGCTCAGCTTCGTGGCGATCTTCGTCGTCGCGATCGCCCACACCTTCAATTACAACCGCGACTACTACATCCCCGCCGACACCGTCAGCCGGACGGAAGGTCAGCGGACGCGTGAGCTGGAGATGGCGTGATCCCATGATGCACGCGGAGACTGCACCCCCCGGCGCCGCGGCGCCGGTGTTCTACCAGACCGACGAGGAGGGCCATCATTCCGAGGGCTCGACCATGCTCGGGTTCTGGCTCTACCTGATGAGCGACTGCCTCATCTTCGCGACCCTGTTCGCGACCTACGGGGTGCTCGGGCGCAGCTATGCGGCCGGCCCCACTCCGAAGGAGCTGTTCGACCTGCCGGGCATCGCGGTGAACACCGCCATGCTGCTGTTCTCGTCCATCACCTACGGCTTCGCCATGCTGGAGATGGACCGGGACCGGGTGAAGCAGACGCAGATCTGGCTCGCCGTCACCGGCCTGTTCGGCGCAGCCTTCGTGGCGCTGGAGATCCGGGAATTCGTCCACCTGTTCCACGAGGGCGCACCGCCCTGGCGCAGCGCGTTCCTGTCGTCGTTCTACACCCTGGTGTCGACCCACGGCCTGCACGTCTCCATGGGCATCCTGTGGCTGATCGTGCTGATGGTGCAGGTCGGCAAGCGCGGCCTGATCGTCGAGAACAAGCGCCGGCTGATGTGCCTGTCGATGTTCTGGCACTTCCTTGACCTGATCTGGATCGGCGTCTTCACCGTCGTCTACCTGATGGGAGTGCTCGAATGAGTGCCGACGCACGCCACCTCACCGGTCACGGTCAGGACACGCACGATTCGCACGCCCACAGCTCGGGCGGGCACGGTACCGTCCAAAGCTACATGACCGGTTTCGTCCTGTCGGTGATCCTGACGGTGATCCCGTTCTGGCTGGTGATGGGCAACGTGCTCGACAACAGCCTCGTCACCACCCTGGTGATCCTGGCGCTGGGCGGCGTCCAGATGGTCGTGCACATCGTCTACTTCCTGCACATGAACACGAAGTCGGAGGGCGGCTGGACCTTCCTGGCGCTGATCTTCACCATCATGGTGGTGGTGATCATGCTCGCTGGCTCGGTGTGGGTGATGTACCACCTCAATCACAACATGATGCCGATGGACGCCCACGACGTCATGAACAACGCCCGCTGAGCGGTCGCGCGACAGTGGATCCGTCGGGGTCGGCGGGGGGCTCCGGTGGGGACCCCTCCCCGGCCCCGTTGTCGTTGGGGCGACGCATCGTGTTCGGGGCCGCCGCGGCGTTCGTGTTCGTGGTGCTCGTCGGCCTCGGCACCTGGCAGGTTCAGCGCCGGGCCTGGAAGCTCGACCTGATCGCCCGGGTGGATGCCCGCGTCCACGCGCCGGCCGTACCCGCCCCAGGCCCCGCCGCTTGGCCGCAGATCGGCCCCGACGACGCCTACCGCCACGTCACGGTTTCGGGCACCTTCCTGCACGATCGCGAGACCCTGGTTCAGGCGGTGACCGAGCGTGGCGGCGGCTTCTGGGTGCTGACGCCGCTGCGCCGCTCCGACGGCAGCCTCGTGCTGATCAATCGCGGCTTCGTGCCCGGCGACCGCCGGGATCCGGTGACCCGGGCGGCCGGCCAGGTGGCGGGCGAGACCGCGGTGACCGGTCTTTTGCGGCTGACCGAGCCGAAGGGCGCGTTCCTGCGCTCCAACGATCCGAAGGACGACCGCTGGTATTCCCGCGACGTGGCGATGATCGCGGCGGCCCGGCGGCTCTCCGATGTCGCCCCCTACTTCGTGGATGCCGACGCGACGCCCAATCCCGGCGGCCTGCCGGTGGGCGGGCTGACGGTGATCGCCTTCCCTAACAGCCACTTGGTCTACGCGCTCACGTGGTATGGGATGGCGCTGATGCTGGCGGGGGCGATGGTCTACCTGCTGCGGAGCGGGCGCAGGAACAACCGGGTTTCCAAAGGGCGCGAGTCCTTTGGCGGGTGATCAGGGCGGAGCCCTGATGTCTGTGGCGCTGCGTGCCGCCGCAAAAGGTCGAGACCTTTCGAATCCAGACGAGAGGCAGGGCGCGGGATCGACTTGAGGGGAGTAGCCCACTCCGAGCGCGTCTCTATAATGGCATGACAAACGCCATAACGAGTCAACGCCATGACCTCCCGCATCCCGAACTTCGCCGAGATCCCGCTGGCCGGCGAATCGCTCGCCGTGGTGGCCCCGGCGCTCGGCGAGCCCTGGATGACGCCGGAGGGGATCCCGGTGAAGGGCCGTTACGGGCCGGAGGACCGGGACGGCATCGAGTTCCTCGACACCTATCCGGGGATCGCGCCGTTCCTGCGCGGTCCCTACCCGACCATGTACGTCACCCAGCCCTGGACGATCCGGCAATATGCCGGCTTCTCCACGGCCGAGGATTCGAACGCCTTCTACCGGCGCAACCTCGCGGCTGGGCAGAAGGGCCTGTCGGTGGCCTTCGATCTCGCCACCCACCGGGGCTACGATTCCGACCATCCCCGCGTCTCGGGCGATGTCGGCATGGCGGGCGTGGCGATCGACTCGATCTACGACATGCGCACGCTGTTCTCGGGCATCCCGCTCGACGAGATGACCGTGTCGATGACGATGAACGGCGCGGTGCTGCCGATCCTCGCGCTCTACATCGTGGCGGCCGAGGAGCAGGGCGTGCCGCCGCAGAAGCTCGCCGGCACGATCCAGAACGATATTCTCAAGGAGTTCATGGTCCGCAACACCTACATCTATCCCCCCAAGGGATCGATGCGGATCATCTCGGATATCTTCGCCTATACGTCGAAGAATATGCCGAAGTTCAACTCGATCTCGATCTCCGGCTATCACATGCAGGAAGCCGGGGCGACGAACGACTTGGAACTGGCCTACACGCTGGCCGACGGCGTCGAGTATATCAAGGCGGGTCTGGCGGCCGGGCTGACCATCGATCAGTTCGCCCCGCGCCTGTCGTTCTTCTGGGCGATCTCGACCAACTTCTTCATGGAGATCGCCAAGATGCGGGCCGCGCGCCTGATCTGGGCCAAGCTCGTGAAGGGGTTCGATCCGAAATCCGACAAGTCGCTGGCGCTGCGCACCCACTCGCAGACATCCGGCTGGTCGCTCACCGCGCAGGACGTGTTCAACAACGTCACCCGCACCAACATCGAGGCGATGGCGGCGACGCAAGGCGGCACCCAGTCGCTCCACACCAACGCGCTCGACGAGGCGCTGGCCCTGCCCACCGACTTCTCGGCCCGGATCGCCCGCAACACCCAGCTGTTCCTGCAGCAGGAGAGCGGCACCAGCCGGATCGTCGATCCGTGGGGCGGTTCCTACTACGTCGAGAAGCTCACCGCCGACATGGTCGCCCGGGCCTGGGAGCATATCCGCGAGGTCGACGGGCTCGGCGGCATGGCCAAGGCGATCGAGGCCGGCATCCCCAAGCTGCGGATCGAGGAGGCTGCGGCCCGCGCCCAGGCCCGGATCGATTCCGGTCGCCAGACCATCGTGGGCATCAACAAGTTCCGGGCCGACGACGACATGGCCATCGACCTGCTGCGGGTCGACAACGGCAATGTCCGCCGGCTGCAGATCGACAAGCTCAAGCGCCTGCGTGCCGAGCGCGACGAGGCCGCGGTGTCGGCCCGGCTCGACGCGCTCACCCAGGCCGCGGACGGCGCCGGCAACCTGCTGGAACTCGCCGTCGAGGCCGCCCGCGCCAAGGCGACGGTGGGCGAGATTTCCGAGGCCCTGGAGAAGGCCTGGGGCCGGCACCGCGCCGAGATCCGCTCGATCTCCGGCGTCTACAAGCGCGAGGTGGGGGGCATGTCGCCTGTGATCGAGGAAGTCCGGGCGCTGGTCGAGGCGTTCGAGGAGAACGATGGCCGCCGGCCGCGCATCCTGGTCGCCAAGATGGGCCAGGACGGGCACGATCGCGGCCAGAAGGTGATCGCCTCGGCCTTCGCCGATCTCGGCTTCGACGTCGATATCGGGCCGCTCTTCGCCACCCCGGCCGAGGCCGCCCGGCAGGCGGTTGAGAACGACGTCCACATCGTCGGCGTCTCGTCTCTGGCCGCCGGTCACCTGACCCTGGTGCCGGAACTGAAGGCAGCGCTGACCGAGCAGGGCCGGGACGACGTGATGATCGCCATCGGCGGCGTCATCCCGCCGGGCGATTACGCGGCGCTGACGGCGGCCGGCGCGGCGGCGATCTTCCCGCCGGGCACGGTGATCGCCGAGGCGGCGGTCAAGCTGATCCGGGCGCTGAACGAGCGGCTGGGGTATGAGGCCCGGCAGGCGGCGGAGTGAGAAGCCTCGCGCAGTCCGCGTGAGGCATTCGCGCCCCAAACCGTCCGCCGGATCGATTACTAGACAGGTGGACGGATGGACGCGGAGCTAGCTCCTCAGTTCAGCGCCTGCGGGTCCGCCTCCGTGAGGAAGGCCCCTACCTCGTGGAGGAACTGCATGCGGTTCTTCTCCATCATCACCGTGTGGGTGCCCTCCCCCAGCTCGACGAAGCGCTTGTAGGGGGTGTGCGTGAGCTTGGTGAAGTATTCTTGCGCCTGATAGCTCGGCAGGTCCGCATCCCACTCGGCGTGGATGATCAGCACTGGCACGCGGATCTCGCCGGGGTCGTAGAGCGGCTTGCCCGCCGCCCAGTAGGCGTCTTTGTCGGCGACCGTGCCGTTCGGCGCGCGCAGGACCGGCGGCGATTGTGTCGCGCCGACCGGATCGGTCGCGAAGGTCGCGTCGGCCCATTGGTCGAACCAGCCCGCCGGGATCAGGTCGGCCTTCTTGTCCTCGGGCACCCCGGTCAGCCAGCGCGCCCGGGCGCTGTCCCGGCTGACGGTCCGATAGGCGCCCACCGGACCGCCGCCGCCGACCAGGCCGGGCGTGCGCGCCAGCCATTGCGGCGCGTAGAGGACGAGCCGGTTGACCTTGTCGGTGTGGGTGCTGGTGTAGAGCCCCATGGTGGATGTCCCCCAGGACCAGCCCATCAGGTCGATTTTTTCTACGTTGCGTCGCTTGGTGATGAAGTCCACCACCTGCCCGACCACCTTGGCGGCATCGGGGGTGCGCATGAGCGGCAAGTTATCGGCCGGCGGCGCGTCCATGGCGGCCGGGCGTCCGGACAGGCCATAGCCCGGCAGGTCCACGCAATAGACGTCGAAGCCCAGACCCGCGAGGTAATCCATGGCCGACATCCCGCCGAGCGGCAGGTCGAAGGCCGTGGAGGACGGGTAGGTGGAGCCGTGCACGTAGAGCAGGATCCGGTCGCCCGGGAAGCGGTCGATCCCGGCCGGCCGCTTGTTGCGCACGTAGATGTCGACGCCCGGCTCGCTCCAGGGCAGGCGGAACTCCTCCATGGCCAACCGGCTCGACGGGGCCGCCGCTGGGGCCGGCGTCGCCGCAACTGCCAGACCGGCGGCGAGCGCCCCGACCAGTTGGCGCCGGGCCAAGCCCTGGCCCGGCCACGTCCCGTTCGGATCGGTCTGCGCTGGTCTGTCCGCCATGGTGTCCTCCGGCCCGCCTTGTCTGGCGGCTCGGGAGATTCAACCGGGGGTTCTGGGCCGGCGCAACGCCCCACGGCGCCGGCCGGCCGACAAGCGGCGGATTCCGTCGCCCGATCCGGCGAAACGCCGTGAAAAAAGCCCGCCCCTGTCGCTGGGGCTGGTGACGCCGCGCCTCCGGGCGGGCATTGAGGCGCAAGATTCCGGGAGACGCCCGTCCATGACGACCCCGACCACGATCGCCACCACGCCCTTCCCCGACCAGAAGCCGGGGACCTCCGGCCTGCGCAAGAAGGTGCCGGTGTTCCGGCAGCCGAACTACGTCGAGAACTTCGTCCAGGCGATCTTCGACACCCTGCCCGAGAAGGCGGGCGCGACCCTGGTGCTCGGCGGCGACGGCCGGTTCCTCAACCGCGAGGTGGTGCAGAAGACGCTGCGGCTCGCCGCCGGCAACGGCTTCGGCCGGGTGCTGGTCGGGCGCGGCGGGCTGCTCTCGACGCCAGCCGCCTCCTGCGTGATCCGCAAGGCCAAGGCGCTTGGCGGCATCATCCTGTCGGCCAGCCACAATCCGGGCGGGCCGGAGGGCGATTTCGGCATCAAGTTCAACGCCGCCAATGGCGGTCCGGCGCCCGAATCTGTCACCGACGCGATCTTCGCACGCGCCAAGGCGCTGACCGAATACCACCTCGTCGACGCCCCGGACCTCGACCTCGACACGCTCGGCGAGACCAAGCTCGGCGCCATGACGGTCACGGTCATCGACCCGGTGGCCGATTATGCCGAGCTGATGCGCACGCTGATCGACTTCGACGCGGTGTCGCGCCTGTTCGCCTCGGGCTTCCGCATGCGCTTCGACGCCATGAGCGCGGTGACGGGCCCCTACGCCACCGCGATCCTGGAGGGGATGCTCGGCGCGCCGGCCGGCACCGTGGTCAACGCGGTGCCGAAAGAGGATTTCGGTGGCCACCACCCGGATCCGAACCCGGTCCATTGCCACGACCTGTTCGACCTGATGCAGGGGCCGGACGCGCCGGATTTCGGCGCGGCGTCCGATGGCGACGGCGACCGCAACATGATCGTGGCCCCGGGCCTGTTCGTGACCCCGAGCGACAGCCTCGCGCTTCTGGCCGCCCACGCCCACCGGGCGCCGGGCTACGCGGGGGGATTGTCGGGCGTGGCACGCTCCATGCCCACGAGCCGCGCCGCCGACCGGGTCGCGGCCGCCCTGGGCATCAAGGCCTACGAGACGCCCACCGGCTGGAAGTTCTTCGGCAACCTGCTGGATGCAGGCCTCATCACCTTGTGCGGTGAGGAGAGCGCCGGCACCGGCTCGAACCATGTGCGCGAGAAGGACGGGCTCTGGGCGGTGCTGCTCTGGCTCAACATCCTGGCGGCAACGGGCGAGCGCGCCGACGCGCTGGTACGCGCCCATTGGCAGACCTACGGGCGCGACTACTACGCCCGCCACGACTACGAGGAGGTGGATTCGGACGCCGCCAATGGCCTGATGGACGCGCTCCGCGAAAAGCTCGCCGGGCTGCCGGGGACGCGGATCGGCGATCTCACGGTGTCGACCGCCGACGAGTTCGCCTACCGCGATCCGGTCGACGGCTCGCTGACCGAGCGCCAGGGCATCCGGATCGGCTTTGCCGAGGATGCGCGCGCCGTATTCCGGCTCTCGGGCACCGGCACCGCCGGGGCGACACTGCGGGTCTATCTGGAGCGCTACGAGAACGCGCCGGACCGGCTCGACCTCCCCGTGGCCGAGGTGCTTGCCTCTGTCGCGGCGGCGGCTGGCACGATCGCCGAAATCGCGCCGCGCACCGGCCGGCCCGAGCCGAGCGTGGTGACCTAAAACGGGGTTTCCAAAGGGCGAGCCCTTTGGCGGGGTTCGGGGGCGGAGCCCCCGAGATCGGGCGAAGCCCGGCACCAGGGCTCTGCCCTGGACCCGGAAAAGGTCGAATACCTTTTGAGACCGGGACTTTTTGCCGACGTGCCTAGCCCGCTGACGGGCCGGCGATGGGTGCCGCGGAACGACGGCATCGTCCATCAGGGCGCACTTGCACGATCGCCAGAGGGGGCATCGCCCAGCACCTTCACCATGTGCACGGTGATGTCGTCGTCCCGGGTCCGGCCCGGGCCGGCATAGGGCTCCTCCCGCTCCACCCGGTAGCCGAGCGCGCCGTAGAGGCGCAGGTTCGCAACGTACTTCTTGTTGGTGTAGAGGCGCAGCCGCGCCAGCCCCGTCTCTCCGGCAATCCCCTCGGCGAGACCGAGCAGCTGGGTGCCGAGGCCCCGCCCCTGGAAGGCCGGATGCACCGCCACGTTGACGATCAGCAGGTGGTCGGTCTCGGCTTGGGTCTCGATCAGTGCGGCAAGGTCCGCGCCGGCCCGCAGCAGATCGAACCGGTGGGTCCGCACGGCCTCGGCGTAGTCCGCCTGCATCGGTGTCGGCAGGCGCCCGATCACCGGGATCCACTTGGTGTAGGCTGCCTCGACCAGCGCGCGGATCGCCTCCGCGTCCGCCGGCTCCCCGCGCCGGATCGCAATCGTCTCGTCCACCAAACGACCTCCTGTGGTTGACCGCGGCGCCCCCGTCCCCTAAGACGCAGCCCGTCGATGGGGCTCCGCACGGGGCCCCTTGGCGTTTTCACGCGCACCCGTGGGCGGGATACTCCCGCCCTGTCGTCCCCGACATCCTGTCCGGGAAAAGGAGGGCGCGTTCCTCAATCTCGGTCACGAGAGGACGCGAAGTAGATGTCAAAGCGGATTCAGGCGAAGCACAAGCTCGACCGCCGCATGGGCCAGAACATCTGGGGCCGCCCGAAGAGCCCCGTCAACCGCCGTGAGTACGGCCCCGGCCAGCACGGCCAGCGCCGTAAGGGCAAGATGAGCGACTTCGGCACGCAGCTGCGCGCCAAGCAGAAGCTCAAGGGCTATTACGGCAACATCACCGAGAAGCAGTTCCGTCGCTACTACGCCGAGGCGATCCGCCAGCGTGGCGATTCCGGCGAGAACCTCGTGGGCCTGCTCGAGCGCCGCCTCGATGCCGTGGTCTACCGGTCGAAGTTCGTCGCGACCCCGTTCGCCGCGCGCCAGTTCGTCAACCACGGCCACGTCAAGGTCAACGGCGTGCGCGTCAACATCCCGAGCTACCAGGTGAAGGCCGGTGACCTCATCGAGGTCAAGGAGTCGTCCCGTCAGCTCGAGATCGTCATCGTGGCGACCCAGCTCCCCGAGCGTGACGTGCCGGACTACATCGAGGCCGATCACGCCAAGATGACCGCTCGCGTCACCCGCATCCCCACCCTGTCCGAGGTGCCCTACCCGGTGCAGATGGAGCCGAACCTCGTCATCGAGTTCTACTCCCGCTAAAATTCGACCGGAGACGGTCTCGACGGAGGGGCTGCCCATCGGGCGGCCCCTTCGCGTTTCTGCTGCCGCGTCCCTGAGCGATGGCTTGCGGGACGGGACCCCGGGACCTCAGCACCCGTGGCAGATCGAGCCCATCGTGTTGTGCATCTTGCTGTCCCAGGCCTTCGAGCGGGCCTCCGCAGCCTTCTGGGCCTTGATCATCTCGGCCTCGTTCACAGGGCGCGGTCCTCCGGTGGCCGTCAGGCCGGCGCCAGGGGGCTTGGTCTGGCCCGTGGCGGTGAGCTGCCGGCTGCGCCGGACGCCGGGGGCCGAATCCGGGACCGGTGCGACGCCGGCACCCCGGTCGGAACCCGGGGCCTGGGCCAGCGCTGGACTCGCCCCGAGCAGAACGCCCAGGATCACCGCCTGACGGATCGTTGCCATGAACCAGATCTCCCCGGCGGGGGTTCGTGTCCCTGTCCCGCCTCTTGTGAATGCAATCTTAGCGGATCCGAGCCGTGAAATCACACCGCCGGAGGGGGCCCGGTGAGCAACGCAATGCCCCCCCGTAATCGGCGCGAGGCGGTGGCGGCGGCGCTGGCGCGGCTCGCCCCGCGCCTGCCGGACTTCGAGGCCGATTCCGTCCTGGCCCGGGCGCTGGCGAGTCCGGGCCTGCGCCGGGCCGCGCCCGAGACCGCGGCGCGGCTCGCCCTCGTGACCTATGCCCGTCATGTCTTCACCGATTACGATGACCTCCTGGCCGACGGGTATGACCGGGACAGCGCCCGGCACTTCGTCCTCGACGATCTCAACGCGGCGCTCGTCGGCTGGGGCGCCGCGCCGATTCCCGAGGAGGAGGCCGAGCAAGAGGCCGACGACGAGGGCGATACCGGGGACGAGCCGGAGGGCGATCCGTCCCCGGAGGCGCGCTGAGGCGGTCGCGCGCGGGCCCACCTTGCTGTAGGAGACCGGCCCAGAGCCGCCCGGTGCGGCAGGGGATCCGGACTCATGAAGATCAGCGCGCGCAACGTCATCAAGGGCACGGTCGTCTCGGTCGAAAAGGGTGCGACCACGTCCCACGTGAAGATCGAGATCAGCCCCGGCCAAGTGGTCACGGCCTCGATCACCAACGCGGCGGTCGATTCGCTCAAGCTCGTCGCCGGCGGTTCCGCCTATGCGGTGATCAAGGCCTCCGACGTGATGGTGGCGGTCGACTGAGGCGGCGGAATACGCCAGCTCGATCGGTACGGGTCGGCGATGGCCCCCTAGCCACGACCCTGATCCTGAGGTGCGGCGAAGCCGCCTCGGAAGAGGGTTTCGCTGCGCTTCGGTACCCTAGGACGCGGGTGCGGATGGGGAGGATGGCTTAGACCAGGCCTCGCCTTCGCGCCCAGACTGCCGGCGGCTTCGAGGCCGCCCGAACCAGGAGATCCACGCGTGCAGAAGACGGTGCTCGGTATCGAGACCACCTGCGACGAGACCGCCGCCGCATTGGTTTCGGTCGACGCGGATGGCGTCGGGCAGATCCGCGCCGACGAGGTGCTAAGCCAGATCGCCGAGCACGCGGCCTATGGCGGCGTCGTGCCCGAGATCGCCGCCCGCGCCCATGTGGAGGTGCTCGACCGGCTGATCGCCCGCGCCCTTGAGAGAGCCGGGATCGGCTTGCCCGAGCTCGACGGGATCGCGGTGGCGGCCGGGCCGGGGCTGATCGGCGGCGTGCTGGTCGGACTCGTCACCGCCAAGACCCTGGCGCTCGTGACCCGCAAGCCGCTGCTCGCCGTGAATCACCTGGAGGCCCACGCCCTCACGGCCCGGCTGACCGACGGGATCGCCTTCCCGTACCTGCTGCTGCTGGTCTCGGGCGGCCACACCCAACTCCTGGCGGTGCGCGGCGTCGGCGACTACGTCCGGCTCGGCTCCACCATCGACGACGCCATCGGCGAGGCCTTCGACAAGGCCGCCAAGCTGCTGGGCCTCGGCTATCCCGGCGGCCCCGAAGTCGAGCGCATGGCCGAGGCCGGCGATCCCGAGCGCTTCGCCCTGCCCAGGCCGATGCTCGGCCGGCGCGAGGCCGATTTCTCCCTCTCGGGCCTCAAGACCGCCCTGCGGATCGAGGCGGAAAAGATCGCCCCCCTCGCCGAGCGCGACGTCGCCGATCTCTGCGCCGGCTTCCAGGCCGCGGTGGTCGACGTCGTGGTGGATCGCGCTCGGGTCGCCCTGCGCGCCTTCTCGGGCGTGGCCGGACGGCCCACCGCCCTGGTGGCGGCAGGGGGCGTGGCGGCCAACGGCGCGATCCGGCGGGCGCTCGCCGCGCTGGCCGGCGAGGCGGGCTTGAGCTTCGTCGCCCCGCCCCTGCACCTCTGCGGCGACAACGGCGCGATGATCGCCTGGGCCGGTCTGGAGCGCCTGCGCCTCGGGCTGGTGGACGACCTCACCGCCCCGGCTCGGCCGCGCTGGCCGCTTTCGGCCGATCCGGCCGCCGCTGCGGCGGCCGGATGAGCGCGGCGGCGCGACGCACGCATTGGCGCGAACTCGTCGAACGCCGCCTGCCCGAGGCCGCCCGGCCGGACTGGCCGGTGCGCCTCGACCATTGCTTCGCGCGAATCCTGCTCGACAACACCTGCGGCGGCCCCTGGCGCGACCATGTCCGCCCGCCGGCCTATGCCAACATGCCGCTCGATCAGCTCGAGATGGCGATCGCGCTGGGTGAGGCCGTGCTCGCCGGACACGCGGATCTCGCCCTCCTGAACCGCCGCTCCCTGGCATGGCGCGGAAAGATCGCGTGTGCCGCGGTCCCCGACGCCCTCCGGGACGGAGACCTGATCCTGCGCCGCTGGCGTCCGGACGACACGGCACCCTTCGCGGCGGTCAACGCCGACCCGGCGGTGATGGCCTATTTCCCCCGGCCGCGGACGGAAGCGGAGAGCGCCGTCGAGGCGGGCTTCTGCGACCGGCGCTTCGTGGCCGACGGCTTCGGACCCTGGGTGGTCGAGCAGGGCGGCCGGTTCCTCGGCTTCGTCGGCGCCTTCCGGATCATGCGGGCCATGCCGTTCCCGGGGGGCGAGCGGGTCGGCGCGACGATCGAACTGGGCTGGCGTCTTGCGCAGGATGCCTGGGGCCGCGGCCTCGCCACCCGGGCCGCGCAGCTGACCCTCGCCGACCTCGCCGGGCGCTGCGGCATCCGCACCGTCGTGGCCTACACGGCCGCTGGAAACGACCGCTCCCGGGCCGTGATGGAGCGCCTCGGCATGGTCCCGGCCGGAACCTTCCCGCATCCGGCGGTATCGGACGGGCCTTCGCGCGTCCATCGGCTGTATCGGCTCGAACTCGCGGAGGTCCCGGCATGAGCATGTCGATCAACGTCGTCGGCGGGGGAGCCTGGGGCACGGCGCTCGCTAACGCCGCGGCGGCGGCCGGGCATCCCGTCACGCTCTGGCTGCGCGACCCGGAGGCCGCCACCAGGCTCCAGGCCGAGCGGGAGAATCCGCGCTACCTGCCGGGCGTCCCGCTCCATCCGCGCATCCGCGCGACGGCGCAGTCCGAAAAACTCGCCGGCGCCCAAGCGACCCTGCTGGTGGTGCCGGCCCAGACCGTGCGCGGCGTGCTGGAATCCCTGCGCGCGCCGCTGGCCTCGGCCGGGCCGGTCATCCTCTGCGCCAAGGGGATCGAGCGCGGCAGCGACAGCTTCATGAGCGCCGTGGCCGAGCAGGTCCTGCCGCCGGACACGCCCGTCGCGGTCCTGTCGGGCCCGAGCTTCGCGGCCGATGTCGCCCGCGGCCTGCCTACCGCCGTGACCCTGGCGGCGGCCGATCCCGGCCGTGCCGCGTCCCTGTCGGCGCTGCTCTCGGGACCAAGCCTGCGGCTCTACCACACCGACGACGTGCGCGGCGTCGAGATCGGCGGGGCCGGCAAGAACGTGCTGGCCATCGCGTGCGGGATCGTGGCCGGGCGCGGCCTCGGCGAGAGCGCCCGGGCGGCGCTGATCGCCCGGGCCTTCGCCGAGCTGATGCGCTTCGCCCGGACGTTCGGCGGCCGGCCCGAGACGCTGATGGGCCTCTCGGGTCTCGGCGACCTCGTGCTCACCGCCTCCTCGCCGCAATCGCGCAACTTCGCCTTTGGGCAGCGGCTCGGCGCCGGGGCGGGTCCGGACGAGGCCGCGGGCGGCAAGCTCGCCGAGGGCGCCTTCACGGCCGCGGCCTTGGCGGGCCTCGCAGCCGCCCAGGGCGTCGAGATGCCGGTGGCGCAGGCGGTCGCGGCGATCGTGGCGGGCTCGGCCGGGGTCGACGACGTGGTGGCGGGGCTGCTGGCGCGGCCGCTGCGGGGGGAGATGGATTAGGGGGCTGCCGGACGTTCGAGACGCACGCGGTCTGATCGTTGGAATGGCCGCTTGGAGTAGCGTTTTGCCGGTCAGCTTTCGAGCATCGAATGCAATAAGCGAGCGTCACCAACTTACCCTTGATGCGGCGGGCCGCATCATCGCTGTTCTGAGCCGCAGCGATTGGAACTCCGCTCCGGAGGGCATCGCTTATCCCGAGCCGGCTCCAAATTTCTGTTTTGACGCGCTCTTCTGCACCGAACCAGTGCCCGCGTCGGCGGAGAGCGCTCAAGCCACGCGGGGGAACGCCGCCGGCTCACGGATCGGCTACACGCGGATCAACGACCAAAAAGAAGTACTCGGGCGGCACGACGATCGGCGCGGCCGGGAGCGCCACATCCAGCACGTTACAGCTCGGTGGAGCGACCTCGGCCGGCACGGGGCCGATCACTTTCGCCAGCATGTCGGGCAACGCCACCGCGCGACTCGGGCTCGATGTCGCCGCTCAGCCGGCTAACAACACCACCTTCTCCAACACGATCGCCAACTTCGGCTCCGGCAACGAACTCGCACTGACCGGGCTGAGCAACTCCAGCGTCAGCTACAACAGTGCCAACACCTCGATCACCGTCACCGGCACCCGGGTCGGCGGCGGTCAGGTGAGCGAGAACTTCGTGCTGTCCGCCCCGCGTGCGACCAACTTCTCGGCGACGTCGGATGGCCAAGGCAACACCATCATCCGGGCTGCGGCGCCTAACCCGCCGGCCAGTAACGCGCCGTGCTATTGTACCGGCACGCGGATCCTCACCGATCACGGCGAGGTCGCCGTCGAGAACCTCGCGATCGGCGATCGGGTCGTGACCGCCGCCGGCGCGCTCCACCCCATCCGCTGGATCGGCACCCGCAGCTACATCGGCCGCTTCGCGAACACTAACCCCGCAATCCTGCCGGTATGCGTTAAGGCTGGGGCGCTCGCCGACGGCATCCCCTCCCGTGATCTGTGGGTCTCCCCCGACCACGCGCTCTCCCTCGATGGCGTGCTGATCCCGGCCGAGCACCTCGTCAACGGTTCCACCATCGTCAAGGCGGACACCGTCGAGAGCGTCACCTACTGGCACATCGAACTGGACAGCCACGACGTCCTGCTCGCCGAGGGGGCCCCGGCCGAGAGCTTCGTCGACGATGGCGGTCGGGCGATCTTTCATAACGCCGCCAGCTACCGCACCCTGTATCCGCACCAGCCGACGTGGCCGGTCGCGGCGGTTTACTGTGCCGAGCGCGTGACGAGCGGGTACGCCCTGGAGGCGGTGCGCCGCCGCCTCGCGATCCGCGCTGGCCTCCCGGTCGCGCCCATGCGCGTGTTCGGCGAACTGCTGGGCCACCTCGACCTGTGCGATGGCATGCGTGTCACGGGCTGGGCGCAGGACCTCGCGCATCCGGACGGGCCGGTCTGCCTCGACGTGGTGGTCGATGGCACCGTGGTGGCGCTGGCCTGCGCCGAAGTCTACCGGGCCGATCTGGAGGCCGCCGGCATCGGCAACGGCTGCCACGCCTTCGATCTCGCGCTGCCCCGGCCGCTCACGCCCGAGGCCGCCTACACCGTCGAGGTCCGTCGCTCGGCCGACGGCGCTGTCGTCGGCGCGCTGCGGGTCGAGGCTGCGATCGCCATCGCCGCCTGATTCATGGCGTTGCGCGGGCACGTCGACTGGCTGACCCGCCAACAGATGATCGGCTGGGCGCAGGACACATCTGCGCCCGACACGCCTGTCAGCCTCTTCGTCTCGGTCGATGGCCGGGTGGTGGGCCGCTGCTTGGCCGATCGGCCCCGGGACGATCTCGTGCGCGAGGGCATCGGGCACGGCCGGCACGGCTTCGACTTCGCGTTCCCGGGCGGGTCGTTGCCGGCACTCGATCGCTGCACGGTGACGGTCCGCCGGGAGGGCGATGGTGCCGTGCTGCCGGGCTCGCCCCGGGCTCTCGATCCGATCACCCTGTTTGACGAGGATCTGCAGGAGCGGCTGGCGCGCGCCCTCGTCGAGCCTGTCGATCAGGACGAAGCCGAACGCCGGCTCACCTTCCTCATGGACCAAGTGCAGCGCCTGCGGTTGGCGCACGCTGACCGGCACGCGCTGCCGGCCACGGCACCGAACCGGCGGCGCGCGCTCGTCATCGACACCGTGATGCCGGCCACAGGTCGCGATGCGGGCTCGAATGCGATCCGCTCGCACATGCGCTCGCTGCAGCGGCTCGGCTATGCCGTGACGTTCGTATCGACCGATCTCTGGGCCGATGGTGCGGCTCTGGAGGCGGAGGGAATCACCTGCTGCCTGCACCCCTGGTACGCCACCGTCGAGGAGGTGCTGCGCCGGCACGCCGGAGCCTTCGCGCTCGTGTACCTACATCGCGTCGATACCGCCGGCCGGTACATGCAACTCGTGCGCGACACGCAGCGGAGTGCGCGGCTGGTCTACAGCGTCGCCGATCTGCACCACCTGCGCACGGCCCGGCAGGCTGAAATCGAGGGTCGGACGGATCTCGCCGCCTACGCCGAGCACCTGCGGCTCCTGGAGCTGACCGCGGCGCGGACGGCGGACGCAGTGATCACCCACTCGACCCACGAGGCGGAGATCCTGCGCCGGCACGTTCCGTCCGAGCGCGTGCACGTCGTGCCCTGGGCGGTGTCCCTGCGCCCGACCGGCGTGCCGATCGCCGAGCGGCGGGGCATCGCCTTCATCGGCGGCTACGCGCACCGGCCGAACGTCGACGCAGCGCACTTCCTGATCGAGGTGGTACTGCCGGAACTGCGGGCGCGGGGCTTCGACGCACCGTGCCTGCTGGTCGGCAGCGACATGCCGGAGAGCCTGAAAGAGCTCGCCGCCGCACGATCCAGGGTGGAGGCGATCGGGCCGGTGGCAGACCTCGCAGCGGTGTTCGCCAGGGTCCGGCTCACCGTGGCGCCGCTGGCCTACGGGGCCGGGGTGAAGGGCAAGGTGCTGGACAGCCTGGCGGCGGGGGTGCCGTGCGTGTGCACGTCGGCGGCGGCGGAGGGGATCGCGCTGTCCGAACCGCTCGCCGGGCTGGTGGCGGACACGCCGGCGGGGCTGGCGCGGTCGATCGTGACGCTCCATGAGGATGCGGACCTCCACCGGGCCTGCGTGGAGGCGGGCTTGGCCTACGTGGCCGAGTGGCTGAGCGAGGATCAGGTCGACGGGGCGATGCGGGCGGCCTTGGATCTGCCGACGACGGTTGCGGCTGCCGGTGCCCCATAGACGTGCCTCTGCGTCTGCCGAAGCGCAGAACGGCTCAGGTCCGGTTTTCGGCAACACGCCAACTTACGCGTCCCACCTGGAGCCGAAGGTATCGGATGACCGACGGACGGCTGCTTCTGGGATGCACGGACGGCGGTCCGCACGGCTGCGTTGGATCGAAACGACGTGTCAACGATCGGGCTGATTGAGGTTCACACCCCCGGCAAGTTCGCTTCGACACGGAGGCACACCGCATCGTCCCGAAGCCCGGGACGCCGCGTCAGGGTGCTGCCCTGACGACCCGCCAAAGGGCTCACCCCTTCGCAAACCCGTGACTTGCCCCGCGGAACGCCGCCGTGATCGCCCGCAGCGTGTCCCGGGTCGTCGGGTCGGAGGGGGCGGCGTGCAGCACGATCGCCAGCGCGGACAGCGGCGGCAGGCCGAGCGCCGGGCCGACATCCACGACATCGGCCGGCGCGAGCCGGCGCGGGAAGGCCGCCACCGCCAGCCCCGCCGACAGAGCCGCGGCGATCGCGGCCGTCCCGCCTAAAACGACCTCCGTCCAGGCGATCCCGGCCCGGTCGAGCAGCCGGCCCGCCACGTCGCGGACGGCGCAGCAGGGCGCGGTAGCGGCCAGCCGCAGCGGCTCCCCCGCCCGGTGCGCGAAGCCCGGCGCCGCGAACCAGCCGAACGGCTCCGGCCACAGGATCTCGCCCGCGCGCCGGTCGTCGTCGCTGCGGATGATCGCCGCGTCGAGCCGGCCCGCCTCGAAGCCGTCCAGCAGGGGACGGGCGTTGTCGATCTGCACCTCCACGGTCAGCGCCGGATCGACGGCTTTCATCCGCGCCAGCAGGGCCGGAACCTCCGGCCCCATCACGTGGGCCGCGATCCCGAGCCGGAAACGGCGCGGCGGCGTCGTCAGCCCCGCCAAAGCCCGCTCATGCGCGGCCAAAAAGTCCCGCGCCGCCGCGAGGAAGACCGCCCCCTGCGCCGACAGGCGGACCTGACGGGGCGTCCGCTCGATCAGCCGCTGGCCGAGCCCGTCCTCCAGCCGCTTCAGCTTCACGCTGACGGCGCCCTGCGTCGTCCCCGGCGCCTCGGCCGCCCGTGTGAAGCTCCTGTGATCCGCCACCGTCACGAAGGCGCGCACGGACTCGACGTCGAGAATGGCCATGTGGTCCATCCCAAAGTGTCATCACTGAAATCGATATCCATCCGATTGTGTTGTGATCAAGGGGGCGTCACCTTCGGCCGCATCGTTCGCTCTCCGAAGGTTTTTTCCATGGTCGGCGACCATCATCTGCAATCGAACGCGCCTATTTCCGCCATCGATCCGGGAATAGGCCGGTCTTTGGTGCGGGATCGACATCGCAATACGCTGGCGCTCGCGGCGATCTGCCTGTCGGCCCTGATGCTGGAGCTGGAGATTTCCAGCATCCCATCGATCCTGCCGACCCTGGAGCGGGTCCTGGGCGCCGATTTCCGGCAGCTGCAGTGGATCATGAACGCCTACACGGTGGCCATGACCACCTGCCTGATGGCCATGGGAACCCTGGCCGACCGCTTCGGCCGTCGCCGGGTGTTCCTCGTCGGCGTCGCGGCCTTCGGGGCGGCCTCGCTGCTCTGCGGGCTGGCGCCGAGTGCCCCGGTCCTGATCGCGGCCCGGTTCCTCCAGGGGGCGAGCGGCGCCGCGATGCTGGCCTGCCAGACCGCCGTGCTGTCCCACCAGTTCCGGGACGGCGCCGAGCGCGGGGTGGCGTTCGGCTGGTGGGGGATCGTGTTCGGATTCGGCCTCGGCTTCGGGCCGCTGATCGGCGGCGTCACCGTGGCGGTGCTGGCTTGGGAATGGGTGTTCCTGGTCCATGTCGGGCTGGCGCTCGTCACCCTCGCCCTGGGCCGCGCGGGCGTCGCCGAATCCACCGATCCTCAGGCGCTGCGCATCGACCTGCCGGGGATCGCGACCCTGTCGCTTGCCGTGTTCAGCCTCGTCTATCTGATCACTCGGGGGGAGAAACTGTGGGTCGAGGACCCGGTGAGCTTCCTGGCGCTGGCCGGCGCCGCAAGCGCGATCGCCTTCGTCATCATCGAGTTGCGCGCAGCGCGGCCGATGTTCGACTTCGCGGCCTTCCGCAACCGGCGCTTCTCCGGCGCCCTGCTCGGGTCGGCGGCGATGAATGCCAGCTTCTGGCCGTTCGTGATCTACCTGCCGATCTACGTCCAGGCGGTCCTGGGCTACGACAGTGTCGCGGCGGGCTTCGTGCTCCTCGCCTACACGCTGCCGACCCTGGCGGTGCCGCCCGTGGCGGAGCGGCTGCTGCTGCGCCACGGCCCGGGCGTGGTCATCTCCCTCGGCCTGTTCACCATCGGGGCGGGGTTCCTGCTCATGCGGCTGGCCGCCACCGGAGCCGAGGCGGGCTGGCAGACGTTGCTACCCGGCTGCGTCCTGGCTGGCCTCGGCCTCACCAACACGCCGGTCACCAACACCGCCACCGGTGCGGTGTCTGCGGAACACGCCGGCATGGCCTCCGGCATGGACATGAGCGCGCGCATGATCACGCTGGCGGTCAACATCGCGCTGATGGGCTTCCTGCTGCTCCAGGGCGTCCGGGTGGCCCTCGGCCGGGTTTTGCCCGCGGAGGCGGCCGGTTCGCTCGACGCGCTGGCCGAGGCCGTGGCGGCCGGCACCCTTCCCGCCGACGGGATTGGCCCGGCCCTGGCCCGGCAGGCGCTCGCGTCGGGCTTTGCCGGGGTGATGCTCTACGGGGGGCTCTGCGCCT
The DNA here is from genome assembly GCF_026540775.1 of Methylobacterium sp. GC_Met_3. Lineage (NCBI taxonomy): Bacteria > Pseudomonadati > Pseudomonadota > Alphaproteobacteria > Hyphomicrobiales > Methylobacteriaceae > Methylobacterium > Methylobacterium sp. GC_Met_3. The sequence continues at coordinate 49,684 of NZ_JALNUL010000001.1, forward strand.
GGCTGGTCGCGGGCCTGAGCGTGCTCGTTTTCGGCCGGCTCAGGCCGGCGTGACCGTCAAGTCCGGGTTTCCAAAGGGCTGTCGCCCTTTGGTGGGTTGTCCGGGCAAGGCCCTGACGGAACTCAGGGCTCTGCCCTGGACCCGCGACAGGGCTCGCCCTTTCGAAACCAGGACGGGATCGGGCCGCTCACGCCACGGCGGCGACCGGATCCTGCGCGTTGCCGTGGGTGTATTCGGCGAAATGCGCGATCGGCCCGGGCCGGCCGAGCAGGTAGCCCTGCGCGATGGTGCAGTGCTCCGCGGCCAGGAAGGACAGTTCGTCGTCGGTCTCCACGCCCTCCGCCACCACGGCGAGGCCGAGGCCGCGCCCCAGGCCCAGCACGGAACGCACGATCGCGGCGCCCTGCGGGTTGCTGTTCACCGCCTTGATGAACGAGCGATCGATCTTGATCCGGTCGAACGGGAAGGAGCGCAGGTTCGACAGGGAGGAGTAGCCGGTGCCGAAATCGTCCATGGCGATCCGCACGCCGAGCGCCTTGAGCTGGCGCAGGGTGAGCAGCGCCCGCGCCGGATCGCGGATCAGCGCGGTCTCGGTGATCTCGATCTCGAGGCGCTCCGCCTTCAGGTCGCTCTCGAACAGGGCCCCGTGGACGAACTGGACGAAGTGCGGGTTGTGGAGCTGCACCGCCGAGACGTTGACGGCGATCGCCAGGGGCTGCGGCCAGAGGGCCGCCGTCCGGCAGGCCTCGCGCAGCACGAAGGCGCCGATCTCGAGGATCGCCCCGGTCTCCTCGGCGATCGGCACGAACTCGGCCGGGGAGATCGGGCCGCGCTCCGGATGGTGCCAGCGCAGCAGCGCCTCGAAGCCCATCACCGCGCCGGTCTCGATCCGCGTCTGCGGCTGGTAGACGAGGTGCAGCTCGCCCCGGGACACTGCGTGGCGCAGGTCGTGCTCGAGCATGCGCCGGTCGCGGATCTGGGCGCCCATGCTGGCGTCGAAGCGGCGGCAGGTGCCGCGCCCCTCGGCCTTGGCCCGGTACAGGGCGGCGTCGGCGTGGCTCAGGAGCGCGCGCTGGTCCTGCGCGTCGTCGGGATAGACCGCCAGCCCGATGCTGGTGGCGATCACCGGGCCGGAGGCCGCCGGCACCGCCGCGAGCATCGCCAGGATCCGTTCGGCCAGCCGCTCGGCCGATCCCTCGGCGGAGCCGTGTCCCAGGGGCGTCAGGATCGCGAACTCGTCGCCGCCGAGCCGGGCCATCAGCTGCGTGGGATCGAGCAGGCCCCCGACGCGCAGCGCGAGGTCGCGCAGCATCGCGTCGCCGGCGGCGTGGCCGAACAGGTCGTTGACCTCCTTGAACCGGTCGAGGTCGAGGCACAGGACGGCGAGCCGGGTGCCCTGGTCGTCCGCTGCGCGCAGCTCCCGCTCCAGCCGGGCGTGGAAGCTCGTCCGGTTGGCGAGCCCCGTGAGGGCGTCGTGATGGGCGAGGTAGTGGATCTGGCTCTCGGCGCGGCGGCGGGCGCGCAGGTCGCGCACCGCCACGGCATAGTGCGGCTGGCGGCCATACTCCGCCATCGGCCGCATGATCACCTCCACCGGGACGGTCCCGCCACCCGCCGGCACGAGTTCGGCCTCGACGGGCTCTCCGGCCGTGCCGGCCGTCGCCGCAAGGCTGGGCAGGTAGGTGGACAGGCGGGCACCCACCAGGGAAGCGGCCGGCGTGCCGGCGAGCCGGGCGAAGGCCTCGTTGGCACTGACGATCTGGCCGTCGCGGCACACCACGAGGCCCTCGACGGCCGCGTTGGCGAGGCTGCGCAGGCGCTCGCGCTCGGATTCGGCGCGCCGCCGCTCCCGCAGGTCGAGGAGGAGGGCGGCCCCGGCCAGCAGCAGGATCAGCGAGCTCGCCAGGGCGACGGCAGCGGCGAGCCACTCGGTCCGGATCGCGCTCGCGGGGATCGCCACCGTTGGATCGGGCAGGATGGTCACCGCGGCCATCCCGGTGAAGTGATGGCCGCAGATCGCCAGGATCAGCAGCCCGGCGCTGAGGCCCCGGCCCCGGACGGTGACCGCCGACAGGCCCGCCACCAGCGCCAGGGCGCCCAGCACGGCGCCGACCGCCACCGAGACGGCGACCACCGCCGGGTTCCAGATCAGATGCCCCGGCACCTGATAGGCGGCCATGCCGGTGTAGTGCATCGCCGCGATGCCGCCGCCCACGACGGCGCCGCCGATCGCCGCCCGCGCCCGGCCCCCCATGGTCGCCAGGGCGAAGCCGAGCCCGGTGATCGCGACGGCGTCGGCGTAGGACAGGATCGTGAGGCCGATCCCGTAGCCCGAGGGCAGTCCGGGGGCGTAGGCCAGCATGGCCAGGAAATGCGTGGCCCAGATCCCCGAGCCCCCCGCCGCCGCCGCGACCGCGAGCCATGTGTAGCGGCCGCGCCCGCCGGCCCGCCCGGCATGGGCGAGCAGCCCGATCGCCGTCGCGCTCGCCAGCGCGCAGACCAGGGCCGCAAGGGCCACCAGCCACAGGTTGTGTTCCCCGACGAAGCAGCCGATCACGGTCAGCATGTGAACAATCAGCGGTAGTTACATGGCTTTGTAGATAGAATTACTAATGATTAGAGTTTAATATTTGAACAACAGCCACGGTCTGCTCCGCGTTGCGCGAAGCATGGGTCGGCATAGTCTGCTCCCTGACCGAGCCGGCATCCTGCGCGCGCCGCGGACGCGCGGCACGCACAGGATGCCGGAGGGGAGCGTGGCAGCGCGATCGGGGGCCGCTCGCGCGCGCTCCGCCGACGTGGACTCCGGTCCGACGCGGGAGCGCGCGCCACAACAAGGGCTTAGAGCCGCGCGCGATTGCCATGCGATCGGGCCCAGATCTAAGAGCCTCTCACACAACGTCCGATCACCGGGAGCCCTGCCGCCGCAGGCGACGGCGCGGCGGGCGTTGTGTGAGAGGCTCCAAGACGGGTGCGCCGCCGAACCGGGCGGCCGGTGGGGATGCGGCGATGGCGTACTGGCTGTTCAAATCCGAGCCCGCGACCTGGTCGTGGGATCAGCAGGTCGCGGCCGGCGCGGTGGGCACGTTCTGGAACGGGGTGCGCAACCACCTCGCCAAAAAGCACCTGATGGCCATGCAGGTCGGCGAGCAGGGCTTCTTCTACCACTCGAACGAGGGCAAGGCGGTGGTCGGCATCGTGGAGGTGATCCGGCCTTATTACCCGGACCATACCGACGAGACCGGCCGCTTCGGCATGGTCGACGTGCGTGCCCTGGAGGCGCTGCCGCGCCCGGTGACGCTCGACGCCATCAAGGCCGATCCGGCGCTCGCCGACATGGTGCTGGTGAACAATTCCCGCCTGTCGGTGCAGCCGGTAACCGAGACCGAATGGGCCCGGGTGCGTGTCCTGGGTGGACTTGGCTAAGCCGCCCGGTTGAGGGCACCCCGGGCCGGTGGCGCGGGCTCGGCGTCGATCTCGACCGGCGCCAGCGTGTCCATCACCCGGGAGACCGGCAGGGTCACCACCACCTCGGTGCCCTCGCGGGGCTTCGAGCTGAGCTGAAACTGGCCGCCATGCAGCTCCACCAGCCCCTTTACGATCGGCAGGCCGAGCCCCGAGCCCTGCTCGGCGGTCTTGATCGCCAGCGAGCCGCGCCCGAACGAGGACAGGACGGTGCCGAGTTCGTCCTCGGGAATGCCGGGGCCGCTGTCCTTGACCGAGACGTATTGTCCACCCGAGGCGGTCCAGCCGACCTTCAGCCAGATCTCGCCGCCGGGCGGCGTGAACTTCACGGCGTTCGACAGGAGGTTCAGCACGATCTGGCGCAAGGCGCGCTCGTCCGCCCAGAGCCGCGGCAGGGTGCCGTCCACGAGGTCGTGGAAGGTCTGGTTCTTGGCCTTGGCGCGCAGGCCCATCATGTGGCGGCACTCCTCGACCACGTGGGCGAGCTGCACCGGCTCCTCGTTCAGCTCGTAGCGCCCGGCCTCGATCCGCGAGAGATCGAGGATCTCGTTGATCAGGTTGAGCAGGTGCATCCCGCTGTCGTGGATGTCGTTGGAGTATTCCCGGTAGGACGGTGCGGTGTGGGTGCCGAACACCTCGTTCTTCATCACCTCCGAGAAGCCCAGGATGGCGTTGAGCGGCGTGCGCAGCTCGTGGCTCATCGTGGCCAGGAACCGGGACTTGGCGAGGTTCGCCTCCTCGGCCCGGCGGCGGGCCTCGTCGGAATTGGCCTTGGCCTGCTCCAACTCGCCGAACACCGCATCCTTCTCGGCGCGCGAGCGCAGGGCGCCCATCGTGGCGGCGTAGAGGCGACGGGACAGGCCGAGGAAGAACAGCTGCGCGCCGCCCGCCATCGTCACGAGCAGGAGCCCGTCCGCCGAACGGGAGAAGCTGGCCAGCGACGCGGTGGCCAGCGCCAGCGGCACCAGGGCGGCGACGGCCGCGAACGGCACCGTCGCGGCCAGCATGGTGGTGACCGCCGAGGCGATGACGAGGCCGAGCAGCGCGAAAGTCCAGCCGTCCGTGGCGCCGAGCCCGATCATCGCCGCCCACGACAGGCTCTGCAGCACCTCGCCGATCAGGAAGCGGCGGCGCCAGTACCGCAGGGGGATCGTCTCGGGATCGGCGTGCAGGAAGCGCCGGCTCAGCGTCGTGTTGAGCAGGATCATCAGGACAACGCCGAACGCCCAGCCCATGGCCACCGGCGCCGCGATCCAGAACGTCGCCGCCGCGGCGAGCACCGCCGCGAAGCCCGCCAGCGGGATGCCGGCCCCGGCCCGGTACTGCGCGTAGTGGCGCAGCAGCTCGTAGTCGAAGGCCCGTTCCAGGCCGGTCAGCGAGGTCAGCTTCTCGCGCGCCGAGCGGATCTCGCGGGCGACTCCGAGGCGGCGGGCGGCCTCCTCCGTCGAGGGGCCGCGACCGCGCTGGACCATCTCGACAGTGAGATTGGGCATACGCGTCTTGAAACTCGGAGGTGGCGGTGTCGGCCGGGATTCGCTCCTCAAGGATGCGGCGGATATGTTAAGAAGCCGCTGCCGGTATCGCTCGGATCTTAAGCATCCCAGGCTGTGGCGAGGCTGACCGATCTCCGGGCTCCGTGTGCGATCGCGCACATCCCGCCGGCGGCGGCGCTCGTTACGGTTGAGGACTCGACGGTCCGGCCAATCACGCGGTGCGCCGCCATCCGGGGCGCCCGGGCTCACGTGACGATCAGAGGGCGCCGATCATGCCGAAGCTCACCGTCAACGGCGTCGCGCACGAGATCGACGCCGATCCCGATATGCCGCTGCTCTGGGTCCTGCGCGACCGGCTCGATGCCACCGGCACCAAATACGGCTGCGGCATCGCGCAATGCGGCGCCTGCACGGTCCATCTCGACGGCCAGCCGGTCCGCGCCTGCCAGACCAAGCTCGGCGATGTCGGCACCGCGCAGGTGACCACCATCGAGGGCGTCAACGGCCGGGTCGCAGACGCGGTCCAGGCCGCGTGGCGCAAGCTCGACGTGGTCCAGTGCGGCTACTGCCAGTCCGGCCAGATCATGTCGGCCATCGGCCTGCTCGCAGGCAACGCCAAGCCGAGCGACTCCGACATCGACGGCGCCATGGACGGCAACATCTGCCGCTGCGGCACCTATCAGCGCATCCGCGCGGCGATTCACGAAGCCGCGCGCAGCCTCGCCTGATCCGCCCCGGCACCACCTTCCCTCCGCGGTCCTGACCGGAGCCTCGCCATGCTGAATGCCCGTCGACCGAGCCCCCTCCCCGCCCGTCCCAGCCGCCGCGGCCTGCTGGCCGGCGCCGGTGCCCTCGTGGTGGCGTTCCGGCTCGACCCGAAAGCTGCCCGCGCGGCCGCCGGACCGAACCTCGCCGACGTGAAGGCGCAGCCCAACGCCTTCGTGCGCATCGGCGCGGACGACACCGTGACGGTGGTGATCAAGCACCTCGACATGGGCCAGGGGAACACGACCGGGCTCGCCACGATCCTGGCCGACGAGCTGGGCGCCGACTGGGCGAAGGTCCGCACCGAGTTCGCGCCTGCTGACGCGACGCTCTACAACAACAGCCTGATGGGCCCGATCCAGGGCACCGGCGGCTCCACCGCGGTGGCCAATTCCTGGTTCCAGCTGCGCAAGGCCGGCGCCGCCGCCCGCGAGATGCTGATGGCCGAGGCCGCCTTCCGCTGGAAGGTGCCGGTCTCCGAGATCACGGTCGCCGACAACGTCGTGCGCCACGACCCGTCCGGCCGTCAGGCCCGGTTCGGGGAGCTCGCAGCCTCGGCCGCCTCGCTGCCGGTGCCGTCCGAGCCGCGGCTCAAGGACCCGAGCGAGTGGCGGCTGATCGGCCAGACGATCCCGCGCCTCGATTCCGTCGCCAAGACCGACGGCACGGCGGTCTATTCTTTGGATATCCGCCGCCCCAATCAGGTCACCGCCGTGGTGGCCCGGGCGCCGCGCTTCGGCGCCACCGTGAAGAGCTTCGACGCCGCCGCTGCTCGCAAGGTCCCGGGCGTGCTCGACGTGGTGCAGGTGCCGACCGGCGTGGCGGTGATCGCCCGCGACACGTGGTCGGCCATGAAGGGCCGCGAGGCGCTGACCGTCGCCTGGGACGACAGCACCGCCGAGACCCGCTCGTCCGACGCGATCCTCGCCGAGTACCGGGAGCGGGCCAAAGGGCCCGGCCTCACGGCGTCCGAGCGCGGCGATCCGCAGGCGGCGCTCAAGAGCGCGGCCAAGGTCGTCGAGGCCGAGTTCACCTTCCCGTACCTCGCGCACGCCGCGATGGAGCCCCTAAACGCCACGATCGAGAAGGCGGCCGACGGCGGCTACGACGTCTACGCCGGCTTCCAGTTCCAGACCGTCGAGCAGGCCACCATGGCGGCGATCCTCGGCGTGACGGCCGACCGAGTGCGGCTGCACAGCAACTGGGCCGGCGGCTCGTTCGGGCGCCGGGCGACGCCGACGGCCGACTACCTCGCGGAGGCGGCCGCCGTCTTCAAGGCATCGGGCGAGAAGGCCCCGATCCACCTCGTCTGGACCCGCGAGGACGACATGGCCGGCGGCTATTACCGCCCGACCGTGCTGCACAAGGTCCGGGCCGGCATCGACGCCAAGGGCGCGGTGGTCGGCTGGGACCACGTCATGGTCGGCAAGTCGATCATGATCGGCTCGCCCTTCGAGGCGATGATCGTCAAGAACGGCATCGACTCGACCACCGTGGAGGGCGCCTCCGACACGCCCTACGCGCTGCCGGCCTACCGGTTCGGCGTCCATAACGGCCGCGAGGGCGTGCCGGTCCTGTGGTGGCGCTCGGTCGGCCACACCCACACGGCCCACGTGATGGAGGTGATGATCGACGAACTGGCCCATGCCGCCAATGTCGATCCGGTGGCCTACCGGCTCTCCCTCCTGGCCCAGGCGCCGCGCCTGTCCGGCGTGCTGAAGCTCGCCGCCGAGAAGGCCGGCTGGAGCGCCAAGCCGCGGGAGCCGGGCCGCGGCCTCGGGGTGGCGGTCCACGAATCCTTCGGCTCCTACGTCGCCATGGTGGCGGACGTGACCGCGCAGGACGCGGCGATCCGGGTCAACCGGATCGTGGCCGCGGTGGATGTCGGCGTTCCGGTCAACCCGGACGTGATCCGCGCCCAGGTCGAGGGCGCGGTCGGCTTCGCCCTGTCGGCGGTGCTGCGCAACCGCATCACCCTCAAGGACGGCCAAGTGCAGGAGCACAATTTCGACGCCTACGAGCCGACCCGGATGAGCGAGATGCCGAAGGTCGAGGTCCACATCGTGCCGAGCCAGGTGGCGCCGACCGGGATCGGCGAGCCGGGGGTGCCCGTTCTCGGTCCGTCGATCGCCAATGCGGTCTTCGCCGCCACCGGCCGGCGCCTGCGCTCCCTGCCGCTCGACCTCTCCGGCGTGAAGGGCGCGTGAGAAATCGCACGGCCCGCCGCCGCGCATCGGCGTAGGACGGATGGGTCTTCCCCCAAGACAAGAGACCGACTGACAACGGCGCGGCGCGACACCGCGCCGTTTCTTTTTTGTGCGCCGATGCGCCATGTCCGGGTCATGCCCGCCTTCGACGACACCGCCGCGCGCCTGCGCGCCTGCCGCCTCTGCCGGGACAGCCCGCTCTACGGCCCGCCCCTGCCCCAGGAGCCCCGGCCGATCGTCCAGGGCAGCACCGGGGCGCGCCTCTGCATCGCCAGCCAAGCCCCCGGCACCCGCGCCCACCGGACCGGGATGCCGTTCATGGATCCCTCGGGCGTCCGGCTGCGGTCCTGGCTCGGCCTCGACGAGGCGCGGTTCTACGATGCCGCCCGGGTCGCCATCGTGCCGATGGGCGCGTGCTTCCCCGGGCTGGACGCCAAGGGTGGCGACCGGCCGCCCCGCCGGGAATGCGCCGAGCGCTGGCGGGCGGAGCTGTTCTCCGGGCTGCCGGACCTCGAACTGACCCTGGTGATCGGCCAGTACGCGCAAGGATGGCACCTGGGTAAGCTGGAGGATGGGCTCACCGGCACGGTGCGGCGCTGGCGGGAGATCCTGGCCGAGCCCCGGCGCCCGCGGGTGCTCCCCCTGCCCCACCCGTCCTGGCGCAACAACGGTTGGCTCAAGCGCGAGCCCTGGTTCGAGGCGGAGCTGCTGCCGGTGCTGAAGGCGGAGGTGGCGCGGGTGCTGGCGGGGTGAGGGTCTGTCGAGGTCTCGTCCAAGCCGCGACGAGATGTGCATCCCAGATCTCTCGGGCAGCGTGAGCGCGGGGTCAGGGACGGCGCCGTCGGAGCCCCGTCGCATTGACAGGCCTCGCCCGGCCGTGATCCGTGCCGCGACCCGGAAGGACACCCGATGCCCGAGACCGCCGACCCCCGCGACCGCCTGATCGTGGCCCTCGACCTGCCGGGCGTGCCCGAGGCCGAGGCGCTGATCGACCGGATCGGCGATGCCGCGACCTTCTACAAGATCGGCTATCAGCTCGGTTACGCGGGCGGCCTCGCGCTCGCCGAGCGTCTGGCGGCGCGGGGCCTCAAGATCTTCCTCGACCTGAAGCTCCACGACATCGGCAACACCGTCGAGGCGGGAGTGCGCTCGGCTTCCAGCTCGGGCGCCACCTTCCTCACCGTGCACGCCTACCCGCAGACCATGCGGGCGGCGGTTCGTGGCCGGGGGGCGGGGCTGAAGATCCTCGCCGTGACGGTGTTGACCTCCTACGACGATGCCGACGCCGCCGAGGCCGGCTACGGCCTGCCGGTGGCGGAGCTGGTGGCCCAACGCGCCGCCCAGGCCGCCGAGATCGGCATCGACGGCCTCGTCTGCTCGGCGGCGGAAGCCGGCGCGGTCCGGCGGATCGTCGGGCCGGACCGGCTGATCGTCACCCCGGGGATTCGCCCGGCGGGCGCGGAGGCCGGCGACCAGAAGCGGGTGATGACCCCCGGCGAAGCCCGGAAGGCCGGGATCGACCATGTCGTGGTCGGGCGCCCGATCACCGGCGCCGCCGATCCCCGCGCGGTGGCGCAGGCGATCGTGGCGGAGATGGCCTGATCAGGACGGGGATTGCTTTCGTGCGGCCCGGAGCCACTTCGCTCGGCAAGATCCAATGGGCTCGGCAGGGCAGGAGACGCAGCATGACGAAGGGCTACTGGATCGCGCGGATCGATGTCCGAGACGCGGAGGCCTACAAGGACTACGTGGCGGCCAACGGCGCGGCCTTCGCCAAGTTCGGCGGGCGCTTCCTCGTGCGCGGCGGCGCCCACGAGGCGGTGATGGGACCGGCCCGCTCCCGCAACGTGGTGATCGAGTTCCCGAGCTACGCCGACGCCCTCGCCTGCTGGAACTCCGATCTCTACCAGGCCGCCAAGGCCAAGCAGCGCGGCGGCGTCGAGGCCGAGATTTTGGTGATCGAGGGCTATGACGGCCCGCAGCCCAGCGTCTCCGAGCCGGCGCCGGAGGCCGCGGCGGCGTCCGAGTAGGACGCGATCCGTTCCGGTAGTCCTCGGGTGGAGCGAAAGGCCGAGCGTCAGCGCCGCGCCGGCGCCAGGCTCCGCAGCAGGAACGCCGTCATGGCCTCCACCGACGGTGCCGGCTGGAGCGGCGACTTCCCGACCAGCACCGGATGCGTGTAGCGGGCGATCGCGGCGTGGACGCAGGCCGCCGCCTCGGCGGGATCGGCGGCCTCGAAGATGCCGCGGGCCACGCCTTCGACGATGATGCGCTCGATCCCGGCGGTGATCCGGGCGACGTGGTGGCGGCAGACATCCCAGCTCTCCGCCATCGCCGCCTCGATCATCTCGTGCAGCCGGGGAAACGCCTCGCAGCGCCGGGTGCAGTCGCGGTGCAGGGTCTCGATCGCCGCCACGAACCGGGCGGTCGGGTCGAGGCCCGGCCGGTCGGCGATCTCCGAGATCAGCGCCTCGACCTCGCCGATCAGGCGCTCCAGCACCGCCTCGTTGATCGCCTTCTTCGAGTCGAAGAAGCGGTAGACGTTGGCCGGGCTCATCTTGAGCGTACGGGCAATGTCGGCCACCGTCGTCTTCTGGTAGCCGATCTCGCGGAAATACGCGTCCGCCGTCGCGAGGATGCGGCTGCGCGTATCGGGTGCGCTCTCCTCCGCCGGGCAGGGAATCGTGTCAGCCAGGGACATGCGTCCTCACTAGGGCATGCGGGCGCGGAGCGTCAAAGACGCCGGCCCGGCGGAGGTTCCCCTGCGGCCGGTGCGCGCCGCGCGGAACCGGGTCCGGCGGCACCCATTGCCCCCGCATCCGGCCGCGACCGCGGCACCTGCGAGGGATGAGCGATGACGTTGACCGACACCCGTGCCCTGATCACCGGAGCCGATTCCGGCATCGGGCAGGCGACCGCCGAGCTGTTCGCCCGGGAGGGGGCCGACGTGGCGATCACCTACCACACCGACGAGGCCGGCATCCGCGAGACCGCCGCCCGGGTCGAGGCCGCCGGGCGGCGGGCCTTGGTGCTGCAGCTCGATGTCGGCGATCCGGCGGCGGTGAACGCGGCCTTCGACCGGATCGGCAGCGAGTTCGGTACCCTCGACGTCCTGGTGGCGAATGCCGGCCAGGCCATGAGCGGCGTGCCGGTGGCCGAGATGGACGACGCGCTGCTGGAGCGGATCCTGCGGGTGAACCTGATGGGCCCGCTGTTCTGCGCCCGCCCGTTCATCAAGATGCGCAAGGCGCAAGGGGGCAACGGCAAGATCGTGTTCGTCTCGTCCGTGGCCCAGCACCTGCCGACGCCCGAGAGCGCGCCCTACGGCATGTCGAAGGCCGGGCTCGGCTCCCTGTGCCGCTCCCTGTCGCGGGAGCTCGCCGAGGACCGGATCAACGTCAACAGCGTCGCTCCGGGCCTGATCGAGACCCCGATGACCGCCGACCGGTTCGATAATCCGGAGAAACTCGACCAGTCCCTGGAGCGGATCCCGTTCCACCGGGCCGGCCAGCCGGAGGAGATCGCCCGGGCGATCCTCTATCTCGCCTCGGATGCCTCCGCCTACGTGACGGGCCACACCCTGGTGGTCGATGGCGGGCTGACGATGCAGTGGGGCGGCGCCTGAACGCGAAAAGGCGCCGGACCTCGTCCGGCGCCACGTGTGTCCGACGCGTTTGAAGGCAGTTCGCGCTTACGAACCGAACTGCGAGCCCAGGCGCTCGAGGTACTCGGCGAGATCGACGCCGCCGATCCGCTTGCCGTAATCGAACCGCATGCCCTGGCGGATATCGATGCTGGCATCCCGCGTCGTCAGGGTGAAGGGCCGGGTGCAGATCCAGGCGCCGTCGCGGCGGTGCTCGAAGTAGCCGAGGATCTCGTGCTTGGCCATAACCTGTCCTCCGATACGGTGTTTGGAGACATAACGGTCACACCAGCCACAGGTTCGCGCGGTGCGACTGTTTTTCGTGCCCGGTTTCGGAGGTCTCGCGTATTCGGAGGTTGGAGGTCGACGGAACCGACCGGCGCTGACCTCGTTTGAGCTCGGCCGTAACTGGTTCGGAGCCGTGCGCGGCCCGCGCCGCTCACCGCCAGCGGTCGAGGATCTCTGCGGTGGTCAGCGTCTCGACCTGATGGCCGTAGCGCACGCGGTACATCAGCAGCAGCGCGTCGTGCGCCTCGTCGCAGGAACTGCACAGGGCGTCGGTGGCCAGCACGATGCGGTAGCCGAGATCGACGCCGCCGAGCACTGCGGACAGAACGCAGACATCCGTTTCGGCCCCGGTGATGATCAGGGTGTCGGCCCCCCGGGCGCACAGGCGCTCATCGAGATCCGTGTCCAGCCAGGGCGAGTAGACGGCCTTGTCGATGACCTCGGCGGGCGGGACGAGCCGGGCGAGATCCGGGACCAGATCGATCAGGTCCGGGTCGAGGCGCTGGCGGGTCATGTCGGCCCAGCGCTGCGAGTAGGTCGCCCAAGTGCCGCGCCCCTCGCCCGGCCGGGCGGCGGGAATGAAGCGGGTGAAGATGGTCCGCTCCGGATGCGCCGCGGCGAGACGGCATACATGCGGCAGGACCCGCGGCATCCATGGGGTCTGCCAGTCGGTGGATTCGGCGAACATGCGCTGCATGTCCACGCAGAGATGGACGCACCCGTCTCCCAACGGTTTGGCGGAAGACCCGGCTTCCTGAGCGTGGCGGTCAGTCGGTCGTGCGTTTCCAGGTCCCATGACCGCGCAATCAGGCAGCGCGGGGGGAGTTCCTGCGGCAGAATGGGGGCCGGCGCGGCGGCGAAGTCGATGCCGTGCGGAACGCGCTGCCACGTCGCACCGAAGGCACGCGGTGTGCCCTCCAGCTGGATGCGGCTCCATCATGCACAAGGCCGCGCCCGATCGTGTTGCGACCGGGCGCGGCCCTGAATCCTTGCGTCGACGCGCTCTTGTACGCCGAGCTGGCGTCCGCTTCGACGCGGCGAACCCTACCGGTCGGCCTTCTGGCCGGACGTGGTCAGCTGGAGGTAGCGCTCGGTGGTCGGCCCGATCAACTTCCGCACCGCCTCCGCCATGCCCTGCTCTTCCTTGAGCGACTGCTGGAACGCCGTCCGGTGCCCCTGCTGGCCGGCGGCATCGGCGATGACGAGCAGCGACTCGTAGGCCGCGATCTCGAAATTCTCGAAGGCATGGTTGGCGTAGGTGTTCTTCAGGATCTCGTCCTGGGCCGGGGCGTGACCCAAAGCCATCATGTTGCCGACGAAGCCCAAAAACCCTTCCTTGAGGGCCGAGGGGCTGTCGCCCAGGCTCTGGAGCGCCTCCTCCAGGCGGTCGCGCTGGCCGTGCGTTTCGGCGATGTGGCGACGCAGGGCCTGCTCCATCTCCGGATAGCGCTCCAGGCGCTCGACCTGCCGCTCCATGATCTGCAGCGCCTGCATCTCGACGGCATGGGTGTTCTTGAGGGCCGTGACGTAGATCTCGCGTACGTCCGTGGTCATGGTGAAACCTGTGTTGCGGTGCGGGCTCTGGGGTCCCATTCGATCAGGGAACGCAGGCGCCGCACGGCCAAGTTCCTGGCCACGCACCCCGGGCAGGAGGTCGCGGGCGCCGCACGGCGATGGCCCGCCGACCCGACGCCGTGGCGGCGCCGTCCCGAGCCGCGACTTTAACATGTGTTTTGACAACGGGTTATCCGCCGTGGCGGCAGCGCCACAGCGGTTTGGAACCAGCGGGCGGCGGACGGTTTCCCTCCGCCGCCGGGTTACCCTGCGGCGGGTCGTCGTGCGAGCGTCGTATGTGGCATCCCACCACTTTGGGGCGTTCGCCCCGGATCCGACCCCAGGGATCCCCACCTCCTCGGCTGAGTGCCCATGCTGCGCCTGATCCTGCCGAGCACCCGCGCCACAGCGGCCGCGACCGGGCTCGCCCTCGGCCTCGGGGCCCTGCCGGCCCAGGCCCAGAGCGTCGCCGAGATGGCGGCCCGGATGGACGCGATGCAGCGCCAGATGCTCGCCATGCAGCAGGAACTCGCTGCCCTGCGCCGGCAATCCGGCACGCAGCGGGCCGCGATCGCCGGGGAGGCCCGGGAGCGCCGGGTGCTGTCGCGGGAGCAGGCGCGCCTGGCCGCCCGCACCGAGCATCAGCAGCGCGTGGCCCAGGTGGGCGGCCCCGGCGGGGCGCGCCCGGCCGTGAGCGCGCACATGCCGGTCATCCTCGCCAACGACCTCGCCTGCAACGCCGGCAGCTACGCCCTGGGGCCGGCGGTCTGCTTCACCCCGGGCGGCTTCTTCGAACTGGCGGGCATCGTCCGCCATCCCAACCTCGACTCGGATGTCGGCACCGATTTCGGCGGCATCCCGTTCCGCAACGATCCCCGCTCGCGGGAGAACGAGTTCCGCTTCTCCGCCCGGCAAAGCCGCCTGAGCGGTCTGTTCACCGCGAAGGTCGAGCCCACGCTCCAGGTCTCGGGCTATTACGAGATCGATTTCCTGGGGGCGGCCACCAACGCGAACTCGCGCGAGAGCAACAGCTACAACCCGCGCATCCGGCAGCTCTTCGCCACGGTCGAGACCCTCGATTCCGGCTGGCACGTCCTGGCCGGCCAGGCCTGGAGCCTGCTCACCACGGACCTGTCCGGCATCACCCCGCTCAAGGAGCAGATCCCGCTCACCATCGACGTGCAGTACGTGCCGGGCTTCAACTGGACCCGGAACCCGCAGCTGCGCGTGGTCAAGGACATCGCGCCGGGCCTCTGGGCCGGCCTGTCGCTGGAATCGCCCCAGAGCGTGCTGCCGCCGAGCCCCTTCGCGGCGCCCGGCCTCGTCAACGTCAGCAATGCCGGCGATGCGGTCGGCCAGCTCAACACCTCCACCACCTACTCGAACAACAGCGCCCCCGACGTCATCGGCAAGCTCGCCCTCGAACCCGGCTTCGGCCACTTCGAACTCAAAGGTCTGGTGCGGTTCTTCGACGACCGGCTGAGCCCCGCCAACCTGACCGCCGCGACCCGCCTCCCCGGCCGCACCGACACCGCGCTGGGCTACGGCATCGGCGGAGCCGCGACCCTGCCGGTGATCGACAAGCGCCTGGACCTGCAGGTCAGCGGCCTCGTCGGCCAGGGCATCGGCCGCTACGGCTCGGCGCAATTGCCGGACTTCGCCCTGAAGGCCGACGGGTCGGTCGCTCCGATCCCGGCCTTCCAGCTGCTCGCCGGCGGCGTCGCCCACATCCAGCCCGGCACCGACATCTACCTCTATGCCGGCTGGGAGCACGCCGCGCGTGCCGGCGCGCTCAACGCCACCGGCTACGGCTCGCCGACCCTGGTGGTGACCGGTTGCGACGTCGAGGGCGCGGCGAGCGGGACCTGCCAGGCGGAGAGCCGCGACATCCGCCAGATCACCGGCGGCTTCTGGCACGATCTCTACAAGGGCGATTTCGGCCGCCTCGTGGCAGGCGCGCAGGTCTCCTACACCGAGCGCGACGCCTTCCGGGGTGCCTACGGGATCGCCCCCTCCACCCACCTCGTCACCGGCCTGACCTCCCTGCGCTACTACCCGTTCTGATCGGCTGGGCCGGGGGAGTGCTCCAGCCCCTCCTCCCGGAGCGCACGCCGCACGGCCGCACGTCCCCGCATGCGGCCGTACCAGGCCGCCAGATGGCGCAGATCGTCGAAGTGGATGTCGGCCCTGTAGTACGAGGTCAGCCAGGACGCCTGACCCCAGCCGGTGAGCGCGTAGAGATAAGCGTCCGCCACCGTGAAATCCGGACCCATCAGGAAGACGCGGTCGGCCAGCTGCCGGTCGATCCAGGCGTAGCGCGCTTCGAGCTTCGGTTTGGCGGTCTCGACGTAGCGGCCGGCGAGCCGGGCGTAGAGCAGCGGGACGAAGCCCTTGTGGATCTCGGAATTCAGGAAGCCCAGCATCTCCTGGAGCCGGTAGCGCTCCAGGGAGCCGTTCGGCGGCGCGAGGCGGTGCTGGGGCTTCAGATCGGCCAGATATTGCAGGATGGCCGGCCCTTCCCGGAGAAGGCTGCCGTCGTCGAGCGCGAGCACCGGCACGTAGCCGTGCGGGTTGATGGACAGGAAATCGGCCCCCGCCTCCGTCAGGTGCCGGGTGTGGTCGACCCGGCAGAGTTCCAGAGCCAGGCCGAGTTCACGGGCGACGATGTGCGGGGCCAGGGCACAGCTCGCCGGCATGTAGTAGAGTCTCACGATCGATCCCCCGGATGTGGAGCCGCTGGACGAAGCCTGTAAAGCGGAGAAGATCGTGAGTAACCGAGTCGATCGGTTGCGGTAAGAACGCACTCTTTTGAGCGCTGGGTACAGAAATTATACCGTCTCGGAGGTGGATGGCGGCGATGAAGGACACGGTGACCGGCTGCTCGGTGGAGCACGCGATGCATCTGCTCGGCGGGCGCTGGCGTCTGCTTCTGGTATCCTTCCTGATCGACGGGCCGAAGCGCTTCAACGAACTCAAGCGCGTCCTGCCGGGGATCTCGCAGCGGATGCTGACGCTGGATCTCCGCGCCCTCGAAACCGCCGGCCTCGTCAGCCGGACCGTCCACCCGACGACGCCCGTCAGGGTCGAATACGCCCTGACCGAGGACGGGATGCGGCTGAAGACGGTCGTGGCGGCCATGCAGGAATTTGGGCTCTGGCTGAAACAGCACCGCCCGGCCCTCGGATCTTCATCGGGCCTGCGGGATTCCCCCTCGACAAACAGCACCCGGTCCTTCGACCGGCGTAGTGCGGGTTGAGCCGGGGCGACGCTGCTCCGCGCTAGGAGGAACCGATGGATCAGGATCGCGACAGGTCGAAGGAGCCGCCGATCTCGGACGGGCAGAGCGGGCGCCCGCGTGACGAGACCATCGCGCAGACGGGGCCCGGCCTGCCCAACGACACCGGGCGGCCGGTGGAGGTTGATGAGGCCGAGGCCGCGCGCATCGAGCGGAAGATCCGGGAGCTTTAGGGCGCTCTCCGCGGAAGCGGCCCCCGGTTCGGCGCAGAGCGTGTCACGACGAAGGCTCAGGGCCGGTCAATGCAGGGCGTGGCCGCGCGCGATCCGCTGCCGCGCTGCCAAGTGCCGGCCGATCTCGAGCAGCAGGGTCTCGGCCAGCGCCAGCATGGGCGCCTCCCCGAACTGCGAGAGCGCGCTGTGCAGGGACAGGCACAGGTCCGCGGCCCGGTTGAGGGCATCGATCAGGGTTCCGTCGCGTTGCGCGAAGGCCGTGCCGGCGGATTTGCTGTCCGAGATCTCGACGATCACCCCCCGGCCCGTGGTCGGGCGGCCCTGCTCGTCCAGGTGGAAATGCCCGCGGGTGAACAGCCAGCGCAGCCGGCCGGTCGGCGAGCACACGCGGTACTCGGCCGTGTAGGAGCCGCCGGACTGAACACAGTCCAGGATCACCTGCGAGATATGCGCCTGATCGTCCGGATGGACCGCCTTCAGGATCTCCGCGAAGCTGACCCCGGCCCGCGACCGGGCGGGGCTGATGTTGAACAGCAGGGCACTCACCGGATCGGCACGTGCCGTGTCCTCGGGAATGTCCCACATCCAGAAGCCGACGCCGCCGGAGGCTTCAAGGGCTGCGGCGAGCGCGGCCTCGGATACGACGTCGTCCGCCGCTTGATCCATCTGAACCGTCCCCTGCCCGACCAGGCCGTCCCGCTTCCCGTCGCTCGTGCGCCCCCGCGACAATTCAACTGGAAATCGATGATCGGGCGCAGCCTGTCTACAGCAAGTGTATGCCTCGCCTGCATTCAGCCTGCGCGTGCGGCGCCAGGCTCGGCGGGCGGCACGCGGCGGCGGCGCGTTCCGATCCCGGCCCGCACCGCGGCAATCGACGGGCGACCTTTAGACGGCATAGTTTGGTACAGGCTCTGTCCTTCGCGCAGGACAGGACTGCGCGGCTCGGGTTCGCACGGGTCCCAGCCGCTGCCCTGCGCAGTCTGTGCCTGGCTGATCTCCGCAGCCGCTACTGAGACGTGGTCGTATTCTTAGTGTTGGCCGTGAGTTGGCGGAACTGGCGTGTGATTTTGGATATTCCGCAGAAAAATTAGGTGTAGGGAACCTGCAGATTTAACGCTATGTGAAGAGGTCCACGCCGACCGGAGACCAGGATGCGCCGTTTCGCGCTCAAATCCGCAGTGCTGTTCCTGCTGGCGTCGATGGTCGTCCTCCCGGTCCATGCGAAGCCGAAGCAGGTCCGGCTGCCGATGCTGGAGGTGCCCGACGATCTCGGCCTCATCCTCAAGAAGCCGAATTTCGGAAGCCGCGCGACGCTGCTGCGGTCGCCGGTCGAATTGTCGGACGTGAAGGACCGGCATGTCCTGGAACGGGAGCAACGCCTCTGGAGCCGCCTCAACGGGTCCCTCTGCGTGGGCTGCGGCGGGGCGCCGGGCGCGATCTATAGCAGTGCCTCGGCCGTGCGCCGGGTGAACTACGTGGATCCGGTCGCCGTCCTGAACGCGAGGCCCGCTGCCGTGGCGCAGACAGACCTGGCGAGCCGCGTCGCCGCCCCGGCGCGGTCCGCCCGCGTCCACCTCGCTCACCGGCGCCAGCACCGGTCGCGCCTCTACGCCTATTACAGCCGGCTGCGCTATGCCGTGCTGAAGTGGCGCCGGCACCCCCACCACCGCCGCCGGATCCGCGCCGTCCAGCACGTGCCGCTGTCGCCCGCGTAGGCGCCGGTCCGGCCTGCGTCAGGCCGCCCCCGGCCTGCGTCAGGCCGCCCCCGGCCTGCGTCAGGCCGCCCGCAGGGCCTCGATCTCGGCGAGCGTGACCGCCGTGCGGGCCCGGAGCGTGCCGAGCATCGGCGCGACATCCGCCCCCGCCCGGCAGGCGGCCTCGACCGCCCGGCAGGTCTCGGCGAGACCGGCGAAGCCCACCATGCTGGCCGCCGACACCATCGCGTGGGCGTCGAGCATGAGCCGGTCACGGCTCGCCTCGGGCGCGGCGGCCCCGAACCGCTGGGTGAGTTCCTTCGCCAGCATCGCCAGCAGGTCGTTCATCCGCGCGCGGCCGACCATCTCGGTCATCTCGTTGAGGACCGCGTGGTCGATCGTGTCGGCGGGGCGCTCCGGCTCCGCGGGGGCGCCGGTCCAGCGGTCGATCACGGCGAGCAGGGTCTGGACCCGGAACGGCTTGCCGACATGATCGTCGAGGCCGGCGGCGCGCAATTCGGCCACCTGCTCCGGCAGGACGTTCGCGGTCATCGCCACGATCGGCAGCCGGCCCCGCGGGGCGCCCAGCGCCCGGATCCGCCGGGTCGCCGCAATCCCGTCCATCACGGGCATCTGCACGTCCATCAGCACGAGGTCGTAGGTCCGGGCCTGGACGGCGGCGACCGCGTCGACCCCGTCGCCCACCACGTCCACCGCGTACCCGGCCCGTTCGAGGATCGTCCGGGCGAGATCCTGGTTCAGCGGCACGTCCTCGGCCAGCAGCAGGCGCTTGCCGGTCGCGCGGACGGTCGCGGCAGAGGCCGCCGCGACGGGGGACGCCGGCATCGTCGCGGGCAAAGCGGCCTCGAACCAGAAGATCGAGCCACACCCCACCGCACTCGCGACGCCGATCGTTCCGCCCATCAGCTCCACGAGCGACTTCGAGATGGCGAGGCCCAGCCCGGTTCCGCCGTATTCGCGGCTGATCGAGCCGTCGACCTGCGAGAACCGCCGGAACAGGCGGTCGCACTTGTCCGCCGGGATGCCGATCCCGGTATCGTGGATCTCGAAGCGCAGGCTGTGCGGTCCGGTCAGGATCGTCAGGCCGATGCGTCCCGCCGAAGTGAACTTCACCGCGTTGGTGAGCAGGTTGAGCAGAACCTGACGCAGGCGGTCCTCGTCGCCCTCGACCCAGTCCGGCAGGTCCGACCCGCAGGTGACGGCGAGGGTGAGGCCCTTGCGCTCGGCCGAGGGGCGCACGATCGAGACCGCGTTGTCGATGAGCGCTTCGAGGGCGAACGGCCGGGGTACGATCTCGATCTGCCCGGCCTCGACCTTCGAGAAATCGAGCACGTCGTTGACCACCGTCAGCAGCGCCGCCCCCGCGGTGCGGATCCGGTCGGCATGCCGGCGCGCCGCCGGCCCGAGATCGGTCTCGTCGAGGAGCAGGTCGGCATAGCCGATCACCCCGTTCAGCGGCGTGCGGATCTCGTGGCTCATCGCGGCCAGGAACTCGCTCTTGGCCGCGCTCGCGCGCTCGGCCTCCAGCCGCGCCGCGTCCGCCACGGCCTTCGCGGCGAGGAGGTCCGCCTCGGCGACCTTCCGGGCGGTTACGTCGAGGTTGAGGCCGATGACCCGCCGCGTCCGCCCGTCCGGTCCGGGGGCGGCGCGCCCGACGCCGTTGATCCAGCGCACGCCGCCCTTCGGATCCGGGACCCGGAACTCGATCGAGAACGTCTCGCCCGTCTCGGCGGCCGCCGCGGCAGCCTCCAGGGCGCGGGCGCCGTCCTCGCGGTCGATCAGCGTCAGCCAGGTCTGCGCGTCGAGTTCGTACTCCCGATCGGTCTCGATCCCATGCAAGCGCGCGCTCTCGGCAGACCATGTGATCCGGCCGCTGTCGAGGTCGAGGTGCCACGTGCCCGCCTTGGCGGCCTGTTGGGCGAGGCGCAGCAGGCCGCTCGCCTCCTCGACGGCGCACCGGGCCGTCACGATCTCGTCGATGTCGAGGGCGGTGCCGAGCATCCCGACCATCGCCTCGCCCTGCCAGATCGGCAGGACCACGACCTTGTGCCAGCGATAGGCGCCGTCGTGCCGCCGCATCCGCCCCTCGACCTCGTAGCCGGTCCGCTGCGCGCGCGCATTGCGCCACAGCTGCTCCATCCGCTCCGCATCCTCGGGATGGTTGCGGGCGAGGCGCGCGGCCCGGGACGGCCCGATCGGGCCGTAGTAATCCTCGAAGCGCCGGTTGACGTAGGTCGCCTCCCCGGTCTCGGTGCTGGCGATCCAGACGAGCTGCGGCAGCGCGTCCGCGAGCGCCCGGTAGCGCGCCTCGCTCAGGCGGAGCGCATCCTCGGCGGACTTGCGGCCGCTCACGTCCCGCAGGGTCGCGACGTAGCCGTCGGCCGCCCCGGTTGCCCGATCGTGGGTCAGGCTGAAGGAGATCTCCAGCCAGACCCACGTTCCGTTCCTGTGCCGGTAGCGCTGGCAGGTCAGGGCCTGCGCGGTGCGGCCGCCGGTGAGGTCATCGAGGACGGCGCGGTAGGCCGCCACGTCGTCGGGATGGACGAAGTCGAGGGGCTGCGTGCCGACCAGATCCTCAGGATCGTAGCCCAGGACGGCGCGCATGGCGGGCGAGACGTAGCGGCGGCAGGTGCTGAGGTCCGACCAGATCACGATGTCGGTGCTGTTCTCGGTGAGGAGCCGGTAGCGGCGCTCGCTCTCCTCCATCGCCTGCTCGGCGATCCGGTGCTGCGTCACGTCGGTGAAGGTCAGGACCGCGCCGCCATCGGCCAGGGCCGAGCGGCGCACCTCCAGGGTGATCCCGGTGGGCAGGCGCCAGTCGAACAGCGGCGGGAGCGCCCCCAGGTCGCGGCCGGCGAGCCCGAGCCGCAGACCGGATTCCGCCGCCGCGAAATCGCCCCGGGCGCGCTGGTAGGCGTGGATATCCGGGAAGGCGACGCCGACGCGCAGCACGTCGCCCGGCAGGTCGAGCAGGTCCGCGGCGCTGCGGTTGAACACGCGGACCCGCTGCGCGGCGTCAAGCACCACGAGGCCCTGGTCCATGCTGTCCAGCGTCCCGTGCAGGAGCCGGTCGGTCTCGTGGGCGCGCCGCTCGGACCGGACGAGGTCGCTCACGTCGAGGAGCATGCCGTGCAGGGCGACGAGCGCGCCGTCGGGCCCGCATTCCGGCACGCCCTGGATGATCGCGTCGAGGACAGTCCCGTCCGGACGCACGATGCGGGTTCGCACCTGATAGGGAACCGCCGGCCGGTCTCCGGACAGGATTCCCTCGACCCGCGCGATCACGGCAGCGCGGTCATCCGGATGATAGCTGGCGAAATGGTCCTCGAACGCGAGATCGCGGCTCTCTGGCACTCCGAGAAGGCGCGCGAGGCCGGCCGAGCGGGTGACGCGGCGCGTGCGCGGGTCCAGGCGCCACTGGCCGAATCCGGCGGCGGCGTCCCAGGGCTCCGGTCCGCGCGTGGCCTGTGGGCCGGCGGGGTCCGGTGGCGGCGCGTCTGTGTGCATCTGCGCGGGCGGATCCGTTCGACCGGCGCGAACCGCGCCCCGACGCACCGACGGTGCTGTTGGGCCGCAGCTTTCTCACCCGATAGTTGCGGATTCCTTGTCGGCTCCCTGCGGCATGGGCGCCGGACGATCAAGCCGCGGTCGGGCGCCGCCCCGGACCTGCGAACGGCGATCCGGATCCGGCCGTGGAACCATCCTGTCGGCCCGCGGCTTCCTGGGCGGTGCCTCGGGATATTCTGCTCCCGCGCTGGCGCCACAAAGGATGTCCGTCCCCTCCGGGGCGGCGAGAAAGGATGCTTCCGTGCGTCGTTCGATCATTACCGCCGCCCTGTTCGCCGTTCTGGGCAGCGCCGTCGCGGTGCCGGCCTCGGCCGCGCCGATCGCCCCCGGGGCCGTTGCCGCGCCCGCCGACATGGTCAGCACCGTTCAGATGGACCGGATGGAGCGCCATATGATGCGCCGTCGCATGGAGCATCGCATGGAGCACCGGATGATGCGCCATCGGATGGAGCGCCGCATGATGCGTCGCGAGATGCGCCACCGCATGATGCACCGGATGTAAAGTCCGACCCGCCGCGGGCCGGCTCGACGGCCTGTCCGCGGCGGCCACGATGGAGGCGGGACGTCGCTGCCTCCACGGTCAAGCCGGTCGAACCATTCCCGGCGCGGTGCGTTTCAGCCCACCAATTCGAGGATGGGGAGGATTAAAACGATGAAGGCGTTTCTGGCGGCGGCCGCGGTGAGCGTCGGCCTTCTGGGCGTGGTTGGCCCGGTCGCGGCGCAGCCCCGCCCCTACGGTGACGATGACGGCTACCGCGACCGTGGCTATCGCGACCGCGGCGATTATGACGGCCGGGACCGCGGCTACCGCGACCGGGACGATTATCGGGACCGGGACGATTACCGCGGCGGGCGTTCCGCCTACGGGTTCGACGAGCGCGAGTATCTGCGCTGCAACCCGGATGTCCGGCGTGCCATCGCCAACGGTCAAATGGAATCCGGCGCCGCGCATTGGCGCGTGTTCGGGCGCAAGGAAGGCCGGCGGCTGAGCTGCTGATCGAGCGCTGATCGCGCAGGCTCCGGACGGATCGCTCCCTGGACCGCGCGACGAATCCCTAAGGGTCTGGCTGGGAAGCCGCCCCCGATCGCGCAACGATCGGGGGCGGCTTCCGTTTGTCTACCCCTGGAGCGCGCGGATGACGCGCGGGCTTGCCCAGCGCCCGGCCCTGCCACCCTCGCTGGCGGGCGCCATTCCTCGTGGCGTTGGATCGACTGCGGCGATCCTCTCGACCCGGCAAGGACGAGTTCTTGTCGACGCGCGTGCGAGTATAGAAGCACACAACTGGAAGTGTGTTCAAGAATTCTTGACGTTGAATGCTCGGCGCTTCAGGATGACGTGCGCTGTGTGACGGCGTCGGGCCCGGATATCTTTCGCCGATAGGTTCCGCGTCCCGTGTCGTCGTCTCTGCCGGGGGTGATATGAGGCGGTTGCTGCTGTCCGGTCTTGTCGTCCTGTCTGCCGTGACCGGATCCCTGGCTCAAGAGACTGGTGCGCCGGTCAAGATCGGCATCGCCCTGGGACTCACGGGTTCCTACGCGGCCTTCGGTGCGCAGGTCCGGACCGGTGCCGCGCAGGCGATCGAGGACATCAACAAGGCCGGCGGGATCAAGGGGCGCCCGCTGGAGCCGGTGATCGGCGACGACGCGTCCGATCCGAAGCAGGGCGTCTCGGTGGCCAACAAGCTCGCCAGCGCGGGCGTGACGATGGTGGTCGGCTCGTTCAGCTCCGGCGTGTCGATCCCGGCCTCGGACGTCTACCTCGATGCCGGCATCGTCCAGGTCACCCCGGCCTCCACGAACGTGAAGTTCACCGAGCGCGGCCATTGGAACACCTTCCGCACCTGCGGCCGCGACGACCAGCAGGGCAAGGTGGCGGGCGCCTACCTCGCGGAGCGCTTCAAGGACAAGAAAATCGCCCTCGTCCACGACAAGTCGCCCTACGGAAAGGGCTTGGCCGAGGAGACGCAGACCGCCCTGAAGGCCAACGGCGTCAAACCCGTGCTGTACGAGGGCATCAACCCGGGCGAGAAGGACTATTCGGCGCTCGTCTCCAGGCTGAAATCCGCAGGTGTCGATGTCGTCTATTACGGCGGCTACCACATCGAAGCCGGCCTGATCGTGCGGCAGATGCGCGACCAGGCCCTCAACGCATTGCTGGCGGGTGGCGACGGCCTCGCCCCCAAGGAGTTCGTGCAGATCGCCGGCCCTGGCGCGGACGGGGCGCTGATGACCTTCGCGACGGATCCGCGCAAGAACCCCGGTGCCCAGGCCATCGTGGCGGCGTTCAACGCCCGGGGCATCGATCCCGACGCCTATACGCTCTACGGCTACGCGGCCGTGCAGGTTCTGGCGCGGGCCATGGCGGAGACCGGCTCCAGCGACGGCAAGACGCTCGCCGACTGGCTGCACCAGGGCAAGACGATCGATACCGTTGTCGGCCCGATCGCCTACGACAAGAAGGGCGACATCACCCGGCCCGACTATGTCGTGTACGCGTGGAAGAAGGGCCCGGACGGCAAGATCGACTACGCCGGCAACGAGCTGACCCCGTAGAGGCCGGTCCCGCGGCGGCATGACAGGCTGGCGCGGGTCGGCTGAGGACGCGCCCGAACCCGGACGGCTGCCTTCAGCGGCCGGAAAAGTTGATCGGCTTCAGGTGTTTGAGGGCGCGTTCGGGTTTCCGGCGCGATCCCTTATGGTCCCCCAGCGGCACGCCGGGGAGCCCCCATGTTCGACTTCAGCCAGCTCCGGTGCTTCGCGGCGGTCGCGGAGGAGTTGCACTTCGGGCGCGCGGCCGCCCGGCTGAACATGACGCAGCCGCCCCTCTCGCGGCAGATCCAGGTGCTGGAGCGCGTGCTCGACGTGCAGCTCCTGGAGCGCACCAGCCGCTCCGTCCGGCTGACGGCGGCCGGGCGCAGCTTCCTCCCCGAGGCCCAGCGCATCCTGTGGTTGGCCGAGAGCGCGACCCACGTGACCCGGCAGGTCGCGGCGGGGCGCGGCGGCATCCTGAAGCTCGGCTTCACGGCGGCCTCGGCCTACGATTTCCTGCCGCGCCTCGTCATCGCGCTCCGGCGGGCGCTGCCGGACGTCACCCTGTCGCTGCGCGAGATGGTGAGTCAGGATCAGGTCGAGGCCCTGCGCGCCGGCAGCCTCGACGCTGCCCTGGTGCGCCCGCCCGTGACGCATCCGGACCTGCATTCCGTCCAGGCGCTCGCCGAACCCCTCGTGGTCGCGCTGCCCGCGGGCAATCCCCTGGTCCGGCGCGACCGCCTCGTGCCCGGCGACCTCGTCGGCGAGGCGATCATCGGTTACGCGCCCAACGAGGCCCGCTACTTCCACGATCTTACCCTCGGCCTGCTTGCCGGGACGGGGAGCCAGCCCCGAATCGTCCAGCAACTCACGCAGATCCACGCGATCCTGGCCCTGGTCCGGGCCGCTTTGGGGATCGCCCTGGTCCCGGCCGCGGCCGAGCACCTGCGGTTCGAGGGCGTGGTGTTCCGCCCGCTCGCGCTGCCCGCGCCGCGGCCGGTCGAGCTGCACCTGGCATGGCGGCGCGGCGCGGACGATCCGCTGATCGCGCAACTGCGCGCGATCCTATCGGACCTGCCGTCCGGCTGAGGCACGCCGATCGATGCAGGACGCGCATCGGTCGATCCAGCCTTTGGCTTTGACCTCCCGGTCAAAGGCTGCGCGTGATGGCGTGGACGGCGCGCAGACGCCCGGAGCCGCAGGGAAGGACTCGCGATGGACAGCCTCACCAACCGCTTCAAGGCCGCCCTCCGGGAGGACCGCCAGCAGATCGGCCTGTGGTGCAGCCTCGCGAGCCCGATCTCGACCGAGATCGTCGCCGGGGCCGGGTTCGACTGGCTGCTGCTCGATATGGAGCACTCGGCCAACGACCTGCGGGACATCTACGTTCAGCTTCAGGCGATGATGGAGAACGCCACCCACCCGGTGGTGCGGGTGCCGAGCGACGACCCCATTACCATCAAGCGCATCCTGGATGCCGGCGCGCAGTCGCTGATGATCCCCAACATCGACGATGCCGCGCAGGCCGAGCGGGTGGTCGCGGCGACCCGCTATGCGCCCCGGGGTATCCGCGGCTTCTCGCAAGCGCCCCGCGCCGCCCGGTTCGGCCGCATCCCGGACTACCACAAACGCTGCGAGTCCGAGATCTACGTGATCGTGCAGGTGGAATCGCGCCGCGCGTTGGACAATCTGGACGCGATCGCCGCCGTCGAGGGCGTGGACGGCGTGTTCATCGGGCCCGGCGATCTCTCCACCAGCCTCGGCTATCTCGGCCAGCAGGGCCATCCGGAGGTGGTCCGCACCATCGAGGACGCCGTCGCGCGGATCGTGAAGGCCGGCAAGCATGCCGGCATCCTCACGCCGAGCGAGGAACTGGCCAAGCGCTACATCGCGGCCGGCACCCGGTTCACCGCCGTGGGCTCGGATCTGGGCCTGCTCGCCCGCAACGCCGAGGCGCTGGCCGGGCGCTTCCGCTCCGCGACCTGAGGGGACTCCGATGCAGGCCGAGATCGAAGCCCCGACCCGTCCTCAAGGCGCCGGCGACGTGCCGCGCACGATCCGCCTCAGCGCGCACGACAACGTCGCGATCGTGGTCAACGCCTTCGGGCTGCCGGCCGGCACGGTGTTCCCGGACGGGCTGGAACTCGTCGAGTTCGTGCCGCAGGGCCACAAGGTGGCGCTCACCGACATCCCGGAGGGCGGCGAGGTCTGGCGCTACGGCGAGGTGGTGGGTATCGCCACGCAGGCCATCCCCCGGGGCGCCTGGGTCGAGGAATCCCGGGTCGCGACGCCGGTCGCCCCGGCCCTCGACGCCCTGGAGCACGCCACCCGCGTGCCGGCCCCCCTGCCCCCGCTGGAGGGCTACACCTTCGCGGGCTACCGCAACCCGGACGGGTCGGTCGGCACCAAGAACATCCTGGCGATCTCGATCAGCGTGCAATGCGTCGCCGGCACCCTCGACGTGGCGATCCGGCGGATCAAGCAGGAGCTGCTGCCGCGCTTCCCCAACGTCGACGACGTGGTCGGCCTGACCCATGCCTATGGCTGCGGCGTCGCCATCAACGCCCCCGAGGCGGTGGTGCCGATCCGGACGCTGCAGAGCCTCGCGCAGAACCCGAATTTCGGCGGCGAGGTCATGGTGGTCGGCCTCGGCTGCGAGAAGCTCGTCTCGGAGCGCCTGCTGCCGGATGGCGGCGCGGCGGGCGACGGGGTGGTGCGCCTGCAGGACGAGCGCCACCGCGGCTTCTCCGCCATGATCGACAGCATCCTGGCGATGGCCGAGGCCCGCCTGGAGGTGCTGAACCGCAGGACCCGCGAGACCTGCCCGGCCTCGGACCTCGTGGTCGGCCTGCAATGCGGCGGCAGCGACGCCTTCTCGGGGGTGACCGCCAACCCGGCGCTCGGCTTCGCGGCCGATCTGCTGGTCCGCTGCGGCGCCACCGTGATGTTCTCGGAGGTGACCGAGGTACGCGACGCGATCCACCTCCTGACGCCCCGGGCCAAGACCCCCGAGATCGCCGAGGCCCTGATCCGCGAGATGGCGTGGTACGACGCCTATCTCGCCAAGGGCGAGGCCGACCGCCGCGCCAACCCCTCGCCGGGCAACAAGAAGGGCGGCCTCAACAACATCGTCGAGAAGGCCCTGGGCTCGGTCGCCAAATCCGGCACCAGCGCGATCTCCGGCGTGCTCGCACCGGGCGAGCGCGTGCGCGAAAAAGGCCTGATCTTCGCCGCGACCCCGGCGAGCGACTTCGTCTGCGGCACGCTGCAGCTCGCCTCCGGGATCACCCTGCAGGTCTTCTCCACCGGCCGCGGCACGCCCTACGGCCTCGCTCAGGCACCGGTGATCAAGGTCGCCACCCGCAGGGAACTCGCCGAGCGCTGGTCCGATCTGATCGACCTCGATGCCGGCCGGATCGCCACCGG
Organism: Methylobacterium sp. GC_Met_3; assembly: GCF_026540775.1. Lineage (NCBI taxonomy): Bacteria > Pseudomonadati > Pseudomonadota > Alphaproteobacteria > Hyphomicrobiales > Methylobacteriaceae > Methylobacterium > Methylobacterium sp. GC_Met_3. The sequence goes on from NZ_JALNUL010000001.1 coordinate 77,804, forward strand.
TGAGGCGACGATCGAGGAGGTCGGCTGGGAGCTGTTCCACCTGATCCTCGACGTGGCGAGCGGGCGCAAGCGCCCCTGGTCCGACCAGTGGGGCCTGTTCAACGACCTGACCCTGTTCAATCCCGCGCCGATCACCTGAGGCGCGTGGCCTTGGTCGCCGGGCATGCGCCCCGCGGCGTCGTCAGCTTGGCTGGTTTCTGGTAGGCAGCCGGCATTGCCATGCCGCGCCTGATTCCCTCCCTCCGGACCGTCCTGTTCCGCCTGCACTGGGCGCTCGGCCTCACGGCCGGGCTCGTCCTTGCGCTGATGGGCCTGACCGGGGCTCTGATGAGCTACGAGGAGGCGGTCACCGCCTTCGCCAACCGCGACCGGCTCACGGTGACCGCCGGTGACCGGTCGGCGCTCGCCCCCTCGGCCCTGGTGGCGCGAATCGAGGCCCAGGCCGGCCTGACGGTGAACATCCTCACCCTGGCGGACGACCCGGCGGCGAGCGTCCATGTCCGCTTCGCCCGGGATCCCGCGACCCGCGAGCGGCCGCCTGCGGTCTATGCCGACCCCTACGACGGCGCGGTGCTCGGTCCGGTGCGGCTGGAGGGGGCGTTCACCACGGTGCGGGACCTGCACCGCTGGCTGCTCCTGCCCGGCGGCTCCAAGGGTTGGGGCCGCACCATCACGGGCGCCTGCGTGCTGGCGCTCCTCGTCTTTCTGGGGACCGGCCTCTATCTGCGCTGGCCCCAAATCCATCGCTGGCGGATCTGGCTGAAGCCGAGCCTGTCCCGACCGGGCCGACCGCGCTGGTGGTCGTTGCACGCCGTGGTGGGGACATGGCTGATGCCGGTCTACCTCGTGATGGCGCTGACGGGGCTGACGTGGTCGTACCCATCCTTCAAGGATGCCGCCATGGGGCTTCTGGTGGGTGATCGGGAGACGGCGAAGCCGATGCGCGCCCCCGGCCGCAGGGCCGCCCCCGAGGCGCTGGCCGACGCATCCGGGCCGGCTTCCATCGACCGCGCCTGGGCGGCGTTCCGGGCCGGCGAGGGGCGTGAGGCGGGCACCACTCTGCTGACCCTGCCGAGCCCCGACGCGAAGGCGATCCGGATCCGCTGGCTGCCGAAGGGTGTCGATGACCTGAGCGCCCGCAACGAGGCCCGCTACGATGCCGCCACCGGTCTGCTTCTGGCTACCGAGCGCGCCGCCGACCTGCCGCTGGGCCGGCGCCTCATGGACAACATCCTGGAGGTCCACCGCGGCCGCTTCTTCGGCGACCTGTTCGCCCTGCTGTTCTGCCTCGCGGCGCTGGCCCTGCCGGGCTTCGCGGCGACCGGGCTGACCCTCTACGTCCTGCGCCGCCGCGCGGCGGCGCGGCAGCGGCCGGCGGTACCGCGGGCTGGGGCCCCTGCCCTCCGCGAGGCGCGCCGCTGAGGCATCCGCCGGGCGCGCTCGAACATCCGGGTTTCAAAAGGTCTTCGACCTTTTGCGGGTGCAGGGCAGAGCCCGCTGTCGGGCTTCGCCCGAGACGCCAAGGCTTCGCCCTGGCGACCCACCGAAGGGCTGAAGCCCTTTGGAAACCCCAGATCGAGGGTTATCGGGTGAGCCGATAGCCGCGCCCCTCGAAATGGGCTGCGATCAGCCGGTTGGTCCCCACCCGCGGGTTGTCCGGCTTGACCGCGATCAGCACCGACCAGGGCTGCTCGGCCGCGGACGCGGTGAGCGTCAGCGCCGCGAGGGCGGCCCCGGCGAGCAGGCTGCGGACCCGCCGCGCCCGGCTCACAGCCGAGCCGTGATCGTCGCCAGCACCGTAAAGGGTGCGCCGGGGGCGTTGTTGAATTGGTTGAACGGCTGCTCGATGTAGCGCGTGTTCGTCAGATTCCGAATGTTGACTGAGAAACGGTAATGCGCGTCGATGTCGTAGTACACGGCCGCATCAACGCGATTGTACGCCCCGACTTTATAGCTGTTGTTGAGGTCGCCGAAGCGTTGGCCGACATGGGTGATGCCGATGCCGAGTCCGAGACCGCGCAGGAAGCCGGCCTGGAAGTCGTAGGTGGTCCACACGCTGCCGCTGAAGGCTGGCGCACCCACGAGGCGGTTGCCGATCGCAAAGACCCTGTCCTTGGTGATCCGCGCGTCGAGATAGCCGACGCCGCCGATAACCTTCCAGCCCGGAAGGATCTCGCCGGCCAGGTCCGCCTCGACACCCTCCGAACGTTGCTGGCCGGTGATCACCGAGAAGCCGGTATTGACGGGGTCGCTGCCGGCGACGTTATCCCGGGTGATCCGGAAGGCGGCCGCGCTCAAAGTCAGGTCGGGGCTGATGTCGATGCGGGTTCCGACCTCAACCTGCTCGCCGGTCTCTGGCGTTGGATTGACGACGTTGAGCACGTTCGCGGTCTGCGGCGCGAAGGATGTGGCATAGCTGGCATAGAGGGTCAGCGGCTCGAACGGGCGATAGATCAGGCCGACACGTGGCGAGGCGCCGAACAGGTCCTGCTCGGGGGGCTGGGTCCGCGAAGCAGGCACCCGGGCGAAATAATATTGGCTGCCGAGATCGAACCGGGCGCCGAGCACGAGCTGCAGCTCAGGCGTAAGTGCGATCTGGTCCTGCAGGTAGAACCCGAACAGCTCGAGCCTCTGCTTCAGGTCTTGCTGGAGCGAGAGCGCTCCTGGAGTGCCGCCGAAGACCGGGTTGAAGAAGCTGACTGGAGTGTAGGAGCCTTGCTGGGAATAGGGGTGGCGGAAGCCGTTGGTGTACTCGAACCCCGCCAGGGCGGTGTGGGAGAAGCCAAACGTGTCGAACTTTAGGATCGCTTCGGTCTGCGTATCCAGGGCGGCAAAATGCGAATCGACCGAGGTGTCGCGCCTGGTGACCTGCGTGCCGGCATTATTGACGCCGGTGGCGCGGGCCGCGAACAGATTGAACGCACCCCACTGCCCATTGATCACTTGCCGCAATGTTAAATTTTCATTGACGTCGTGCTCAGCTCGCATCGTGATCCCGTTGAACTCGCCATAATAGCGCGAGGACGGCTCACCATAATATCGGCGGATGTTGTCCAGCGGCACGTGTCCGCGAAAGGCAATGAGCCCCTCGTCGTACTGGGTGCGCTGGCTGGTGGCTTCTGCGTTGATGTAGACCCGGGTGTCGGCGCTCGGCGTCCAGCTTAAGGCCGGCGCAATGAAGACGCGCCGATTGGTGTTGTCGCCGATATTGCGGAAGGTCGGATCCTCCTGCGCGGCGAAGCTGAGGCGTGCGGCTAGCCCATCGATAGACGGGATCGCGCTCGAGACCGAGCCCTGAAACCGCCGGAAGCCGAAGCTGCCACCTTGGACGCTCGCATCCGCGGTCGGCTCCAGGGTTGGCCTGCGGGTCACGATGTTGACGACTCCGCCCGGATCACCCCGGCCGAACAGCACGGAAGCCGGTCCCTTGATCACCTCGACCCGTTCGGCGTTCGCAAGGTCGCGTTCCACCGGATAGAAGTTGATCGCCGGATTGGTCAGGATGCCGTCGACAGCGAAGAGCTGCGTGGCGAAACCGCGAATGACGTAGTTCTGCGAGCGCCCCTGCACGGTGCTGCCGGGCGTGACGTTGCTGACATTGGTGACGGCATCCGTCAGGCGCAGATCCTGCTGATCGGTAATGACCTGCCGGGGGACGATGTTGATCGATTGCGGCGAGTCGCGCACGGGCGTGTCGGTCTTGGTCGCGGTGGCCGAGCGCGTGGCGCGGTAGCCGATCACTGGGCCGTCCGCCCGCTCCACCGCAGGGCCGGTACCGGTGACGCTCAGTTCCGAGAGCGAAACCTCATCGGCTGTACTGGTCACCTCCGCGCGAGCCGAAATCGTCGAGATGACAAGCAGGGATGTCGTCAACGCTGTGTAGAGGGATAAACTGTTGTTACGGGTGTTCGAAATGGTGCGAAGACTGCGCCTGCCGTGCCCGGACATCGTTTATAATCGCTCTCAAGAAGATCCGCGCCGCCAGGGCACAGGGATCCTTGAGAGGAAGGGCTGTGATTTTTCAATGTGTGCGCCGAGGGCGATGCGCGGATTCGGCTGGAACTTCACAAACGTGACGAAGTGGCCACATTATCACATTGGAATAATTTAAATTTTTCTAGATCTGTGCGCCTAAAAAATGGACTGGCGCAGAGGATCTACATCTACAACGTATCGGCCGATGTTGAGCCGTCACGATCTTCCGAGTGGCGACTGGTCGTCTGCATGGGCTGCCTCGCCGGCCGCCCATGCAGTCCGAATCAACCCTGCGTGGCCGGCTTCAGGGCCCCGGTCCGCTCGTGGAAGTCCGGACCGTTGGTGGTCCGGGCCACGTGCCCGGCCCGTATCACGTAGTCGCCGAAATGCTCGCCCGGCTGCCGGCCCTTCGCGTAGTCGGCAAACAGCGGGTCCAGGGTGCCGCGGATCTCGGAGGCCGCAACGTCCTCCTTGTAGAGCTTGCTCAGCCGCGAACCGTCATGGGCGGCGCCGAGATAGAGGTGGTAGCGCTCGGGACCGCGGCCCACGAGGCCGATCTCGGAGATGAACGGCCGGGCGCAGCCGTTCGGGCAACCGGTGGAGCGGATCGTGATCTCCTCCTCGGCCAGCCCGTGGGACGCGAGGCTCTCCTCCAGCTCGGTCATCAGATCCGGCAGGTAGCGCTCGCTCTCGGCGAGCGCCAAGCCGCAGGTCGGCAGAGCCACACAGGCCATCGAGTTGCGCCGGAGCGCGCTCGCGCCCCGCGTCAGCCCGTATTCGTCGACCAGGGCGTCGATCTCGGCCCGCTTCTCGGCCGGGACGTTGGCGATGATCACGTTCTGGTTGCCGGTGAGGCGGAAATCACCCTGATGCACCTCGGCGATGCGCCGCAGCCCTGTGAGGAATTGCGGCCCGTCCTCGATGTCCTTGATCCGGCCCGAGGGCACGTACAGGGTGAGATGGAAGCGCCCGTCATCGCCCGCGACCCAGCCGTAGCGGTCGCCGTTATTGGTGAACGTGTAGGGCTTCGGCGCGCCGAGTTTCTTGCCGATCCGCTTCTCCACCTCGGCCCGGAAGGCGTCGAGGCCGTAGCGCTCGATCGTGTACTTGAGCCGGGCGTTCTTGCGGTTCTTGCGGTTGCCCCAGTCGCGCTGGACGGTCATCACCGCCTCGGCGACCGTGATGGCATCCTCGGGGGCGACGAAGCCCATCACGTCGGCGGTGCGCGGGAAGGTGTCGGGCTCGCCGTGGGTCATGCCCATGCCGCCGCCGACCGTCACGTTCCAGCCGGTGACCGTGTTCTTCTTGTCGAGGATCGCGATGAAGCCGAGGTCGTGGGCGAAGATGTCGACCTCGTTGGAGGGCGGCACCGCGATGACGGTCTTGAACTTCCGCGGCAGGTAGGTCCGGCCGTAGACCGGCTCGACCTCGGCCTCGTCCTCACCGCCGACCACGCGCTCGCCGTCGAGCCAGATCTCGCGCCACGCGCTGGTCTTCGGCAGCAGCGAATCGGAGATGTCCTTGGCGAGCTGGTAGGCGGCCTTGTGGGCCCCGACCTGGGCCGGGTTGGTCGCCGCCATGACGTTGCGGTTGACGTCGCCGCAGGCCGCGATCGTGTCGAGAAGTGCCGCGTCGATGGCCGCCATCGTGCGCTTCAGGTTCGCCTTGATCACGCCGTGATACTGGAAGGTCTGGCGCGTCGTCGCCCGCAGGGCGCTGCCTGCATAGGTCACGGCGATGTGGTCCAGCGCCAGCCACTGCTTCGGGGTGATGACGCCGCCGGCGATGCGCAGACGGATCATGAAGCTGTAGGCCTTGTCGAGCTTCTTCTTGGTCCGCTCGGGGCGCAGGTCGCGGTCGTCCTGCATGTACATCCCGTGGAACTTCACGAGCTGCCCGTCATCCTCCGAGATCGCCCCGGTGGCGTGCTTCAGGAGCCCGTCCGCGAGGGTGCCGCGGAGATAGCCGCTGGCGATCTTGATGTGCTCGTTGGCGGCGAGCTGGGCCGCGCGGGCGGCCTCGGCGTCGGTGATCGGCCGCTCGGTGGGCGGGGTCTCGTAGACGCGCTTGGCCGGGGCGGAGGCCGAGCTGGCGACCGGGGTCTCGGCGGCGTCGCGGGGGCTGTGGTCGTCCATGGGATGAATCCGTCTGTCTAGAACGCGTCTTCCTCCCCGTAAGGAGGGTACCGGGCGAAGCGCTTGGCGGTTCACGGTGCGCGGGATCCGTGACAATCCCCCTCTCCCCTGTGGGAAAGGGATGGGGTGAGGGATGCGCCCTCCCCGGACAGACCTGATCCCTCACCCTGTCCCTCTCCCGCACGGGAGAGGGGACCCGCGCCTCGTCCTGCTCCGCTGCACTCGATCCTGCGGCCTCGGAAGGCCGGTCCGTTAGTAAACGTCCTGCTGGTAGCGGTGGCTGCGCTCCAAAGCCGCGACCTGCGCCTCCGCATCGGCTGCGCTTAGATTCTTGACTGTCTCGTAGGCCTTGACCACCGCGGCGCGCACGTCCTTGGCCATGTTCTTGGCATCGCCGCAGACGTAGAAATGGGCGCCGCCGTCCAGCCAGGAGACCAGGTCCTTGGCGTTCTGGACGATCCGATCCTGCACGTAGATCTTTTCCGGCTGGTCCCGCGAGAAGGCCACGTCGATCTTGGTGAGCGACCGGTCCTCCAGGGCGTCTTGCCATTCGAGCTGGTACAGGAAGTCGTGCAGGAAGTGCCGGTCGCCGAAGAACAGCCAGGACCGTCCCGGCGCCTCGATCGCCCGGCGCTCCTGCACGAAGGCGCGGAACGGCGCGACGCCGGTGCCGGGGCCGACCATGATGATGTCGGTGGCCGGGTCCTGCGGCAGGCGAAAATGCCGGTTCGGCTTCAGCCGCACCCGCAGCTTCGCCCCGTCGCGGATCCGGTCGGCCACGTGGACCGAGGCGACGCCGGAGCGGGCGCGGCCGTGGGTCTCGTAGCGCACCGCCACGATGGCGAGGTGGACCTCGTCGCCCACCTCCTTGCGCGAGGAGGCGATGGAATAGGCCCGCGGCGGCAGCGGCCGGGTGATCGCGTTCACGTGCTCGGGCGTGAGCTTGGCGGGATAGGTCGTCAGCAGGTCGATCAGGTGCCGGCCCTCGATCCAGGCCTTGGCCTCGCCGCTGTCGATCAGCTTCTGCGCGTCCGTATGGCCGGTGGCCTTCACGAAGCGCTCGATCGTGGCAGCCGAGAGCGTGGTGATGTCCCGCTCGGCGAGCAGCGCCTTGCGTAGGGCCTCGTCCCCCGAGAGGCCGGCGGCGTTCAGGATCTCGTCCACGAGCTGCGGATCGTTCTCGGGGAAGAGCTCCAGCGAATCGCCCGGCTCGTAGGCTGGGGCCCCGTCCTCGAAGGCGAGCGCGAGGTGGATCGTCTCCTTGTCGGAGCGCGAGGAGTTGAGGTTCACGTGCTCAACGACCTCGACCACCAGGGGCTCGCGGCTCGGCTCGGCCTCGTCATCCTCGCCCGGCGCGGCGCGGGCGAAATCCACCGCCACGACGTTGTCGGAGGTGTCCGCCGGGGCCAGCGCCTTCAGCGTGCTCTTGATCCAGTCGGCGGCGGGTTTCTCGAAGTCGAGGTCGAGGTCGGCGCGCTCGGCGACGCGCTTGCCGCCCAGAGCCTCGAAGCGCGCGTCGAGCGCCTTCCCGATGGCGCAGAACTCCACGTAGGAGGTGTCGCCGAGCGCCAGAACCGCGAACTCGACGCCGTCGAGGCGCGGGGCACCCTCCCCCATCAGCTCGCCATAGGCCCGCACGGCCCGGGCCGGCGGCTCGCCCTCGCCCCAGGTGGCCGCGATGGCGATGAGCTTGCCGGCCTTGGGCAGGGTCGCGAGGTCGAGGTCGGCGAAATCCACCACCTTCGGCTTGAAGCCCTGCTTGCGCGCGAGCTTGGCGATCGTGCCGGCCAGCGTCTCGGAATTCCCCGATTCGCTGGCGTAGATCACCGTCAGCGGCGCGGCGGCCTTGGGCGGCGCGGCCGGGACGGCGGCGGGATGGCCGCCCGCGGCGTCGAGCCCGGCGAGGAACCCGGCCAGCCACGCGCGCTGCGTGGGGCTCGCGGCGCCGAGCACCGCATCGAGACTGGCGCGCTCGCCATCCCCGAACGGGGCGGTGCGCGGAAGGAGATTCTGGCGGGACATTACCGGACCATGTCGGGGCCAACGCGGCCCGTGTCAATCGAGAGACGTTCTTTTTACAGAACGAACGGAGATTAGGAGATCACGTTCGCTGCGGTGCGGGAGAAGAGAAAATCATTCTCCTACAACAGCGAGCACGGGGCCGGTCCCGGGCAGGTGCCGCCCGTTCTTCGGTGGCGCCGGCAGGGGTAGGGCCGTGGTGGATTTCACCTTCTCCATGGCGAACCGGGAGGTGACGTTCTTGAGTGGCAGCACCGCGATCAGGTGCTTGTAGAAGCTGTCATAGGCCTGCATGTCGGCGACCACGACGCGCAACATGTAATCCACGTCACCGGCCATCCGGTAGAACTCGAGCACCTCCGGCATCGCCGAGACGGTTGCGGCGAAGCGCTGCAGCCAGTCCTGCGAATGGTCCGCGGTCTCGATCGAGACGAAGACCGTCAGGCCGAGGCCGAGCTTCACCGGATCGAGCACCGCCACCCGCCGGTCGATCACCCCGTCGGCCTCCAGCTTCTGGATGCGCTTCCAGCATGGGGTCTGGGACAGGCCAACGCGCTCGCCGATCGCCGCGATGGACAGCGTCGCGTCCGTCTGCAGCAGGGCAAGAATCTTGAGGTCGATCGCGTCCAAGACTGTCTCCGTCGGATCCGTCCACGCGGCGCTGCCCGCGTTGGGTACAAGGTCTCTCAGGGGCCGTTAAGAAGATTTTTTCACCCGAGCGCCTTTGGGACTCAGGAAGGGCTGTGTGCAACCGCACGCCAGAGCCCGCCCTCAGGTCCCGCAAGCACGCCGAAGCGCCTTGACTTCGTTCGGTATAGCGAACATCTCGTCGGTTCGACAACAGGGTGCCGTCACGTGCCCGCCGTTTCCTCCACACGAACCCCGGGACATGCCGCGATGACCCGTCCGGACCGACAGATGGCCGAAGCCCTTGGGGCGCGGCTGTCCGGGCTCGACCTCCCAGGCCGGCTCCACCTGATCGCCGCCGAGATCCCTGGCCGCCTCGTCTTCACCACGAGCCTCGGCGTCGAGGATCAGGCGCTGACCCACGCGCTGGCCATGGCCAAGCTCGCCAACGGGCGCGTCGAGATCGTGACCCTCGATACCGGCCGCCTGTTCGCCGAGACCTACGACACCTGGGCCGAGACCGAATCGGCCTATGGGATCCGCATTGCCGCCTACGCCCCGGAGCGCGCGGCCGCGGAGGATTTCGTGCGGGACGAGGGGATCAACGGCTTCCGGCGTTCGGTCGCCGCCCGGCAGGCCTGCTGCGGCTTCCGCAAGGTCGAGCCGCTGGGCCGGGCGCTTGACGGCGCGAGTGGCTGGCTCACCGGCCTGCGGGCCGGCCAGTCGGCCAACCGCGCCGAGACGCCGCTCGCGGAGTTCGATGCCGCGCGCGGCCTGATCAAGCTGAACCCCCTGGCCGACTGGTCGCGGGCGCAGATCGACAGCTTCGTGCGCGACAACTTCGTGCCCTACAACGTCCTGCACGATCGCGGCTTCCCGTCGATCGGCTGCGCCCCCTGCACCCGCGCCGTGAGGCTCGGCGAGCCGGAGCGGGCCGGCCGCTGGTGGTGGGAACAGGAAGACAAGAAGGAATGCGGCCTGCATATCGGACGCCCCTTGGCGTCGGTGCAGCCGGGCCAGGAGGCCGCCGCGTTCGAGACCATCCAGACCGAGACCCATCGCCAGCCGGAGTTCGCCCGATGAGCGCCGCCCTCGCCGCCGCCGTGCAGCCGAGCGCCCCCACGCCCGCACAGACCGCCGATCGCCTCAGCCACCTCAAGCGGCTGGAGGCCGAGGCCATCCACATCTTCCGGGAGACGGTCGCCGAGACCGAGAACCCGGTGATGCTCTACTCGATCGGCAAGGATTCCTCCGTCCTGCTGCACCTCGCCCTCAAGGCGTTCGCGCCCGGGCGGCTGCCGTTCCCGCTGCTGCACGTCGACACCACGTGGAAGTTCCGCGAGATGATCGCGTTCCGCGATGCCCGCGCGAAGGAACTCGGCCTCGATCTCCTGATCCACACCAACCCGGACGGGCTCGCCCGTGGTGTCGGCCCGGTGAGCCACGGCTCCGAGGTCCACACCGACGTGATGAAGACCCAGGCGCTCCGGCAGGCGCTCGATCAGTACAAGTTCGATGCGGCCTTCGGCGGCGCGCGTCGTGACGAGGAGGCGAGCCGCGCCAAGGAGCGGATCATCTCGTTGCGCACCGCGCAGCACCGCTGGGACCCGAAGCGTCAGCGTGCCGAGCCCTGGCACCTCTACAATCTCAAGAAGAAGCGCGGCGAGTCCCTGCGGGTCTTCCCGCTGTCGAACTGGACCGAGCTCGACATCTGGCTCTACATCGAGCAGGAAAACATTCCGATCGTGCCGCTCTACTTCGCCAAGGAGCGGCCGGTGGTGGAGCGCGACGGCCAGCTCATCATGGTGGACGACGACCGGCTGCCGCTGGAGCCGGGCGAGACCCCGCAGCAGCGCCTTGTCCGCTTCCGCACGCTCGGCTGCTACCCGCTGACCGGTGCGGTCGAGAGCGATGCCGCCTCGCTGCCCGAGATCATCGGCGAGACGCTGGCGGCCCGCACCTCGGAGCGCCAGGGCCGGGTGATCGACAAGGACGGAGCCGGCGCCATGGAGCGCAAGAAGCAGGAGGGGTACTTCTGATGACCGTGCACCAGGCTCCCACGGCGTTTGCCGACCGCGTCGCCGGCTACGCGGCCTTCCTCACCGCCCACCGCAACAAGGCGGTGCTGCGCTTCATCGCCTGCGGCTCGGTGGATGACGGCAAGTCGACCCTGATCGGGCGGCTCCTGCACGACACCAAGCAGATCTTCGACGACCAGATCTCTGCGCTCCAGCGCGATTCGCGCAAGCATGGGACGCAGGGCGCCGAGGTGGATCTGGCGCTGCTGGTGGATGGCCTCCAAGCCGAGCGCGAGCAGGGCATCACCATCGACGTCGCCTACCGGTTCTTCTCCACCGACAAGCGCTCGTTCATCGTGGCCGATACCCCCGGCCACGAGCAGTACACCCGCAACATGGCCACCGGCGCCTCGACGGCCGATGTGGCGGTGATCCTGGTGGATGCCCGCCAGGGCCTGACCCGCCAGACGCGGCGCCACGCGCTGCTGGTGTCGAATCTCGGGATCCGCCGGGTGGTGCTAGCGGTGAACAAGATGGACCTCGCCGGCTGGGCGCAGGGCACGTTCGACGGCCTCGTGGCGGGTTTTTCGGACTTTGCCCGGGGTCTGAACTTCTCCGAGGTCAAGCCGATCCCGCTCTCGGCCAAGAACGGCGACAACGTCGTGGATCCGGGCATTGCGGCGCCCTGGTACACGGGCGGCACGCTGCTGAACTACCTGGAGACCGTGCCGGTCCACGCGGAGGCGCTCAACGCGCCGTTCCGGATGGCGGTGCAGTGGGTCAACCGGCCGAATTCCGAGTTCCGGGGCTATAGCGGCCGGATCGCCAGCGGCCGGGTCCGCCCGGGCGATGCGGTGACGATCCAGCCCTCCGGCCGAACCTCCACGGTGGCGCGGATCTACACCGCCGACGGCGACCTGCCCGAGGCCGGCGAGGACGAATCGGTCACCCTGGTGCTGGCCGATCAGATCGACGTCTCGCGCGGTCAGGTGATCGTGGCCTCCGACGCGCCGATGCGGGTCACCGAGACCTTGGACGCCCGCCTGTTCTGGGCGGCCGAGACCGATCTCAGTCCGGGTGCCAGCCTGTTCGCCAAGATCGGCACCGCCACGGTCACCGCGACGGTGGAGCGGATCGTCTCGCGCATCGATCCGGAGACCGGCAAGCCCGGCCCGGCCGAGCGGCTGTCGGCCAACGACATCGCGGACGTGAGCCTGCGCCTCGACCGGCCAGTGGCGGTGGATGCGTATGCAGAGAACCGCGAGACCGGCAGCCTGATCCTGATCGACCGCGAGACCACCGACACGGCGGCGCTCGGGCTGGTGCTGGCGCCGAAGTCAGAGACGGCCAAACCGGTATCTGCGTCCAAGGAAGCGGAAACCCCCGGTTTCCTGAGCCGCCTCGGCCGCCTGTTCGGACGCTGAAGTCCTGGTTTCAAAAGGTCTGAGACCTTTTGCGGGTGCAGGGCGGAGCCTTGCTGGCGGGCTTCGCCCGATGGTCGGGCTTCGCCCGATCTGTCAGGGCTCTGCCCTGACGACCCGCCAAAGGGCTGAAGCCCTTTGGAAACCTGCTGTCACGCGGCCTGTGAAGCGGTGTTGAGCCCCCAAGCCTGCGCCAGCAACGCGTAGGAATCGTGCCGCGCCGCTTGGTCCGGAATCGCCGAGACGATCATCAGCTCGTCGGCCTGCGTCCGCGCGATCATGTCGGCGAGATGCGCCCGCAGAGTCTCGGGGCCGCCGACGTGCAGACGGTCGCGGCCGCGTTCGATCTGCCTCCGCTCGGCATCGGAATACGGATAGGCCAGCGCCTCGGCGAGGCTCGGCAGCGGCCGGTACTCGCCCCGCTCCCGACGCAGGGTCGCCAGGCGTGCACTGGCGGCCAGCCGCTCGGCCTCAGCGTCCGTGGGCGCGCAGATCGCCGCGACGGCCAGGATCGCGTGGGGCGTCGCGCCGAGCCGCGTCGGGCGGAACCCGCGGCGGTAGTCTAGCATCGGCGCCTCGGCCGGCATCCCGGAGAAGTGCTGCGCGAAGCCGAACCCGCAGCCGATCTCGCCCGCGAGCCGGGCGCTGTAATCGGACGAGCCCAGCAGGAAGATCGGCGGCAGCGGAACACCGGCCGGGCTCGCCGTAATCCGTCCGAACGGATGCCCCTCAGGGAAGCCGCCGTCCCAGAACAGCAATTCCTGCAGGCGGTCGAGGAAATCGTCACCCCCGCCCTCCCCCGGCGCCTCGCGGCGGCGCAAAGCCCGCGCGGTGACGCCGTCCGTGCCGGGCGCGCGCCCCAGGCCGAGATCGATCCGGCCGGGGAACAGCGCTTCCAGCACCCGGAAGCGCTCGGCCACCATCAGCGGCGCGTGGTTCGGCAGCATGATCCCGCCCGAGCCGACCCGGAGGTTGCGGGTCGCGGCGGCGATCTGGCCGATCATGATCTCGGGGGCCGGGCTGGCCACGTTGGGCAGCGCATGATGCTCGGCCAGCCAGTAGCGCCGGTAGCCGAGGCCATCGACGTGGCGGGCCAGCGCCAGGGTGTCATGCAGCGCCTGCGCCGGGGTGGATTCGGCGCTGACGAAGGAGAGATCGAGGACGGAGAGCGGGGTCATACCGGGAGAGATGGGGGCCAGGGCCGGCCGGTGCGAGGGCATGAGGGGCCGCTCGATCACACGGGTCACGGCGCCGGCTCGTCGTCCGCCCGGGCAGCCTGAAACAGCGCCTCGAAGTTGCGGCCGCCATAGAACACGTTGGTGATCGTCACCGACTCGGTTTCGACCCGATATGCGATGCCGGCGGATCTCTCGAACGGCACGGTTCTCAGGCCGGGCTCCAGATCGCCGCGCGGACGCCCGCCATGGGGTGCATCGCCGATCTGATGGCAGCGCGCGATGATTCGCCGGATGAAGCCTTCGGCGACGCTTTGATCCTGGCTTGCGTGGAGCACGACGTGGAAGATGCCAGCGAGGTCCGCCTCTGCCTCGCCCTGGAACACGACGGGCAGCCTACGCACGCCGACGCTCGTCGCGTGTCTGAGCGAACAGGGCTTCCATGCGCGCTTCGACTTCCTCAAGGCTCAGCGGAGGCCGCGGATCGTCGAGGGAGCGCCGGATGCGGGCGCGGATAAGATCGAGCTGCTCGGCATTCTCGCGGCGCTGGCGCTGCAGCGCGTGCACGGCCTCGTCGAGCAGCGCGTCCACCGACGTGTACTCGCCTGCCTCGACGCTCTCGCGCACGGCGCGGAGCGTGTCCGGCGCCAGGGTGACGTTGATGGTCTCGCCCATCGGCAGGGCCTCCCGTTCCGTCCCGACTCGCAGGTTCTTAGCAGACATCGCGGTTCCGCGCGCCACTGCGGCGTCCGCGCTTGCCGGCTCAGCGTCGCGGGCCTACGGTTCGCCGCGCCGCAAAACAGGCGGCGCCTGACCTCGACAATCCGGAGCATCGCACGCCATGGCTCTCCTCGCCGACGTCCTTTCGCGGGTGAAGCCGTCCGCGACCATCGTGATGACCCAGAAGGCCCGGGACCTGAAGGCGTCCGGCGTCGACGTCATCAGCCTGTCGGTGGGCGAGCCGGATTTCGACACGCCCGAGCACATCAAGCAGGCCGCGATCGAGGCCATCCACCGCAACGAGACCCGCTACCCGCCGGTCTCCGGCATCGCGCCCCTGCGCGAGGCGATCGTGCGCAAGTTCAAGCGTGAGAACGGGCTCGACTACAAGGTCTCGCAGACCATCGTGGGCACCGGCGGCAAGCAGGTGCTGTACAACTCCTTCCTGGCCACCCTGAACCCCGGCGACGAGGTGGTGATTCCCCGCCCCTACTGGGTGTCCTACCCGGAGATGGTCGGCCTGTGCGGCGGCACGCCGGTCTTCGCCGACACCGACATGGACCACGGCTTCAAGCTCCAGCCGGAGGAACTCGACCGGGTGCTGACCCCGAAGACCAAGTGGATCGTCCTCAACTCCCCCTCGAACCCGTCCGGGGCCGCCTATTCCCGCGCCGAGATGAAGGCGCTCACCGATGTGCTGCTCCGCTACCCGGACGTGCACATCCTGACCGACGACATCTACGAGCACCTGACCTACGGCGATTTCGAGTTCGTCACCCCGGCCCAGGTCGAGCCGCAGCTGATCGAGCGGACGCTGACCATGAACGGCGTCTCGAAGGGCTACGCCATGACCGGCTGGCGGATCGGCTACGCGGCCGGGCCAGAGAAGCTGATCAAGGCGATGGACTTCGTCCAGGGCCAGCAGACCTCCGGCGCCAGCACGATCGCGCAGTGGGCCGCGGTCGCTGCCCTCGACGGGCCGCAGGATCATCTGGCGAAGTTCCGCGCGGCCTTCCAGGGCCGGCGCGACCTCGTGGTGTCGATGCTCAACCAGACCAACGGGTTGACCTGCCCGACGCCCGAGGGCGCGTTCTACGTCTACCCGTCCTGCGCGGCGCTGATCGGCAAGACGACCGAGTCCGGCAAGACCATCGAGACCGACGAGGATTTCGTCACGGAACTGCTCCAGGCCGAGGGCGTGGCCGCGGTGCACGGCTCGGCCTTCGGTCTCGGGCCGAACCTGCGGATCTCCTACGCCACCTCCAACGCGGTGCTGGAGGAGGCGTGCCGGCGCATCCAGCGGTTCTGTGGGTCGCTGCGGTAGGAGCTTCGGAGCGACCGACCTGAGAGCGACCGGCTGCTTACGGCAGTGGGTCGATCTTGGGATTGAGGAGGGGCACGCGGGCGGCCGTGAAATCCGCGGTGTTTCGCGTGACCAGTGTGAGACCGGAGACCAGGGCCGTCGCAGCGATCAGAAGATCGGGCTGCGGGAAGGTGTGCCCGCTCCGCCGGCCGTCATCGACGAGAAACCGCCAGCGTACCATCAACCTCTTCATCGACGGGCAGGGTGCGGCCGGTGAACATCGGCCGGAGTTGACGCGTCAGCCAATCGATCAACTCCGCCCGACGCGGTCCATCTCCGAGCCGCTCGATGCCGAATCGAAGCTCCGCGAAGGTCACGATGCTGACGTACAGCGCCTCGATCGGTTGAGCGGCGGCGAAGGCGACAACCCTCTGCTCCGGCCGCGGACGGCGAAGCTCGGACAGGACATTGGTGTCGAGCAGCCAGCTTTTCACAAATCAACGTCACGGACGGACATCGTGACCGGTTCGAGGTCGATGTCGCGGTACGGGGAGGCCTGCAGGGCGTCGATCAGCTTCTGTCCCGACGCGGTTCCCGTAAGTCGGCGGAACTCCTCCGCCGAGATCACCACCACGGCTTCCTGATCCCCAACCGTCACATGTTGCGGTCCATCGCTCTGGACACGACGGATAAGCTCGCCGAATCGGGCCTTTGCGTCCTTCTAGGGCCAGGACCCAGGTTGCCCGGCGGCGAGCGTGGCGGGATTGCTCATGCATGGAACGATACCGGCGCTGAACGGGGTCGTAAAGGAGCGTCCCGGCCTTGGCTGAGCTCATGCAGCTCGCCTAGTGTCGGGCAGTTCGTCGGATCGGAATAACCCCCATGCCCACCATCGCGGTGATCGCCCCCGGCGCCATGGGCAGCGCCATCGGGGCTCGGTTGTCCGAGCACGGCGCCCGGGTGCTGACCTCCCTCGACGGGCGCGGGTCTGCGAGCCACGCTCGAGCCGAGGCTGCCGGCATGATCCACGCCGCGGATGCCGATCTCGCCGCCGCGGACCTCCTGCTCTCGATCGTACCGCCCGCCGACGCGGAGGCCATGGCCCGCCGGCTCGCTCCCGCCCTCGCGGCGGCCCCACGCAAGCCGGTCTATATCGACGCCAATGCCGTCAGCCCGGAAACGGTCGGCCGCATTGCGGAGATCATCGCCGGTACGGGCGCGCCGTTCCTCGACGGGGCGATTCTGGGCCTGCCGCCGAAGCCCGGCAGCCAAGGGCCGCGCGTCTACGTCTCGGGCGCGGACACGGGCCCCGCGCAGATCCTGCGCGACCTCGGCCTCGACCTGCGCGTCTGCGCCGGCGGGATCGACGCCGCCTCCAGCCTGAAGATGAGCTATGCCGGCCTCAACAAGGGTCTCACGGCGCTGGCCGCCATCATGATCCTGGCCGCCGAGCGCGCCGGCGCCGGCGAGGCGCTGCTGGCCGAACTCGCCGAGAACGAGCCGGCGCTCCTCGCCCGGTTCGCCAAGGGCCTGCCCGACATGGCGCCGAAGGCGTATCGCTGGGCACCCGAGATGGCGGAAATCGCCGATTTCCTGGGCCCGGACGCGGCCGGCCGGCAGGTCTTCGATGGCTATGCCGCGCTGTACCGGCACCTCGCCGCGGAGGCGGGTGGGTCCGACATCGCCGCGCTGATACGCTTCGCCGCGGCGGCGCAGGCGCGCTGATCGCCGCGGGGGCCGCCGAAACGGTCCCGCCTCTGTTGCCGGCTCGGCTGTCACCCTCTACACGGGCTCTCCCCAGCGGCCGATGCGCCTGAAGGTTTCGCGAGCCCGCTCGGGCCTGCATGGCGGCGGGGTCGGCAGTGACGGAGCGGTCCGGACCAGTTCTCTGGGCCGTTTCTGTGAGGCTCAGTGGGCCGAGTCGCTGCAGGAGTGTCGGGTGCGCGGGGAACAGGAACCGCGGATCCGGCGCAAGGCCCACATAGATTTCTCCCCTCGCCCGGCCCCTTGAGGAAGCGCGCTGCCCCGTTCCGGGACAGGTTTCGGTCCGGCGATTGCAGCTTCGTTCACGCTCCGCGGCGATGATGAATCGGGGCCGGGATCCGGTCCGGCGTAACCGCGTTCTCTCGGGCCTGACGACCATGCGAGCCCTGCTCACCAGCGGCATCAAGGCGATCCTGGCGGTCGCCGCCCTCTCGACGGCGGCGCACTGGACCCTGCGCGTCCAGCGCGAATCCACGGCGGCCCCGGTGCCGGTCGCCAGCCTTGCCGATCCGGTCGCCACGGGCTCCATCGAGCCACGCCCGATCGAGCGTCAAGCTGAGCGCTCTGTCGCGGCGGCCAGCATGCCGGCAGGCGCGACGCAGCCCGCGCCGCGTCCGGCTGTGGCATCGGGGCTCGACCAGTCGCATCTCGCGGCGCTGATCGCGGGGGCCGCGCCGGCCAAGCCGAAGGTCGCGAAGGCGACGACCCGGACCGCCTCCGCCGAGAAGGCCCCGGCGGTCGAGAAGGTCGCGGCCAAGCGGTGAGGCGCCGCCGGCCCGCATGACCGTGCCGGCTGCATGGTCCCCCTGCGCGGCGACGGATACCGAACCAAGGTCGAGGGTGGCACAAATACCGGCCTCCACCGGGATTTGGCAGGCATGAACACGCAGGTCGCGACGTCCGTCACCGATGACATCGCGCCCGCGCAGGCCGCTGCCGAGATGGCCCTGGCCGGCCGCCGACGGCTTGTCGGCATCGCCCTCATGTGCGGGGCCGTCGCGTTCTTCGCGAGCCTCGACGCAAGCGCCAAGACCCTGGCGCGGGCCGGGGTCGACCCGCTGGTCACCACCTTCATGCGCTACGCGGCGAGCGTCGCGATGATCTCGCTGTTCGTCAACCCGGTGCGTACCCCGGGCGTGGTGAAGAGCCGGCGGCTGACGCTCCAGATCGTCCGCTCGCTGCTGCTGTTCGCTTCGACGGCCCTGAACTTCCTGGCGTTGCGCTACCTGCAGATGGCCGAGACGATCTCGATCCAGTTCGCCGCGCCGCTCACTGTGGCGCTGCTCGCCGGACCGCTGCTCGGCGAGTGGTCCTCCCGGGCGCGGATGGCGGCGATCGGCGTCGGCTTCCTGGGCGTGCTGGTGATCGTGCGGCCGGGAATCGGCGGGATGCACCCGGCCGCCCTGCTCTGCCTGGCCAACGTCGTGGTCTACGCCTTCTACGCGATCATCACGCGCAAGCTCGCGGCCTACGATTCCACCGCGACGACCATGTTCTACACCGGGCTCGCGGGCCTCGCGCTGATGGCGCCGCTCCTGCCGTGGATCTGGACGAGCCCGGCGAGCCTGACCCACTGGGCATTGCTGATCGGCGTCGCGCTGTTCGGAACGCTCGGCCATTGGCTCCTGGTGATGGCCCATGCCCGCGCGCCGGCCAACGTGCTGGCGCCGTTCATCTACACCCAGCTGCTCTGGTCGGTGACGCTGGGCTTCCTGCTGTTCGGCGACGTGCCGAGCCGCTGGACCGTGGCGGGCGCCATGATCGTGGTCGGCTCAGGATTATACCTCCTGGCGCAGGAGACGATCCGCCGGGACGGGCGGCCGGCCGCCTGAGGCGACCGGCCGGATCGAATCAGCGGCCGCGGCGCTCCTGACGCTCCATCCGCTCCTCGCGGCGCTCTTCCCGGGCGCGGCGGGCCGGATCAGGATCGGTGCCGAGCACTCCGCCGACCGTGCCGGTGGCCGCGCCGACGGCACCGCCGACAATGCCGCCGACCGGGCCGGCCGCAGCCGAGCCGTCCTCGACGCCGCGCTGGGCGCCGCGGGCCGTGCCCTGGGCCTGTGCGGCCCCCGCGAAGGCGAGGGGTGCGAGGGCGAGGGTCGCGATCAGAAGCTTCTTCATAGGTTCATCTCCCGGATCTGGGTCTGGGTCGGCTCCGCGCCGCCTCGGCGAGCGGAGGGTGTGCCTATCAACGGTTCAGGCGCCGAATGGTCCCATCCTGTTTCACGGGCGCGTGATCGGCGCTGCCGCTGGCCTCGCGCCGGAGCGGCTGATAGAGATCGCCGCATGCACGCTTCGCGCGCCCTGCGCGGCCCCGGCCGCCCGATTCGAATTACCGGCCCGGCCTCCGCCTGAGGGCCCGCTTCGGCGTGGCCGCGGGGAGGTCCGGGGTCCTCCTGCCGCCTGATCCGATTCCGCCGGCCTGCCGCCGGCCCGACCGCCGATGCGAGATCCGATGACCACCCCCGAGACCGCGCCCGCCCGCGACTATTCCAAGACCCTGTTCCTGCCGCAGACCGAATTCCCGATGCGCGCCGGCCTGCCGGTCCGCGAACCGCTCCTCATCGAGCGCTGGAAGCGGATCGACCTCTACGGGACGCTGCGCGCCCGCGGCCAGGGCCGGCCGAAATTCGTGCTCCATGACGGCCCGCCCTACGCCAACGGCAACATCCACATCGGCACGGCCCTCAACAAGATCCTGAAGGACGTGGTGGTCCGCTCCCAGGCCGCCCTCGGCTTCGACGCCAACTACGTCCCCGGCTGGGACTGCCACGGCCTGCCGATCGAGTGGAAGATCGAGGAGCAGTACCGCGCCAAGGGCCGCAACAAGGACGACGTGCCGGTGATCGAGTTCCGGCAGGAATGCCGGACCTTCGCGGCGCACTGGCTCGACGTGCAGCGGGAAGAGTTCAAGCGGCTCGGCGTCACCGGCGACTGGGACCATCCCTATGCCACCATGGCCTACCCGGCCGAGGCCGTGATCGCCGACGAGCTGATGAAGTTCTCGATGAGCGGCCAGCTCTATCGCGGCTCGAAGCCGGTGATGTGGTCGGTGGTCGAGAAGACCGCGCTCGCCGAGGCTGAGGTCGAGTACGAGGAGCACGTCAGCGACACGATTTTCTGTGCGTTTCCGATCCGCTCCGGCGCACAGGGTGACCTCGGCGCGGCGCGCGTCGTGATCTGGACGACCACCCCCTGGACGATCCCCGGGAACCGCGCCGTCGCCTACTCCAAAAAGATCGCCTACGGCCTGTACCGGGTCACGCAGGCGCCGGCCGACAATTGGGCGGTGCCCGGCCAGAGCTACGTGCTGGCCGACAGCCTGGCCGCCACCGTGTTCAAGGCCGCCCGGGTCGAAGCGTTCGAGCGCGTCGGCGACGTGAGCCCGTCGACACTCGCCGGCCTGACCCTGGACCATCCCCTGGCGAAGCTCGGCTACGGCTTCGCCGTGCCGATGCTCGACGGCGACCACGTCACCGACGAATCCGGCACCGGCTTCGTCCATACGGCGCCGAGCCATGGCCGCGAGGATTTCGAACTCTGGATGGCGAGCGGCCGGCTCCTGCACGAGCGCGGCATCGACACGACCATCCCCTACACGGTGGACGCGGACGGCGTGCTCACCGAGGCGGCCCCGGGCTTCACCGGCACCCGCGTGCTCACCGCCAAGGGCGAGAAGGGCGACGCCAACAAGGCGGTCATCGCCGCGCTGACGGAGGCCGGTGCGCTCGTCGCCCGCGGGGTGCTGCGCCACCAGTACCCGCATTCCTGGCGGTCCAAGAAGCCGGTGATCTTCCGCAATACCCCGCAATGGTTCATCGCCATGGACCGGCCGGTGGATTCGCTCGGCAACCGGTCCCTGCGCGAGGTGGCGCTCCAGGGCATCGACGACACCCAGTGGGTGCCGACGCAAGGCAAGAACCGGATCACCGGTATGGTCGGCAACCGGCCCGACTGGGTGGTCTCGCGCCAGCGCGCCTGGGGCGTGCCGATCACCGTGTTCGTGCACCGGGAGACCGCCGAGATCCTGAAGGACGACCGGGTCAATTCCCGCATCCGCGAGGCCTTCGCCAAAGAGGGCGCCGACGCGTGGTTCCGGGACGATGCCGCGCAGCGCTTCCTGGCGCCCGAGCACGACCCGGCCGCCTACGAGAAGGTGACCGACGTCCTCGACGTCTGGTTCGATTCGGGCTCGACCCACGCCTTCGTGCTGGACGATCCGGAGGCTTTTCCGGGGTTCGCCGGGGTCACCCGCATCCGCGACGGTGGGCAGGACCGGGTCATGTACCTGGAGGGTTCCGACCAGCACCGCGGCTGGTTCCAGTCCTCGCTGCTCGAATCCTCGGGCACGCGGGGCCGGGCGCCCTACGACATCGTCCTGACCCACGGCTTCGTGCTCGACGGCAAGGGCCTGAAGATGTCGAAGTCGAAGGGCAACGTCGTCGCGCCGCAGAGCATCATCAAGGATTCGGGCGCCGACATCCTGCGCCTGTGGGTCGCGGCGTCCGACTATACCGACGATCTGCGGATCGGCCCGGAGATCATCAAGACGTTTGCCGAGACCTACCGCAAGCTCAGGAATTCTTTGCGCTGGATGCTCGGTTCGCTCGCCCACCGGGTCGAGGGCGACGACGTCGAGTTCCAAGAAATGCCGGAGCTTGAGCGGTTGATCCTGCACCGGCTGGCCGAGCTCGACGGCGAGATCCGCGAGGCCTACGCGACCTTCGACACCAAGCGGGTGGTGGCGCTGCTCAACGGCTTCATGACCGGCGACCTGTCGTCGTTCTACTTCGACGTGCGCAAGGACGCGCTGTATTGCGATCCGATCTCCTCGGTTCGTCGCCGGGCCGCACTCCAGGTGATCGACGCGGCGTTCCGGCGGGTGACGGTCTGGCTCGCCCCGGTGCTGGCCTTCACGGCCGAGGAGGCTTGGCTCGACCGCTACCCGTCCGAGGACGGCTCGGTGCATCTTCAGACCCTGCCTGAGACTCCGGCGGACTGGCTCGACGCCCCCCTCGCGGAGCGCTGGCACAAGATCCGGCGGGTGCGGCGGGTGGTCACTGGAGCGCTGGAGATCGAGCGCGCGGCCAAGCGGATCGGCGCGAGCCTGGAGGCGGCCCCGACGGTCTACGTGGCGGATCCGGACCTGCTGGCGGCGCTCGAGGGCTGCGACTTCGCCGATACCTGCATCACCTCCGCCATCACCGTGGTGGCGGGCGAGGGCCCGGCCGAGGCCTTCCGGCTCGACGAGGTCCGCGGCGTGGCGGTGGTGCCGAGCCCGGCCGAGGGCCGCAAATGCGCCCGCTCCTGGCGGGTCAGCCCTGAGGTGGGCGGCGATCCGGATTTCCCGGACGTAACCCCCCGCGACGCAAAGGCCCTGCGCGAGTGGGACACGGCGCATCCGGAGGCGAGCGCGGCGTGAGGGCGATTGACGCCTCCTTCGCCGCAGCATCCCCCTCTCCCCGCGCGTGGGGAGAGGGGCTTTCCGCCGTCGGCCGTGCGGTTGCCGCATGACCCCCTTCCGCGCCGGCCTTCTGGCCCTCCTCCTCACCCTGATCCTCGACCAAGCCTCCAAGCTCGGCCTGTATTTCGGCACCGACCTCGTGCTCACGCAGCCCTGGCGGTTCGGGCCCTTCGCCGACTTCGTCGTGGTCTGGAACCGAGGGGTGTCCTATGGCCTGTTCCAGCAGGAGGGCGGCCTCGGCCGCTGGATCCTCGTCATCCTGTCGCTCGCCGCGGCGCTCGGCCTCGGGATCTGGATGCGGCGGGCCACGTCGCGGCTGCTCGGCGTTGCCCTGGGCCTCATCGTCGGCGGTGCGCTGGGCAACGCCATCGATCGCGCCGCCTACGGGGCGGTGTTCGATTTCGTCCACCTGCATGCCGGCGGCTGGTCCTGGTACGTGTTCAACGTCGCCGACGCGGCGATCGTGGCCGGCGTCATTGGGTTGATCCTCGACAGCCTGTTCCCGGCCGGGCGGCACCACCGGGATCCGGCCCCGAGCGATCCGGCCCCACGCCTGTGATGCGCGCAACACATCGGTCCGGTCACATCTCCGCCCTGGCGCGATGTGGCCAAGGCGCCATACGATCGCCGGAAACCGGCCTCAGGCCGGGTCCCGTCGGATCAGGCCGCGTTTCGGCCATCCCCGAGCCGGACTCCCCGGCCGGAACCCGTGAGGCAGCATGACCGGGCATCGCAGGCTTCGACTCCTCCTCCCCGCCGCGTTCGCCCTGACGCCGCTGCTCTCCGTCGGCGCCCAGGCGCAGGAGCGCGGCGAGTTCATGCGCGATGCGCTGTCGGGCATCGGCCTTCTGGAGAAGCGCCAGGATCCGATCGACTACCACGAGCGCCCGCCGCTGGTGATGCCGCCCAAGCTCGACGGCAAGGCCCTGCCCCAGCCCCGGGCTCGCTCCACCAGCACCGCCTGGCCGAAGGATCCCGAGATCGCCGAGCGCGAGCGCGCCGCCAAGGAGCGCCGCAACCCCAAGGGCGTCCAGGCCCAGGGCCGCTACGACGACAACAACGCCACCCTCTCGGTGGACGAGATGCGCAACGGCCGACGGGCCGGCGCGAACCTGACCACCGAGGCCGAGCGCAAGCCCGGCGACAACAACCGCGACGACAGCCTGGTCAGCCCGTTCGACCTGCTCAAGGGCAAGAGCGCCAACGCGGAGCCCTCCGACGCCGAGCCGAACCGGGACGTGCTGACCGATCCGCCCACCGGATATCGGCAATCGCCCAAGAAGCTGGCGCGCCCGCCCTCCAGCGACCCGATCAACAACGCCAGCCGCGAGCGCGAGGAGGCCGACCCCCAGGCCTACCTCCGTCAGCGGGCGCAGCAGTAGCGGAGTCGCTGTGTCGCCGTTGCAACGGCGACTCGACGTGGCAACATGTGATGTTCGTCCCGGTGCGGTTCTTGCCCGCCGGAGACCAGGACGGTTCCGATCCGCACGCGCATCCAGAGATGCGGCGCGCCGGGCGGGGCCGGCAGAAGGAAAGCGGAATGCACCTGTTCAGGACGGCGACGCCCCCCCTCTTCCCACTGCGTCCGGGCTCGGCCTTCGGCGCCAGCGCCGGCCGGGGCGATGCCGCGCCGTTCGGGCGGTCCGAGGCGGGTGGTCCCGAAGTGACGGCGTTCACCCTCGACAACGGCCTCGACGTGGTGGTGGTGCCCGACCATCGCGCCCCCGTCGCCACCCACATGATCTGGTACCGCAACGGTTCGGCGGATGATCCGCTCGGCCAGTCGGGCATCGCCCACTTCCTTGAGCACCTGATGTTCAAGGGCACCGAGAAGCACCCGGTCGGCGCCTTCTCGAAGGCTGTGTCGGGCCTCGGCGGCCAGGAGAACGCCTTCACCAGCTACGATTACACCGCCTATTTCCAGCGGGTCGCCCGGGACCATCTCGGCACCATGATGGCGTTCGAGGCAGATCGCATGAGCGGCCTCGTCCTCGACGATGCCGTCGTGGCTCCCGAGCGCGACGTGGTGCTGGAGGAGCGCCGGATGCGGGTCGAGACCGACCCCTCCGCCCAGCTCTCCGAGGCGATGGCGGCCGGCCTGTTCGTGCACCATCCCTACGGCACCCCGATCATCGGCTGGATGCACGAGATCGAGGGGCTGAACCGCGAGCACGCGCTGGCCTATTACAAGCGCTTCTACACCCCCGAGAACGCCATCCTGGTGGTCGCCGGCGACGTGACCCCGGACGAGGTCCGCCGGCTGGCCGAGACCACCTATGGCCGCGTGACGCCGCAGGGCACCCGGCCCGAGCGTATTCGGGCCCGGGAGCCGGAGCCGAAGGCGCTGCGCCGCGTCGCGGTCGCCGACCCGAAGGTCGAGCAGCCGACCCTGCAGCGGCTCTACCTGACCCCCTCCTGCATCACCGCCCGCGACGGCGGCTGCCATGACCTCGAACTGCTCGCCGAGGTGCTGGGCGGCGGCTCGACCTCCTATCTCTACCGCAAGTTGGTCATGGAGACCGGCCTCGCGGTGAATGCCGGCGCCTGGTACATGGGCTCGGCGATCGACGACACCCGCTTCTCCGTCTACGCGGTGCCCGCCGAGGGCGTGCCCCTGGAGAAGCTGGAGGAGGCCGTCGACAAGGTGCTGCGCCGCGCCCCTGCCGAGGCTCTGGATCCCGAGGCGATCGAGCGGGCCAAGACCCGGCTCGTGGCCGAGACGGTCTACTCCTCCGACAGCCAGTCCTCGCTCGCCCGCATCTACGGCTCGGCTCTGGCGATCGGCGAGACCATCGAGGAGGTCCGCCGCTGGCCGACCGATATCGAGGCGGTGTCGCAGGACCGCCTGAAGAGCGCCGCCGAGCGCTGGCTGACGCCGGCCCGCTCGGTCACCGGCTACCTGACCAAGGCGCAGGATCCCGACGCCCCCGTGGCGATGGCCGCCGAGTAGTGTTTTCGGGACGCGTCCCGGCGGGTGGTTTTCCAAGCCCCGTCGAGACCGCATCAGCCCGGATGCGCTGAGCTGCTCCGCCGCCCGTGAAGCGATAAAAAAGAGGTTCTCATGAGCTTGACCGAGACCCTGGTCGAGACCGTAACCCCGACCAACTCGCCGACCACGGCGCTGCCGGTGGTGACCGCCCCCGGCATCGAGGCGTGGCACGTCGAATCCCCCGTCGTGCCGCTGATCGCCCTGGCCTTCACCTTCGAGGGCGGCGCCGCCCAGGACCCGGCCGGCAAGTCCGGCTGTGCGCAGATGCTGGCGCGGCTCCTCGACGAAGGCGCCGGCGATCTGACCTCCGACCAGTTCCAGGAGCGGCTGGCCGCCCGCGCGATCGAGCTGTCGTTCCATGCCGGGCCGGACGCGGTCGGCGGCTCGCTGAAGATGCTGGTCAAGCACGCCGACGAGGCGATCGGCCTCCTCGCTCTGGCGCTGGCCAAGCCCCGCCTCGACCCCGACGCGATCGAGCGCGTGCGGGCCCAGATCATCGCCGGCCTGCGCTATCAGCAGAACGATCCGGGGGTGCTGGCCTCCCGCCGCTTCTTCAAGGAGGCGTTTGCCGGCCATCCCTATGCCCGCCCCTCCTCCGGGACGGTCGAGAGCGTCACGGCGATCACCCGCGGCGACCTGCTGGCGATGCATGCCCGCATCATCGGGCGCGGCCGGGTGAAGGTCGCGGCGGTCGGCGCGATTGGCGCCCAGCAACTCGCCGACGGTCTGAACCGGTCCTTCGGGGCCCTGCCGGAGGCCGGCGAACTGAAGGCGGTGCCGCGCACCGAAGTGCAGGATCTCGGCCGCCGCATCGTGGTCGATCTCGACGTCCCGCAATCGGTGATCCGGTTCGGCATGGCCGGCGTGCCCTGGCGCGACCCGGACTTCATCCCCGCCTACGTGCTGAACCATATTCTCGGCGGCGGCGCCTTCACGTCGCGCCTGTTCCAAGAGGTGCGCGAGAAGCGCGGGCTGGCCTACTCGGTCGGCACTTCGCTGGTCAGCCACCGCTCGGCCGCGATGACCTGGGGCTACACCGCCACCAAGAACGAGCGCGTCGGCGAAGCACTGTCGGTGATCGGCGACGAGATCGGCCGCCTGATCACGGATGGCCCGGACGACGACGAGTTGCAGAAGGCCAAGGACTACCTCACCGGCTCCTATGCGCTCGGCTTCGACACCTCGACCAAGATCGCGCACCAATTGGTGCAGATCGCCTTCGAGGAACTGGGCATGGATTACATCGCCCGGCGCAACGCCATGGTGTCGGCCGTGACCCAGGCGGATATCCGCCGGGCCGCCGCCCGCACCTTCGCGGATGGCAAGATGCTGGTGGTGGCCGCGGGGCGGCCGGTCGGGCTCTGAGGGCTGGGCCGCTTTTCTCGGGCGGTGATCGGTGCATACTGAAGGCATGACCGACCTCTTGGATCGGGCGATGGAAACCGCCCGCGCGCTGTCGCCCGAGATGCAGGATGAGATTGCTCGCCTTGTGCTGGCCTATGCGGGCCGGGACGAGGCGGTGATCGAACTTACGGCTGATGAAGTCGCCGATCTCGTCGAGGCGCAGGCCGAGAGGATGCGCGGCGACTTCGCGACGGCGGCCGAAGTCGAGGCCGTCCTGTCCAAGTATCGCCTTTGAAGCTGCTTTTTCAGCGGCGCGCCTTGCAGCAGATCGACCGCGCCCTGGGCCACATCGCGACGTAGTCCCCGCAAGGCGCGGCTAACGTTGAAGCCCGGCTGACAGCGCTCATCGCAGTCGTGCGGGATCATCCTTACGTGGGCGCGCGGACGTCGTTGCCCGGCGTGCGGCGTCTCTTCCTCACGCCCTATCCCTACCACATCGACCATTTCGTCCGCGACGATGAGATCGTGGTGCAGCGGTTTCGCCACGCGGCCCGCAAACCATTGTCGAGCGGATAGGCCATGATGACGGGCGGACAACTCCATTACGCCTTGAGACGCGCTCAGTGAGCGCAGCTTGATACCTGCCGAACAACTCCCTGGATGGCCAGCCCTCGCAACCCGGGCCCCAATCCCCACCTGAGCCGGATCGGCCCCAGACCCCCGGATCCCCATGCAGCTCACCGGCATCCACCACCTCACCGCGGTGACCGCCCGCGCGGCGGACAACGTCGCGTTCTACACGGGCACGCTGGGCCTGCACCTCGTCAAGAAGACCGTGAACCAGGACGACGTCTCGGCCTACCACCTGTTCTACGCGGACGGGCTGGCGAGCCCCGGGACCGACATCACCTTCTTCGACTGGCCGGCGCCCCGGGAGCGGCGGGGCTCGAACAGCATCTCCCGGACGCATCTGCGCGTGCCCGGCGAAGGCGCGGTGGCGTGGTGGCACGCACGCCTGCGCGAGGCTGGGATCGTGGAGGCCGAGCCTGTCGTGCGCGACGGGCGGCTCACCCTGGATTTCGAGGATCCGGAGGGCCAGCGCCTCGCCCTCGTCGATGACGGCGGGACCGGACCGGAGCATCCCTGGACCGGTTCGCCGGTGCCGGCCGCCTATCAGATCCGCGGCCTCGGCCCGATCCGCCTCGCGGTGCCGGATCTCGGGCGCACCGCCGCCGTGCTCACCGAGGTGCTGGGCATGCGCCGGGATCGGGCGTTCCAGACCGAGGACGGACCGGTCGAGGTCTACGCCATGGGCCCCGGCGGCCCGGCCGCCGAGATCCAGCTCCTGGCCGATCCGTCCGCGCCGGCGCGGCAGGGCGCGGGGGCGGTGCATCACGTCGCCTTCCGCATCCCGGATGCGGAATACGACGCCTGGGCCGACCGGCTTCGGGCTGCCCGGGTGCCAACCAGCGGGCCGGTCGATCGCTACTATTTCCGCAGCCTCTACTTCCGCGAGCCCAACGGCATCCTCTTCGAGATCGCCACCGACGGGCCGGGCTTCACCGCCGACGAGCCGCTGGAGACTCTGGGCGAACGTCTCGCCCTGCCGCCGTTTCTGGAGCCGCGCCGGGCCGAGATCGAGGCGGGCCTGAAGCCGCTGCGCCCCGGCACCGTCTCCTGAGCGCCACCCGCCCCGGCAACCCTCCCATGTCCGGGGCGCGGCTGCAGCCGTGCGGCGAAGAGGCTAAATATTCGAACGATTCCAGGCCGTTCACTTCTTTGGCGGGTGTGATCCTGGCGCGCCTTGACGGGCGTGCTGCAACTGCGAAAGAAGCAGCACGCGTATGTTTGACATCCGGATCCCGGCGGACCGCCGCATGGATCCGCCCCCGTCCCGTGGGAGGGCGGGGATCTGCCGAACCGGGCATCAGAGGATTCGAGGACTGATCCGTCGATGAGCAAGTTCTACGAGGAGCGCGTCCTGTCGGTCCACCACTGGACCGACAACCTGTTCTCGTTCCGCACGACCCGCGATCCGGCGTTCCGCTTCCGCAACGGCGAGTTCACGATGATCGGCCTTGAGGTCGAGGGGCGCCCGCTCCTGCGCGCCTATTCGGTCGTCTCGGCCAATTACGAGGAGGAACTGGAGTTCTTCTCGATCAAGGTTCAGGACGGGCCGCTGACCTCGAAGCTCCAGCATCTCAAGGTCGGCGATCCGATCATCGTCGGCAAGAAGCCCACCGGCACGCTG
This sequence comes from Methylobacterium sp. GC_Met_3, assembly GCF_026540775.1. Taxonomy (NCBI): domain Bacteria; kingdom Pseudomonadati; phylum Pseudomonadota; class Alphaproteobacteria; order Hyphomicrobiales; family Methylobacteriaceae; genus Methylobacterium; species Methylobacterium sp. GC_Met_3. The sequence continues at coordinate 107,009 of NZ_JALNUL010000001.1, forward strand.
GTGCTCGACAACCTGCTGCTCGGCCGGCACCTCTACCTGCTCGGCACCGGCACGGGTTTGGCGCCGTTCCTGTCGATCATCAAGGATCCGGAGACCTACGACCGGTTCGAGAAGGTCGTGCTGGTCCATGGCTGTCGTCAGGTGCAGGAACTCGCCTACGGCGAGACCATCACGGAGACGCTGCCGAAGCACGAATTCCTGGGCGAGATGATCTCGAACCAGCTGGTCTACTACCCGACCGTGACCCGCGAGCCGTTCCGCAACCGCGGCCGGATCACCGACCTGATGGTCTCGGGCAAGCTCTTCTCCGACATTGGCCTGCCGGAGATGGCGATCGAGAACGACCGCTTCATGCTCTGCGGCAGCCCCGACATGATCCGCGACACCCGGGAGCTTCTGACCTCCCGCGGTTACGAGGAGGGCAACCACGGCGAGGCGGCCCACTACGTGATCGAGAAGGCCTTCGTCGAGAAGTAGTTCTTTCCGGATTTGGCTTCGGCCCGGGGCGGTTCACCGCGCCGGGCTTTTTTGTGGGGCGCAGCGAACCCGGCGGCGGGGCGCGCGAGCCCGCATCGTCTTATTGCGGCGCCGGCATCCCGTCGGCGAACGGCCCGCCTCCGGCGCTGAACAGCTTCCTCAGGAAGCCCGGCGCGATGGCCGAGAGCGGGTTCACGCTCACATCCGGCGAGGCCAGCTTGCCCGAGACGCGGAAATTGACCGCGAACAGCCCCTCGTTGTGGCCGCCGCCCAGCAGCGGCCCGAGCAGGGGCAGTTGCGAGGCGACGTTGTTCAGCCCGTAGAGCGGCACGAAGGTGCCGTCGATCAGGGTGCGCTCGCGGCCCGTGTCGAGCCAGCCCGACAGGGTGAAGCCCATGGCGGCGTTCGAGATCGCCGCGTCGCTGAAATCGACCCGGGTGCCCGTGCGGACGAAATTGGCGCGCATCCGGTCGAAGGTGACGTCCCCGGCTCCCCGGCCCGGGGCGACCCGGCGGCCGCGCGCGGAATCGGTGTCGGCCGTCTCCGGCCCCTGCGCGATGATGCTCGACAAAGCGGGCTCGTTGCGCAGGACGAAGTCGCGGATCTGCACGACCCCCGCCTGCGGGCCGTCATTGAGGCCGATCCCGGCATTGAGCCGCCCGCCATGCATCCGCCGGTAGACATCGACGAAGCGCAGGGTCGCGCCGGCATCGGCGGTATCCACCGCCAGCGTCGGCACGCCGCGCTCGCCGCGGGTGACGGAGGCGGCGAAGGGCGCCGCGCGGAAGCGCCCGGAAATCGTGGCCGCGCGCAGGGTCTTGCCGTGCAGCGACAGCCGCAGGTTGGCGCCGGTCAGCGCCTCGTCGTTGAAGCCCGTGACGATCGGCACCTGGATGTCGGCGTCGATATCCTTCGGGTTCGTGTCCTTGCCGCCCTTGCCGTCCGGCCCGCCCAAAGACTTCAGGAACGGCCGCGCATCCACCACCGCGCCCCGGACCACGACCTTGTAGCCGTTGCCGGACCGGTCGAGCCCGACCCGCAGATCGTCCCCGGGCGAGAGCTTGACGTTCGTCAGCTCCGCCCGCTCCAGGCCGCCCTCGGGGGTAATCGTGACGGTGCCGCGGGCGGAGGCCGGGGCGGCGTCGAAGGCGAAGTCGCGCAGTTCGAGGCCCTGACTGCCATCCACCAGGGTGAAGGTCAGCCGTCCCGGCTTGCCGACGGACTTCGTGAATCCCGGGAGCAGCCCGTCGATCCCGACCTTGGCGAGATCGGCCTCGACCTTGATCGGCGGCTTGCCGGTTCCGGGCCGGCCGATCGGCACCACCGCACGGACCGGGATCGTGCCGGTGAGTTGCGGCGCGGTCGGCAGGCCCTTCCGACCCCGCACCGCGTCGTCGAGGGCGAGGTTGATGACCGCCTCGCCCGGCTGTCCCACCTTCGGCTGGCGCATGTCCACCGAGATCGGGGCGCCCGCGACCCGGCCGTCGCCCTTCAGCGCGAAGGCGCCGCGGTCGTACGACAGGGAGAACTTGCCCGCCTCCAGCCGGTCCTTGCCCATCACCTTGTCGACCGAGAGGTCGGCCAGCGTGCCGGTCAGGGTCACCGGCAGGTCGGGCAGATCGGGGATGTGCTTGAGATTGAGGGGGAAATCGACCCGCAGATCGGCGCTGCCCTTGATCGTGGCGGGGTCGAGATCAACGCTCATCAGGCTCTTGAACAGCTTGGCCTGCAGCACGGAGGCCATGCCATCCGCCCCGCCGGAGAGCCGCATGCCGATCTGCGCCACCACCCGGTCCGGGGTGAGCTGGGGGATGACGAAGCTGCCGTCCGAGACCGCGAGGCCGCGGCCGTCCGGTCCGCGGATTTCGGCAGTCACGTTACGCACCGTGGTCGAGCGCCCGGTGATGGTCCCGAAGGCGTTGCCCCTGGTCACGGGGGGCGCGTCGGCGGTGACGTCGAGGGCCGCGTCAGAGACGTGGAAGTCGATATGGACGGAGTCGTCCGGGGCCGGATCGCCCCGGGTCGCGGCGGCCAGCACGGTCCCGGACATCGTCACCCGGATGTCGACCGCCTCGACGCGGCCGCGCCGCAGCTGGTCCACGAGATAGGTCCGGGCCGGGGGCGCGATGTGCTCCGGCCAGAGGCGCAGGCCCGTGCGGACGTCGCCGTCATGGGCGGTGATGTGGAGGTTGAGGCCGCCATCGTCGGCCGTGGTGCCGATCGTCCCGGTGATCGTCCCGCTCATCCCCGGGGCGGACAGGTTCAGCCCGTCGATGGCGATGCCGCCGTCCCGGCCGGAGAGCTTCACGTCCAGTGCGTCGATCTTCACCGGCGCGTCCTGCGGCGTCGCCCCGCGCAAGATGGCGTCCCGCCCTGCGAGCGTCGCCGTCCAGTCCGTCGCCGCATCCGCCGGGCTGCCCTTCCAGGCGCCGGTCAGGTGTACGGCGTTGCCGGCCCCGCGATAGTCCAGGCCGCTCAGCGCCATGACGCGGCCGGCCTCGTCCCAGTCTAGATTCGCGTCGAGGCTCTCGACCGTGACGGGGTTGAAGTCCTTCTCCTCGATCAGGAAGGTGCCGTCGCCGGTATGGACCCGGGCGGTCATCGCCTGGATGCGCCCGGCCGCCAGTTTCACGTCGGCCCGGGCCGAGACCTTGAGATCGGTGGTCAGCGGCAGGCCCGACTGGCCCGAGAGCAGCAGCAGATCGGTCACCGGCAGATCGTCGAGGGTGATGATGCCCGAGCGCTCCTGCCCCTCCCCGCCGTCGCGCAGGGAACCGCCGAACCGCCACTCGCCGTGCGGCCCGTCGAGCCGCAATTCGAAAGTGCGCGATCCGTTCGCCGGATCGCGCCCGAACAACCCGTTGACCCGGGCGAAGACCGCACGCTCGCGGCCGTCCTCGTCGATCAGGCGCAGGCGTGCGTCGGTGATCCGGGCCCGGTCGAGGGCGCCCACCACGCCGCTCGGATCGAGCACGATGCCGAAGATCGACGCGATGCCCGCCGAAAGCGGCGAGACGCTGCCGCGCACCGCATCCACGCTCGGCGGCGTGTGCGGCTGGATGTCGACCGGGTGGTTGGCCTCCGAGGCGGCGAACGCGATGGAGCCGTCGCGATGCAGCAGCGCGGTGGTCTGCGTCTCGCGGAACTCGATGGAGCGCGGCTGGAGGTTGAGTCGCAGCAGCCCCCAGAGGTCGAGGCTGACGAGCGCCAGGGGCGCGCGGACCACGAGGTCGCCTTGCGGATTGCGGATGTCGAGCCCGGAGAAGCGCAGGCTCAGCGCATTCTCGCGGTCGAGTTCGAGGCTGCTGCCGCGGATGCCGATGCTCCAGCCGGGGCCGATCCGCTCGGCCACGGCGGCGGCGACGCGACGCGACAGGCCGTCGATCTGCAGCGGCCCGTTCGACAGGCGCAGGGCCACGAGGCCGATCCCGGCGCCGAGGACCAGCACCAGGGCGAGCGCGCTCACGAGGCAGGCGCCTCCCACGCGCCGTGCCCTCCCCCGGGGGTTGCCTGCCGACGTCGTCTCGTCCGCCATCGGGACCCTTGTTCCGGGGACTCTGCCCGCGGAGCCCGCAGGCTTCGCGGCCGGTGGATCGAAGCGCGCCTGCGCTTTACAGCGGCCGCGACTCCGGTTTTGGCTCAGATGTGCGCGGCGCGATTGCATGTTGCCGGGCACGAGATCGGTTGCACATCATCATTCGGCCGAAAGGAAGGCACGATGCCGCTGTCAGAGGGCGATCCGGCCCCGGATTTCGATCTGCCCGCCTCTGCGGGAGGCCGCATTGCGCTGTCTGCGCTCAAGGGTCACAAAGTCGTGCTCTACTTCTACCCGAAGGACGACACGAGCGGCTGCACCCTGGAGGCGCAGGACTTCAACCGCCTGCTGCCGGATCTCGCGGCGGCCGACGCCAAGGTCGTTGGCCTCTCGCCGGACCCGGTGAAGAGCCACGACAAGTTCTGCGGCAAGTACGGCCTCGCCTTTCCGCTCGCCTCCGACGAGGACAAGGGCGTGCTCGAATCCTACAGTGTCTGGGTCGAGAAGAGCATGTACGGGCGCACCTACATGGGCGTCGAGCGCACCACCGTGCTGGTCGACCGTGAAGGCCGGATCGCAAAGGTCTGGCCGAAGGTGAAGGTGCCGGGCCACGCCGAGGCGGTGCTGAAAGCCGCCCGGGCGCTTCCCTGAGGAAAGTTTCGGCAGACCGTAATTGGTCTCGACGGATCCTTAACCTTACCCGGTCTTGAATGACGGCTCTCGCGGGGCCGTCCCGATGTATCGTCTGAAGATTTCTTCACCCTCCACCTCGCGCCGGGCCGCGCCGTGGCTCGCCGGGGGGCTCGCGCTCGCGCTGCTCTGGGCGTTGGGCGCGACCTACCTGATCGTCTTCCACGATGAGGTGCTGGCCGGTTTCGTGGCCCGGCAGGCGGCGATGCGCGACGCCTACGAGGCGCAGCTTGCCGACCTGCGCGACCGCCTCGACCGCGGCGGTCGCGACCGGGCCGGCACCGAGGCCGGGCTGGCAGACCGCGTCACGGCGGCGCTGGAGCGGCAGGCCGAGCTGGAGCGGCGTGCAGCCGCCCTGGCCGGCCTGGCGCGGCAGACGCCCCCTGACCCGACCGTCACCGGCGCGCTGCCCCCACGCCCCGGCGCGGGCCTCGCGCCAATCGACGATGAGCCGAGCCTGCGCTCCGATGATGGGGCCAGGCCCGCCCGCGCCCTGCCGCGCCGGAGCGCCCTCGAGGTCGAGACCGGGCTGATCCGGCTGGAGGCCCGTCTCGAGGGCCTGCAGGCGGCTCAAGGCGAGCGCCTCGTCGGCCTGGCCGCGCGGGCCGGCGAGGAGGTCCGGCGGCTGCGCGGCCTGATCCGCCGGACCGGCCTCGATCCCGGGCGCTTTGACGCGCCGTCCGCCGGGGTTGGCGGCCCGCTGGTCCCCCTCGACAGCCGCGTCCTGGACGGCGCCGGCTTCGAGGCCGGCCTCGCATTGGCCCGCCGGGCTCTTGCGGAAAGCGAGCACCTGCGCCGGAAAGCCGCCGGGCTGCCGCTCGGTCGGCCGATCCGGGGCGAGGCGATCGTGTCGAGCCCGTTCGGGACCCGTCTCGACCCGTTCACCCGCGGCCTCGCGCTCCACACGGGGCTCGATCTCAAGGCCGAATACGGCGAGCCCGCCCGGGCGACCGCCGCCGGTCGGGTGATCGCCGCCGAGGCCGCGGGCGGCTATGGCAACATGGTGGAGATCGATCACGGGAACGGCCTGACCACCCGGTTCGGCCATCTCGCGCGCATCGCGGTTTATCCCGGGCAGCACGTCGCCGCGGGCGACATGATCGGTTCCGTCGGTTCGACCGGGCGCTCCACCGGAGCGCACCTGCACTACGAGACCCGCATCGACGGCGTGCCGGTCGACCCGCAGCGCTTCCTGAATGCCGGCGCGACGCGCCTGAGCGCGCAACTCGGCGCCGACTGAGGCCGTCGCGGCGGTACCCGGCCCGTGCTAGTCTCCGAGTCGCGATCGGAGGCCGTCATGGCATTGGCTGTGAAGCGCGACGCACGCATGAGCGTCGCCGAATACAGGCGCTGGGTGGAGCCCCGCCCGGACGAGGAGCGCTGGGAACTGCTCGACGGCGAGCCCGTGCTGATGGCGCCGCCGAGCGCCCGGCACCAGCGCATCGTCACAAACCTTATCAGGCGGCTCGATTCGTCGGCCGAAGCGCGTGGTTGCGGCGCCTATCCAGGCTTGGCGATCCTCAGCGACGCGATGGACGATTACGCGCCCTACCCGGATGTCGTGGTCCAGTGCGGGCCGATGCCGCCCACCGGCTTCGTCGACGATCCCCTCGTGATCGTCGAGGTGCTGTCGCCGGGCACCATGACCAACGACCGCGGGCGCAAGCTCGCCTTCTACGCCACCGTGCCCAGCCTTCAGACCCTGCTGATCGTCTACCAAGACGAGATCCGGATCGAGGTCTGGCGCCGCGATGCCGGCTGGATCATGCGGCCGGTCGGAGCGGACGCGGTCGTAGACCTGCCGGAACTGGGCGGTCCCCTACCGGTGGCCGACATCTACGACCGCGTGACCTTTTGAACTGGCGCTGGTGCGCGCCGGCACCGTGGCGTTGCCGGAGCTTGATGACGCCGTGCTGGTGCCCGACATCTATCATGGGCTCACATCCTGAGCCGCATCCGATCTCAACGGCCGGCTTCCCCGGCCCGGCAGAGCACCAAGGCACCGACTTGCCCCATTTCGAAGACTTCTACGCGGCCAAGCTGCGCGGCTCCCTCGGGGTGACGGACGCGGATTCGGTGCTCGACCTGCGCGGCGCCAACCGCGCGCGCGCCGAGGCCTCGCTCAAGGACATGCTGGAGCGCAGCCGCTTCGCCAAGGGCAAGACCGTGGCGATCCGGCTCGATCCGCCCCCGGAGGGCGGTGGCGAAACCCTGTTCCAGCCGGCGGGTCGTCTGCTCCTGGACGCGAAGCGCCGCGGCCTGATCGAGCGGCTGCAGACCCTGCCGTCGCAGGATGGGCTCGGCTTCTACGTGGCGCTGTCCGGCCGGGCCGAACGGACGCCGATGTAGATCGGCGCCGGGTCCTGCGCTGGCAACGGATCGTGCGCGCGCCGCCGGACGTTGACCGGTCCAGCATCGGACGCCCGACCCACCGCACCCAGATCCCGGCATGAGCACCCTCCCCGGCGGCCGCAACACGATCGAGCGCATCGCCCGCCTGGGCTACGGTGCCCGCGGCGTGGTCTACCTCGTGGTCGGCGGCTTGGCCCTGTTGGCGGCGCTCGGCCAGGGTGGACGGGCCGGCGACAGCAAGGATGCCCTGCGCGCCGTGCTGGCCGGGCCCTTCGGAGCGGCCGTTGTCGGCCTGATCGCGCTGGGGCTCGCTGGCTTCGCGCTCTGGCGCCTTGTCGAGGCCGTCACGGATGCCGACCGGCGAGGAACCGGACTCAAGGGGCTGGGGGTGCGCGGCGCGCATCTGATCAGCGCCGCGCTCTATGTTGGCCTCGCCGCCAGCGCCGCATCGCTGAGCCTCGGGCTCGGCCTGAGCGGCGGCGACGGCATGCACGATGGCACCGCGTGGCTGCTCGCCAAGCCCTTCGGCCGCTGGCTCGTGGCGCTCGCCGGCCTCGCGGTGGTCGGCGGCGGCTTCGGCTTCCTCGGGAAGGCGTGGCGCGGGGACGTCACGGACCGGCTCGCCCTCGATGCCCAGGCCCGCGCGCGCTGGGCCGGTCCGATCGGCCGATTCGGCTACGCGGCGCGGGGCTTGGCCTTCCTGATCATCGGCGGGTTCCTCGTCGCGGCGGCGTGGCACCAGCGCTCGTCCGACGCCAAGGGGCTGGCCGAGGCCTTCGCGCTGCTGCGCGCCCAGCCCTACGGTTCGGTCCTGCTCGGGCTGGTGGCTGCGGGCCACGCCGCCTTCGGGGCGTTCGGGCTGATCCAGGCCCGCTACCGGCACATCGAGGCCCCGGACATCGACCGGGTCGACGACGCGGCGGGCGCTGCGGCCCGGGCCCTGACCTGACGCGGGTCCGGACGGCCCGTCGCGTTGACAGGACAGGTCCCGCGGCGGATACCCCGCGGCACCCCATCCGGCCCCCGATGCAGCAGCGCCACTACAAGACCGCGGTGATGGTGGCCCACGACCTCGCGGCGACCGCCGCCGCCGTGGTGCTCACCTTCCTGTTCCGATTCCAGGGCGGGATGCTGGACGAGCGCCTGCACGCCCTGCCCCTGCTGCTGCCGCCGTTCCTGGCCTTCGCGGGCCTCGTCTACGCGCGCTTCCGGCTCTACCGGACCAAGTGGCGCTTCGCCTCGCTGCAGGATCTCGCCGGCATCGTCCGGGCGGCGAGCGTGCTGGCGCTCGCCCTGCTGGTGATCGACTGGGTCTTGGTCTCGGCCGATCTCTACGGGTTCTACTTCTTCGGCAAGATTGCGATCCTGCTCTACTGGGTGCTGCAGATCTTCTTCCTCGGCGGCGCACGCCTCGCCTTTCGCTACCTCAAGGATACCCGCTCCCGGCAGTCGAGCGCCCGGGCCGCCACCGTGCCGACTCTGCTCCTCGGGCGCGGGGCCGATATCGACGTGCTGATCCGGGCGATCGAAGCGGGTTCGGTCAAGAAGCTCGCGCCCCGGGGCATCCTCTCGCCGCGGGCGGACGAGCGCGGCCAGTTCATGCGCGGCGTGGCCGTGCTCGGCGGCTTCCCGGATCTTGAGCGGGTGGTGGCCGATCTCGCGGCACGGGGCGAGCCGGTGCGGCGCCTCGTGGCGACGCCGAGCGCCCTCGTGCCGGAGGCTTCGCCCGACGATCTGATCGCCCGTGCCCGCCGGCTCGGCCTGCCGCTCGCTCGCGTTGCCGGCCTCGGCGAGGGCGCGCAGGGTCCGGAACTGGCGCCGCTGGAGATCGAGGACCTGCTCCTGCGCCCGACCGTGCCCATCGACCGGGCGCGGCTGAAGGCGTTTCTCACCGGGCGCCGGGTGGTGGTGACGGGGGGCGGCGGCTCGATCGGCTCCGAGATCTGCCTGCGCGCCGTGGCGTTCGGGGCCGCCGCCGTGCTGGTGCTCGACGCCTCCGAGCCGGCACTGCACAGCATCCTCACGCATCCGGCGATCCTCGCCGCCGAGGCCACGGTGACGGGGGTTCTCGCCGACATCCGCGACCGGGAGCGGACGCATCAGGTCATCGCGGAGTTCCGGCCGGATTACGTGCTCCACGCCGCTGCCCTGAAGCAGGTGCCCTACCTGGAGCGGGACTGGCAGGAGGGCATCAAGACCAACGTGTTCGGCTCGATCAACGTCGCCGAGGCCGCGGTGGCGGCCCGCGCCCGGGCGCTGGTGATGATCTCCACCGACAAGGCGATCGAGCCGGTCTCGCAACTCGGCGTCACCAAGCGCTTCGCCGAGATGGTCGCTCAGGCGCTGGACGCCGAGCAATCCGCTCAGCCCGGTCACCCGACCCGTCTGATCGCCGTGCGGTTCGGCAACGTCCTGGGCTCGGCCGGCTCGGTGGTGCCGGTGTTCAAGGCGCAGATCGCCCGGGGCGGGCCGGTGACGGTCACCGATCCCGACATGGTTCGCTACTTCATGACCGTGCGGGAGGCCTGCGACCTCGTCCTGACGGCGGCCTCCCACGCCGACGGCGAGGCCCGCACCGCGCCGGATTCCGAGCGCGCCGCGGTCTACGTGCTCAAGATGGGCCAGCCGGTGCGGATCGCCGACCTCGCCGACCGGATGATCCGGCTGGCCGGCTTCGAGCCCGGGGAAGAGATCGAGATCGCGTTTACCGGTGCGCGGCCCGGCGAGCGGCTCAACGAGATCCTGTTCGCCCGGGATGAGCCCCGCGTGGCGCTTGCGGGGATCGACGGCGTGATGGCGGCGCGACCCATCTTCGCCGACCGGGCGCGGCTCGACGGTTGGGTAGCAGAGCTGCGCGCCGCCGTGGCGGCCGGCGACCGGGCCGCCGCAGAGGCCGTGTTCGAGGCGGCGGTGCCGCATTTCCGCGAGCGCCACGCCCAGCGGCTGGAGCGAAGCGCGGCGTAAGCCGCAGCGGGCAAAACCCGGGTTTCGAAAGGGATCATCCCTTTCGTGGGTCCAGGGCAAAGCCCTGGGAGGTTCGTCGGGCTCTGCCCGACACCCCCAAAGGGATGATCCCTTTGGAATCCCGGATTTGACGCTTCGTATCTTCAGCCGCCGGCCTGCGCGAGCCGCGCCAGCCCGTCCCGGGTCGATCCCGCTGGGCGCCAGCCGAGCGCCGCGAGGCCGTCGGCACGGGCCACCAGCCCCTCGGCGATGCGGGCGAATTGCGCGTCGCGGCCGGTCATCCGGCAGGCCAGCTTGAGGAGGCCGGCCGGCACCGGGACGAGCCCTGGGCCGCGCCCCAGGCCCACGCGGAGCGCCGCGATCATCTCGGGCAGGCTGAGCGGATCCGGATCGGCCGCGATCAGCGCCGCCCGCACGGGGCCTGGCGCCTTCAGGACCGTGTCGACGGCCTCCGACAGGCTCTCCAGGGAGATCAGCGAGCGCCGGGCCGCGAGGCCGCCGAGCGGCAGCGGGTACGGGCTGCGGGCGAGCCGCAGGAGCGCGGCCATGTTGCCCTTCACGCCGGCGCCGTAGACCAGGACCGGGCGCAGGGCGACCCAGTCGAGCCCGGTCTCGGCCAGGGCCCGCTCGGCCTCCAGCTTGGAGCGGCCGTAGGCATCGGTCGGCACCGCGGGATCGCCCTCCCCGACCGAACCCGACGCGCTCGGGCCCACCTGCGCGCGGATCGAGGACAGAAACACGAACCGGCGCACCTTTGCGCGCGCGGCCGCCTCGGCGAGCTTGCGCGTCGCCTCCGTGTTGAGCGTGCGGTAATCGTCCTCGGGCGCGCCCGACATGGCATGGGCGAGGCCTGCCGAATGCACCACCGCGTCGACGCCGGCCAGCGCCGCCGCCATGTTGATCGGGCGGGTCAGGTCGCCCACCACTGCGCTCGCGGCGCCCTCCGGCAGGGCGGTGGGCCGGCGCAGCAGCACCCGCACCCTGTAGCCGCGGGCCGTGAGGTCGGCGAGCAGGTGGCGGCCGATGAAGCCGGTCGCCCCGGTGAGCGCGATCAGTCCAGTCACGGGTGGGCGGCACCTTCGGCGGGGGCCGGCGCCGGGGCGCGGGCGAAGCGGCGGAGCAGGCCGGCGACCAGGGCCGACCCGACTGCCAGCGCCGCGAGGGTGACCGGCCAGGACGGCCAAAACAAGGTCGCGGCGGCCAGCGCCGCCAGCGCGAGATTGACCGCGAAGACCCGCCCGACCACGCCCGGAACCGTGAGCCCGTTCACGGTCGCCCGCTGGTAGAAATGGCCCCGATGCGCCTCCCAGATCCGTTCCCTCCGGCCGGCCCGTGCGGCGAGCGTCAGGCTGGCATCGGCGAGATAGGTGAGCGGCAGCAGCAGCGCGGCGGCGAGTCCCCCCGCCGTGGCGAGATGCCAGAGCAGCCACGCGGTGACGAGTCCGATCGGCAGCGCGCCGACATCCCCCAGGAAGAGCCTTGCGGCCGGCCGGTTGAACGGCGCGAAGCCCAGCACCGCGCCGAGCAGGCAGGACGCCACCAGCGTGGGCAGCGGCGGCAGGAGCCCGGCGAGGCCGAACAGCAGCAGGGCGCCGGAGACCGGGACGATCTCCGCCACGATCATCCAGTCGAGCCCGTCCATGAAGTTCGTCAGATTCACGAACCACAGGCCCGCGACGAGGGCGAGGGCGCGTTCGAGCCCAAGGGGGAGGCCGGGCAGCAGCCGTCCGTCCAGGTGCCAGACCAGCAGGCCGATTGCCACGGCCTGCGCGACGAGCCGAAGGCCGGCCGGCAGCGGGCGCACGTCGTCCACGGCCCCGAGGAGTGCCAGGGCGAGCGCGCAGCCGGCGAGCCAGATCCAGTCCGGCCGGCCGCCGATCTCCGGCGCCGCGATGAGCAGGCCCGAGATCGTCACCAGCGCCGTCGCCACGGCGATGCCGCCCCCCTGCGGCGTCGGTACCGTGTGGCTGGAGCGGGCGTTCGGCCGCGCCAGGGCGTAGCGCTGCAGCAGCGGGAACAGCCGCAGGATGAGCCCCGCCGAGAGGGCGGCGGCCAGCGGTACGGCGAGGAGGAGAAGCGTGGGCAGGGCGGACGGCATGGTGCCGTCCTACGCGATCCGGGGCGCCATCGTGAGGGGCCGGTGGCTCACGCCGCCCGCACCGTGGCGAGGAACCGACCGACCTCGGCGGTGAGGTGCTCGGACTGGCGGGACATGTCGGAGGCCGCGCCCAGCACCTGGGCGGCGGCCGCGCCGGTCTCCTCGGCCGCCTGGGCAAGGCTCGCGATGGTGCCGGTGACCGCGCCGGTGCCCACCGCCGCCTCGGCGACGTTGCGCACGATCTCCTGGGTTGCCGCGCCCTGCTGCTCCACGGCGGCGGCGATCGAGGCCGCCACGCCGTCGATCTCGCGGATGCGCCGCCTGATCCCGTCGATCGAGTTCGCGGCCTGCCCGGTGGAGGCCTGAATCCGGGTGATCTGACCGGTGATCTCCTCGGTCGCCCGCGCCGTCTGGCTGGCCAGTTCCTTGACCTCGGTGGCGACCACCGCGAAGCCGCGCCCCGCCTCGCCCGCGCGGGCCGCCTCGATGGTGGCGTTGAGGGCCAGAAGGTTGGTCTGGGCCGCGATGGTCGAGATCAGGCCGACCACGTCGCCAACCTTCGCGGCGGCGGCGCTCAGGTCCTGCACCAGGGCGACCGTGTCGGCCGCCTCGGCGACGGCGATCCGCGCCAGTTCCGCCGAGCCGCTGACCTGCCGGCCGATCTCCTGGACCGACGAGCCCAGCTCCTCGGCCGCCGCCGCCACGGTGTTGACGTTGGCGGCGGCCTCGTTGGCAGCCGACGCGACCGTGCCGGACTGACCGGCCGAGTCCGCCGCGCTGCCGGTCAGGGACCGGGCAGTCGCCTCCAGCTCGGTGGCGGCCGCCGAGACGCCGCCGACGATGCCGCCGACCGCCTGCTCGAAGGCGTCGGCCATGGCCCGGGTCGCGGCCCGGCGCTGCGTTTCGGCATCCGCGCGGGCCAGCGCGGTCTCGGCCTCGAGGGCGCGGCTCCGGACCAGATTGTCACGGAACACCACCACGGAACCGGCCAGCGCGCCGATCTCGTCCCGGCGGCCCTGGCCCGGGATCTCGGCCGCGATGTCGCCGGCGGCGAGGCGTTGCGTCGCCGCGGAGATCGCCCGCAGCGGCCGGCTGACGCCGCGCAGCACCATCACGAGGGCGCCCAGGGCGACGATCAACGCGAGGCCGGCGAGGGCCAGAATGTCCCGGTTGGCGGCCGCGTAGGTCTCCGCGATCCGCGTGCCGCTCGCCTGCGAGCCGGCGGCGTTCAGGTCGACCAGCCGGTCCCACTCCGAGAGCACGGCGTTGATGCCGGCCGACATCGTGGTGTTGTAGATCCGCTGCCCGCCGGCGATGTCGCCCGTGGTGGCCTTGTCCAGGGCCTGCTTCTGCAGGGCGTTGTAGGCTTCGAGGTTCCGGCGCAGCGCCGCGTAGCTCTCGCGCTCGGCCTGCGTGAGCGGCTCGGCCTCGTAGCGGCCGAACTGCGCCGCGAGCTGCTCGCCGCGCTTGGCGATGAGAGTCGAGACCTCTGCCCGCAGCTCCGGCGTGTCGGCCGTGATGAGCCGGCCACCATTGACCCGCTGGCGCATGATGAGGACGCCCATCCGGCCCAGCGCATCAGTCGCCGGCACGCGCACGTCGCGGAGTTCCGCCGCCGTGGCGTTGACGCTGTGCAGCTCCGCCAGGGAGAGACCGCTCGTCGCGGCGATCAGGAGTATCAGGGCGGCAAGGCAGGCCCCGAGTTTGGCCGCGATCGAAATACCGGTGCGCATGTGATGTCGCCTTCGGTCCCGGGGGGCAGGACCGAAGGCGGTATGGCGGCGAAACAGTTAAACTTGTTTGAGATTCCTAAGCGATCGATTCAACCTGTGCGTACAGCCCCTCAGTAGACCTGGGCCTCCTCGCGCGGCCTGTCGGACGGGCCGTCCCGGCGATCCAGGCTCTTCTCCACCACCTTGGCCAGCCCGACCATGATCTGGTCGATGGCGTAGTCCTTCGGCGTGTAGACGGCGCGCACGCCCATGTTCTTGAGGACGAGTTCGTCCTCCGCCGAGATGATGCCGCCGACCACGACGGGGATATGGTCGAGGCCCGCCTCCCGCATCTTGGCCCGGACCTCCCGCACCAGCGGCACGTGGGAGCCGGACAGGATCGACAGGCCGACCACGTGGGCGCCCGTCTCCTTCGCCTTGGCGACGATCTCGGTCGGGGTCTGGCGGATGCCGTCGTAGGTCACGTCGAAGCCGACGTCGCGGGCGCGCAGCGCGATCTGCTCGGCGCCGTTGGAATGGCCGTCGAGGCCCGGCTTGCCGACCACGATCTTGGGCGTCTCGCCAAGCCGCTCGCCGAGATCGGCGATCAGCAGCTTGGCCTCCTCGGCGGCCCCGGCCGAGACCGTCTCGAGGGTCACGCCGGTGGGCGCCCGGTACTCGCCGAACACCGCGCGCAGGCGCTCGCCCCACTCGCCGGTGGTGATTCCGGCCTTCGCGGCTTCGATCGAGGGCGGCATGATGTTGGCGCCCGAGCGGGCCGCCTGCTCCAGGGCGTCGAGGGCTTGGCCCACGGCCTGCTCGTCGCGGCGGCTGCGCCATTCGCGGATGCGGGTCTGCGCCTCCATCTCGACCGTCTCGGAGACCGAGAAGATGGCGCCCTCCCCGGCGGTGAGCGGCGAGGGCTCGCCCTGCTGCCACTTGTTCACGCCGACGACGATCTGGTCGCCGGCCTCGATCGCCGAGATCCGCCTTGCGTTCGACTCCACCAGCGCGCGCTTGAGCGCCCCGGTCTCCACGGCAGCGACCGCACCGCCGATGCCGCCGATCCGCTCCAATTCGGCCCGGGTCTCGACCTTCAGCGCCTCGACCTTGGCCTCGATCACGTGGCTGCCGTCGAAGATGTCGTCGTATTCGAGGAGGTCGGTCTCGAAGGCCAGGATCTGCTGCATGCGCATCGACCATTGCTGGTCCCAGGGTCGCGGCAGGCCGAGCGCCTCGTTCCAGGCCGGCAGCTGCACGGCGCGGGCGCGGGCGCGCTTGGACAGCGTGACAGCCAGCATCTCGATCAGGATACGGTGGACGTTATTTTCCGGTTGCTGCTCGGTGAGCCCCAAGGAGTTCACCTGCACGCCATACCGAAAAATCCGCTTCTTCGGGTCGTCGATGCCGTAGCGCTCCTGGGCGATCTCGTCCCAGAGTTCCGAGAACGCCCGCATCTTGCAGATCTCGGTGACGAACCGCAGCCCGGCATTCACGAAGAACGAGATCCGGCCGAAGACGTCGGAAAAGCTCGCGGCGTCGAACTCGGGATCATCCCGCACCGTGTCGAGCACCGCGATCGCGATGGCCAGCGCGTAGGACAGCTCCTGGACCGGCGTCGCCCCCGCCTCCTGCAGGTGGTAGGAGCAGACGTTCATCGGGTTCCACTTCGGCACGTTCTTGGTCGTGAACAGGATCACGTCCTTGGTGAGCCGGAGCGAGGGCGCGGGCGGGAACACGTAGGTGCCGCGCGACAGGTATTCCTTGATGATGTCGTTCTGGGTCGTGCCCTGGAGCGCGGCGAGCGGCGCGCCCTGCTCCTCGGCCACCGCCAGATAAAGCGCCAGCAGCCACGGGGCCGTGGCGTTGATGGTCATCGAGGTGTTCATCTGGGCGAGCGGGATGTCCTGGAACAGGGTCCGCATGTCGCCGAGATGCGCGATCGAGACGCCGACCTTGCCGACCTCGCCGCGTGCCAGCTCGTGGTCCGGGTCGTAGCCGGTCTGGGTCGGCAGGTCGAAGGCCACCGACAGGCCGGTCTGGCCCTTGGCGAGGTTGCCCCGGTAGAGCGCGTTCGACTCCGCCGCGTTGGAATGTCCCGCATAGGTGCGGATGATCCACGGCTTGTCGCGGCTGGACTTGTCGCTCCGGGTTTCCGCGGCGCTCGCGCCCATCCTGGCCTCCATGTGATCTTTGTATCCGCGCTCGGGGCGCAGCGTTGCCGCCACCGTAGCGAAGGCTTGGCCACGCGTCATCCGGGACGGAAGTGCAAGAGGCCCCTGCGCGCGGCCGCAGGGCTTTAAAAAACTTGTTCGTCGGAACAGCGCGATTTGAGGGGGCGCGGTCTACGCGACCAGCCTCGCGCAGGTCGTTCACTGGTATAAAGTCCACCTGAGAGGCGCGGTAGCGCCGTGCAAGGTCTCGGGTCCGGTGGCGGCCCCGCGCGCGCGGAATAATACTTGGTCTCCCCGAAAGCCGAATTTGAATACGTGGGCGCCGTCCCTGTGTGGGCTGCCTTTTCACGTCGAAAACCTCCGGGTTTCGACTTTCGACCCACTTGGAGGCCTTTCGCATCGCCGCTATAGCGCGAGGGAGAACCGCGGCCGTGAGCAACACGCGGGACGAGAGGAGAGCGAGATGGCGGCGAGCGCTGCGTTGAGTCCGACGACCGGTGAGGTCAAAGATCTCTACGAGATGGGTGAGATCCCGCCGCTCGGTCACGTGCCGGCCAAGATGTATGCCTGGGCGATCCGGCGCGAGCGCCACGGACCCCCGGAACAGTCCCACCAGCTCGAAGTGCTGCCGGTCTGGGAGATCGGCGACGACGAGGTGCTGGTCTACGTCATGGCGGCGGGCGTCAACTACAACGGCGTCTGGGCCGGCCTCGGCGAGCCGATCTCGCCGTTCGACGTCCACAAGGGCGAGTACCACATCGCGGGCTCCGACGCCTCTGGCATCGTCTGGAAGGTCGGCTCCAAGGTGAAGCGCTGGAAGGTCGGCGACGAGGTCATCGTCCACTGCAACCGCGACGACGGCGACGACGAGGAGTGCAACGGCGGCGACCCGATGTTCTCGCCCTCGCAGCGCATCTGGGGCTACGAGACCGGCGACGGCTCCTTCGCCCAGTTCTGCCGGGTGCAGTCCCGCCAGCTCATGGTCCGGCCCAAGCACCTCACCTGGGAGGAGGCGGCCTGCTACACGCTCACCCTCGCCACCGCCTACCGCATGCTGTTCGGCCACGCGCCGCACACGGTGAAGCCGGGCCAGAACGTGCTGATCTGGGGCGCCTCCGGGGGCCTGGGCGTGTTCGGCGTGCAGCTCTGCGCGGCCTCGGGCGCCAACGCGATCGCGGTGATCTCGGACGAGTCGAAGCGCGACTACGTGATGAGTCTCGGCGCCAAGGGCGTGATCAACCGCAAGGATTTCGACTGCTGGGGCCAGCTGCCGAAGGTGAACTCGCCTGAGTTCCACGCCTGGACCAAGGAAGCCCGCAAGTTCGGCAAGGCGATCTGGGACATCACCGGCAAGCAGGATGTCGACATCGTGTTCGAGCATCCCGGCGAGGCGACCTTCCCGGTCTCGGCGCTGGTGGTGAAGCGCGGCGGCATGGTGGTGTTCTGCGCCGGCACGACCGGCTTCAACATCACCTTCGACGCCCGCTACGTCTGGATGCGCCAGAAGCGCATCCAGGGCTCCCACTTCGCCCACCTCAAGCAGGCCTCCTCGGCGAACCAGTTCGTGCTGGACCGGCGGATCGACCCCTGCATGAGCGAGGTCTTCCCGTGGGACAAGATCCCCCACGCCCACACCAAGATGTGGAAGAACCAGCACCCGCCGGGCAACATGGCCTGCCTGGTCAACGCGCCCCGCGCCGGTCTGCGGACCGTCGAGGACGTGATCGAGGCCGGGCCGCTCAAGCGGTAAGGCCCACTAAAAGGCCCCCTTCGAAGCCCCCTCCCCGGCCCCGCCGCCCTCGCGCGGGGCCGGCCCGATCGGTTAAGCTCGACCATCCCCCGCCGAATCGGTGACCGGTTCGGTGTGGCGGAATGCGCGGATGCGGGCCTGAGAGATCCTGACGGACCCGGCCCGATCCGAACCGGGGGTTTGGGATTTGACGGGCGCCGACGAGACTTACGTGTACGACGAGGCCACCGGCGAGTGGCTCCCACCCGGTCGGGCGGCCGCGGCGCCGGCTCGGGCCGAGGTCCGCGATGCGGCCGGCAACGTCCTCGCCGACGGCGATTCGGTCACGCTCATCAAGGACCTGAAGGTCAAGGGCGCGAACCAGACCCTCAAGCAGGGCACGGTCATCCGGTCGATCCGCCTCACGGACGATCCCGCGGAGATCGACTGCCGCCACGACACCATCAAGGGCTTGGTCCTGCGCACGGAGTTCGTGCGCAAGCGCTGATCCCTGCTGGGCGCACTGCCCTACGTGCTGGCCAGGGCCGTGTTGACCAGGGCCCCGTCCTGGACCCGCGAACGGTCGCGACCCTTCGAAACCACGACGGGATCGATCCGCGCAGCGGAAACCCAGTGCTCCGGTCGAGCGGTCCCTCAGACCCTCAGGTCGACGCTCAGGCCCTGGCCGGGGGGCGCCGGCGGCGCCGCGCTCTGGGCGCCCTCCGCCACGAGGCCGGCCACGGCCTTGTCGGCCGCGAGCTGCTGCCGGGCGATTGCCACGCCGATCTGCTGGTTCTGGGCTGCGCCCAGCATCTGGACGGCGGATGCGACGGAAACGGGATCCATGCCGTGGAGGCTAGACCGCTCGCCTGAATCCGGCGTTACGCCGATCCACGGCTTTCGATCGATCCGCCTCAGTCGTCGAGGAAGCCGCGCTGGCGCGCCCGGTAGCCGCCGATCAGCGTCACGCAGATGAAGGACACGCCCGCCAGCATCGTGCCGAACACGGCGATCGGCCACCAGTGGCCCTGGAAGCGCTCGGCCAGCACGGTGCCGACGATCGGCGTCAGGCCGCCGGCCAGCGCGCCGCAGAACTGGTAGGCAATGGAGATCGCCGTATAGCGCACCCGGGTCGGGAAGGCGCCCGCGAGGTAGCCCGCGATCACCGCGTAGAAGGTCGCGCTGCCGACCACGTTCAGCGCGAGGCCCACCACGATCAGCGGCACGGATTTGGTCTCGACCAGCCAGAACAGCGGATAGGGCGCCAGCATCGCCCAGATCAGCGTGCCCTGCAGGAACAGGCGCTCGTTGCGGATGAGTTCGGCGATCCGGGCGCCCACCGGGGTCATGATCAACTGCACCACGGCGGCGATCAGCAGGGCGTCGAGGATCGTCGCCCGGGCGATGCCGAGATACTGTGTGGTGAAGGCGATCATGAAGGTGTTGAACAGGTAGACCGAGGCGATCGCGAAGGTGTTGGCGCCGGCGGCCAGCAGCACCGGCTTGAGGCAGGTCGTCAGCACCTCGCGCACGGGGGCCGGCGGCGGGCCGCCGGCGGCCCGGGCCTTCTCGAAGGCCGGCGATTCCGCGACGCCGAGGCGAATTGCGAGCCCGACCGCGAGCAGCAGGATGCTGACGAGGAACGGCACCCGCCAGCCCCAGGCCAGGAAACTCTCCTTGTCGAGCAGGCCCGCGAGCCGGAAGGCCAGCAGCGACAGGATCTGCCCGGCGGGGCTGCCGAGCTGCGCGAAGGAGGCGAAGAAGGTGTTGCGCCCGGCCGGCGCGTGCTCGGCGGCCATCAGCACCGCCCCGCCCCACTCGCCACCGACCGCGAGCCCCTGGATCAGCCGCAGCACGACCAGCATCACCGGCGCCCACAGGCCGACCGACGCGTAGGTCGGCAGCAGGCCGATCCCCGAGGTGGCGATGCCCATCATCACCAGCGTCGCCACGAGCGCCCGCTTGCGCCCGAACCGGTCGCCCAGATGCCCGAAGATCAGGCCGCCCAGCGGCCGCGCCAGGAAGCCCACCGCGAAGGTGCCAAAGGCCGAGAGCGTCGCGATGTAGGGCGATTCCGCCGTGAAGAAGAGCGGCCCGAACACCAGGGCCGCCGCCGTGCCGTAGATGAAGAAGTCGTACCACTCGATCGTGGTGCCCACGAACGCCGCCAGCGCCGCCCGGGCGGACTGGTTCGTTCCGGATCCGGCGGCCGGGGCGGCGGTGGTGACGGCCATCGATCCTCGCGCAGCATTATGAATTCAGACGACGCCCTGCATGCGCCAGTCGGGCGGGCGACCGCAACGTCTGCGCGCGACAGGTCGGGTTTTTCATCCGGACCCGTGCACGCCGCCTCAGAAACTCGGCGGCGTGCAGGCGCTCACCACCTCGCAGGGGATCGGGCCCACGCAGCGGAAGCGGTGCGGCCGCCGGCTGTCGAAGCTGTAGGCGTCGCCGGGGCCGAGGATCCGACGCTCGGCATCCACCGTGACCTCCAGCCGGCCGGAGAGCACGATGCCGCCCTCCTCGCCCTCGTGGGAGAGCGGCACCCGTCCGGTATCGGCGCCGGGCTCGTAGCGCTCCTTGAGGAGCTGGAGCTTGCGCCCGAACAGGCTGTCGCCGACCTGACGGTACGAGATCGCCCCCTTCGCGGCCCGGCGGCCGATCTCGGTCAGCTCCTCGGCGGCGAAGAACGCCTTGCGCTCGGGCTCCGGCTCCAGGGCGAAGAATTCGGCCATGCCGATCGGCACCCCGTCGAGGATCCGCTTCAGGGCGCCCACCGAGGGGTTCACCCGGTTGGCCTCGATCAACGAGATCGCGGAATTCGTCACCCCGGCCCGCTTGGCGAGCGTCCGCTGCGACAGGCCGTGGCGGGCGCGCACGAAGCGCAGGCGCGCGCCGACATCGATGCTCATCCGGCCGGGCCCCGTTTCAGGTGTTGCGGATTCCGAAACGGTGCCACCCGCGGCCCCGTTCCTGCAAGGGGTTGGCGGCGACCAGAAAAGGACTTGTTGCCCGATCGGCGAAGGTGTCCCCTGGTCCCGTTGCCAGATCCGCGCCGCCTGCCCCGGAGAGCCGCCCCATGACCGACCATCCGCTCCGCAACACGCCCGCGATGGACGCCTTCTGGATGCCGTTCACAGCCAACCGCCAGTTCAAGGCGGCGCCGCGCCTGCTCGTCTCCGCGGAAGGCATGCACTACACCGCCGATGACGGCCGCAAGATCCTCGACGGCTCTGCGGGCCTGTGGTGCGTCAACGCCGGGCATGGCCGGCGGGGCATCGCGTCGGCCGTGGAGCGCCAGCTCGCGACGCTCGACTTCGCCCCGACCTTCCAGATGGGCCATCCCATCGCGTTCGAGTTCGCCGAGCGGCTGGCGGAGATCGCACCGGGCGGCCCGGACAAGCGCCTCGACCGGGTGTTCTTCACCAATTCCGGCTCGGAATCGGTCGACACCGCCCTCAAGATCGCGCTCGCCTATCAGCGGGCGATCGGCCAGGGCACCCGCACCCGGCTTGTCGGCCGCGAGCGCGGCTATCACGGCGTCGGCTTCGGCGGCCTGTCGGTTGGCGGCATCGTGTCGAACCGGCGCGTCTTCCCGCAGCTCAACGGCACCGACCACCTGCGCCACACCTACGACCCGGCCCGCAACGCCTTCGTGAAGGGCCAGCCCGAGCACGGGGCAGAGCTCGCCGAGGATCTGGAGCGGCTGGTGGCCCTCCACGGGGCCGAGACCATCGCGGCCTGCATCGTCGAGCCGGTGGCGGGCTCGACCGGCGTGCTGGTGCCGCCGAAGGGCTACCTGGAGCGCCTGCGCGAGATCTGCACCAAGCACGGCATCCTGCTGATCTTCGACGAGGTCATTTCCGGGTTTGGCCGCCTGGGCGCGCCGTTTGCGACCGATTTCTTCGGCGTCGTCCCCGACCTGGTGACCAGCGCCAAGGGGCTGACCAACGGCACGGTGCCGATGGGCGCGGTGTTCGCGAGCCGGGCGGTGCACGACGGGCTGATGAACGGCCCGGACGGGATCGAGCTGTTCCACGGCTACACCTATTCCGGGCACCCGATCGCCTGCGCGGCCGGGATCGCGACGCTGGACATCTACCGGGAGGAGGGTCTGCTCACCCGCGTCGCCGACATCGCCGACGATTGGGCCGCGGCGATCCACGACCTGCGCGGGCGCAAGGGTGTCATCGACATCCGCACCATCGGCCTCGTCGCCGGCGTCGAGCTGGCGCCGCGTCCGGACGCGCCGGGCAAGCGCGCCTACGATGTGTTCGTGGAGTGCTTCGAGCGCGGCCTGCTCACCCGAGTGACCGGCGACATCATCGCGCTGTCGCCGCCGCTGATCATCGAGCGCAGCCAGATCGGAGAGATCGTCGACATCCTTGGCGCGGCCATCGACCGGGTCGCCTGACGGCTTTTGACCCTGGTTTCCAAAGGGCTTCAGCCCTTTGGTGGGTTGTCAGGGCAAAGCCCTGACGGATTCTGGAGCGTCGCCCTGGACCCACGAAAGGTCTCGACCCAGCCCTTTCAAGGTGTTTGCGGATGGATCGGGATACCAGCGAAGCGCGCTCTCCTCCCCCTTGCGGGGAGGAAGTGGAGGTGAGGGTGGTGCAGGAGGCACCGGAACGCTCGATCCTGAACCACCCCCACCCCTGACCCCTCCCCGCACGGGAGAGGGGAAAAGGCGGTTCTTCTTCAATATGTTAAAGCCACGAATTGCGATCCTTTCAACCAGCCCAAACACCTTGAAAGGGCAGGGTCCCGACCTTTCGAAACCACGCCCTGAGCCCGCCGCATAGGTGCCTGCCCTGCACGGTGGGGTTGTTGCGACACCACCCGTGCCCATCTGCCCCGGACCCGGATTTTCGCCGGGCGCGAGGCTTTCCATGTCGAACACCGCCCTGATCGTTGGCGCCAGCGGGATCGTCGGCAGCGCCACCGCGGCGCTGCTCCATCAGGAGGGCTGGCGGGTCACAGGCCTCGCGCGCAACCCCGTGGCCCAGGCGGGCGTCGAGCCGGTGGCGGGCGACCTGCAGGATCCGGCCTCGCTGGAGCGAGCCCTGGCCGAACTCGCACCGACCCACGTGTTTCTCGCGACCTGGCAGAGGCGCCCGACCGAGGCGGAGATGATCCGCGTCAACCGGGCCATGATCGAGAACGTCCTCGATGCGCTGCGCCCGAAGAAGAGCGTCCGCCACGTCGCCCTGGTGACCGGGCTGAAGCACTATCTCGGCCCGTTCGAGGCCTACGGCAAAGGCACCCTGCCGCAGACGCCGTTCCGCGAGGACCAGGGTCGCCTGGACATCGAGAATTTTTACTACGCGCAGGAGGATGCGGTGTTCGCGGCCAGCGCGCGCGACGGCTTCACCTGGAGCGTCCACCGCCCGCACACGATCATCGGCAAGGCGGTGGGCAACGCCATGAACATGGGCACGACGCTCGCCTGCTACGCCACCCTGTGCCGGGAGCTGGGCCGCCCGTTCATCTTCCCGGGCTCGGCCGTGCAGTGGAACGGCCTCACCGACATGACCGACGCACGGCTGCTCGCCCGCCAGCTGCTCTGGGCCTCCACCGAGCCCAAGGCCGCCAACGAGGCGTTCAACGTCGTCGACGGCGATGTCTTCCGCTGGAGCTGGATGTGGGGCCGGATCGCGGCGTGGTTCGGGATCGAGGCGGTGCCGTTCGACGGCACGCACCGGCCCCTGGAACCCCGGATGGCGCAGGACGGCCCGGCCTGGGCCGAAATCGCGCAGCGCTACGGACTGGCCGAGCCGAGCCTGGAGAAGCTGGCCTCGCCGTGGCACACGGATGCCGATCTCGGCCGGCCGATCGAGGTCGTGACCGACATGAGCAAGAGCCGCCGCCTCGGCTTCACGGCGTATCAGCCGACCGACGACGCATTTTACGACCTGTTCGCCCAACTCCGCGCGGACCGGCTGATCCCCTGAGGCACCGCGCGCGGGATATCGCGCATCGGAGCCTTCCGAGCGCCGGCCCGTCGACGTCACCCGGCCTTGCGCTCCGTCCCGCACCACTCGGCCACGAACAGCGCCATGGTGGTCGTGATTCGTTTCACCGAGGCGAGGCTCACGCGCTCGTCGAAGCCGTGGATGTTCTGGGACGTCGGGCCGTAGCACAAAGCCGGCACCCGGTCGTAGAGGGCGTGAACCCGGGTATCGAGGTAGCCCGCCGTCATGAAGCTCTGAAGCGGTGACCCGATCGCCCGCTCGTGGGCGCGGGTGAGCACCGCCTCGGCCTCGGAGCTCTCTTCCAGCACGTAGCCCTCGGCGAAGAAGCCGTTGAACACCACTCGTGGCGGGCTGTTGGCGAGGAACGGGTCGGTGCGGGAGAAGGACGCGACCGCAGCCTCGATCTCGGCGGCGGCCTGCGCGGCGGTCACGCCCGGATAGAGTGCGACCCGGCAATGGATCCGGCACCAGGCCGGAACCGAGGAGGCCCAGTCGCCGCCCTCGATCTTGCCGATGTTGAGGTTGATCGGGTGCTCCTCGGCCTCGAAATGCGGGTGCGACGCCTTCTCGGCGTTCCAGCGGGCCTCTACGGCGCGTAGCGCGCCGATCACTCGATAGGTCGCGTCGATCGCGTTGGCGCCCGCCCCCATCTCGCGGACATGGACCGGCACGCCCCGCACCTCCACGGTGAACCAGAGTACGCCGGTATTGGCGCGCACCAGCTTCTCGTCCTCCGGCTCGGGGATCAGCACCGCGTCGGCCCGGTAGCCGCGCAGATGGGTCATCAGGGCACCATTGCCGGTGGATTCCTCCTCGACCACCGACTGGACCGTCACGGAGGCCGCCGGCTGCAGGCCGAGGCGGCCGAGCGCGTCGAGGGCGAACAGGTTGGCGGCGTGCCCGGCCTTCATGTCGCCGGCCCCGCGGCCATACATCCAGTCGCCTTGGATCACCGGATCGAACGGCCGATGGCTCCAGAGGTCGAGGGGCCCCGGCGGCACCACGTCGACATGGGCCTGGAGGATCAGGGAGCGACCCGTCTCGGTGCTCGGCCGGTGGTGGCAGACCACGATCGGCGCGTCCGAATGGAGCGCGTCGTCGATCTTCGAGCCGCCCGGATGGGCCGCGATGGCGTCCCGGTCCATGGCGAAGCGCTCGGTGGCGTAGCCGCGGGCGCGGAACTGCTCGAACACGTAATCCTGGCAGGCATGCTCTTCGCCCCGCAGGGAGGCGAACCGGACCAGCGCCTGCGTGTGGGCGACCTGATCGGCAAACCCCTCCGCCACGGAGGCTTCGATCTCGGCGGCGAGGGCGGGGTCGAGGGCCATGGGAACTCCGAACCGGTTTCAGAGCGCTCGCCGCCGAAGGGGACGCCGGTTCGGCGCAGGAGAGCGCGGCCAAGCAAACACCGAGAGCTGATCGCAACGCGATCGGCTCTCGGCCGGAGGAGGCGCCCGGGCCCGGGCCGCTGTCAACCGGCCGGTTGGCAACAGCACGGTTCGTGCCGGACCGCCCGAACCTGGATCAAGGCGGCGCCGGACCGGCACTCAGCGAAGCGTGACTGCGCAGGGTTGGAGCCTGCCGGAACCTTGGCGTTGCCAAAGGCTTAGCGTGTCGGCAAACCGTCTCGGTTTTCCGGTCGGAGTCTCGCATGCGTATCGGTCTGGTCTCGGTCCTGTCCGGCCTGCTCCTATGGGCCACCGTCCCGGCTTCGGCCTCCGCGGACGTGCTGATCAACGTCGACAAGAGCGCCCAACGCATGGCGGTCACGGTCGACGGGCAGCCCCGCTATTCCTGGCCCGTCTCCACCGGTATCGAGAGCCACGACACGCCCTCGGGATCCTATCGTCCCTTCCGGATGGAGCGCACCCACTTCTCGAAGGAGTGGGACGACGCACCCATGCCGTTCGCGATGTTCTTCACCAACCAGGGCCACGCGATCCACGGCACCAACCATGTCCGCAACCTCGGGCGGGCTGCGTCGCATGGCTGCGTGCGCCTGTCGGTGCGCAACGCCGCGACCCTGTTCAACTTGGTCAAGGCCGAGGGCATGGGCCGGACCCGGGTGGTGATCGACGGGATGGATGCTCCGGTGGCGGAAGGCCGGTCGCGCGGCACGCGCGTCGCCCGGAACCGGAACCCCTACGGAACGGACGATCTGCTGGTGGATGGCGACCAGATGGGCCGCCGCTCGCTGCCGGCCTATTACCGCCCCGTCGCCCCGCCCGCCTACGCCCCGGCGGCGGGCTACGGTTACCCCGCCCAGGCCGACGACGACAGTTGGTAGGCCGAGCACCGCCCGACTGATCGGCGCGACCCCGAGCCTCTAGGCCCGCCCGCGCCGCGAGATCAACGGCGGTCACTTCGAGATCTTTCGACTGCCCGGCGACCGCGATTGGACCGTGGGCGACATCGCGGCCGTCACGGTCGTGGGCTCTCCGGTGGTGCGCTTCCCCGAACGCGACGGGTGCGTCCGCCACCCGAACCTCGACCGGTTGAGCGACCGAACGGAGGCACGTCCCTCCGTCCGAGGCTCCGTGCCCTTGCGCAGACGATCAGCGGCCGGGTCGTCTGGACCTGAAGGCCGGGTTCCGGTGCCCTGCCCCATTGCCGCCGGGGCGATCCAGGCTTAGCTCCCCGGCGGCCCCAGAGCCCGCGCGGCGCCTGCCGCGACCTGAGACGGATGGAGACACCCCCGAGATGCCTTTCGCTTTCTGCCGGTCCCTTCCCCTCGCCGCCCTGGCGCTCGCCGCGGCCACGGTGCCGGGCTACGCCCTGGATGTGACGCGCACGGCCGACATCGCCGCGCCGCCGGCCAAGGTCTGGCAGACGATCGGTGAGTTCTGCGGCATCGGTGACTGGCACCCGGCCATCGAGAAATGCGCCCTGTCCGATCAGGACGGCATGAAGGTCCGCACACTGAGCCTGAAGGGCGGCGGCACCATCAAGGAGGAGCAGGTCTCCCGGGACGACAAGGTGATGAGCTACACCTACACGATCCTGGAGAGCCCGCTGCCGGTCGCCGACTACAAGTCGACTCTCTCGGTCGCCCCCGAGGGCTCCGGCTCGAAGGTGACGTGGACCGGGACGTTCAACGCCAAGGGCGCCCCCGACACGGTCGCGGTCGACGCGATCCAGGGCATCTACGATTCCGGCCTGAAGGCGCTCGCCGACAAGGCGAAGTAGGCGCTCACGATTCGGCGCGCGCTGTTGAACCGAACCGGTCACAGCGCGTGCCAACCCACTCCGATGACAGCAGAATCCTACAGTTCCGGTGCCCGACGTTCCACGTCGCGCGCCAGCATGGCGTGTCGCGGCGGCGATTGACCCATTGCCAAGCTCGGCCCAAAACCCTGGCGGCGCTGCCCCCGCGCCCCAACAGGATGATCGCCGTGCCCGCGCCCCGTCTCCCGATGCGCCTTAGCCTCGCCGCCCTTGCCGTCGCGGCGCTGGCGGCCTGCCAGCAGCGTACCACCCCGGCGGTCATGGAACCCTCGCCCGTCATCCCGGCCCCCATGGCCCTGCCGACCGGCAGTGGCTGCGGTCCCGAGATCGCGCGCACCAAGGCGATCGTCGACAGCGACGTGGCCACCGGCAACCTCAACAAGCCCGTGGGCGACCACTTCAACGCCGACCTCGCGCAGGCCGCTGCCGCGTGCTCGGCCGGCAAGGCGGGCGAAGCGTTGCATCTCCTGGCCGCCGCCAAGAGCCGGTACGGCTACCGCTGAGCGGACGCCGTGGCAGCGCCGGCCTCCGGCGCGATTCCCGGGACTGCGCGGAGCTGTGCGGCTAGGAAATCCGCCAGCAGGCGGACTCGTGCGGTTCCGGCCCGCTCGGGTTGGATCAGCAGGCTGAGCGGCACCGACGGCACGGTGTAGTCCGGCAGGACCGTTTCCAGCCGGCCATCGGCGAGGCAATCCGCGACCAGCCAGTGGTGCGCGGGGGCAATCCCCCGCCCCGCCAGCATCGCCGCCCGCGCGGCAAGCCCGTGATCGACCCGCAGGCGGCCGGCGAAGGGCACCGTGTGCCGCGCCGCGTCCGGTCCTTCGAGGACGAGGGTGCCGCTCCCGGCCACGTTCGTCATGCGGATCCCCTCGTGGTCGGAAAGCTCCTGCGGTGACTGCGGCCGGCCGCGCGCCATCAGGTAGGCGGGAGCGGCGACGAGCCGGCGTTCGGACTGGCCGAGGGCGCGCAGCTTCAACGCGCTGTCGGCCAGGGGCCCCAGGCGGATCGCGAGGTCCATCCCCTCGCGAACCAGATCGATGCGTTCGTCGGTGAGGCTCAGATCCACCGCGATCTCGGGATAGTGATCCTGGAACGCGAACACGATGGCGCCGACGTGCAGGACGCCCAGCGCCGCCGTGCACGACAGGCGGACGATGCCGGACGGCGCCTGCGCCCGGCTGTGCGCCTCGGCCCCAGCCTGCTCGACGAGGCGCAGGATGCGCAGGCTATCGGAATAATAGGCCGCCCCCTCCGCCGTCAGCGCAAGGCGCCGCGTGGTCCGGGTGATCAGGGCCACGCCCAGGGCGTCCTCGAGTTCGCGCAGATGCCGGGTGATGGTCGATTGCCCGACCCCGAATTCCCGCGCCACCGCCGACAGGCTGCCGCGCTCGGCCACACGGACGAAGCTGCGCATCCGCTCCAGCGTGACGTCGGATTGATCCATTCTGCGGCATAATCCTATTCCGGCGCGTCACGTACCGGAACGGTCGACCGCCGGATAGCAAGGGAGCCCCGGTTCGACACGGATCCCGCACCATGAACATCCTGATCATCTTCGCGCATCCGGAACGGCGCTCCCTCTGCGGCGCGCTCCGCGACGTGGCCGTGGCTTCCCTGGAGGAGCGGGGCCATGCCGTCGCGGTCTCGGACCTCCACGCCATGGGCTGGAAGGCTAATGTGGACCGGGCCGATTTTCCCGGCCTCGCGCCGGGGGCACGCCTTCAGGTCGCCGCCGCCTCGGGGGAGGCCTTCGGGGCAGGCGCGCTCACCGCCGATGTGGTTGCCGAGCAGGAGAAGCTTCTCTGGGCCGACCAGCTGATCCTGCTGTTCCCGCTCTGGTGGTTCGGCCTGCCGGCGATCCTGAAGGGCTGGGTCGACCGGGTCTACGCCTACGGCTTCGCGTATGGCGTCGGCGAGCACAGCGACCTGCGCTGGGGCGACCGCTACGGCGAGGGCCGCCTCGCGGGCAAGCGCGCCATGCTGATCGTGACCGCCGGCGGCTGGGAGGAGCATTACGCCGAGCGCGGGATCAACGGGCCGATCGACGACCTGCTGTTCCCGATCCAGCACGGCATCCTGTACTATCCGGGCTACGCCGTGCTGCCGCCCTTCGTGGTCTACCAGGCCGATCGCCTCGACGCGGGCGGGTTCGCGACCGTCGCGGAGCGCCTGCGGGAGCGCATGGCCACCCTCGCGACGACGCCCCCGGTCCCGTTCCGGCAGCAGAACGGCGGCGATTACCGGATCCCGAGCATGCAACTCCGCTCGGGATTGGAGGCCCCCGGCGCGACCGGGTTCGCCCTCCACCGGGCCGGCGATTGAACGAGCCTGGACCCGGTGTTCAGATCACGAACAGCAGGTTCAGCCCGGCCCTCCGGAACCCTTCCTCGGCGATCTTCAGATCGAGCCCGTAGGACGCGATGTCGTCCGCCACCGGGTCGAGCCGCGGGGCCCGGTGCTGGTGCAGGTGTTTGATGTAGCTGTGGCAGGTCGAGCAGGTCTCGACCTGGACATCCTTCGAGACCTCGTCGAGCCCGTAATAGCTGATGTTCTCGCCGTCACCGCAGGCGGTGCAGCGGATCCGGACGTGGTTCCAGTAGGTGCCGCAGAGCGAGCAGCTCAGATACCGGGCCTTGTCGGCCGGGGTCCAGGCGACGACGACGCTCGCCGCCGGCGCGCCGCCGCAGCACGGGCAGACGCCGTCGGCTACCGGCTTCAGGATCTTGGGATCGAGGGCGGCCGCCTGCTCGGCGAGGCGGACCTGCAGGGCCGCGGAGACCAACACGCACTCGGCGATCCGGTCGACCGGCAGCGCACCCTCGAAGACCTGCAGGGCCAGATCGAGGCGATCCTCCCGGGATGCGGCGCGCAGGCTCTCTCGGGCCGCGGCGGAAGCCTCGGGTGCGGTCGTGAGATCCAGGGCGTCGAGCAGCGCCAGCAGGCATGCGTCGAAGCCCGGATCGGCCTCCAGACCGTGCCGCGACAGGGGCGGCATCCCGTGCTCGCTCCGCAGCGCCAGATCGGCGCCGTCCGGCGGCGGTGGGAGCGCCACCTTGGCCTGGATCGCCGCCTGGGCGCGGGCGACCTCTGCCACGAACCGAAGATAGGCCTCCAGCGGGTGCCCGGGGGCCGCCTCGTCCAGGCGTGCCGCACGGTCGGCGAACAGGGTCGCGGGATCGGGCAGGCGGACGAACGGGACCGAGCCGGAAATCCCAATCTTGTCGGGATCGGGCTTCAGCTCGTTGAAGTCCCGGCGGCGCGGTTTTGGCGCCTCCGCTTGTGTCGGGGTCTTGTCCGCGGATTTACGCTTGAAGAAATTGGCCACGCCTCAGGACCCGCGCTTGTCCACCGAGCCGTGGCGGGCCTTGCCGCCGGCGATCTGCCGGAACCACTTGCGGTGATGCCGGTAGGCCCAGCCGCCCGTGACCGTCCCGCGGATCATCGCCCGGCCGGTGCCACGCACCCAGATGCCGGCATAGATGTGGACCACGATGATCGCGATGGCGATCACGGCCGCGAGCGAGTGGGCGAGCAGCGCCCAACGCTGGGTCTCGATGGAGGTCAGGCCGCCGAAATAGGTGTTCCAGATCACCAAGCCGGTGACGAACATCACGCCGATCAGCGCGGTCTGGCCCCAGAATACGCCCTTCTGGCCGGCATTGTACTTGCCGAGTTCGGGCAGCCGGTCCTCGCGGTTGGTGACCACGTCGCCGATCTTCATCGACCACGCGACATCGTCCTTGTTGGGGATGTTGAGCTTCCAGAAGCGCACGAACAGGAAGAAGAAGCTCACCGCCAGCGCCACGCCGAACCACGGGTGGATCGCCCGGGTCGCCTGCCCGCCGCCGAACAGGCCGGTCAGCGAGAACAGGTAGGGCGTGAACATCGCCAGCCCCGAGAGGGTCAGGACGGTGAACAGGATCGCGGTGATCCAGTGGTTCACCCGCTGCACACCCGTATAGCGCGGGACGTACAGCACCTCCGGCGCCGTGGACTTGGCGTGATGCAGGGGACGGGTCTCGCCGTCCCGGATATCGTTCTGGGTCGTCATCGGCCTTCTCGCGCCTGACGGGCCGGCTCCGCATGCGGGCGGGGGCGGCTCTGAAATCGAAGATAGGGCCTGTCGGCTCCATCGTCGCCGGTTTTACGGCCCCTGCGTTGAAAGGAGGGACCGCGGGTCCCCCTCTCCCGTGCGGGGAGGCCTGCTTTCGCAGAAAGCCGGGTGAGGGCCACGACCGATCCGGAAAAACCTGATCCCTCACCCCAACCCTCTCCCGCACGGGAGAGGGGGCGCGTCGCGTCTCCCGGGCCACGTCAGCAGCCCGGGAGACCGCTCAGTGCGGCCGAAGCTCGTCGCCGCCGGTGTCCCGGCGCTTGGCCTCGTCGTACTCGACCGCCTCTTCCTCTTCCTCGGGCACGACCTCGTTGGGGCCGGCCGTCACGTAGTGGAAGAAGCCCGCCACGGCGGCAAAGCCCATCGCGGCGAGACCGAACACCTTGGCGCCGCCCTTCCAGAAGGCCACCAGCGGCGAGATCTTCGGGTCGTTCGGCAGGCCGGCGTAGAGGCTCGGCTGATCGGCATGGTGCAGCACGTACATGACGTGCGTGCCGCCGACGCCGGCCGGGTCGTAGAGGCCGGCATGCGCGAAGCCGCGTGACTTCAGGTCGACGACCCGGGTCTCGGCCTGCTCGATCATCGCCTGCTTGGTGCCGAACATGATCGAGCCGGTCGGGCAGGCCTTGGCGCAGGCCGGAGCCTGACCCACCGCCACCCGGTCCGAACACAGGGTGCACTTGTACGCCTTGTGGTCGGTCTGGCTGATGCGCGGGATGTTGAACGGGCATCCCTTCACGCAATAGCCGCAGCCGATGCAGTTCTCCTCGATGAAGTCGACGATGCCGTTGGAGTACTGCACGATCGCGCCCGGCGACGGGCACGCCTTGAGGCAGCCCGGCTCGGAACAATGCATGCAGCCGTCCTTGCGGATCAGCCATTCGAGGTTGTTGGTCTCCGGGTTCTCGTACTCGGTGAACCGCATCAGGGTCCACGACTTGGGCGTGAGGTCGTGGGGGTTCTGGTAGCTGCCGGTGTTCACACCGATATCGTCGCGCAGGTCGTTCCACTCTTCGCAGGCCGATTGGCAGGCCTTGCAGCCGATGCACTTCGACACGTCGATGAGCTTGGCGACCTCCACCTGACGGCGGATCTCCGGCGGCGTCTCCGTGGAGGCGGAGCGCTGGCGGATGTCGAGGGAGCTGTAGTCGGCCATGATTCAGCTCCCCTTACGCGACCGCATCCGACGGGGGCGTGGTCGGCTCGATATTCACGAGCCAAGCCTTGAACTCCGGCGTCTCGGTGTTGGCATCGCCCACGACCGGCGTCAGCGAGTTCGGATGCCATCCTTTCTTGGTGTGGCCCATGAAGCCCCAATGCTGCGGGATACCGACGACGTGGACGGGCTTGCCGTCGCAGATCAGCGGCTTGATCCGCTTGGTCACCATGGCCTTGGCCTTGAGCGAGCCGCGCTTCGACCAGACGCGGACCCAGCCGCCCCGGGCGATGCCCTTCTCCTTGGCGAGCTCCTCCGAGATCTCCACGAAGGCCTCCGGCTGAAGGATCGCGTTGATCCGGGCGTGCTTGGTCCAGCCGTGGAAGTGCTCGGTCAGCCGGTAGCTCGTCGCCGCGTAGGGGAACTCCTCCGCGGTACCGAGATCGGCCAAGTCGTCCTTGAAGATCCGGGACGCGGGCGCGCCCTTGATCTTCGGGAACGGGATGTTGGCCATCGGTGATTCGAACGGCTCGTAATGGGTCGGGAACGGCCCATCGCGCATCAGGCCCCGGGTCCACAGGCGGGCGACGCCCTCCTGGTTCAGGATGAACGGCCCGACACCCTTATCGGGGGCGACGGTGACGCCGTAATCCGGCACGTCGAAGCCGATCCACTGCTTGCCGTTCCACTCGATGAGCTTCTTCTTCTCCGACCACGGACGACCCTCGGGGTCGCACGAGGCGCGGTTGTAGAGCACGCGGCGGTTGGCCGGCCACGCGAAAGCCCAGTTCGGGGCGATGCCGCGGTCGCCGGGATCGGTATTGTCCCGGCGGGCCATGGTGTTGCCCTTCTCGGTGTAGCAGCCCGAGTAGATCCAGCAGCCGCAGGCGGTGGTGCCGTCATCCTTGAGCTGGGCGAAGCCGTCGACCTGCTTGCCCGCCGGGATGATGGTCCCGTTGAGATCCGGCGTCGGCGCCACCGTGTAGCCGTTGAGCTCGCGGGCGAGCTCCGTCGGCGTCGGCGACTCGGCAATCGCGTAGTCCCACTTCAGGTTGACGATCGCATCCGGGAACGCGCCGCCATCCTTCTTGTAGGCCGCCTTCATGCGGAGGAAGATCTCCGACATGATCTCGATGTCCGAGCGGCACTCGCCCGGCGGCTCCTGCGCCTGCCAGTGCCATTGCAGCCAGCGGCTGGAATTCGAGAGCGAGCCTTCCTCCTCCACGAACAGGGTGGTCGGCAGCTCGAACACCTCGGTCTGGATCTGGGTCGGATCGACGTCGTTGTACTCGCCGTGGTTCTCCCAGAACCGGGCCGTCTCGGTCTTGAGCGGATCCATCACCACGATGAACTTCATCTTGGAGAAGGCTTCCGTCATCTTGGCGCGATTCGGGAACGACAGCAGGGGGTTGAAGCCCTGGATGACGTAGCCGGTCATCTTGCCCTGCTTGGCGAGTTCGAACCCGCGCAGCACGTCGTAGGTCGGCACATCGAGCTTGGGCAGGTAATCGTACGCCCAGTCGTTGTCCTTGGTGGCGTAATCGCCCCACATCGCCTTCTGGAACGAGACGAAGAACTTGTTGTAGTTCTGCCAGTAGCTCGTCTGTCCCGGACGCAGCGGCTTGAACTGCCGCTTGGCGACGTAGCTCGCGTAGGTCGGCTCCTTCTCCACCGGGATGTTGAGATAGCCCGGGATGAGGTTCGACATCAGCCCGATATCGGTCAGCCCCTGGATGTTGGAGTGACCGCGCAGGGCCTGCATGCCGCCGCCGAGCATGCCGATGTTGCCGAGCAGCGTCTGCACGATGCACATCGAGCGGATGTTCTGCGAGCCCTTGGAGTGGTGCGTCCAGCCGAGCGCATAGAGCGACGCCATGGTGCGCTCCGGCGAAGACGTCGTCGCCATCAGCTCGCAGACCTTCAGGAAGGTCTCCTTGGGCGAGCCGCAGATCCGCTCGACCATCTCGGGCGTGTAGATCGCGATGTGCTTCTTCAGGAGCTGCATGACGCAGCGCGGATGCTGCATCGTCTCGTCGACCACGGCGTAGCCATCGGGACCGATCTCGTAGTCCCAGGTGGTCTTGTCGTAGTCGCGCTTGTCCGCGTCGTAGCCCGCGAACAGCCCTTCGCTGAAGTCGTAGCCCTCGCGGACCACGTACCCGGCGTTGGTGTAGGCGGACACGTAGCGGTGCTGCACCTTGTCGTTGTCGAGCAGGTACTTGGCCACGCCCGACAGGAAGGCGATGTCGGTCCCCTGCCGGATCGGGCAGTAGAGATCGGCCACCGACGCGGTGCGGGTGAAGCGCGGATCGACGACGATCAGCTTGGCATTGTTATGGGCTTTCGCCTCGACGACCCACTTGAAGCCGCAGGGGTGAGCTTCGGCGGCATTGCCGCCCATCACGGTAATCACGTCCGCGTGCTTGATGTCCATCCAGAGGTTGGTCATCGCACCGCGTCCGAAGGAGGGCGCCAAACTGGCGACCGACGGACCGTGTCAAACTCGGGCCTGATTATCGAAGACGAGGGCCCCCATGCTTCGGACTGTCTTGTAGGTCAGCCACGCCGTCTCGTTGGTGGTGGCCGAGGCGCCGAGGAAGCCCATCGTGGTCCAGCGGTTGACCGTGAGGTCGCCGTTCTTGGCCACGAAATTCTTGTCGCGATCCGCCTTCAGGAGCTCCGCGATCCGGTCGAGGGCGAAGTCCCAGGAGACCCGCTTGAACTCCGACGTGCCCGGGGCGCGATGGAGCGGGTACTTGGTGCGGGTCTCGGCATGCACGAAGTCGAGCAACGCTGAGCCCTTCGGGCAGAGCGTGCCGCGGTTGACCGGATGATCCGGGTCCCCCTCGATATGCATCACCGAGGAGCGCGCGTTCTTCGAACGGTCACCCAGGCTGTACAGGATGACGCCGCACGCCACCGAGCAGTACGGGCAGGTGTTGCGGGTCTCGCGCATCTGCGCGAGCTTGAAGGGCCGCACAGCGGCGGCCATGGCGGGCTCGAGTCCGCCGAATCCGAGTGCGCCCAGCGAGCCGCCCGCGAGACCGGCACCGGCCCCCTTGAGCAGGCCACGCCTTGAGACCTGGACCGTCATCTCCGCTCCATAAAGCGACTTGGTATAATTCCAGGGTGTCCCAAAAAAGCGTGCACGAGGCAAGTGCGGTTGCGTGACACAGACGTGACACGGCTCGAGCTGTGTTGCGGGCGACGCAGTACGTTCGCCCGTGCCGTTATCATCCTCTTAGGAAATGCCCTTTTTTACTTGCTCGGGACAGAGGGATTCGTGCCGGACGGGCTCGCCGTCCGGTGATCGAGGGGCGCCTGCGGCTCCGTGGCCGCGGTGCCGCCGGGATCCGCCTTGGGGACCGGACGGTCGGCGTTTTCCTTAATCGACTGGCCGCCGGGATTCGGCGCGTCCTTGGCGGCGGATTCCTCGCGGGGAACGGGGGCTTGGCTCCAGCCGTCCTGAGCGCTCCGCGACTTGTCGCCCATGGCGTCCACGCCCTTGATCTCACCGGGCTTCGTTTGGGCGAGACAGGGAGACCCGGCGAGGGCCGCGCCGAGGAACACCAACGTCGTCAGGGAGATCGGGCGGGACACGAGGAGGCTCCGGGCAGCTTGGTTGTCTCAAGGGCGGGGAACGTATCCCCCGGGGTGCCAGTTCCGGCCTGCGACAGCCCCTGCACAAACGCCGCGCCCATCCCCTACCCAGGGGCGGGCCTGTCCCGCATGGGAGGCAGTGACGGGTCCTTAACCAAGCTTTGCCAGTCTGTTGCGGAGCCGCCGTGGGGATGTCCGATCATGTCGAAGCCGCATCCCGAGCGTCCGGCTCCGCTGGAGGCCACGGCCGACGTGCCGTCCCTGGCCCCCGGAATCTGCCGCCATCTCGGCCGGACACTGCGTTCGCAATACGCCGATTCCCTCGCGGCGCCGGTGAGTCAGCGCCTGGAAGCGCTCATCGCGCAACTGGTGAAGCCGAAGGATTGACGGAGACGCGACCGATCACGGTCCGATTCCTGTCGGGTGGGCTTCGCGGCCGCCTCCCGCATCCCGACAGGATCCCGCAATTCGGGGTGCGCCATCGCACATCAGATCGTTCTTTCTGCGAAACTGCCTGAGACGCTCTGATTCTTCCCCGCATCCTGCGAGCGGGAGAAGATCCATGCGTTCCGCTCCCGTAGCACGCTGCGGATGCTTGCCTTCTCGCCAATTCCATTGATCTTACGCTGGCCGACGGGCCCGGCAAGACAGTGCCCGCGGCTTGACATCGTTCGATAAAAAGAACGATTTCGTCTGTTCCCGGGGGGTTGTTCCCCTGTGGCGCGATGCGGCTGGCCGGGGATCGGACGAGATGACGAACGTTGTGGGTCGAGGGCACGCCGTCCGGACGATCGGGCTATCCCTGCTGGCCGGCGCCGGCCTCTGGGCAGGCGTGGTGCAGGCCTCCGCCGAAACGGCCCTCCTGAACGTTTCCTACGATCCGACCCGGGAACTCTACCGGGAGATCAACGCCGTCTTCGCCGAGGACTGGAAGGCCAAGACCGGCGAGGCGATCACGGTCCGGGCGTCCCACGGCGGCTCGGGCGCGCAGGCGCGCACGGTGATCGACGGGGTCGACGCCGACGTCGTGACGCTGGGCATCCCCTCCGACATCGACGCCATCGCCAAGCTCACCCACAAGATCCCGGACGATTGGCGCAGCAAGCTGCCCAACACCGCCACGCCCTACACGTCGACGGTGGTGTTCCTCGTCCGCAAGGGCAACCCGAAGGGCGTCCAGGACTGGGCCGACCTCGTGAAGCCCGACGTCAAGGTGATCACCCCGAACCCGAAGACTTCGGCAGGCGGGCGCTGGAACTTCCTGGCGGCCTGGGGCTACGCCTTCAATCAGGACAAGGATGCCGCCAAGGCCGACGCCTTCGTGGGTCAGGTCTACAAGAACGTGCCGGTGCTCGACACCGGCGCCCGCGGCTCGACCGTGACCTTCGCGCAGCGCGGTCTCGGCGACGTGCTGCCGACCTGGGAAAACGAGGCCTATCTGGTCCTTCAGGAATTCGGCGCCGACAAGTTCGACATCGTCTCGCCGCCGACCTCGATCTACGCCGAGCCGCCGGTGGCCCTTGTGGCCACCAATGCCGAGCGTAAGGGCACGACCAAGGCCGCGCAGGCCTATCTCGACTTCCTCTACACCGACCGGGCCCAGGCGATCTTCACCAAGCACCATTACCGGCCGATCAAGCGGGAGGCGGCGGCACCGGCCGACCTCGCGCAGCTGCCCGAGATCAAGCTGTTCAAGATCGAGGATCTGCAGGGCTCCTGGGACGAGATCCAGAAGCGGAACTTCGACGCCGGCGGCCTGTTCGACCGCTTGAGCCGCGCCGGCCGCTGAGGCTCCAGGATCATGGTCGAGACACCCCGTCCAAGGCGGATCTTCCGTCGACCGAGCGTGATTCCGGGCTTCGGGATCAGCTTCGGCTACACGCTGACCTGTCTCGGCCTGATCGTGCTGCTGCCGCTGGCCGGTCTGGTGGTGAAGGCCTCGGGGCTCGGTCTGTCCGGCATCTGGGATGTCGCCACCGATCCGCGGGTGGCGAGCGCCCTGCGGATCAGCTTCGGCGTCTCGGCCATCGCGGCGCTGGTGGCCTCCACGTTCGGCTTCCTCGTGGCCTGGGTGCTGACCCGCTACCGGTTCCCGGGGCGTAAGCTGGTCGACGCGGCCGTCGATCTGCCCTTCGCGTTGCCGACCGCGGTGGCCGGGATCGCGCTGGCCTCGCTCTACGCCCCGGACGGGCTGGTGGGTGCGCCGCTCGCCCGGCTCGGCATCCAGGTGGCCTACACGCCGATCGGCATCTTCATCGCCATGGTGTTCATCGGCCTGCCTTTCGCGGTGCGGACCGTGCAGCCGCTGATCGCCGAGATCGACAAGGAGATCGAGGAGGCCTCCGCCACCCTCGGGGCCACGCGGATCGCGACCCTGACCAAGGTCGTCCTTCCGCCGCTGATCCCGGCAGTGCTGACCGGCTTCGCCCTGGCCTTCGCCCGGGGGGTCGGCGAGTACGGCTCGATCATCTTCATCGCGGGCAACCTGCCCTACGTGTCGGAGATCGCGCCGTTGCTGATCGTGATCAAGCTGTCCGAGTTCGACTACAGCGGCGCGGCTGCGATCGCGACGATCATGCTCGGGATCTCGTTCCTGACGCTGCTCGCCATCAATCTCATCCAGGCCTGGTCACGGCGGCGGTTCGGCTATGTCTGAGATTTTCTCCCCGATCTCCGTGCCGGCCGCCAAGCCCGCCCAGGCCGCCTCCGAGGGCGCCGCCACCCGCGGGGTGCTGATCGGGATCTCGGTCATCTTCCTGGCGCTGTTCCTGGTGCTGCCGCTGTTCGCGGTGTTCACCCAGGCCTTCTCGAAGGGGATCGGCGCCTTCCTGGATGCGTTCCGGGAGCCCGATGCCTGGAGCGCGATCCGCCTGACGCTGACCGTGGCGGCGATCGCGGTGCCGTTCAACGTGGTGTTCGGGCTGGCGGCCTCCTGGGCGATCGCCAAGTTCGAGTTCCCCGGCAAGGCGCTGCTGATCACCCTGATCGACCTGCCGTTCTCGGTCTCGCCGGTGGTCTCCGGCATGATCTACGTGCTGCTGTTCGGGTCCCAGGGCCTGTTCGGCTCCTGGCTCATCGACCACGGGATCCAGATCCTGTTCGCGCTTCCCGGCATCGTGCTGGCGACGGTGTTCGTGACCTTCCCGTTCGTCGCCCGTGAGCTGATCCCGCTGATGCAGGAGCAGGGCACCGCCGAGGAGGAGGCGGCGCTGACGCTCGGCGCCTCGGGCCTCCACGTGTTCCGCACGGTGACGCTGCCCAATATCCGCTGGGGCCTGCTCTACAGCGTGCTCCTCTGCAATGCCCGGGCGATGGGCGAATTCGGAGCGGTGTCGGTGGTGTCGGGCCACATCCGCGGCCTGACCAACACCATCCCACTCCACGTGGAGATCCTCTACAATGAGTACAACTTCGTCGCCTCATTCGCCGTCGCTTCGCTCCTTGCCGTCCTTGCCCTCATCACCCTCGTCCTCAAATCCTTCCTCGAATGGCGCTTCGCCGGTGAACTCGCGCACGGCCGGGCACACTGACAGCCCCTTGGATCGCCCCTCCACGACGATCCGGGTCGAGAGCGTCTCGAAGACCTTCGACACGGCTGCCGTCCTGCACGACCTGTCCCTCGACGTGCGGGCGGGCGAGCTGATCGGTCTGCTGGGGCCCTCGGGCTCGGGCAAGACGACGCTGCTGCGGATCATCGCCGGGCTCGACGCGCCGGATCGCGGCCGGATCCTGTTCGGGGACGACGACGCGACCGGCCTCGCCGTGCAGGAGCGGGCGGTGGGCTTCGTGTTCCAGCACTACGCCCTGTTCAAGCACATGAGCGTGGCCGACAACATCGCCTACGGGCTGAACGCGCGCCGCCGCGCGGACCGTCCGGCCAAGGCCGAGATCAAGCGCCGGGTTGGCGACCTGCTCGACCTGATCCGCCTCTCGGGGTTCGGCGACCGCTACCCGTCGCAGCTCTCGGGCGGCCAGCGCCAGCGCGTCGCGCTCGCCCGGGCGCTTGCGGTGGAGCCGCGGGTGCTGCTGCTGGACGAGCCCTTCGGAGCGCTGGACGCCCAGGTGCGAAAAGACCTGCGCCGCTGGCTGCGCGAGATCCACGACCGCACCGGCCAGACCACGATCTTCGTGACCCACGACCAGGACGAGGCGCTGGAGCTGTCCGACCGGGTGGCGGTGCTCGATCGCGGCCGCCTGGAGCAGGTCGGCACCCCCGACGAGGTGCAGGAGCACCCGGCCTCCGCCACGGTGATGAAGTTTCTGGGTGATTCCGTCGAGGTCGAGGCGATCGCCGAGGGCGGCCGGGTGCTGGTGCGCGGCCGGGAGACGCCCGTGGTAGCCCCGGCCGGCATCATCGGCCCGGTGAAGCTCTACGTCCGCCCCTGGCAGCTGCAGCTCGCCGAGGCCGAATCCGCGCACCTGTCCGGCACGGTGCGCAGCTCGTACCGGACGCAAGGGCGCCAGCGGATCGAGGTGGTGGATGCGGAGGGCCGCGTGCTCGCCGTGGAGGATTTCGATGGCGTCCGCCACCCGGCCGGGCACCCGGTGGGCCTGCGGATCAACGGGGGGCACGTGTTCGGGTGAGGCTCGCCAGCGCCAGCGCAGCATCCTAGGCTCCCGCTTATGACCGCACCGAGTCGCGAACCCGCCCCCGATGTCCTCGCCGCCATCGGCCAGACACCGCTGATCCGCCTGCGCCGGGCCTCCGAGGAGACCGGCTGCGCCATCTACGGCAAGGCCGAGTTCCTCAATCCCGGCCTGTCGGTGAAGGACCGTGCGGCGCTGTCCATCGTGCGGGACGCCGAGGCGAAGGGCCTGATCCGGCCGGGCGGCACCATCGTGGAGGGCACCGCCGGCAATACCGGCATCGGTCTCGCCCTGGTGGCCTCGGTGCGGGGCTACCGGACGCTGATCGTCATCCCGGTCACCCAGTCCGAAGAGAAGAAGCAGACCCTGCGGCTCGCCGGCGCGCGCCTCGTCGAGGTGCCGGCGGTGCCGTTCGCCAACCCGAACAACTACGTCCATGTCGCCCGGCGGCTCGCCGAAAAGCTCGCCGCCACGGAGCCGGCGGGCGCCTTCTTCGCCGACCAGTTCGACAACGTCGCCAACCGGCAGGCGCACGTCGAGGGCACCGGCCCCGAGATCTGGGCGCAGACCGGCGGCCGGGTCGACGGCTTCGTCTGCTCGGCCGGGACCGGCGGCACGCTGGCCGGCACCGCGGAGGCGTTGCGGGCCCGCAACCCGCAGATCAAGATCGCGCTCTCGGATCCGGAGGGCTCGGCCCTCTACGCGCACTACACGACCGGCACCCTGAAGGCCGAGGGCTCCTCGATCACCGAGGGGATCGGCCAGGGCCGGATCACCAAGAACCTCGATGGCTTCACCCCGGACCACGCCTTCCGCATCCCGGACCGCGAGGCCCTCGACCTCGTCTTCGGCTTGATGCGAGAGGAGGGGCTGTCGCTCGGCGGCTCGTCGGGGATCAACGTCGCCGGCGCGATCCGGCTGGCCCGGGAACTCGGGCCCGGCCACACCATCGTGACGATCCTGTGCGACGGGGCGGCGCGCTACGCCTCGAAGTTGTTCAACCCGGCCTTCCTTGCGGAGCGCAACCTGCCGGTACCGGGCTGGCTCGACGCCCCGCAGGATCCGCTACCGGACTGGCACGCCTGAGACTCAGGGCCTCATCCGTATTTTTCTCACAAAAGCTGAGGCGGCGATTGAACGGAACGGAATGTCGCAGCGTTTGAACGGTCACGCTCGCACCAGACGCGACCGTTCGGAGTTCTCGCCAGATGTCCCTTGTTACCATCCTCCTCATCATCCTGATCATCCTGGCCTTCGGCGGCGGCGGCTTCCTCGGCGGCGGCGCCTATCGCGGTCCGGGCTTCGGCCTCGGTGGCATCCTGCTGATCGTCCTGATCGTCCTGCTGGCCACCGGCCGGCTTTAAGCCGCGGCGTCGTTCCCGGCCGCCTCGTGGCCGGGAACGACCCCAGATCCCGGTTTCGAAAGGTCGAGACCATTTGCGGGTCCAGGGCAGAGCCCGAGTCGTTCTCCAAGTCGCTCTCTCCGAGCCCTGCCCTGAGCACCCGCGACCCCTAGCGGCAGACGATCCCCACCACCACCGGCGCGAATGCCCCGGGCCCACCGTCCGAGGGCATCTTCGCTTCGGCGATGCCCTGGCCGGCGAGGAAGGCGGTGATCGCCCCGGCCGGTACCAGCGGCAGCCGCGCGGGAGGCACGATCCCGGCGACCCGGCGAGGCGCGGCCGGGTAACGGGCGATCAGCCCGACGAGCCGTCCGGACCGGTCGAGCACCGGCGCACCGGCCGAGCCCGGCTGAAGGGCCGCGACGACATCGCCCGCGACGGCGCTTCCGGGGGCGGCCACGATTCCGTCCGGGCTCGGCGCGAGGGCGATCAGGTTATCCTCGGCCCCGACCGGTTCCGTCCGTGCCACAGGCCGGATCGGCGCGGGTGCCCCGGGCGCATCGAGCAGCGCGAGGCCGGAGGGGTCGGCGGCGAGCTTGCGGGCCGGCGCCGCGCCGATGCGGGGCGCGGCACAGCCCTCCAGCATTGCGGAGGCCGTGAGCACCCGGCCCGGCGCCACCGTGAGGCCGGCGCCCGCCACGGCAGGATCCTGCGCCACGATCGCGCCGGTCTCGGGGCGGGCCGGGGCCGATGGAATCGCGGCGACAGGGGCAGGCGCGGCGGCTTCCGGGAACGGCACGAAGGCATTCGCCACCGCGATCACCAGCCGATCGACCTCCGGCGCCAGGGCTTTGTCGTAGCCGAACAGGAAGCCGCGCACGCCCGCCGGCCCGGCGGCGTAGCGGATATAGGACAGGCCGGCCCCGGTCTCGGCGGTCACCACCACGACGTCGGGCCGCTTCAACTTGTAGGTCACCTTGCGGCTCGGCAGCGGCGCGGTCGCCTTCTCGAACAGGGTGTCGAGGGTCTCGGCCTCCGGCGGATAGGCGCGGGTCTCCAGGGTGACGCGCCCGTCCGGGCTCTGCCAGCGCGTGCCGGAGGCCAGGGCGGTGCGCTTCGACAGCAGGCGCTCCGGCACCCCCATCACCGCAGAGCTGCCGGGATCCGGGGCGATCCGGAAGCGCGCCGCATTCCGGGCCGCCGCCCCCGCCCCCAGCAGGGCCGCCCGGCCGCGCGGATCGAGGGGATCGGCGCTCTGGGTGCGGGCGCGATAGGCGTTGAGCGCCTCGAAGGTCCGGCGCCCGAACGCGCCCGACACCACGGCGTTGAAGCCGCCGGTCCAGACGAGGGCGTCCTGGATCGCCTTCCGTTCCGGCTCGGGCAGCGCCTCGAACGCCGCCTTCGCGCCCTCGAAGGCGGGATCGGCCGGCGCCGCGCGGGACGGCCGCGGCTGGTCCTGCGCGGCGGCGGGTCCGGTGGCGAGCAGAAGTGCCAGCAGAGCCGCAGCTTGCCGGCGGCCTGCCCCCGGCAAACGACCCCACCGCGACGCACCCGAAGCCATGACCGCCCTCCCCGATCGGAATCACCCGGATCCTGGCAGAGGCGTCCGGGGCGGACCAGATCGAATCCGTGGGGTTACGGCACCAGACCGCGGTGCGCCCGCCGCCGGGATGCGCTACAGGGCGGATGTCCGGCCCGCGGCGGCAGCCGGACAGCCCGATCGGCCCTCCGGCCACGCGATGCCGCCACGGTTCGACGCGGAGCCCGGCATGACCGATGCGAGCAACACCTTCAAGAAGGCGCCCAAGCGCAAGCCCGCCAAGGGCAAGAGCGTCAGCGTCTCCCCCGAAATGCGGCAGGCCTATGCCGACCTGATCCGCGAGCGCGCGGAGAAGCAGGAGGTCTACGGCCGCCACCTGCCGCAGGACGAATCGCGGCGGCGTTGAGCGCTGCAAATCGGGGACTTGGAGCCGGTTCGACCTGGAACCCGGGTTTCCAAAGGGCTTGCCCTTTGGCGGGTTCTTAGGGCGGGGCCCTGAGATCTTGACCAGGGCTCCGCCCCGGACCCGCGAAAGGTCTCGACCTTTCGAAACCGGGACTTGAGCCCGGCGCGGGATGCAGGCTCCGGCCCTATCCGAAGCCGTAGAGCCGGCGCGGATTGTCGACGAAGACCTGCCTGCGCCGGTCCTCGTCCGGCACCCAGTCGGCCATCAGGTCGAGGAGCGTCGTGGTCCGCGGCGGCCCATCCCAGGCCGCGACGTGCGGCCAGTCCGAGCCCCAGAGGCAGCGTTCCGGGGCGGCCTCATTGAGGGCGCGGGCGAAGGGGATCGTGTCGGCGTAGGGCGGCCCGGTGA
Organism: Methylobacterium sp. GC_Met_3; assembly: GCF_026540775.1. NCBI lineage: Bacteria > Pseudomonadati > Pseudomonadota > Alphaproteobacteria > Hyphomicrobiales > Methylobacteriaceae > Methylobacterium > Methylobacterium sp. GC_Met_3. The sequence continues at coordinate 151,091 of NZ_JALNUL010000001.1, forward strand.
CGGAATCGCGGAAGGCGCCCGAGAGCTTCACCCAGTTCCCGTCGGCGACGAGGCCGAGCAGCGCCCGGAAGCCCGGATGGTCCACGCCGGCCGAGGTCGGCATGTGCCCCATATGGTCGAAGACCAGCGGCACCGGCAGCCGGGACAGGCGACCGGCGATCGGCGGCAGGTCCCGGGCATCGAGCAGGAACTGGAGATGCCAACCCATCTCCCGGGCAAGCGCCCCGTAGGACTCGACCGCGTCGAGACCGACCCCGCCGCCGAACAGCACGTTCAGCCGCAGGCCGACCACGCCGGCTTCCTTCAGGGCGGCGAGGTCCGCGTCGGGCAGGCCGAGCGGGATCACCGCGATGCCGCGCAGGCGCTGCCGGTTGGCGCGCAGGGTCTCGACCATCAGCCGGTTGTCGGTGCCGTGGACGCTGACCTGCACCAGCACGCCGTTGGCCATGCCGGTCCCGTCGAGCATCGCGAGATAGGCCTCTGCCGGGGCTGCCGGAGGCGTGTAGCTGCGGTCCGGCACCAGCGGATAGGCGGGCGGCAGGCCGATGACGTGGGCGTGGGTGTCGACCGCGCCCGCCGGCACGGCGTAGCGGGTCGGACCGCCCGGATGCGGGTCCGGGGCTGGGCAGTCTCGGATCTCGGGCATGATCAGCTATCCGCGTGCAGGACCTTGCCGCGCGTCTCGGGCAGCGCGAAGGCCGCTACGAAGAACACCCCGTAGGCGACCGCCGCGAAGATCGCGATCGCCGAGGCGAGGCCGACGCGCTCGGAGATATAACCCACGAGCGCCGGGAACAGGGCGCCGATGCCCCGGCCGAAATTGTAGCAGAACCCCTGCCCCGAGCCGCGCAGGCGGGTCGGGTACAGTTCGGTCAGGAAGGCGCCCATGCCGGAGAAATAGCCCGAGGCGAAGAAACCCAGCGGGAAGCCCAGCACCCAGAGCACGCCGTTCGAGAGCGGGATCTGCGTGTAGGCCACCACCACCGCGATGGCGCCGAGCGAGAAGATCAGGAACAGCGGCCGCCGGCCCAGGCGGTCGGCGAGCCACGCGCCGACCAGATAGCCGGCGAACGAGCCGATGATCAGCGCCGAGAGGTAGCCGGTGGAGGAGACGATCGACAGGTGGCGCTCGGTGGTGAGGAAGCGCGGCACCCAGGTGGTGATGGCGTAATAGCCGCCCTGGCAGCCCGCCGCCGCCAGGGAGGCGAGCAGAGTCGTCTTCAGGATCGGGCCGGAAAAGATCTCCCAGATCTGCGGCCGGTCGCCGGCGGCCGCCGCCCGGGCCCGGGTCTCGGCGGCGACCTTCGGCTCCTCGACATAGCGGCGCAGGTAGAAGATCAGCAGAGCCGGCAGGGCGCCGACCGCGAACATCCAGCGCCACGCGGTCTCGGGCGGCAGGAGCGAGAACAGCACCGCCTGCGACAGCACCGCGAGCCCCCAGCCGATCGCCCAGCCCGATTGCACCGAGCCGACCGCCCGGCCGCGATACTCGGCTCGGATCGTCTCGCCGATCAGCACAGCGCCGGCCGCCCACTCGCCGCCGAAGCCGAGGCCGAGGATCGCCCGGGCGATGAGCAACTGCTCGAAATTCTGCACGAAGGCGCAGAGCAGCGAGAACACCGAGAACCACAGGATCGTGATCTGGAGGGTGAGAACACGGCCGATCCGGTCTGCGACGAAGCCCGCGAGCCAGCCGCCGAGCGCCGAGGCCAGCAGCGTCACCGTGGCGGCGAGCCCGGCCGTGCCGGAATCCACGTGCCACAGGCTCATGATCGTTCCGATCACCAGCGGGTAGATCATGAAATCCATGCCGTCGAGGCACCAGCCGGCGGCGCACGCCCAGAAGGTGTGCCGCTCCGGCGGCGTCATCGAGCGGTAAAAAGCGGTGAGGCTGGCGTCGTGGATCTCGACCGCCTCGACGCGTCCATCGCCCTGCCCGGTGGCCGTACTCATACACCCTCCCCTGCCGTCCGATACCAGTATCGGCGTGCCAGGCGGCGCTGTCCAACGCCACGGGGGTCCCTGGCAAGAAAAAAGGCCGCCCGAAGGCGGCCTTTCCTGACATGTCCGCTGTCGCCGTGCGGCTCAGTAGCAGCGCTCGACCAGCACCCGACGGTAGCCGTAGGGGGTCCAGCGCACCCGCGGGACCGTGTAGCAGCCGCCGCCGTAGCCGTAGTCGCCGCCGCCATACCCGTAGCCGACCGGGGCGTAGCCGCCGCCGTAGCCGTAACCCGGGTAGCCGTAGCCACCGTAACCGCCGTAGAGGCCGCCGGCCGCCAGGCCGAGGCCGACGCCGAGACCCAGCCCGCCAAGGCCGTAGCCGTAGCCGCCGCGATAGCCATAGCCGCGACCGTAGAAGCCACGGCCGTAGCCGCCGCCGTATCCGCCGCGATAGCCGAACCCGCCGCCGCGGAACCCGGCGCCCCGGAAGCCGCCGCCGAAGCCGCCCCCGTGGAAGCCGCCGCCGAACCCGCCGCCATGGAACCCGCCGCCGCCGAAGCCGCGCGCATCCGCGCTGGCAGGCGCGAGCGCCAGAGCGCCCGCCGCCAGCAGGGTTGAGCAGAGCACTGCACCCTTCATCACGTCATCTCCGTCGAAAACCGCCCTCTAGCCGTAGAAACGTCGGACTGTACGAAACAGTTCAGGTGAAGACCGCGACCTGCCGCCGCTGTTCGGCCGGCGCGGCGCCGCTGGGTCGGCAAGCCCCGGGACGGCTTCGGACTCGAAAATCGCCGCTTTCAGGGGCGACAGGCGCCGCTATCGCTTCTCCGAGCAGCATGGAACGCGTCATGACGCTACGCCCGGCTCACGCCCTGTTGATCGCGCTCGTCGCGCTGACCCTGCCGCCGCGCGCCCTGGCCGCGCCCACGGCCTCCGAGCCCTGCCGGGCGGTGGAGACCCAGGGCGAGACCTTCACGGTCTGCACGATCGACCTGCGGCGGCAGCGGCTGAGGCTGTTCTGGCTGCAAACGGACGGGCGGCCCTACGGATCGCTCGGGACCCTCGCCGAGGCGCAGGGGCGGCACCTCGACTTCGCGATGAATGCCGGCATGTACGACAAGGATCAGGCGCCGGTGGGCCTCTACGTCGAGGGCGGGCGCGAGATGAAGCACGTCTCCACCGCGGACGGGCCGGGCAACTTCCACCTCAAGCCGAACGGCGTGTTCTGGGTGAAGGGCGAGCGCGCGGGGGTGCTCGATACGCCCCGCTACCTCCGGGCAAAGATCCGTCCGGACTATGCGACGCAATCCGGGCCCATGCTGGTGATCGACGGCCAGATCCACCCGAAAATCTCCGCCGACGGGCCAAGCCAGAAGATCCGCAACGGCGTCGGCGTGGCCGAGGACGGGCACGTGGCGATCTTCGCGATCTCCGAGCGCCCGGTGACCTTCGGGGCCTTCGCGCGGCTGTTCAAGGACGACCTCGGCTGCCGCAACGCCCTGTTCCTCGACGGCTCGGTGTCGAGCCTCCACGCGCCCAATCTCGGCCGCACCGACATCAGCCGGCCGCTCGGGCCGCTGATCGGGGCGGCACCGCGGTAGGACCGGATCCGATCGACGCGACCGGGTGAAGGGCGGCTTCGGGTCTAAAACAGCCGGTCTGCTTCTGGATGAGATATGCACTGAACCGCTCGTCCGGCGTGGATCGGATGCGGCGGAGGCACCCAAACTCGCAATGTCCGGACACGAAGCTTCACGAGCTCGGGAGCAAACCCATGCGTTGGTAGCTTTCGATCAACGTGTCGAACACGTCTACATCCGAACGGCTGCGAGCGATCATCTGCGCCCCGGCGACGGCAGCATAAATGGCACGGGCCCTTAACTCACCTTCGGCTGGCGCGGCGCGTTTGGCGGCGACCAAATGTTCGCATAGCCATGCGGTGTTCACGTCGGCGAACGTTTGCACCTCCTTCAACACCAGCTCGGGCAATTCGTCATGTTCCGTCGCCATGAAGCTGCTCAGGCACATGCGATTGTCGCGCTCCAGGGATAGCCGGAAGATGCTCGGGTATCGCTGCAACGCTTCGGTTGGGCTTCGGGCATTCGTTGAGATGGCTTCGAGATCGCGGGCGATGTCTTCCCAGTAGCGCCGTGCAACCGCCTCGCCGAGGAGAGCCTTGGTGGCGAAGTGGTAGTTGATGCTGGCCGCCTTGATGCCGACGGTCGCCGCAAGGTCGCGGAAGTTGAGGCCGCCATAGCCATAAGCCATCGCCGCCTCCCGTGCGGCTACGAGGATGGCCTCTCTCACATTCCCCTTCGACGTCGCTGCCATGTCCAACCTCCACCTGTCATATGGCAGACAGGGGTTGACGGCACAAGATACGGGCTCTAGCTTGCTACCTGTCATCTGACAGACAGACTGAGTATCTCGAAAGCGAGCAGACGATGTCCGACAAGCTCAAGCTCTTCACCTCCCCCTCGGCGTTCCCGAACCCGCAGCGCCTGCGGATTTTCATGCACGAGAAGGGCATCGCCGACCGCTTCGACGAGACGATCTACGACATGTCGCCAGTGGGCGAGCAGCGGGGTTGGAGACACCTGAAGATGAACGCCTGGGGCGAGACGCCGACCCTTGCGCTCGCCGATGGTTCTTACCTCAGCGAGACCTCCGCCATCGCTCGCTACCTCGACGACACGTTCGAGGGCCGCAAGATCATGGGGGCGACGGCGCGTGAGCGCGGTCTCGATCAGATGTGGGACAGCCGGGTGTGGGTGCACATCCTCTACCCTATCGTCACTGCCTTCCACGTCCTGCACCAGGGATTGGGCCCGAAGCTCGAACTGACCAGCAACCCGGCTTGGGGCGAGCATTCACGTAAGGTGGCGCTGGCGCATGCTGGTCTCGTAGACCGGCACCTCGCGGATGGCCGCGACTGGCTGCTGGGTGGCGATCAGCCGACGTTCTCCGACATCACGTTGGCGACGGCGATTGCGTTCTCCAAGTTCCCCGTCAACGCCACCCCGCTCGATGAGCGGTTCGAACATCTCGATGCCTTCTGGCGGCGCTGGCAGGCTCGACCGGCCTTCATCGCCGCGTATGCCGACCGTAGCAGCGGCGTGCCGGAGATCGACAATCGCACATGAGCGTTCGGCGGTCGGGCTTGGCAATAGCCCGACCGCAAGGCTGCTTGAAGCGGCGTTCTGCGATGGCTGCTTTGGAGGTGCGACAGCGAAGGTCCCCACCACTGGCTTGGATCGGACGCTGAATGACGGCTTGGGGTGAATTTCTGCGTGTCTACGTTTGACCGGCAAACGCGTGAAGCTGGACAGCGCTGTTTTACACCCCTCAGGCACCCCGGAAGCTCTCGGAAACGATCAGCTCGCGTTCCTCACCGGCAAAACAAACCATGATCCGTCGACGGTCGCCGCCCGATGCGCGTGCACGATTATCGCGCAATCAGTGACCGGGCTCGGACTCGCTGGCTGCCAATGCACGGCCGATGGCGAACAGCAGGACATCCGTGGCGGCGCGTACATCCGCGGGGACGTCCGCCGTCAGGATGCGCTTCAGTTCCATGGCGTGATCGGCTGCCCGTTCCAGCATATCGGCGTCCGCAGCCGAGCCGCTCGTGACGACGTAGCGCTCGCCGTCGCTACGCAACTCGGTGATGTCGATGATAATCCCGCGTGAGCGCACCGGCTGACCCGTTGCATTCTGGTAGGTTCGTCCACGGCTCAGCAGCCAGCGCACGTGGCCGTCGGCATCAACGACGCGATACTCGGCCAGCATCAGGCCGCCGGCCTGCACCGCTGCTTGGACATGCTCGATCAGCCAAGCGTGGTCGGCTGGATGGACAGCCGCGATTGTCTCCAGACCACTGATTTCCTGTTCGGCCAGCGACGCGTCTCCAGTCAGAAGCCGAGCCGCACCAGCGTCGTACACCATCGTGCCACGCACGATGTCCCAGTCCCAACTGCCGACGACGCAGGAGGCGTCCAGTGCGGCGTGCAGCCGGTCGAGCGGCTCGCTGAAACTGTCGATCGCGTTGACCCAGGTCGTTGACCGCTGTCCCATTGGCCCGCCGCCGTAATCCAGATCAGTATAGTTTGCCCGAGTTTGCGCCGCCGTCACCAGACAAGAATGAAAAAAAATTCACGCGCAGGTTGAAAAGCATCTGCGTTATGAAGGGGCGATGCAGGTTCGCCATCATCGCCAAGCGAGATGCGTCACGTCCTGATCGAAAGCCACGCATGCATGACGACCCCAAACCGTCGATGGCCGTCCATCGGACTGCGTCGTCCGCCCGGACGCTGAGACGCGTTGCGGACGCGCTCGGCGTGCCGGTGTCGAGCTTTGGCGACGTGGCTGCCGATCTGGGGCCAACGCATGATCCGTCTGGTCCGGAAGAGGCGGCAGTATTGGCGACAGTCCGATCTTATCTCAAGCGCGTGAGCCCCGCAGCGCGCGATCGGTTCGTGGCGGCGGTTCAGACGATGGTCAAGCTTCCTTCCGCCTGAGCAGCAAGGCGAAGAAAAGCTGCGATGAGCTTGTCAAATCGGCACGCTGCAGCTGCGTCCACTTCTGATGACATCGCTCACCGGTCGCGACGACTTGGTTGGGTCGATAGCAGTCCCCCGCACGGCCGAGCGCATCAGGTTTCAACTCTGATGCGCTTTCCCAAAGATGAGCCGGTCCCCCGAGACGAACGCGTCGTCTCAAGGTGTGGGAGCCGCGTCACCGCTGGCCGAACGCCGTGTCCGTGAACAGGTCCTTGTACTCCCGTGGCTGCGAGCGCCAGTACTGCTTGGGGGCCCGAACCCGGGCGCCGAGTTCGGCCGCCGCGTGCCAGGGCCAGCGCGGATCGTACAGCATGGCGCGGGCGAGCGAGATCGCGTCCGCCCGTCCCTCCTGCAGGATTGTCTCGGCTTGTTGGGCTTCGGTGATCAGCCCGACCGCGATGGTGGTGAGCCCGGTCTCGGCCTTGATCCGCTCGGCATAGGGCACCTGATAGCCCGGTCCGAGCTTGATCGCCTGCTTGGGCGAGACGCCCCCCGTGGAGACGTGGAGCGCCGGCGAACCTGCCCGCTTGAGCGCCTTGGCCAGCTCCACGGTCTCGTCGATGTCCCAGCCATCCTCGACCCAGTCGGTGGCCGAGACGCGCAGCCAGACGGGGCTCCCCGCGGGGACGACGTCGCGCACCGCGTCGTAGATCTCCAGCGGGAAGCGCATCCGGTTTTCCAGGCTGCCGCCGTACTGGTCGGTGCGCTTGTTGGCGATCGGCGACAGGAACTGGTGCAGCAGGTAGCCGTGGGCGCCGTGCAGCTCCACGGCCTCGATGCCCAGCCGTACGGCGCGTTTGGCGGTGGCCACGAACTGGTCGCGGACCCGCTTCAGGTCGCTGGCGTCCAGGGCATGGGGTGGGACCTCGCCCTCCCCATGCGCCACCGCCGAGGGCGCCTCGGTGCGCCAGCCATAGGCCTGTTCCGGCGGGATCTGCTGGCCGCCGTCCCAGGGCGCCGCGCTCGAGGCCTTGCGGCCGGCATGGGCGATCTGGATGCAGACCGGGATCGGCGCGTATTCGCGGATCGCATCGAGCACGCGGCCGAGCGCCCGCTCGCAGCCGTCGCTGTAGAGGCCGAGATCCCAGGCGGTGATCCGTGCCTCCGGCGAGACCGCGGTGGCCTCCAGGGTCAGCAGGCCGGCCCCCGACATGGCGAGCTGCCCCAGATGCATCATGTGCCAGTCGGTGGCCTCGCCGTCCCGGGCCGAATACTGGCACATCGGCGCGATCAGGATGCGGTTCTCGAGCGTGAGCGCATCGAGCGTCAGCGGTTCGAACAGACGAACGGTCATCGGCAGCTCCTGGTGGAGCGGTTACTCTGGCGCAGGATCGGCGCGGGAGCCAGTGCGGTGCGACACAACACATCTGTGGACGGTCGTGGCTGGAACTTGCGAATGTAGCCGACCGTTTTCCGACCTGTCGCCGCATTGCGGCCACCGACGCGAACCGCCTGAGGGGGCGAGATCGCTTGAGGTCCTGACGATGCTCACGAGACTTACCGCCCCGCTCCTCCTGGCTGCCGGCTTCGCCGCCCTCGCGGCACCGTCGCAGGCCCAGCCCGCCGCCTTCGGCGGCCCGAAAATGCTGATCTACGGCAATTACTGCGGGCCGGGTAACAACGCCCCGCTGCCGCCCATCGACGCCCTCGACGCGGCCTGCGCCCGCCACGACAGCTGTACGCCGGATGGCGGCCTGCCCACGCCGGCCTGCAATTTGCGCCTGCAGCAGGATGCGGCGCTGATCGCCCGCGACCCGCGCCAGCCCGAGAAGCTCCGCTCGATGGCCGGCCTGATCGCGGCGACCGCCACCCTGATCCCGTCCGAGCGAGGCCCGCAGCGGATGCCGGCCTCGCTCGCCGCCCGGTCGGGCCCGGATGCCTATGCGTCGACCCTCTCCGGTCGGGCGCCGGATGCCGGCCTCCCTTCGGACGATGGCTCGGACGACGCCGATTCCGAGTGAGCGGAGCCCGCGTCCCCGGCCTCAGGCCCGGGCGCGCGGTTCCAACACGTGGGACAGGAAGAAGCGCACCATCGCGCGGCTTGCATCCGGTCCCCGCGGTTCCGTGTAGGACCCGGCGGGGCTGCCCCCGGACCAGGCATGGCCGGCCCCGTGCAACAGCCACTGCTCTTGGACAGCGCGGTCGTTCGCGTCGCTGCGGACCGTGCGGGTGTAGGCAATGCCCCCGGGGCTCGTCTCCCGCGTCACCGTCTTGGTGAGCCCCGGAGCGGCGCCGGCCTGGGCCATCACCTGATCGCCATTGGCGGCATGCACGGTGCGGTCGCCGTCGCCGTGGAACACGATGGTGGGCACCGGCTGACGGTTGGTCGCTGCGGGCCCGGCCTGCCCCTTCATCGCCGTAAGCGCACTCGGCAGGTCGCGGGCGGCCCCGCAGGCCAGCCCGGAATGGATCCCGACGGCGGCGAACAAGTCCGGGTAGGTCGCCCCCAGGATCGCCGCCGCGGCACCGCCGGCCGAGAGCCCGGCCGCATAGACCCGGGTCGGGTCCGCCGAGAACTCCGCCATCACCGCACGGGCGATGCCGGCGATGAGTTCCGGCTCCCCGCCCTCGCGGACTTGATCGCCGGCGGCGTACCAGTTCCAGCACCGCTGCATATGTGCCGACTGCGCCTGTGCCGGATAGGCAACCAGGAAGGTCTGCTCCTCGGCCAGCGCGTTCATCTGCGTGCCCGCGGCGAAATCGTCCGGATCCTGGGTGCAGCCATGCAGCATCACCACCAAGGGCAGGGCCTGACCGGTGTAGCCGCTCGGCACGTAGACCTTGTAGCGTCGGCTGCCGGCGGCGCTCGTGAACACCCGCTCCTCGAACCGCGCGCCGGGCGGGACCGCAGCCGGTGACCGGCCGCGGGATGTCGGGCGTCCCTCACGCAGCGTGCGCATCATCGCCGACAGATCGAGCTCCGGCTCCGCCGCCCTGCCCCGAGCCGGCGGGGGGGCCGTCCAGGCGCCGCCGGGGGCTTCGGGCGCCTCCATGTCGACGATCGTCTCATCGCCGCCGGCCGGACGGGGGGGCTGCCCCGGCTGACCATAGGTCCGCGCCCATTTGGTGAAGGCCGCCTTCTGCGCGCGCTGAAGCCGCGCCATCCGCTCGGCGAGGCGGTCGGTGCCGGGGCCGCCGTTCAGGGTGGGGTCGAATTTCGGCAGGTCGAGTTTGGACAGGTCGATTTTGGGAAAGCGGAACATGAGGCCGATCCTTCGAAAGGGGGACGGACAGGGCCGGACGGTTCACCCGCCTCTGCGACCGGCTGTGTGGGACGTCAGACGATCCGGTCGGCCAGGGCGGCCTTCACGGCAGGGCTCGCCTGGAAGGTGCCGAGTACCTCCACAGAGGCGATGGCGGCGCGGGCGAGTTCCGGTGTGACATCGCCCGCGATGGTGGCGAGGCCCAGGACCTGGATGTGCAGCGGGCGCCCGGCATCTCGAGCCGCTTCGAGATCGGCCCGCCCGTAATGCGCGATCCCGAGGCGGAGCTGGCGCCGGGCCACGGATTGGCGGACCGCATCGTCGTGGCGGTCGAGCTGGTTGCGCACGGCGGTGCGGATGAAGTCGGCCCGGTTGGCGTAGAAGCCGTCCCGGACCATCAGGTCGACGCGGCCCAGATCGACGAAGCCGAGATTGACCGTGATCTTCTCGCTGTCCGGCACCTTCGGCCGGGGCTCGGGTCCCGTGTTGGTCATCGCCTCGCCATCTCCAGGCCATCCGAATGGATGGTCTAGAGATGGTCACGGGCTGGCGAACCGCAAGGAGCGCCTTCCGGAAATGTCAGGGTTTCGAAACGGCGAGCCCTTTCGCGCTTGCAGGGTGGAGCCCCGACACCCCCCAAAGGGCACGCCGTTTGGGAACCCTAGTTTTCGCCGATCCCTCGGTCCTTCAGGCTCTCGCCGATCTCGTCGAGGGCCGTGGCGTCGTCGATCGTGGCGGGCATCGTCCACGGTTCGTGGTCGGCGATGCGCTTCATCGTGGCGCGCAGGATCTTGCCTGACCGGGTTTTCGGCAGCCGCGGCACGGTGAGGGCCAGCTTGAAGGCGGCCACCGGGCCGATCTCGTCGCGGACCTTGGCGACCAGTTCCCGCTCGATTGCGTCGGTCGACCGGTCGACGCCGGCCTTCAGCACCACGAAGCCGCAGGGCACCTCGCCCTTGAGCGCATCGCGGATGCCGATCACCGCGCATTCGGCCACGTCCGGATGGCCGGCCAGCACCGCTTCCATGCCGCCGGTCGAGAGCCGGTGGCCGGCGACGTTGATGATGTCGTCGGTCCGCCCGAGGACCGTGATGTAGCCGTCCGCGTCGATCATGCCGGCATCCGAGGTGTCGTAATAGCCCGGGAAGGTGGCGAGGTAGCTCGACCGCATGCGCGCGTCCGAGCCCCAGAGGGTCGGCAGGCAGCCGGGCGGCAGGGGCAGGCGGATCGCGATGGTGCCCATCGTGTCGGCCGGGACGGGCTTGCCGCCCTCGTCCAGAACCTCGACCCGGTAGCCCGGCATCGGCACGCAGGTGCTGCCGTGCTTCACCGGCAGCAGGCCGAGCCCCATCGGATTGCCGGCGATCGGCCAGCCGGTCTCGGTCTGCCACCAATGGTCGACCACCGGCCGGTTCAGCACCCGCTCGGCCCAGGCGACCGAGTCCGGATCCGCGCGCTCGCCGGCCAGGAACAGGCTGCGGAACGCGGACAGGTCGTAATCGGCGATCCGGGCGCCCTTGGAATCCTCCTTCTTGATCGCCCGTAACGCCGTCGGCGCCGTGAACAGGCACACGACGCCGTACTCGGCGACCACCCGCCAGAAGGCGCCGGCATCGGGGGTGCCCACGGGCTTGCCCTCGTACAGCACCGTCGTGCAGCCGTGCAGGAGCGGCGCATAGACGATGTAGGAATGACCGACGACCCAGCCGATGTCGGAGGCGCAGAAATAGGTCTCGCCGGGCTGCAACCCGTAGAGATTGGGCATCGACCACGCGAGGGCGACCAGATAGCCGCCCGTGTCACGCACCACGCCCTTGGGCTTGCCCGTCGTTCCGGAGGTGTAGAGGATGTAGAGCGGGTCGGTGGCGGCAACTGGCACGCAGGCCGCCCGCTGCCCCGCCGCCTCGGCGTCCGCTACGGCCTCGGCCCAGTCGCGGTCCCGCCCCGGCACAAGCGTCGCGGAGCCTTGCGGGCGCTGGAGGATCAGGCAGGCCTCGGGCTTGTGGCGCGAGGCGTCGATCGCCGCGTCGAGGAGCGGCTTGTAGACGACCACCCGGTTCGGCTCGATCCCGCACGAGGCCGCCAGTATCACCTTCGGCGCCGCATCCTCGATCCGCACCGCCAGCTCGTTCGCCGCGAACCCGCCGAACACCACCGAGTGGACCGCGCCGAGTCGGGCGCACGCCAGCATGCCGAACAAAGCCTCGGGCACCATCGGCATGTACAGGATCACCCGGTCGCCCTTGCCGACGCCGAGCCCGGCCAGGATAGCGGCCAGCGTCGACACTTCATCGCGCAACGCCCGATAGGTGATGCTGCGCTTCGTGCCGGTGACGGGGGAATCGTAGCGGATCGCCACCTGCTCGGCCCGAGCTCCGTCGGCGTGGCGGTCCACCGCGTTGTGGCAGGCGTTGAGTGACCCGTCCGGGAACCAGCGGCCGTAGGGGCCGGATTCCGGCGCAAAGGCTTGGGCGGGCGTCTGCGCCCAGTCGATCGCCTGGGCCGCATCGAGCCAGAACGCCTCCGGGTCGCGGAGCGCCGCTTCGTAGATCTCGGGATAGCGGCCCGGAAGGCTGGCATTCGTCATCGGTCGGCGTTCCCCCGCGGTCCGCTCTCCGGCGGCGGCAGCAGAGTAGCGCATTCTCATGCAGGCGCGCGACGGGGCCGCGCCCGTGAGAAACCAGCGTATGCCAAGCCGCCGAGTGGCTCTGCCTGGACCAAACGAGAACCGCCGCACCGGGGCGCCCGATGCGGCGGCGACTGTCGTGCCGGGTCTATGAACTGTGAAGACGAATCAGCGGCTCAGTGCAGGGTGTCGCCGGCCCCCCGCAGCCGGTTGATCTCGTCCTTAAGGAGGAGTTTCCGTCGCTTCAGTTCGGCGATGTGGAGGTCGTTCGCCGAAGGTCTGTGGATCGCTTCGTGAATCTCGCGCTCGAGGGCTTCGTGCTTCCGGGCGAGTTGGCTCAGATGCGTCTGCAGCGACATGAGTCGAATCTCCTGTCATCGTTTCGACACGCCAAGACTGACACAGGATGCCGCACCTGTTGAAGCGTTTTCTCCGGCTAAGCTTGGTGAAGGCTTTCCGGCATGGCTTGTCCCAGGGAAGGGCGTGACGCATGCTCTCATCGGGTGATGAGCGATCCTTTGGCCCGCAGGTGACGATGGCGGATGAGTCGGGTGAGAGCGCGCAGTCGGAACTCGAGGCCGAACTGGCCCGGTTGCGCGAGGAGCACCGGGATCTCGACAGCGCCATCGAGGCGCTGGAGCGGAGCGTCGCCGGTGATCAGCTGCAGATCCAGCGCCTGAAGAAGCGCAAGCTGACCCTGCGCGACCGGATCTACCACATCGAGGACGCGATTACGCCGGACATCATCGCCTGATGCCAGTGGACGCCGTCCGGCGCAGCCTTGCCGCAGGGTCGCCGCGCCTGTAAGCGCCCTCTTTTGCCGGGATCAACGATGGTGTCGCCTCCGGTTGCGATCATCATGGGCAGCCAGTCCGACTGGGCGACCATGCGGCACGCCGCCGAGACGCTCGACGCGCTCGCCGTGCCCTACGACGCGCGCATCGTGTCGGCCCACCGCACCCCGGATCGGCTCGTGGCCTTCGCCAAGGGCGCGGTCGCGGCCGGTCTCAAGGTCGTGATCGCGGGGGCGGGCGGCGCCGCGCACCTGCCCGGCATGGCGGCGGCGATGACCCGCCTGCCGGTCTTCGGCGTGCCGGTGGAATCGAAGGCGCTTTCCGGCCAAGACAGCCTGCTGTCGATCGTGCAGATGCCGGCCGGAATTCCCGTGGGGACCCTGGCGATCGGCCGGGCCGGGGCGGTCAACGCGGCGTTGCTGGCCGCATCGGTGCTGGCGCTCTCCGACCCGGGTCTGGCGGAGCGTCTCGAAGCGTGGCGCGCGGCCCAGACCGCCTCGGTGGCCGAGCGGCCGGAGACGGAAGCGTAATCGTGACGGACGAGTTTTTCGCGTGACGGACAAGACCCTCGGCCCCGGCTCCACGCTCGGCATCGTCGGTGGTGGGCAACTCGGGCGCATGATCGCGCTCGCGGCGGCGAATTACGGGCTCAAGGTGCACGTCTACGCCCCCGACCGCGACAGCCCCGCCTTCGATGTCGCCGCCCGCACCACCTGCGCGGCCTATGACGATCCGCAAGCGCTGGCGGATTTCGCGCGCAGCGTCGATGTCGTCACCTACGAGTTCGAGAACATCCCGCACGCCACCGCCGACATCCTGGCCCGGCACGCCCCCCTGCACCCGAACGCGCATGCGCTGTCCACCACGCAGGACCGCCTATCGGAAAAAGAGTTCATCAATGGGCTCGGCATCCCGACCGCGCCGTTCCAGGCCGTCGACACGCCCGACGATCTCAACCGGGCGATCGCCACGATCGGCCTGCCGGCCGTGCTCAAGACCCGCCGATTCGGCTATGACGGCAAGGGCCAACGCATTTTGCGGGAGCGATCCGAAGGTGACCGCAACGCCCTGTTCGCCGAGTTCGGCGGCGCGCCGCTGATCCTCGAGGGCTTCGTGCCGTTCGAGCGCGAAGTCTCGGTGGTGGGCGCCCGCGCGCACGACGGCAGCTTCGCGGCCTTCGACCTGTGCGAGAACGAGCACCGCGACCACATCCTGGCCCTGACCCGGGTGCCGGCCCCCGGCCTGACGCCCGAGACCGGCCGCGCCGCGCTCGATATCGCCAAGCGCATCGCCGACGCGCTCGATTATGTCGGTGTGCTCGCCGTCGAGATGTTCCTGGTGCGGGAGGACGGCGTCGAGCGCCTCGTGGTCAACGAGATCGCGCCGCGGGTCCATAATTCCGGCCACTGGACCATCGAGGGCGCGCGGACCTCGCAATTCGCCCAGCATGTCCGGGCGGTCTGCGGCTGGCCGCTCGGCGATCCGGCGCGGACCGGCGGCCTGCCGGTGGAGATGCGCAACCTGATCGGCGCCCAGGCCGACGACTGGCATGCGCTGCTGGCCGAGCCCGGCGCTCACCTGCACCTCTACGGCAAGGGCGAGGCCCGGCCCGGCCGGAAGATGGGGCACGTCACCCGCCTGGGATCCGAACCGGTCGGCTGAGGCCTCAAAGGCACACCCCTGCCGCTGCGTGCCGGCCTGAGCGCCTGCCGCGGGGCCGGCGCGCGCGCGGGCCATACCTTCGCCACATCCCGCCGCTTCCACCACGACGTGGTCGGTGCCGAAGGCTGCCGGTCGATTCCCCCACGCCTGGATGGGCGACGGGGCGGATCACGCAGGTGTGCTTCTTAAGCCGGCCTTCACCGTAATGCGCGACGGTCCCCCGGAGCGGGTGGACCCGGCGCGCGGCGCGGGTTTGAGAACGGCGAGGGGCGGGGCGGGCGCGCAGGATGCGGGTCGCGCCTCGGGGAGAGTGGGGCGATGATCGTACGCAACGGGCTGGCACGGAAGACGGCACTGATCGGCGCGGCCCTGGTTTCGGCCGCGGCGCTCGCGGGCTGCGAGACCGTCGGGAGCGCCGCTGGCCCGCGCCAATACGCGGTGCTGGAGTCGGACACCACGGGCGCCACAACGGTCAACATCGCGTCGCTCTCCGAGGTGATCCAGCGCAACCCGAATGACGCTGCGGCCTACACGACCCGCGGCGCCGCCTATGCCCGCGCCGGCCAGTTCAACGACGCCATCGCGGATTTCACCAAGGCGATCCAGCTCGATCCGAACTCGGCTTCCGCCTACAACAACCGGGCGCTGGCCAGCCGCCAGGTCGGCCGCGACGGTCCCGCACTGCAGGACTTCACGAAGGCAATCGGCATCGATCCGAATTACGGCCCGGCCTATATCGGTCGCGCCAATGTCGAGCGCGCCCAGGGCAACGTCGATCAGGCGCTGAACGACCTCAACGTCGCGATCCGGCTGATGCCCGAATCGGCCGAGGCCTACCACGCCCGCGGCCTCGTGCGGCAGAAGCAGGGTCAGGAGAGTCAGGCGATCGCCGATTTCGACGCCGCCATCGACCGCAACCCCTTCGTGGCCGCGCCCTACGCGGCCCGCGGCCAGAGCCTGATCGCCACCAACCAGTACGGCAAGGCGATCGAGGACTACAACGCGGCGCTCAACGTGAACAACAAGGACGCCACCTCCTGGGCGTATCGTGGCCTGGCCTACGAGAAGCAGGGCCAGCGCAAGGAGGCGATGGAGAACTACCAGCGCGCCGCGACCATCGACCCGAACAATTCCGTCGCCCGCACCGGACTCGGCCGGGTGCAGGGCGGGGTCGGCTCGCTGTTCAACTGACCGCGCGACGGCCTGAACACGGTTTCACTAGGTCGAGACCTTTTGCGGGTGCAGGGCAGAGCCCTGCAGGCGGATCTCCGCCCCCCGGAAGGGGAGCTGAGATCCGTTCGTCGAGTTTCACCCCGACACCCCACCAAAGGGCACGCCCTTTGGAAACCCTTTGTCCGCCCGGGTTACGCCGCCAGCAGGCCGTTCTCGTCCTGCGTGATCCGGCGCAGGTGGTGGGCGGTGTCGCCGAGCTGGTACTCGATCATGGCGAGCCGCTTGAAATGATGGGCGCCGATGTATTCGAGCGTCATGCCGATGCCGCCGTGAAGCTGCACCGCCTCCTGGCCGACATAGCGGCAGGCCTTGTTGATCTGGACCTTCACGGCTGACAGCGCTGCGTCCCGCGCTCTGGCGTCGGGCGTGTGCACCATCATGGAGGCGTAGAGCGCCATCGAGCGCGCCTGCTCCAGCTGGATCAGCATGTCCACGGCCCGGTGCTGCAGGGCCTGGAACGAGCCGACGCTGACGCCGAACTGCTTGCGGGTCTTGAGATACTCGACGGTGAGCCTGTGGAGCGCCTCCATGGAACCCACCGCCTCGGCGGCGAGCGCCGCGATGCCGTGCTCCACCACCCGCTCCAAAAGCGGCAAACCGCCCTCCGGATCGCCGAGCGCCGCGTCGGCCGGCAGCGTCACGTCCGAGAAGGAGACCTCGGCGGCCCGGCCACCATCCTGGGTCGGATAGGCCTCGATGGCGACGCCAGCCGCATCGGCCGGGACCAGGAACAGGCCGATCCCGTGCAGATCGCGCCGTTCGCCCGAGACGCGGGCGGAGACCACCATCAGTCCGGCCGCATCGGCATTCGGCACGATGCTCTTGCCCCCGCTCAGCACGAAACCCTCACCGCTGCGCCGGGCCGTGGTGGCCACATCGGCGAGGTCATAGCGGGACTGGCGCTCGGTATGGGCGAGGGTCAACCGCAGGTCCCCGGTGACGAGGCCGGGAACGAGGCGTTCCTTCTGCGCCGCGCTGCCGCCGAGCCGCAGGGCGGTCGAGCCGAGCACGAGGCTCGCCAGCAGCGGCTCGACCACGAGGTTGCGGCCGACCGCTTCCATGACCAGCATGGTCTCGACCGGGCCGCCGCCGAGCCCGCCCTCTTCCTCCGCGAACGGCAGGCCGGTGACGCCGAGTTCGGAAAACGCCGCCCAGCCCTCCGCGGGGAAGCCCAGCGGCGCCTTCAGCCGCGCCTGCCGGCTTTCCAGGGACGGGTAGAGATCGGCGGCGAGACGCTCGATCGAGTCGCGCAGGAGCGACTGGTCTTCGTTGAGATCAAAATCCATGGTGGCGTTCCTCTGCCCTCCTCCCCGCAAGGGGGAGGGGAAATCGCTCACAACCCCAAGATACCCTTGGCGATGACGTTGTGCTGGATCTCGTTCGAGCCGCCATAGATCGAGACCTTGCGGTTGTTGAAGTAGCTCGGCGCCGCCGCATCGACCCAGTCGAAGCCGCCGGGCAGGTTGTTGGCCCCCGCCCCGCGTGACGGCGCTGCCAGCGCGAACGGGCCGGCGAGTTCCACGAGCAATTCGGTCGCTGCCTGCTGGAGCTGCGAGCCGCGGATCTTGAGGAGCGAGGAGGCCGGATCCGGCTCGACCGAATCCGCCCTGCCCTGCTTGGCCGCCACCCGCATCTGAGTGATTTCCAGGGCCTTCAGCTCGATCTCGACCTCCGCGACCCGGATCCGGAAGGCGGGATCGTCCCACATCGTGCCGGACCCGGCCGGCATCTCGCGAGCCAGCCGCTTGATCCGGGCGATCCGCTCCTTGGTCAGCCCGATCCGGGCGATGCCGGTGCGCTCGTTGGCGAGCAGAAATTTCGCGTAATCCCAGCCCTTGTTCTCCTCGCCCACGAGATTCTCGACCGGCACCCGGACGGAATCGAAGAAAACCTCGTTGACCTCGTGCCGGCCCTCCAGGGTGAGGATCGGCCGCACGGTGATGCCGGGCGTCTTCATGTCGATCAGCAGGAAGGAGATGCCCCGCTGCTTCTTGGCCTCGAAATCGGTGCGGACGAGGCAGAAGATCCAGTCGGCGTGCTGGCCGAGCGTGGTCCAAGTCTTCTGGCCGTCGACGACGTAATGGTCGCCGTCGCGCACCGCCTTGGTCTTGAGCGAGGCGAGATCGGATCCGGCGCCGGGCTCGGAAAACCCCTGGCACCACCAATCGTCGAGGTTGGCAGCGCGGGGGAGAAAGCGTTCCTTCTGGTCCTGCCGGCCGAAGGTCGCCAGCACCGGGCCGAACATGTAGCAGTTGAACTGCTGCGGCAGCGGCACCGCCGCCTGGAACAGCTCCTCCGTGTAGATGTAGCGGTGAATCGAGGTCCAATCCCGGCCGCCCCATTCCTGCGGCCAGTGTGGCACCGCCCAGCCCTTGGCGTTGAGGATCCGCTGGCTGGTGACGTAATCTTCCTTCGAGAGGCTGCGCCCCTCCGAGACCTTCTTTCGGATTTCGGCCGGAATCTCCGTCCGGCAGAAGGTCCGGACCTCATCGCGGAACGCGATTTCTTCGTCGGTGAAGCGTAGGTCCATCGGCTCAGCTCCGGGCGATCTCGAACAGGCCGGCGCAGCCCTGGCCGCCGGCGACGCACATCGTGACCACGGCGTAGCGCGCGCCGCGGCGGCGGCCCTCCAGCAGGGCGTGGCCCACGAGCCGCGCGCCCGACATGCCGAACGGGTGGCCGACCGCGATGGCGCCGCCGTTGACGTTGACCTTGTCCGGGTCGATCCCGAGCCGGTCGCGGCAATAGACCGACTGGGACGCGAAGGCCTCGTTCAGCTCCCACAGGTCGATATCGGCCACTGTGAGACCCTGCCGCTCCAGCAACCGTGGCACGGCGAAGACCGGGCCGATGCCCATCTCGTCCGGCCCGCAGCCCGCAGACGCGAAGCCCCGGAAGATTCCGAGCGGTTCGAGGCCCCGCCGTGCCGCCTCTCCGGCCGACATCAGCACGCTGGCTGCGGCCCCGTCCGAGAGCTGGCTGGCATTGCCCGCCGTGATGAAGGCGCCCTCCCCGCGCACGGGTTTGAGCTTGGCGAGACCCTCCAGGGTCGTGTCGGGCCGGTTGCCCTCGTCCTTGGAGAGCCGCGTCTCGACCTCCCGGGTTTCGCCGGTGGCCTTGTCGGTCACCGCCATGACCGCGCTCATCGGGACGATCTCGTCGTCGAACAGCCCGCGTTCCTGCGCCGCCGCAGTGCGGCGCTGGCTCTCCAGGGCGAAGAGATCCTGCGCCTCGCGGGATATCCGATAGCGCTCCGCCACGATGTCGGCGGTCTCGATCATCGGCATGTAGATCGCCGGCAGATGGGCCTCCAGCCACGCGTTGCGGGTCAGCTTCCGCTGGACCTTCGGCTGGACGAGGCTGATCGACTCGACGCCACCCGCCACCGCCACCGGCACGCCGTCGAGGATGATTCTTCGGGCCGCGCTGGCGATCGCCTCCAGGCCCGAGGCGCAGAAGCGCGAGACGGTGACGCCGGCCGAACCCACCGGGATCCCCGCCACCAGGGCGGCATGCCGGGCGACGTTGCCACCCGTGGCGTTCTCCGGATAGCCGCAGCCGAGCACCACCTCCTCGACCGCCTCGGGCTCCAGCCGCGCCCGGTTGAGGGCGCCGCGGATCGCATGGGCCGCGAGGTCGGCACCGCGGATGAGGTTCAGGGCGCCGCGATGCGCCTTGCCGATCGGCGTGCGGGCGGTCGCGACGATCACCGCGTCGGTCATGCCGGACTCCTCCGGGGTTTCCAAAGGGCGTCACGCTCTTTGGTGGGGTGTTGGGGTAACGCCCTGACGGCTGCGGCCTCGGCCGCCAGCAGGGCGCTGCCCTGCACCCGCCAAAAGTCGCGGACCTTTGGAAACCGGACCGAGGCCCGTGCGGGCCGGCACGGACTCATGCTGGGGCTTTCCAGTCGGCGAAGCGGCCGCCCTCGGCGGCGAGGCGCTTCAGGAGGGGCGCGGGCTCCTGGCTGTCGTCGCCGGTCTCGGCCGCGAAGCGCGACAGCGCCTCCGCGACCGTCCGCAGCCCGACCGTGTCGGCCCAATGCATCGGCCCACCGCGCCAGGCCGGCCAGTTGTAGCCGTTGATCCAAATCGTATCGATGTCGCCCGGCCGGGCCGCGATGCCCTCTTCCAGGATCCGCGCGCCTTCGTTGACCATCGGGTACATCAGCCGCGCCACGATCTCGTCGGGCGTGAAACTGCGGCGCGCGATGCCGTGCTCGTCAGCCACGCGCGTGATCAGCGCGTCGACCTCCGGATCGCGGGTGCCGGTGCGGGCGCCGTCCGGGTAGAGATAGAAACCGCGGCCGGTCTTCTGGCCGAAGCGGCCCTGCTCGGCGAGCGAATCCGCCACCGGCGCCCGGCCGCCGAAATCCTTGCGCGAGCGCCAGCCGATATCGAGCCCCGCGAGGTCGCTCATGGCGAAGGGTCCCATCCGGAAGCCGAAACCGGTCACCGCCGCATCGACCGCGTGCGGCAGCGCCCCTTCGAGCAGCAGGCGTTCGCCGGCGCGGCTGCGGCGCTCCAGCATGCGGTTTCCGACGAAGCCGAAGCAGACCCCCACCGTCACCGGCAGCTTGTTGAGGCGTTTGCCCAGGTCCACGGCGGTGGCCAGCACGTCCGGTGCGGTCTTGTCGGCGCGGACCACCTCCACGAGGCGCATGACGTTGGCCGGGCTGAAGAAATGCAGGCCGAGCACGTCCTGCGGCCGGCTTGTGACCGCCGCAATGGCGTTCACGTCGAGGTAGGAGGTGTTGGTGGCCAGGATCGCGCCAGGCTTGGCGATGGTATCGAGCTTCGAAAAGATCGCGCGTTTGACGCCCATATCCTCGAAGGCCGCCTCGATGACGATCTCGAAGTGGCTCGCGTTCTCCAGGCCGATCGCCCCGGTGATCCGGCCGATCCGCGCGTCGCGCTCGGCCTCGGTGATCGAACCGCGCTTGGCGGAGCCGGCATAGAGGCCCTTCACCCGGTCGAGGCCGCGGGTCAGGGCGCCCTCCTCCGTCTCGATCACCGTCACGGGGATGCCGGCATTGGCGAAGCACATCGCGATGCCGCCGCCCATCGTGCCGGCGCCAATGACGGCGGCCGCCTGGATGGGGCGCCGCGGGGTGTCCTTCGGCAGGCCGGGCACCCGCGCCGCCTCGCGCTCGGCGAAGAAGGCGTAGCGCAGGGCCTTGGAGCGCGGATCCTCCACCAGGGTGCGGAACTCGGCCCGCTCGGTCGCCACGGCGGCATCGAAATCCTGTTCCAGGCCAGCCCGCACGGCTCGGATCAGGGCGTGGACGTTGGTGGCGTCGGGGTCGCGCTTCACCGCCTCGGCGGCCCCCGCCTCGAACGTTTCGCGCGCCTCCGGAGTCAGCGCGTCGGACCGGTCGCGCACCCGCGGCAGGGCGCCGGAATCGGCGAGTTCGAGGGCGCGGGTCCGGGCCGCCGCCACGAGGTCGCCCAGCACCACGGCATCGACGATCTCGAGCGCCGCCGCCCGCTCGGCGGAGACCGGCTCGCCGGTCAGCATCATCGCGAAGGCGGCGTCGGGCCCGATCAGGCGCGGCAGGCGCTGCGTGCCCCCCGCCCCCGGGATGATCCCGAGCTTGATCTCCGGCAGGCCGAGCTTGGCGGACGGCGCTGCCACGCGGCCGTGGCAGGCCATGGCCAGTTCCAGGCCGCCACCCAAAGCCGCGCCGCCGATGGCCGCCACCACGGGCTTCGGGCTGGCATCGAGCCGGCCCAGCACATCCGGCAGGCTCGGCGGTTGCTGGGGCTTGCCGAACTCGGTGATGTCGGCGCCGCCCACGAACACCTTGCCGTCGGCGGCCAGCACGATCGCCCGGACCGACGCGTCCGCGATGGCCTGCGCCAAAGCCCCGTCGAGGGCCGCCCGCAGCGCGGCGCCGAGCGCGTTGACCGGCGGGTTGGCGAGCGTGAGCACGGCCACGCCGCCCGCGACCTCCTGACGAACCACCCGGGACTCCCTGTTGTTCTGCAATGCAGAATGAGTGTCTGCAATTCGTCGGGATGTTGATCGGCGACGCTGCCATCGTCAAGAACGGATCGCGGTGACCGGCAGAGCAAGGCGGCATGTTCTGCAGTGCAGAAGGCTGCTGGCCTGGAGGTTTGACCGGCGGCCCGGGGGCGTGGCATCAAAACGGCCCGGGCGGGACTCGGCTGCGGTCGGTGACCGATGGCCGGGCCGCCGGAGGCTGGGGGAGAATCGCGGTGGGCAGCATCGAGCGGGGCGCGCGGCGCGGAAGCGCCGCTGCGGCGCAGGTTCAGGCCGCGGGGAGCCGGCGGTGAGCGACGGCCCCGAACAGGTTTCCGCCGGCCGTCTGCCCGAGACCCTGCGCGGCCGGCTCGCCCTGCCGGTGATCTGCGCGCCGATGTTCATCGTCTCCGGGCCGGAGCTGGTGATCGCCCAGTGCCTCGCCGGCGTGGTCGGCGCGTTTCCGGCGCTCAACGCGCGCCCGGCCGAACTGCTGGACGAGTGGCTGACGCGGATCACCCGCACCCTCGCGGAGGCCCGTGCCGCCGATCCGTCGAAAAGGATCGCGCCGTTTGCGGTGAACCAGATCGTCCACGCCTCGAACGACCGGCTGGCGCAGGATGTCGAGGCCTGCGTCCGGCACCGGGTGCCGATCATCATCACCTCGTTGCGGGCGCCCGACGCGGTGATCCGCCCGGTCCACGCCTATGGCGGCGTGGTGTTCCACGACGTCACAACCGTGCGCCACGCCGAGAAGGCGCTGGAGGCCGGCGTCGACGGGTTGATTCTGGTCTGTGCCGGCGCGGGCGGGCATGCGGGGACGATGAGCCCCTTCGCCCTGGTCGGCGAGATCCGGCGGTTCTACGACGGGCCGCTGATCCTGTCGGGCGCGATCACCTCGGGCGCGTCGATCCTGGCCGCCCAGGCGATGGGCGCCGACCTCGCCTACATGGGCACCCGGTTCATCGCCACCCGGGAGGCGAACGCGGCCCCGGCCTACAAGGACATGATCGCAGGCAGTGCGGCCTCCGACATCCTGTACACCCCCTACTTCACCGGCGTGCCGGGCAATTACCTGACGCCGAGCATCCGCGCCGCCGGGCTCGATCCCGACGCGCTGCCGGTGCGCGACAAGACCGCGATGGATTTCGGCAGCAGCAGCGTGAAGGCGTGGCGGGATGTCTGGGGCGCCGGCCAGGGCGTCGGCACCATCGCGGATGCGCCGGCCACCGCCGATCTGGTGACGCGGCTGGCCCGGGAATACGCGGTGGCGCGGGCGCGGATGGCCGGGCTGTCGGCGGATTATGTCGGGGAGGCTGCGCCGTGAGCGTCAGGGCGCACCGGACCATCGCGGAGCAGGCGGCACTTGTCTCCCCCTTGCGGTTTCACACTGCGTCCGCCGCGCTGACGATGACGGCTGTTTCCCCCTCGCCCCGCTTGCGGGGAGAGGGATGCGGCGACCTTGTCGTCGTCGCATCGAGGCGGCAGCCGAAGGTGAGGGGGCGATTCAGGACGAGCCTCTTCCGGAATCGCCCCCTCACCTCCGCTCCGGCCTCGCCTCTCGCTTCCCGCACGGACGACGAGGTCCGAGCGGGCCTCTCCCCGCAAGCGGGGAGAGGGGGGCGTCGCGCCTCTCCCCGAGGAAGATGCGTGAACATCGTAATCTTCAGGAGAGAGGGGAGAAGCGTTCAGCTTCAGAGCACCGTCGGCGCCGCCCATGCGTGACGCCGCCCCCCTCAATCCGCGCCTGACCGACCCGGAGCCCGGGATCCGGCTGGTCACCCTCGACCGGCCGGAGCGGCGCAACGCCCTCGATCGCGCCGCCTATGCGGGGCTGGCCGAAGCCTTTCGGGCGGTGGCCGGGGACGAGAGCGTGGCCGTCGTGGTGCTCACCGGCGCGGGCGGCTGCTTCACCGCCGGCAACGACCTCAGGGATTTCCAGGATATCGAGACCGGGGGCGACAGCCCCGGCCTGACCTTCCTCAAGGCCCTGCGGGCCTGCCCGAAGCCGGTCGTGGCGGCCGTCGAGGGGCACGCGGTCGGCATCGGCACGACGCTGCTGCTCCATTGCGACCTCGCCTATGCGGGGGACGGCGCCCGGTTCCGCCTGCCGTTCGCGGCGTTGGGCCTCAGTCCGGAGGGTGGATCGAGCTACCTGCTGCCGCTGGTGGCGGGCACGAAGCGCGCCGCCGAGCTGCTGCTGCTCGGCGAGCCGTTCACGGCCGCGGATGCCGTGTCGGCCGGCCTCGTCAACGCCGCCGTGCCGGCGGGGACGGCGCTGGAGGTGGCCCTCGCCAAGGCGCGGTCGCTGGCCGCCCTGCCCCGGGCCTCGATCGCCGCCACCAAGCGGGCCCTCCGCCGGGGCCAGGATGAACCCGTCGCCCGCGCCCTCGCCGAGGAAGCGGAGGTGTTCCACACCCTGCGCCGCGGTCCGGATGCGCAGGCGGCCTTCGCGGCCTTCCTGCGCCGATGACGACCGGAGAGACCCTGCTGGCCGAGCCCGACGGCGCCGGGTCCGGCGCCAAGGAGGATCGCCACTTCGTCACGGCTCTGGCCCGGGGATTGTCGGTCCTGGCTTGCTTCGGCCCGGGCCGGACCAGCCTCGCCAACCACGACATCGCGGCGGCCTGCGGCCTGCCCCGCTCCACCGTGTCGCGGCTGACCTACACGCTGACCAAGCTCGGCTACCTGCAGCACGAGCCCGAACTCGGCCGCTACCGCCTCGGCACCGCCACCATCGCGCTCAGCGCGGCGGCGCTCGGCGGGCTCGACGTGCGGGCGATCGCCCGGCCGGTGCTGCGGGCTGTGGCGGAGGCGGCCAACGCCTCGGTCGGGCTCGGCGTGCGCGACCGGCTCAGCATGCGCTACGTCGAGTGCCAGCGCGGCCCGGCGGCGATCTCGCTCAATCTCGATACCGGCTCGCGCATCTCGCTCGCCCGCAGCGCCATGGGGCGCGCCTACGTGGCGGTCTGCCCCGACCGGGAGCGCAGAGGCATCTACGAGGATCTGGAGGCGCTGGACCCGGTGGCCTGGCCGGTGTTGCGCGCCGGCCTCGACCGGGCGGTGGCGGAGCACCGGGAGATCGGCTGCTGCACCTCGTTCGGCGAATGGCAGGAGACGGTCTGTGCCATCGCGGTCGGGTTCCATCCCGGCGGCGGGCTGCCGCCCATGTCGATCAATTGCGGTGCCCCCACAATCATCACCGATGCGCGCTTCCTCCTGGACGTGGCGCGCCCGAAGCTGATCGAGGCCGTGCGCAGCCTCGACGGCGTCATGGGAGCTTGAGCCGTGAGGACGGGATTTCCAAAGGTCGAAGACCTTTTGAATCCGGGACTTTTCCCAATCCGAGACCCTGCACCGAGGAGCTCTTCGATGGATGCTGATCCGGCTCACGATCTGCCGCTCGCCGGGATCCGGGTGCTCGACCTGTCCCGGGTGCTGGCGGGGCCTTGGTGCGCGCAGGTGCTGGGCGACCTCGGCGCCGACGTGATCAAGGTCGAGCACCCGGAGCGCGGCGACGACACGCGCGACTGGGGTGTGTCCACCAGCCCCGGCAACACCTCGTATTTCGACAGCGTGAACCGCAACAAGCGCTCGATCGGCGTCGATCTGGCCACGCCGGAGGGCTTGGCGATCGTCAGGGCGCTCGCCCGCGAGAGCGACGTGCTGGTGCAGAACTTCAAGACCGGCGGGGCCGAGAAGCTCGGCCTCGGCTACGCGGATCTGGCGGCGGAGAATTCCGGGCTGATCTACTGCTCGATCGCCGGCTACAGTTCCGATGGCTCGGAGGCGGGCCGGCCCGGTTACGACCTCGTCGTCCAGGGCGAATCCGGCGTGATGGCGCTGAACGGCGAGGCCGGGGGGCCGCCCCTGAAGTTCGGGGTCGCGGCGGTGGACCTGTTCACCGGGCAATACGCCGCCCAGGCCGTGCTGGCCGCCCTCTATCAGCGGGAGCGCACCGGGCGCGGCAAGGCGATCGACCTCGCCCTGTTCGATTGCGGCGTGGCGCTGACCTCCTATTACGGCCTGGAGGCGCTGGCCCGGGGCATCGACCCGCCCCGCTACGGCAACGCCCATCCCTCGATCGTGCCCTACGGGGTGTTCGAGGCCGCGGACGGGCCGGTGGTGATCACGGTGGGCAACAACGGCCAGTACCGCCGCTTCTGCGAGCAGGTGCTGGAGCGGCCGGATCTCGTCGCCGATCCGCGCTTCGCCACCAATCTCGACCGCTCGAAGAACCGCGCGGCCTTCATCCCGGTGCTGGAGGCCGCGCTGGCGCACTGGCAGCGCGGCCCGCTGATCGCCCGGCTGCGGGCGGCCGGCATCCCCTGCGGCGAGGTGATGGGCCTGCGCGAGGCGCTGACCTGCGACCGGGCCCGGGAGGCGGGTCTCGTGGTCGGCGGCGCCGACAACGCCCACGTGATCGCTCCACCCTATCGCCTCGACGGGCGGCGCCTGCCGGTGCGCCGGATGCCGCCGGGGCTCGGGGATTCGAGTGCGGAGATCCTGGCGGAGCAGCTGGCGTATCCGGCGGAGGCGCAGGACGCGCTGCGGGCTAAGGGGGTGGTGCGGTAGGGGCCGAGGCGCATCTCCCGCCCTTCCACCTCTGGGGCTTGCAGACTGAACGCCAGGGTTGAGGGCGAGAAACCCCTCGCCCCGCTTGCGGGGAGAGGGCCGCGTCTCCCCCCCGTCGGGGAGCGCGGCGAGGCGGCAGCCGAAGGTGAGGGGGCTCGAAAGTATAAGTCTCTTCCGGAATCGCCCCCTCACCGCCGCTGCGGCTTCGCCTCCGCTTCCCGCACGGACGACGAGGTCCGTGCGGGCCTCTCCCCGCAAGCGGGGCGAGGGGAACCCGCGCTCAAGCTTGAGAGGTGTAAACGCCCCCCAGCCGCGCCCGCGCGTCGTCCAGCACCCGGTTCACGGCGGCGTCCCAGGCGATCCGTGGCCGCCAGCCCGTCATGGCGCGCAAAAGCCCGGCATCGCCGGCCGCCACGGGGATCTCGGTCGGGCGCACCCGCTCGGGGGCGACCCGGATCTCGAACGGCACCCGCGCCCGAGCGCGCAGATCCTCGAGCACGCTGGCGATCGTGCGCGGCACACCGGAGCTGATGTTGAACACGCTGCCGTCCCTCAGCGCGTCCGATTGGCCGATCAGGTCGGCATAGGCCTGCGCCACGTCCGCCACGTCCAGGAAGTCGCGGTACGAGGAGAGGTTGCCGACCTCCAGGCAGGGCGGCACCGAGCCGGCCTCGATCCGGGCGATCTGGCCCGCGAAGGACGCCACCACGAAGCGCTCATCCTGTCCGGGGCCGATATGGTTGAACGGCCGCAGCACCACGAGCTTCACGCCGATCCGGGGCAGCAGATCGCGCAGCAGCTGCTCGCCGACCCATTTCGACCGGGCATAGGTGTTGCGCGGCAGCGGCTCGGCCGCCTCGGTCAGCGCGTTGCCGGACAGGAAGGCGCTGCCGTAGACCTCGCCGGAGCTGACGTCGAAGAACGTGCAGCCCGGTACGGCCTCGACAGCGGCGACGAGGTTCATCAGCCCGTTGACGTTCACCCGCCACGTCTGCCCGGGCCCGCTAGCGGAATCGGCCACCGAGGCGAGACCCGCGAGATGCAGGATTTCGGTCGGCCGGAACCGGTCCACGAAGCCGCGCAGCGCCGCCTCGTCGAGGAGATCCACGGTCTCGTAGGTGACGCCCTCCGGCAGCCGGGGCGCAGGCCCCCGCCCGATCCCCGCCACGCGGTCGCCCGCCGCCGCCAGGAGCGGCAGGACGTGCCCGCCGACGAATCCGGCGGCCCCGGTGACGAGGATGCGCCTCACGTCCAGGCCGTGGCGGCGCAGGTGCGGATGTGGCTCACCATCTAGCTTGGCTTCCGGGTCCCCCAGCGCACGCCGATGCCGGCCCCCGGAGAGCTTCCCGCATCGGCGCCGATCGCCGGGCCCGAGGCGGTCTGCGGCCGGTGCTGGGAGCTGGCCGCCAGGGGCCGCGGCGCGATCGAATCGGGCACTTCGGACAGGTGTTCCAGGTCCCGCTCCGTGGAGAACTGGCCGGCCTTCCGGTAGGTCCAGAGATAGCCCGGCACCACCGCCTCGGCGGCGGTCGGGATGATCCCCATCCCCTCGAAGGTGCGGCCCTCGGCCTTGGCGGCCTCCGAGACGACGTTGTCGTTCTGGAGCAGGATCACCTGATCGCGGGTGAGCTTGAGCGTATCGGGCAGCAGGCCGAAGGTGAGCGTGTCGGCGATTTCGAGCAGGCGGGCCTGGAGCTTGGCCGCCGGCAGCGGCAGGTCGACCACGACGCGTTTGCGCCGGATCGTCTTCAGCATGTAGCGCACGAAGTGCTCCAGCGTGCCGACCTCCGGGCCGCCGAGCTCGTAGACCTTGCCGCGCGCCAACGTGCCGTCGACCGCGCGGGCGATCGCCTCGGCGACATCACCCACGAAGGCCGGCTGGAAGCGCGACTGCCCGCCCGCCAGCGGCAGGACCGGGAGCGCCCGCGCCAGCCCGGCGAAGCGGTTGAAGAAGCCGTCGCCCGGCCCGAAGATCAGCGACGGCCGGACCACCACCGCGTCCGGGCAGGCGGCGAAGACCTTCGCCTCGCCCTCGGCCTTGGTGCGGGCGTAGAGCGAGGGCGAGGCCGCATCCGCCCCGATCGCCGAGACGTGGATCATCCGGGCGCCCTGCCGGGCCGCTGCGCGGGCGATCGTCTCGGCCCCGTCGACCTGCAGGCGCGCGAAGCTCTGGGAGCCGGTCTCCTGCAGGATGCCGACGAGGTTGATCAGCACGTCCGCGCGCTCGGCGGCGCGGGTCACCGAGTCGGGGTAGCGCAGGTTCGCCTGGACGGCCACGATCTGGTTGACCTGCCCCAGGGGCTGCAGGAACAGCGCGAGATCCGGCCGCCGCACCGCGACGCGGATCCGGTAGCCGCGCTTGGCCAGCGCCCGCACCACGTGCCGGCCCAGGAAGCCGGAGCCGCCGTAGATCGTCACGAGCTGATCCTGCGGCCGCAGGGGGCCCGACGTCGCCGGGACGGCGGCTCCGCTGTCCCGGGGCGTGTCCGCGCTCGCGGTCGTGTTCGTGGTGTCTGGGCCGGTCATCGCCGTGGTCTCGGGCTCCGCGCGCCCCGGGGCGCCATAACGGGGCCTACTTAGAGCGGGGGCCGAGGGCGTTGCAATCAGGCGCCGCGCGAAGATCGCGGTTTGCGGCGCTTCTGACGCCGGGCGGCCCCGATCCTGGGACGGAACGGCCGCCGGTCCCGCGCATTCTCACGGTCTCGCGCCGCATCGGCCGGCGCGGTCGCGTCCGCCGGAGAGTGCGATGATTGTAGGGATGTTCGTCTCCGCGGCGATCGCCGTCCTCGGCCTGCTCGTCGCCCTCGGCTGGATCGGCCATCCGATCGACGATCAGCTCATCAGCAATTACGGCTGGAGCATCCTGACCATCGGCGTCGCCCTGTTCGTGCTGTTCGGGTTCCGCTGGTTCAACCGGTCGCGCAAGGCCCGGTCCCTGGCCCGCTGAGCGGCTCGCATCCGCTCCGCCCGCGCCCTGATCAGGCGACCTTCACTCGGCGGCGCACCTCGCGCGCCACGGCGGGCCGGCCGCTCGCCCGGCGGCTCACGGTACGGGGGGCACCGACCGTGATGCTCTGGGATTCGCGGGCGATGAAGGCGGTCGGCATCTCGGCCTGAAGGTCGGCCTCCATGTCGCGCAACGCCGTGTCGGAATGGGCGGGGTGCAGGTGGATGATGGCCAGCGCCTTCACCCCCGCCACCTGCGCCAGTTCGACGCCCTTCTGCCACGTGGAATGGCCCCAGCCCCGGCAGGTCGGATACTCACCGTCCGTGAACATGCCGTCATAGACCATCAGGTCGGCCCCGGCGACGAAGGCGGCGAGCGCCGGATCCGGCCAGGGATCGCTGTGCTCGATGTCGCTGATCAGGCACAGGCGGCGGCCGCCATGCTCGAACCGATAGCCCACCGAGCCCTGCGGGTGGTTCAGCGCGATCGTGTCGACCCGCGTCCCGTCCGGGAAGGTCAGGGTCTGGCCCGCCTCGAACCCGTGATGGTTGAAGGTGCAGCACAGCTTGTCGAGCGTAACCGGGAAGAGCGGCGGGGCGAACAGCCGGTCGAGGGTCGGGCCCGCCGACTCGCCGCCGAGATTGCCGCAATAGGTGTTGATCACCCGGTTGCAGTCGAGCACCGCGGGCTTGAAGAACGGCAGACCCGCCGTGTGGTCGAGGTGCAGGTGGCTGAACAGAAGGTCGACTTCCTGCGGCAGATCAGTCCGATGGCCCTGCCCGAGGTTATAGATACCCGAGCCCGCATCGACGATGAACATCCGCTGCCCGCAACGGACCTCCAGGCAGGGCGTGCTGCCACCGAACTCGACATACTGGGGGCCGCTGA
Source organism: Methylobacterium sp. GC_Met_3 (assembly GCF_026540775.1). NCBI lineage: Bacteria > Pseudomonadati > Pseudomonadota > Alphaproteobacteria > Hyphomicrobiales > Methylobacteriaceae > Methylobacterium > Methylobacterium sp. GC_Met_3. The sequence continues at coordinate 181,498 of NZ_JALNUL010000001.1, forward strand.
CCGGGGTCGAGCCGCGGACGCCCCAGAAGCGCAGTACGAGGTCCTGATTGGCCGCCGGGACGGTCGGCCCATACGTATTGGACATGGCGATCACGAATCTGCGGACGTCGATCCCGATCCGTTACGATCGAGACCCCGTCGCCGTTCCGGGAAGAGGGCAAAGATTACGGCAGGCCGACGGTTCGAGAGTACCGTACGTCCCCTGCCGTACCATGAATTGGTGTGCCGCACGCCCCCGTGATGTGCGTCTGCGCACACGGATGGGCCGGGGTGGCGGGCTCCCGCATGCCTCACGGGGTCTCGGCCGACGCGATGAGGCCGGCGGTCGAACCGAACGGATGTGCTTGGCCGAGGGTGAGTCCGCCGCGGCCGGCAGTCAGCCAGGAGGGCAGGCCGTAGCGGGTCGGGATCGGGCCGGCGAGCGCCCCGAACGGATCCGCGGCGCGCTCGTAGACCGGGACGAAGCCGGCCATCCGCCGGGGCGACAGGGCGGAGCCCGACGCCCAGGTACTCCAGACCGCCTCCGGGACCGGGCGCGCGGCGCGGTGACCGGGTACGATCACCACCTCCTGCCCCGCGAAGGCCAGGGCTTCCGGCCGGCTGACGTCGCCGACCGCTCCGCCCCGGGCCGTGTAGGCCGCCCAGAAGGCGTTCTGCCCGCCGTCGGAATAGGTGGTGCGCACGGCCGGCTCCCCCGCCTCGGCGAGCGCCGCGATCCGCGCCTCCTCGACCGCCTGGCGGGTCGCCACGGCCGCCTCGACCGCGGGGTTCCTGGACGGCGCGAAGGCGTAGCGGCCGGCGACCACCGAGACCTGGAGTTCCTCGCGGCTCGCCTCGAACCGGTCGGATCCGGCCTTGAGCTCGCGCCAGAAGGCGAAGTTCGGGTCGGTCCGGTGGCGGGCCATGGCCTCGGCGCTCATCCGGAACGGGTAGGACTGGAACTGGAACGCCGCCTGCCCGCCCTTCAGGGCGTCGCGGGCGATGGCGTAGATCTCGCCGACCGTGCCGTCGGTCATGGCGAAGCAGCCCATCGACGAGCAGATGCCGTGGACCATCACGGCGGATCCGGTGCCGCCATGGGCCCGGTCGTAGGCGTTCGGATAACCGACGTCGAACGACAGATAGTAGTGCGAGTTCGGGTTCATCTGGCGCTGGGGCACCGTGTAGAAGCCCTCCGGGGTCTGGCGGTCGCCGCTCTTGCGCTTGGGGCCGAGCTGGCCGGACCAGCGGCAGATCGGGAAGGTCTTGATGAAGACGTAGCCGGCCGGGCCCTTCTTCCAGACCTCGATTTCCGATTCCTTCTTATAAGCCCGGAACAGCACCGGTGACGCGGCCGTGACGCCCTTCTGGGCCATCAACGCGAGGGTCGCGGCCGGAATCGGCGCCTCGGCCTTGCCGGCCTGGGCTGCGGCAGGGCCGGAGAGTGCCAGGAGGACGAGGCCGGCAGCGCGGATGATCGAAGGCGTTCGAGGCATGAACCGTCCGGGCTGGATCGGCCGGGATGGCGCCGAGCGGGCCGGATTCCCGACCTGACGGAGTATTGCGGCGGCGGTGAGGCTGCCATCGGACAGCCGTCCATGGGGGCCCGCGGACGTGCCAGCCGCTGCGCCTCGAAGCGGTGGGCGACGGTGTTCTGTTGCGCCCGAGGGTCTGGACCCAGCCCTTTCAAGATGTTTGCGGAGGCGCCGGCACACTGGCCAGGCTTGCTCTCCTCCCCCTTGCGAGGAGGAGTTGGAGGTGGGGGTGGTGCGGAAGTGCGCGGAGCGGTGCCTCCTGCACCACCCCCGCAAGGAGGAGGGGAAAACGCGGTGCCTCTCAATATGTGAGTGCCACAGTTTGCGATCCTTGCATCCGGCCCAAACACCTTGAAAGGGCTGGGTCGGAACCCAATCCGCTTGACCGTGTGAGGGGCTGCCTCCGATCCAAGTCCGCCGCTCGGACGCCCGTTGTCGTTTCTCAGAAGCGGCCGTTCGTCGGTCGTCCGGCCATTTCGGCTCGCGCCAGCGAGCGGACGCTCACCCTTCGTTCTTTGCGAGACGGTCCGCCTCCGAATCACCCGTGTCGTATTGGCTGCCGCCAACCTGCTGACGCGGTCGGCTTGTGTTGCGGACCCAGGGGCAAGCAGGGGTCAGCCAAGCGCCGTTCGCCCGCCCTGAACGCCAAAAGCTCAAAGCCGAAGTCGTCGGATGTCAGTTACATAAGCACCGGAATTGGCCGTCACCTCCTGTTTTTGGTCGCCCGACGCGTTGCGTCGATTAGTGCGGGGATTAAACCGAGCTTCAACATATGCGGCCCTCAAACCGGCCGCGGCTTGGTTCTGGAGCGACGCCGTGGCTACGTTTTCGGAGAGCGATCGATCCAGGTCCAAGGTGGCGACGGTGCTTCGCGTCACCAGCGGAAACTTCCTGGAGATGTTCGACTTCTTTCTGTTCGGTTTCTACGCCTCGTATATCTCCAAGGCGTTCTTCCCGGTCGCCAACGAATACGCGTCCCTGATGCTGACGTTCGTCACGTTCGGCGCGGGTTTCTTGATGCGGCCCCTCGGGGCGGTGATCCTCGGCGCCTACGTGGACCGCATAGGACGACGCAAAGGCTTGATCGTCACGCTGATGATCATGGCCCTTGGAACAGTCCTTATTGCCTTCGTGCCGAGCTACGCGACGATCGGGCTGTTCGCACCCTTCCTCGTGCTCATCGGACGCCTCCTGCAAGGGTTCTCGGCCGGCGTCGAACTCGGCGGTGTCTCAGTCTACCTGGCCGAGATGTCTACCCCCGGCAACAAAGGCTTCTACGTGTCGTGGCAATCAGGCAGCCAGCAGGTCGCGGTGATGTTCGCCGCGATCATAGGCTACTTCCTGAACCATGCCCTTGTCCCCGCCGAGATGAACGACTGGGGCTGGCGCGTCCCATTCTTCATCGGCTGCGCGATTGTGCCGTTCCTGTTCTACATCCGCCGCTCGCTGGAGGAAACCGAGGAGTTCCTTCAGCGCAAGGTTCGGCCGAGCACGCAACAGATATTCAGCTCGCTCGTGCAAAACTGGAGGATCGTCGGCCTTGGCATGCTGCTCGTCGCCATGACGACCGTGTCGTTCTATACGATCACCGTCTACACACCGACGTTCGGCAAGACCGTTCTCAAGCTTTCGGACACGGACAGCCTGCTCGTGACGTTCTGCACGGCCCTGTCGAACCTGTTCTGGCTGCCCGTCATGGGAGCGCTGTCGGACCGGGTTGGTCGCAAGCCGCTTCTGCTGATCTTCTCGGCGCTGACCTTGCTGACGGCTTACCCTGCGCTGTCTTGGCTGGTCGCAAATGCGTCCTTCACGAACATGCTGATCGTCCTCCTTTGGCTGTCGTTTCTCTACGGCAGCTACAACGGTGCGATGGTTGTCGCCCTCACCGAAATCATTCCGACCTCTGTGCGCACGGCAGGGTTCTCGCTCGCCTATTCGCTGGCGACGGCCTTCTTTGGAGGGTTCACGCCCTTGATCTCCACATGGCTGATCGAGCGGACGGGCAACCCAGCGGCTCCGGGATACTGGATGGCGTTCGGGGGATTTTGCGGCCTTGTCGCAACGATTGTCATCTACAGGGGCGTCGCTGTCAGGGACCGGTTGTCGACCCTCGAAACGACCGCTGCCCTGCGCTGAACCGGCCACCAGCCGGTGAAATGGCCTGCCAGCCAGCGCGCCTGTGACGGTCCAACGGCGCTCGGCGCTTGCATATCGTGAAGCGGACCGGCGGATATCCGCCGCGAGCCGCCGATCCGTTCGCGACCCATGCCGGGCCTGCGGGCGACCTTTGACGCAACCCGAACGCAGTCATGTGCGAGCTACTGCTCAGGGGCGTCTGAGGGTGGGGCAGAGGGCTATTCAGGCCAAGGGAGACGGTCCCTGGGGAAGCGCAATCGTCGACGTCGCTTCGGCGATCTGCTCCGGGCCTCCCTTCGGCGGCCAGACACCGGCTCCATAGGCGTGCGCGCGTAATTCCGCCCGCTCCTTCAAGCTCGCAAAGCCCCAGATGTGCGTGATCCGCGGCGCTCCATCGAGGGCGTACATGTTCGCGACGAGATGCTCGGTATACGCACGTGCTGGTGCGATAGCCGTTTCCCAGCCTGCGAGGGTTGGCGGTAGCCCACCGGGCTTCAAGCGGTAGCTTCGGAACTCGTACACCCCGCCACGGTCCCCGGTCCGGATCGGCGGTAGGAAGGGAAACGGTGCGTAGCTGTCCATCTCCAGCGCCGTCACCACGCTCCCCGCATTGAACGGGCTAGCACTCAAGAGCGCACGGCGACGCTCGGCCGTCATATCCTCCGGTGCCTCGAACCCGCGCAGCACGATCAACCGGCCGAGTGTTCCCATCTCGGTCCGCCAGCACCCGAACAGGTTACCCTTGGCTTCTGCGTCATTCACCCAGTGATAAACGCCTTCGGATGCCCGGCCGACTGCAAGCAACGGGCACGAAAGGGTCGCGAGTTCGTAGAGCATGTGAACCTCGGTGTCGTGCCTTCAAAGCGAGAGCGCGCAGTTGGTTTCAACGGGCCCGTTCTGCGCCTGCGGGGGTCGGTATCGGGGAAAGACACACCGTCCATTGCCGCCCAGAAGCGGACCGGCTCAAATCCACCCGGTGCGGACGTCACCACGGCCAAGCTGGTCGCGTTCAGGTCCTGACAATTCTTCGCTGCCGCTGCGTCCGCGGTGACCGCCAGGGCGCAGGGACCTCCTCACCGCCCCCATAGTCGGCCCAGACGACCTCGGCGACGCGGTTCCGGCAGGTCTGGAACGGGCGCCGGAACCGGTGCCGGCCGGACAGGATCGTTGAGCGCCGACGTGTCAAATGTCCGCGCCTGTCCAGCACGCCAGCCCTGGGCAGGCGCATGATCGATTCAGATCCGCCCCCCACCGGGCGAACGCGCAAGTCCTCCGTGCCGCAGACGGGCCGTGAAACTCCGCCCTATCTTCCCGGCATGGATCGCAGCTTTCCCATGACCCGCGACGCCGCGCTCGACCGGCTGTCCGCTTTTCTCGCGGAGGCGGGCCTCGCCTATGCCGGTGCCCGCAACACCGACCGCGGACCGGACGCGGAGCCGACGACATCGGCGCTCTCGCCCTACCTGCGTCGGAGGCTGATCACCGAGGCCGAGGTGGTGGCCGCGGCCGATCGCGCGTTCGGCGACGGGGGCGCCGAAAAATTCGTGTCCGAGGTGTTCTGGCGGACCTACTTCAAGGGTCATCTGGAGACCCACCCCGAGGCCTGGACCGGATTCCTGGCACTCGCCGCGGCGGACCGCGAGCGGCTGGCCACAGAGCCGGGGCTGCGCCGCACCTACGAGGCCGCCATCGCGGGCCGGACCGGCATCGACGGGTTCGACGACTGGGTCGGCGACCTCGTCGAGACGGGCTGGCTGCACAACCACACCCGGATGTGGTTCGCCTCGATCTGGATCTTCACCCTGCGCCTGCCCTGGGCGCTCGGGGCCGCGTTCTTCATGGCGCATCTGATCGACGGAGATCCGGCGAGCAACACCCTGTCGTGGCGTTGGGTGGCCGGCCTGCACACGCGCGGCAAGCACTATGTCGCCCGGGCCGAGAACATCCGGCGTTACACCGACGGCCGCTTCGACCCCGTCGGCCTCGACGAATATCCCGACCCGCTGGACGAGGCCACGCCGCCGCGCGAGGTCCCGATGCCGCGGGCCGACGCGGCGCCGGCCGGCGACGCCGCATTGCTGCTGCATCTCGACGACCTGAACCCGGAAAGCCTCCCGCTCGGCGAAGCCAGGATCGTCCGGGTCGGCGGCCTCGTCGTCCATGCGCCGGACGCCTCGGACCGGGTGCGGGACGCCGATCGAGCCGCGATGGCCGACGCCCTGAAGCGGGCCGCGGCGCATTTCGACTGTCCGGCGACCCTCGTCCCGGCCGACTGGGATGCGGGTTGCCCGACGGTGACGGCCTGGGCACCGGTCGGCCCCTCCGCCGATGCGCTGCCGGCCGGCTGCCTGCGGCTTCGCCGCGACTGGGACGAGGCCGCCTGGCCCCTGGCTACGCGCGGCTACGCGCGCCTGCGGAAGGCTATCCCCCAGCTCATGCCGCACTGAGCCCTGAACGACGTGGCGTGGAGCCGTGAGGCAAGCCCTCCGCGCGTCTCGCCGCGGCCGCTTTGGCGGTCGCGTAGGGGCTCTATGTGCAGGCCTGGGCCAGCTTCCCGTGCAGGTCTTTCAGGCCGGCCAGATCGACGTCCTCCGTGATCGCCTCGTGCCATTTGTCGAGGATGCGGATCTGAAAGCGACGGCCGTTTAAAATCTCCGCCAGCGCGTCACCATCAAGGGCGATGAGACCTTCGCTCTGCATGGCGCTGGGCGGAAACGCCGGTGTCGAGGCGGGCTTGTCGTCGATTCGGTACTGATAATTGAAGATCGCGTTTTTCGGCAGTCCGGTGACCACGAGCCTGTCCTTGCTCACCTGGATCCGTGACGGTGTCTTCGGCGTCAGAAGGCACGCGGCCTCGCCCGTCGCATTGCCGTCCGCCCGCTTCAGGTCCCAGTTGCCGGCACTGGCCAGGGGCGCGTCGCCCGCCTGGGCAGGGGCGGCGGGCGCGGTCAGTGCCGCCAGGACCGCCAGGACCGACATTCTCATGGGGATCTCCTCAGCCACGCGGCCGTCCTTCGGCCCGCGCGGGCACCCTTGGGCAGATCGGGCGCGCTGGGCGTCTGGCCACCCCGGACGCGCACGCGGATCCGCGCAAGGCGCGGTCGCCATCGACCCGACAGGGCCCGGCTGGCCTCCCGCGGGCGGTGAGGGCCCGCTTGGAGAGACGGTCGCGGACCACCCTTCGCGACCAATGGCCGCTCACGCCACCGCCACCGGCTCCGCCTCCGCGCTCACCGGCTCGGGCGCCACCACGGCGCTGTTCTCCACCGCGATCACCGCGTCGAACGGGGCGATCCCGTCCAACACCGCGGCCCCGGGCAGGCAGACGATCAGGCCGCGCCCGGCCCGCACCTGACGCAGCCCGGCCAGGCGGTCGCTCAGCCCCTCCTTGCGCTCGTCGGCGGCGATCGCGACGACCAGGATATCGGGCTCGCGGGCGAGGCAGCGGACCAGCTCGATCGCCATCCGCTCCCGGGCGTTGATCGCGCCGTCCGCCAGGGCGCCGGTGCTCGGCTGGATCTCGACCTTGCTGTCGAGGCCGAGTTCGTAGACCGCGGCTTCCAGGCCCTCCTCGGCGAGCACGCGCCGCACCAGCGCGCGCACCCGCGGCTCGGCATTGGCTTCGCCCAGGCTGATCCGGCCGAACAGCAGGTTCTCCTGGAGGCTCGCGGCCGGGTTGACCCGGCTGGGATCGTGGAACTCCACCGCGCCGGCGAGATGGGCCGGCAGCATCCGCGCGAAGGAGCGCCGGGCCTGGACCAGCCGGTCCTCGAAGGCGGTGTCGATCAGGCCGAAGCGATGGCGCGATTCGCTGTAGCGCAGAGCGAGCCCGATCAGCCGCATCCGGTCGCGCTGGCCCGCGGGGCCTCGGCGCAGGCCCCCGGCATCGGGCAGGCGCACCACGAGGTCCTCGAAATACCCCCGCTCCGCAGCCTGGAACAGCGAGTAGGCGTCGAACAGCGGATGGTCGTTGGGCAGGTCGGCGAAGATCTCCACGGTGCTGCGGGCGACCGACAGGCCGATCTCGGTCAGGGCCCGCACCAGCCCCTCGGCCTCCAGCACCGCCCGCAGGTAGGGATGCCGGGCGAAGCGCAGGGGCGCGAAGGCGCCGCCCACCGGCTCGCCGAACAGGATGTTCTCGCCGATGCTGGCCTGATGGTTGTAGCGATCGGGGTCGAACGGCTCGATGAGGCGCTCGGCCCCCTTGGTGGCCAGCGCCTGCCGCATGGTCCGGCGAGCCGAGACGATCGCGGCCGCGAGCCGCGGCCGGGCCGCGGGATCGAGCCGTCCGGTCAGGCCGCGGGCATACACGAAGCCGTCGAGCCCGGTCAGCCGGCACAGCCCTACGAGGGCGATGTCGTCGGGCGCCCGGGCCGGGTCGGTGCCGTAGAGCAGGTTCTGGCGCAGCGAGCCCGCCATGAGGATCGCCTCGCCGGCCGCGAAGGCGATGCGGCGGGCGCGCTCGGCGGAATCGAAGCCCCGCAGGTCCGTGCCCGCGTAGGTGACGGTGCCGGCGGTCGGCTCGACCTGCCCGGCGAGCACCGCGGCCAGCGCCCGGGCGCCGCTGCCCCGGCTGCCGGTGATCGCCACGTGGCCCGGCATGGACACCGCCACATCGACGCCGGTCAGCCGCTCGCCGGTGGCCGGATCGAAGGCGCCGACCCCCTGGGTCGCGAGGAGGCCCGAGCGGGGCAGCGGCACGGGCGCGCCGGGCCGCGCCCGCCGGCCTTCGAGGGACGCGACGATGCGGGCGAGGTCGCGCAAGCGCGGACGTACGGCGCGGCGCACCGTCCAGAGGCGCGCGCAGGCGGCGGCGAGCCAGCCCGCGAGGCCGAAGGCGCCCACCGCCGCCAGGAAAGCCGCCGGATCCACCGGCGGCGCCGGGGACGCCCCCGGAGCGGCCGTCCGCCACAGGGCTGTGCCGATCGCGATCGCGGGCAGGATCACCGCCAGCGCCAGGGCGGGGGCCCGCGCATAGGCGAGCCGCGCCTCGGCGCGCGCGACGGTGCCGCGCATCGCCGTCACGCGGGCGGCGATGCGCGTCCGTTCCAGGGCGGCCGCCCCGTGGTTGCGCACCGCCGGCAGGCGGCGCACGAGGTCGTTCAGGTTCTCCTCGGCGCGCACGCTGCTGCGCAGGCGCAGGTCCTGCCGGTCCCGGGCCCGTTCCAGCACCAGCCCGTAGGCGAGGCCGACCGCCCCGAGGCCGACCACGGCGGCCGGGATCAGCCGGGGCGCCGCCAGGGCGGCGAACCCCAGGGCCAGGATCAGCGCGGCGAGCGTCATCGCCGGCAGGACGATGCCGGCCGCGAGCAGCCGGTCGGCCCGCGCCAGCACCTCGCCGACGAGGCGGGCGAGGCTGCGCGCCTCGTCCCGCGCCCCGGCCGGGGCGTCGAGGACCGCCCGCAGGACCCCCTCGCGCACCGTGTCGGCGGCGCGGGTCTGGGCCTTGAAGCACAGGCGCGCCACCCACCAGCCGAGACCCGCCAGGATCACCGCGCAGGCGGCGATGCACAGGAACGCCGCGAGTTCGAGCCCGGCCGCCCGCATCGGCACGCCCGGTGCCAGGACGAACTCGCGGCCCTGCAGGGGCACCGCGAGGCGCAGGAAGGCGAGCGTCGGCGCATCGTCGCGGGGCAGCACCGCGACGAGGTCGCGCAGGCACAGGATGGCCAGCGCGCAAAGCGGGGCGCCGACCCCGACCGCGAGGGCCACGGCGGCCCCGTGCAGACGCCGCGCGGCACGCCAGGTCAGGAGGAGAGGATCGGATTCCATGCGTCTCCGGAGGGGAACGGGGGCGTCCGCGGCGTCCCATCGCGAGCCGCATCGGCATAGGCCCTCGCGCCGGCCACGGGAAGCGTTCCGGGGCCGTGCGACATGATCGGTCCGCCTAACCCAAGTTCTAGCCCCGGTCTGGAAGCGCTCTAGGTTAGACGTGTGGTGCGGTGCGCGGCCCGGTCGCGATCGGGATCTGAAGGTGGGGCAAGGCTTGCGGCGAGAGCTTGACCGGAGCGCGCACGACATCCCGGCCGCCTTCCGGCGCGGGCAGGGCTGATGGCGCAGCTGTTCACCCCCGGCGCCGATGCGATCTACCGGCTCGCGCTGATGACCGGCGTCGCCTGCTTGGTCGGGCTGCCGGTGCTGGCCGCCGGGATCGTGCGCTCGAACTACGTCACGGGCGTCGGCGTGGCGCCGGCCCAGCCGGTGCCGTTCAGCCACAAGCACCATTCCGGCGAGCTCGGCATCGATTGCCGCTACTGTCACACCACGGTCGAGAAGGAGGCCACCGCCGGCATCCCGCCGACCCACACCTGCATGACCTGCCACTCGCAGATCTGGACCGGCTCGGACATGCTCAAGCCGGTGCGCGACAGCTACGCGCAGGACAAGCCGCTGGAATGGACGCGGCTGAACAAGCTGCCGCAATACGTCTACTACAACCACTCCGTGCACGTGACGAAGGGGATCGGCTGCTCGACCTGCCACGGCGACGTCACGTCGATGCAGATGACCTACCGGGCCAACGCCTTCGAGATGAAGTTCTGCCTGGACTGTCACCGGGCGCCGGAGAAGTACGTGCGCACCCCCGATCAGGTCTGGAACATGACCTGGAAACCGCCGGCCGATCAGGCGACGCTGGGGCCGAAACTCGTCGCGCAGAACCATATCCGCGGCGGCGCGCGGCTCACCGAGTGCGGGATCTGCCACCGATGACCGGCGCCCCCGACCTCGCGACCCTTCGTGAAAAACTCAGCCGCGGCGACGGCCCGCGCTTCTGGCGCAGCCTCGACGCCGTGGCCGACAGCCCGGAGTTTCGCGCCTATCTCGCCGCCGAGTTCCCCTCGGCCTCCCGGCTCGCCGCGGCGCCCGAGCGGCGCGGCTTCCTGAAGCTGATGGCGGCCTCGTTCGCGCTCGGCGGACTCACGGCCTGCGGCGCGGGCGGCGGCCGCGACTACGAGGTGCCCTACGTCAACCAGCCCGAGCGGATCGTGCCGGGGACGGACCTCTCCTACGCGTCCTCGTCCGTCTTCGACGGGTTCGGCAACGGCGTGCTGGTCACCACCCGCAACGGACGGCCGCTCAAGATCGAGGGCAATCCCGACCATCCCTGGAGCCGCGGCGGCACGGACGTGATGGCCCAGGCCTCGGTGCTCGGCCTCTACGATCCGTTTCGGTCGCAGGCGGTGCAGCATCTTGGCCGGCCGAGTTCCTGGGCGGCCTTCCGATCGGATCTGCAGGCGCAGTTGCCGGCGTGGCGCGAGAACCGGGGCGAGGGCCTCGCCCTGCTCACCGGCCCGGTGACCTCGCCCACGCTGGCGGCGCAGATCGCGCGGCTGCGGGCCGCCTACCCGGCTTTGCGCTGGCATGTCGGCGCCGGCGCGGCGCGCGACGGGCTCTACGAGGGCGCCCGCCGGGCCTTTGGCCGGCCGCTGGAGACGATCCCGGCGTTCGACCGGGCGCGCACCATCGTGGCGCTCGACGGGGACTTCCTCGACCTCGGCCCGGGCCAAGTCGGCCTGTCCCGGCGCTGGATCGATGCGCGGCGGGCCGCCTACGCGGATGGGCGCCTCCTTACGCTCCACGCCGCCGCCCCGACGCCGACGCTCACCAGCGCCAAGGCCGATCACGGCGTCGTGGTGCCGGCCGGACGCCTCGAGGACCTCGCCCGGGACCTCCTCGGCATGGCCGGTGGCGGTGCTGCGCCGGGGGGCGACGATCCCGTCGCCCGCTGGGCGCGGGAGGCCGGCAAGGCCCTCGCGGAGGCCCGGGGCGCCGGGATCGTCACGGCGGGCCTGACGGCGGGCCCGGACCTGCACGACCTCGTCCACCGCCTGAACGGCGCGCTCGGCAATACCGGCGCGACCCTGCAGCACCTTGAGCCCGCCGCGGAACAGGGGGCCGGCACGCTGGCGGAGCTGTCCGAGGCGATGGAGCGCGGCGCGGTCAAGGCGTTGATCGTGCTCGCCGCAAACCCGGTCTACGACGCGCCGGGCGCCCTCGACTTCGCGGCCCGGATGGAGCGGGTGCCGCTCAAGATCCATGCCGGGCTCTACTACGACGAGACCGGTGCCCACGCCGACTGGCACCTGCCGATCGCGCATCCGCTCGAATCCTGGGGTGACGTGCGCTCCCTCGACGGGACCGTGGGGTTGATCCAGCCGACCATCGCGCCGCTCTACAACGGGCGTACGCTGCCGCAGATGCTGGCCTTCCTGTCGGGCGGCGACGATGCCGAGGACGCGCTGGCCCTCGTCAAGGCGCGCTGGCGCAGCGATGGGGAAGACGAGGCCGCCTTTGAGGCCCGCTTCTCGGAGGCCCTGCGCCGGGGCTTCTGGGCGGACAGCGCGCGGCCGGCAGAGACCGTGGCGCTGACGCAGGACGCCGCCCCTGCCCCCGCGCCTGCCCCGCCCGCCGGCGGGATCGAGGTGCTGTTCCGCCCCGATCCCACGCTCTGGGACGGCGCCCATGCCGACCTCGCCTGGCTTCAGGAACTGCCGAAGCCCCTGACCAAGGTGGTCTGGGAGAACGTGATCGCGGTGAGCCCCCGGCTCGCCGAGCGCGAGGGCCTCGCCACCGGCGACGTCCTGCGGATCGAGGCGGCGGGCCGCGCGGTCGAGGGCCCGGCCTGGATCCTGCCGGGCCAGGCCGACGACACGGTGACCCTCACCCTAGGCTACGGCCGGGACGCGCCGGACCACCTGTCGCGCGGCCTCGGCTACGATGCCGGGCCCCTCCGGCCGGTGGGTACGCCCTGGCGGCTCGCAGGGGCGCGGCTGTCGAAGACCGGGCGGCGCAGCATGCCGGTCACCACCCAGCACCTCGGCACGATGGAGGGCCAGGATCTCGTCCGCGTGCAGGCGCTCGGCGCCGCGCCGGTGGGCGACCCGAAGGGCGCACCGAGTCCGGCCTCGTTCTATGCAGCCCCGGAGAGCCAGGATCGCTGGGTCGCGGCGCAATGGGGCATGGCGATCGACCTCGACGCCTGCACCGGCTGCAACGCCTGCGTCACCGCCTGTCAGGCAGAGAACAACATCCCGGTGGTCGGCCGCGAGGAGGTCGCGCTGGGGCGCTGGATGGGCTGGCTGCGGATCGACCGCTACTACGCGGGCGAACTCGATGCCCCGACCACGCACTTCCAGCCGGTGCCCTGCATGCATTGCGAGCAGGCGCCCTGCGAACTCGGCTGTCCCGTGGAGGCGACGCTCCACGACAGCGAAGGGCTGAACCTGCAGGTCTACAACCGCTGCGTCGGGACCCGGACCTGCCAGAGCTACTGCCCCTACAAGGTCCGCCGGTTCAACTACCTCGACTATACCGGCGGCATGACCCCGGTGGAGCAGCAGCAGCGCAACCCCGAGGTCACCGTCCGCGCCCGCGGCGTGATGGAGAAGTGCACCTACTGCATCCAGCGGATCACGGCGGCGCGGATCGCGTCCGCCAAGGACGACCACGCCCCGATCCCGGACGGCGCCGTCGAGACCGCCTGCCAGGGCGCCTGCCCGACCCGGGCGATCACCTTCGGCAACGTCGCCGACCCGGGCAGCCAGGTCTCGGCCGCCCGCCGGGATCCCCGGGAATACGCGCTGCTCGGCCACCTGAACACGCGGCCGCGCACCACCTACCTCGCCGGGCTCGCGCCCGCCGCGGAACCCGGCGGACGGGAGGGCTGAGCATGGCCGGTTCTGTCACGGGCGGCCCCCTGATCCGGCCGGACGAGACCCTGCAGGGCATCGGCGGCACCGTCACGGCGATCCCGCTGACCCATCCGGGCAACCGGCGCTGGTGGATCGCCTTCGCGGGGGCGGCGGCGCTGCTCGGCCTGTTCCTGCTGACCCTCGGCTACCTGCTCGCCGCGGGGCCCGGTATCTGGGGCAACAACAACGCCGTCGTCTGGGCGCTCGACATCGCGAGCTACGATTGGTGGATCGGCGTCGCCTCCGGCAGCCTGCTGGTCTCGGCCGTGCTGCTCCTGCTCGGGGCCGAGTGGCGCGGGGCGGTCAACCGGGTGGCCGAGACCCTGGCGCTCATCGCCACCGCGTCGGCCGGGCTCTACCCGATCATCCATCTCGGGCGGCCGTGGTTCTTCTTCTGGAACCTGCCCTACCCCAACACCTACGACCTCTGGCCGCAATTCCGCTCGCCGCTCCTCTGGGACGCGATCGACATCGTGGCGTTCCTGGTGATCTGCGTGAGCCTGTGGTTCATCGGCCTGCTGCCGGACCTCGCGACCCTGCGCGACCGCGCCCAGGTCGAGGCGATGCGTCAGGCCGACGCCAAGGCGCCGACCCGCAAGATCGCCCTGCTGCGCGCCCAGGTCTACGGCATCGTCGCCTCGGGCTGGCGCGGCTCGGCGGCCCATTGGCAGATCTGGGTCCAGGCCTACCGGACGGTGGCTCTGCTCGGCGTTCTGCTGGTGGTCTCGGTCCAGACCGGCGCCTCGGTGATGCTGGCGGGCTCGCTGATGCCGGGCTGGCACAGCACGCTCCTGCCGGTGAGCTTCCTCGTCAACGCGGTCTATTCCGGCGTCGGCGTCACGGCGGTGATCGTGATGCTGATCCGCCTCGTCTACGGCCTCGACGCCCTGGTGACGCCCCGCCACCTCGACGTGCTGGGCCGCCTGCTCCTCTGCCTCGGCTGTGCCAGCGCCTATTGCTACGCCGCCGAGTATTTCGACACCTTCCTCAACGGCGACGCCCAGGCGCGCGGCGTCCTGGCCCGGCGCATGACCGGCGACCACGCCCTGGTCTCGTGGACGGCGATCCTCAGCCTCGTCCTGCCGGCGCAGATCCTGTGGTCGGCCCGGGCCCGGACGGCACCGCTGGCGCTGGCGGCGGTTGGGCTGCTCGTCGCCATCGGCGCCTATGCCGACCACGTCATGGTCCTCGTCGTGACCCTGTCGCAGGATTTCCTGCCCTCCTCGCGGTTGCCCTACGGGGTCGACATCTGGGGTATCGCCACCTTCGCGGGCTCCGTCGGCCTGTTCCTGACCCTGCTGCTGCTGTTCCTGCGCTACCTGCCGGCGGTCTCGATCGTCGAGAGCCGCCGCCTCGCCCTGACGGAGGCCCCGGCGGTTCAGGACGCCGCACGCGCCGCCGCCGCCCGGACCGCCGCCGGGCCGGAGGAGAACCCGACCGAGGCGCCCCTGTGGGGTGTGGCGGCGAGCTTCGCCAGTCAGGGCGACCTCGCGGCCGCGCTCAAGGCCGTGTCGGGGATCGGCCCGGACCACGTCCATCTCGACGGGCACGGGCCCGTGCCGATGACCCGGACCCTGCGGCCGCTCGGGCTAGAGGGCCGCTCGATCCTGCCCTACGCGCTCGCCGGGGCGCTCCTCGGTGGCGCGGGCTTCTACGGGATGTGCGTCTACGCCACGGCCTACGACTACGTGTTCCTGATCGGCGGGCGCCCGCGCCTGTCCTGGCCCTCCTTCGTGGTGCCGAGCATCTCGTTCGCGATGATGGCGGGCTGCGTGGCGATCCACCTCGCGCTGCTCGTGCTCAACCGCCTGCCGCGGCTGAACCATCCGGCCTTCAACATCCCGGGCTTCCTGCGCGCCTCGGACGACCGCTTCTTCCTGACCGCCGAGGCGCGCGACGATCGCTTCGACGCGGCCCGCATCGAGCGGCGGCTCGCCGGCCTGCCGGCCGAGGCCGGGCGCCCCCTTGAGATCCGGCGGATCCCGCGATGAAGGCCGCCCTCCCCTTGATCCTCATCGCCCTGGCACCGCTGGCCGCTTGCGACAAGGCCGACATGGCCGATCAGGCCCGGGCCAAGACCTGGGACAAGAACCCGTTCTTCCCGCGTGAGATCACCATGCGCCAGCCGGTGGCCGGCACCGTGCCGCGGCGCGATCCCGCGCAGCCCGCGCCGCAGCCGCAGCGTGTCAGCCGGGACCTGCTCGACCGGGGGCAGCAGCGCTACGCGGTGTTCTGCACCCCCTGCCACGGCCAGGACGGGCGGGGGCAGGGCATGATCGTCGCCCGCGGCTTCCCGCATGCCGGCGACCTCACGGGCGAGGACCTGCGCAAGGCCTCCGCGACCGAGCTCTACGATGCGATCTCGAACGGCCGGAAGGCGATGTTCGGCATGGCGCAGATGATCCCCTCCGCCGACCGCTGGGCGATCGTCGCCTATGTCCGCGCCCTCCAGCTCGGCCAGGATGCCCCGGTGGCGCGCCTGCCGGAGCCGGACCGGGCCCGGCTGGAGGCGGCGCGATGAGGCGCCCTGCCCTGCTCGGCCTCGCGGGCCTCGTCCTCCTGGCCCTCTGCCTGCTCGCGGGGGGCTGGCGCGGGGCGATGGCCTCGTATCTCGCGGCCTGGCTCGTGCTCCTCGCCCTGCCGGTCGGCGCCCTGCCGGTGGTCATCGTGGCCGAACGCTTCGGCAAGCGGGTCCGCGAGCGCGGCGGCGTCGAGATGCTGGCGGGTCTGCGCCGTCTGATGGCGCTGATGCCGGTGGCCGTGCTCCTGTCGCTGCCGGTGCTGGCCGCCGCCGGCCTGCTCTACCCCTGGTCCGGCGCGCCCGCCCATACGCCGCTCGCCGCGATCTGGTTCACGGCGCCGTTCTTCGTGGCCCGGGTGATCGCCTATCTCGCCGCCTGGACCTGGCTGTCGCTGCGCTTCGCCCGGCCCTTCGACGCCCCCGGCGAGAGCCGGACCGTCCCGGCGGTGGGGCTCCACGCGGTGATCGGCACGCTGTTCGTCACCGACGTGATCGCCTCCCTCGATCCGCGCCTCGACTCCACCCTGTTGGGCCTGCTGGTGATGACCGCCTGGAGCGGCCTCGCCTTCGCGGCGGCGATCCTGCTCGCCTGGGAGGAGCCCGAGCCCGTGGGCCGCGGCCGCACCGCGCCGGGGCGCGGCCGGCTGGTGCCCCTCGTGGTGCTGCTCGGCCTGTGGGCCTACATGCACTTCGTGCAGTTCCTGATCGTCTGGTCGGCGAACCTGCCGCCGGAGGTGTCGTGGTACTTCGCCCGCGGCGGCTGGCTCGGGCGGGCGCTGTCGATCGTGGCGGGCGCCCTCGTGGTGCTGGCCGGCCTCGCGACCCTGCGGCCGGGCCGCCCGACCACCCGGATCCTGGCCGGGGCGGCGCTCGCCGTGCACGCCGTGGAGATGTTCTGGCTCGTCACGCCGGCGATCCGCGACCGGTTCGTGATCCGCCCGAGCGACGTGCTGGCCGCCGGCGGCGTGGCCTGCCTCGCCGCCGCCCTGCGGCCGTTCCTGCGGCCGCGGGCCGACCGGGCGGCCTCGGCGGCACGGCGCGCCGGGAGGCCGGCATGAGCGGCGGTCCCGCTGGCCTGATCCCGGCGATCCTGGCCGGGCTGACCCTGCGCGGCAGCGGCCTCTTCACCGGACGCCCGCCGCGCCCGCCCGCCAACACGCAGCGGGATCCCAACGATCCCGGGCACGAGACGCGGGACGTCAACGTCCGCAACACCGCCCTGGTCATGGCCGGGCTCGCCCTCACGGCCCTGGCGGTGATCGGCACCATGATCTGGCTGATGAGCACCTTCGCGGCGAGCCAGCGCCGGGCGCTCCCGGCGCTCACCCCCCAGCAGACCGCCCGCCTCGCGCCGCCGCCCCCGAACCTGCAGGCCAACCCCTATGCCGATATCGACCGTGAGCGCGCGGCGTCCGAGGCACGGCTCGCCGGCTACGGCTACCGGGACGAGGCCCATACCCGCGCCCGCATCCCGATCGGCCGCGCCATGGAGTTGACCGTCGGCCGCTCCCTCGAACCGGCGGAGCCCACTGCGCGATGACGCCGAGCCACGAATCCCTCCAGCTCTGGCCGGCCGCGGTCTCCGCCACGGCGACCGAGACCGACCTGCTCATCCTGGCCTTCACGGTGCTGACGCTGCTGCTCACCGTGCCGGTCTTCGTGGCGATCACCTATTTCGCCCTGCGCTACCGCGAGGGCTCGGAGGCGGACCGCAGCCCGTCGGGCATCCGCTCGAACCTGATCGAGATCAGCTGGATGCTGATCCCGTTCCTGCTGACGCTGATCTTCTTCGTCTGGGGGGCGCGGCTCTACATCCATTCGCGGAATGCGCCCCCCGATGCCATGGTGGTCGAGGCGATCGGCCGGCAATGGATGTGGAAGTTCCAGCATCCGACGGGGCAGGCGGAGATCAACAACCTGCACCTGCCGATCGGCCAGCCGATCCGTCTGCACATCATCAGCCAGGACGTGATCCACGCCCTCTACCTGCCGGCCGTGCGCCTGCAGGTCGCCGCCCTGCCCGACCGCTACACCGACCTGTGGTTCAAGGCGGACAAGACCGGCACCTATCATCTCTACTGCTCGGAATATTGCGGCACCGACCATTCGGTCATGGGCGGCGAGGTCACCTTCATGAACCCGGGCGACTATCAGGAGTGGCTGACCCACGCGGGCGCCCAGCAGGGCAAGGTCGCGGCGGGCCGCGCCCTCTACGAGGCCTATGGCTGCGCCGGCTGCCACGAGCCCGGCTCCGCCGTGAAGGCGCCGAGCCTCGCGGGCCTGTACGGGAGCCCCGTGAAGCTCGCCGACGGCCGCACCGTCACGGCCGACGAGGGCTGGCTGCGCGAAAAGATCCTCAACCCGAACGGCGACCGGCTCGCCGGCGGGGGCAAGCAGATCATGCCCAGCTTCGCCGGCCGAATCCCGGCGGATGAACTCACGACGCTGATCGACTTCCTCAAATCCTATTCGAGTCCGGCCGCCGGTAAGGCTGCCGACGCGACACCGGCAGGGTCGACACGATGAGCGCATCGGGCAGCATCGGCGGCACCGCCCGCCGCGAACCCCACGCCCCGGAATCGACGATCGGGCGCAAGGCCGATTATCTGCATGCGGAATCGACCCTGCGCTCGTGGTTCCTCACCACCGATCACAAGCGCATCGCCCTGCTCTACCTCGCCTCGATCACCGGCTTCTTCGTGATCGGAGCGGTCGCAGCGGGCGTGGTGCGCCTCGCGCTGGTCGTGCCGAACGGCGCGATCATGACCAACGACACCTACAACAAGGCCTTCACCATCCACGGCGTGGTGATGGTGTGGTTCTTCCTGATCCCGTCGATCCCCGCGACCTTCGGCAACTTCCTGATCCCCCTCATGATCGGGGCCAAGGACCTCGCCTTTCCGAAGCTCAACCTGACGAGCTGGTACGTGTTCATGGCGGGCGCCCTGTTCACCCTGGTCTCGGTGGTGCTGGGCGGGGTCGATACCGGCTGGACCTTCTACGCCCCGCTCTCCACGGCGTTCTCCAACACCTGGGTGCTGCCGGCGCTGATCGGCGTGACCATCGTGGGCTTCTCGTCGATCCTCACGGGGCTCAACTTCGTGGTCACGATCCACACCATGCGGGCGCCCGGCATGACGTGGTTCAAGCTGCCGATCTTCGTCTGGGCGCATTACGCCACCAGCCTGATCTTCCTGCTGGCGACGCCCGTGATCACGACCGCGCTGATCCTGCTGATCGCGGAGCGCGCCTTCCATGTCGGCGTGTTCGACCCGGCCTATGGCGGCGACCCGGTGCTGTTCCAGCACCTGTTCTGGTTCTACTCGCACCCGGCCGTGTACATCATGGTCCTGCCCGGCATGGGGGTGATCTCCGAGATCGTCCCGGCCTTCGCGCAGAAGAAGCTGTTCGGCTACCGCTTCGTCGCCTACGCGTCGATCGGGCTCGCCTCGGTGACCTTCTTCGTCTGGGGCCACCACATGTTCGTCAACGGCCAGAGCGACCTGGCCTCGCTGGTGTTCTCGGCCCTGTCCTTCGCGGTGGCGGTGCCCTCGGCCGTAAAGGTCTACAACTGGACCGCCACGATCCATAAGGGATCACTGCGGCTCGACACGCCGATGCTCTACGCGATGGGCTATATCGGCTTGTTCGTGCTCGGCGGGCTCACCGGCCTCTACCTCGCGACGCTGGCGATCAACCAGCACATCCACGCGACCTACTTCGTGGTCGCGCATTTCCACTACATCATGGTCGGCGGCACGGTGCTGGCGTTCCTCGGCGGCCTGCACTTCTGGTGGCCCAAATTCACCGGCCGGATGTACAGCGAGCCCTGGGGCCGGGTCTCGGCGCTGCTGATCTTCCTCGGCTTCAACGTGACGTTCTTCCCGCAATTCATCCTCGGCTACCTCGGGATGCCGCGGCGTTACGCGACCTATCCGGCCGAGTTCCAGCTCCTCAACGTCCTGTCCTCGGCCGGCGCCACGATCCTGGCCGCGGGCTACATCTTCCCGATGCTCTACCTGGTCTATTCCCTGTGGTTCGGCCGCAAGGCACCCGCCAACCCGTGGAACGCCAAGGGGCTCGAATGGGAGACCGCTTCCCCGCCCCCGACCCATAATTTCCTCACACCCCCCGAGGTGCCGCGCATCCCCTACGACTACCCGATCCAGGCCAAGGAATCCCGGGACCAGCACGGATGAGCGAGGGGTTGGCCGACGGCGTCGGGATCGTTCGCGCCGAGCATTTCGAGAGCGTGGCGCAGCAGCGCGAGGCGGCGACCCTCGGCATCTGGGCATGGCTGATCACCGAATTGCTGCTGTTCTCGGCCCTGTTCCTGGTAGCTCTGATCACCAGGATCCAGCACCCCGAGGCGACGGTCGCGGCGGCCAAGCATCTCAAGTTCTGGATCGGCGCCACCAACACGGTGGTGCTGATCTGCTCCAGCCTGACCATGTCGATGGCGATCGAATTCTCGCGCATGGGCTGGCAGCGCGCCATGGTGCGGGCGATGCTGGCGACCGCGGCGCTGGGCGGCCTGTTCCTCGTGCTGAAGGGCTACGAGTACTATGCCGACTGGGCCGAGCACATGATGCCGTTCCTGGCCGACCGGCCCTTCGCGCTGGCCGAGACGCCGGCCGCGCGGCTGTTCGTGAACCTCTACTACGTCGCCACGATCCTGCACGCCGTGCACCTGTTCACCGGCATCGCGCTGCTGCTCGGCATGACCTGGATGGCCGCCAAGGCCGGGTTCCTGTCCCGCCACCAGAACTGGATCGAGGTCTACGGCCTGTACTGGCACTTCATCGATCTGGTCTGGATCCTGGCCTTCCCGATCCTTTACGTGGTGAACCGGTAGGATGCGCAATCCGCTCGCCACCCTGAGCACCGACGACCGCGCCCTCCTGCGCAAACGCCTGCGCACGCCGGTGCTGACCTTCCTGGCCCTGCTCGCCCTGCTCGCCGTCAACGTGACGCTCGGCGCCACCCTGCCCTTCGCGCAGGTCTGGATCGTCGAACTCGCCGTCGTCGCCGTGATGGTGGCGCTGATCCTGCTGGTCTCCATGGAGGTGATCCACGAGCCGCCGCTGATCCGGCTGTTCTCGGGGCTCGGCTTCTTCTGGGTCGCCATCATGGTCGGGATGACGCTCACCGACTATCTCGCACGGTAACGGCTGAGCGGAGGCCAGAGATGACCGCATTCGGAGAAGGACTGGTCGAAGCCGCCCAGCAGGCCCTGGCCATCGCCCGCGGTGAGGCACAGCCAGGGACCTAACGCGTTCACGGCTCACCAAACCTTGATGTGAAGGCCGTTCGTTTAGGGCTCGGTTTCACGCAGGCCGAGTTCGCGGCCCGCTTCGGCTTTCCGATCGGGATCCTCCGCGCCCTCGAACAAGGCCGCGCCCAGCCGGATACGCCGATGCGAGCCTACCTGACGGTGATCCGGCACGACGCCGCCGCGGTGCTCCGGGCCCTGGATCATGCTCAGGAAGCGCGCTGAAACGTCGGTTGTCCCAAAGATCGAACGCATCTAAATCCGCTCGTCCGCACCTGTGGCGCGCGGCGGAAAGTGGGAGACCATGTGCGAACTGCTCGGCATGAGCGCCAACGTGCCGACCGACATCCGCTTCTCCTTCGCGGGCCTCGCCCGGCGCGGCGGCGACACCGGGCCCCATGCCGACGGCTGGGGCATCAGCTTCTACGACGGGCGGACCTGCCGCAGCTTCCACGAGCCGGAGCCGAGCGCCCGCTCGCAGCTCGCCCGCCTCCTGCGGGACATGCCGATCAAGAGCCGGATCGTCGTCGCCCATGTCCGCAAGGCCAACCGCGGCCGGGTCAGCCTCGAGAACACGCACCCGTTCGCCCGGGAATTGTGGGGCCGCCGCTGGACCTTCGCGCATAACGGCCAGCTCAAGGGCGTGAAAAGGCTGCCGCTCGGCGGCTTCATGCCGATCGGCTCCACCGACAGCGAGCACGCCTTCTGCTGGATGCTCGGACGCCTGCAGAACCGCTACAAGGCCCTGCCCCGGCCCGGGGCCCTCGACCGGGCGGTGGCCGACCTTGCGGGCGAGTTGCACGGGCTCGGCGTGTTCAACATGCTGCTGACCGACAGCCGCACCCTCTACGCCCATTGCGGCAAGAGCCTCTGCTACCTCACCCGCCGCGCCCCCTTCGGCAAGGCCACCCTGATCGACGAGGATTGGCAGGTCGATTTCGCCCGGGAGACCACCGAGCACGACATCGTCACCGTCATCGCCACGAAGGCGCTGACCCGGGACGAGAGCTGGACCGACCTCGCCCGCGGCGACGTCTTGACCCTGCGGGACGGGACGATCCGTCTGTTGAGACCGGCCAACTTAGCTTAAGTGTGTTTTGGCTGAGGGTGCATGCCTGCGCCCGATGCGTTAGAACGCCGGTAACAGGAGCGCAGCGGCCGGACCTTTGCCCGGGTTCAAGCCGGCAAGCGATCCGCCTCGATCCTGTCGGGATCACCGGTCGAGCCACGATGAGTTGACGAGCGCGATACGCATGACCCGCGACGACACCGACACCGTCCTGTCCCAGGAGGACGCGACTCGGGATGGCCGCCCGAACCTGAATGCCGGCATCCGCACGCATCTCGGCGAGCATCTGCGCACCGTCTACGAGCGGATCGGCGAGGAGACGCTCCCGTCCCGCTTCGGCGACCTGATCGAACAGCTCGAGGCGGCTCTCCGCGCCCGGGGCGAGGCGATCGAGCCGGAATTCCGCAACGGGCTGCTGGCCGCCGTTCCGTCCCTGCGCGCCTTCGCGCTGTCGTTGACCTCGAATCCCGCCCGGTCCGACGACCTCGTCCAGGACACCCTGCTCAAGGGCTGGCAGCACCGCGCCCGGTTCCAGCCGGGCACCAACCTGAACGCGTGGCTGTTCACGATCCTGCGCAACATCTTCTACTCGGATCACCGCAAGCGGGTCCGCGAGGTAGAGGATCAGGACGGGTCCTACGCGGCGCGCCTCGCCACCGCCCCGCACCAGGGCGACCGGCTCGACGTCGAGGATCTGCAATCGGCGCTCGCCAAGCTGCCGCCGGACCAGCGCGAGGCCCTGGTGCTGGTCGGCGCGGAGGGCGTCTCCTACGAGGAGGCGGCCACGATCATGGGCTGCAAGGTCGGCACCGTGAAGAGCCGCGTCAGCCGCGCCCGGGGCCGCCTGGCGGAGCTGCTCGGCTACGACGAGGAGGATCTCGGCTCCGACCGGTTCATCCAGTCGGCGATGCCCAAGGACGCGTGAGGCCCGGACCGTAAGGCCACGTTAGCCCTCGGCCCCCGTCCGCAAAAAGGGATGCATCCGATTCCGGGTATCGGGCGTTACCGGCCCGAGCTTCGCCGCGTGACCGCGGCGGAACGCCACGGAACGGAGCAATCCCGTATGACCATCAAGACCCTCATCGCCGCCTCGGCCCTCGTCCTGTCGCTGCCGCTGGCCGCCCAGGCCCAGGGCACCATCCCGGGTGCCGAGCGCGGCGCGGCCGCGGGTGCCGATGCGGCCGGCCCGATCGGCGGGATCGTCGGCGGCGCCGTCGGTGCGGCCACCGGTACGGTGGGCGGCATCCTCGGCGTCGACATGGCGCCGCGCTTCCGCAGCTATGTCCGCGAGCGCAACGTCCGCTCGTACGATTACGACGGCCGCGTCGCCGTCGGCTCGACCCTGCCGTCCGCGGGCGTGACCTACTACGACGTCCCGAGCGAGTACCGCGTGCAGCCGGGCTACCGCTACACGGTGGTGAACGACCGTCCGGTGCTGGTCGATCGCGGCCACCGGATCGTCGAGGTCATCGACTAATCCCACGGGCCGATCTCGTATCGGCCCCTGGGACCCCGGAGCCCTGTGCTCCGGGGTCCCCCACTTGATGCTGCCGTCGGCGCAACGCTTCATCCGACCGGCCGTTGATCAGCGGATCGACCCGCGAGGCGACCATGAACGACAATCCCCTAGAGCCCGGCTCTCATGAACCCGGCGCCGTGTTGCCCGAGCCGGTGCGCGACCATCTCGGCCAGCAACTCCGCGGCGTCCTGCCGGTGGAGGCCGACAAGCCCCGATTCCTCGGCGACGATTCCGTGCCGGAGGTGTTCGAGCCGCAGATCCGCCGACTCGAGACGCGGCTGAAGACCCACGAGGAGGGCACGGAGGCGGTGGGCCAGGCCCTCGACCAGATCCTCGATGCCTTCGGCGTCAAGCCGGAGGAGCCGGGCTCGCGCGGGACCTGAGGGTTTCAGACCCGCGGCTTCGCGGCCAGGAGGTCGCGGATCTCCGAGAGCAGCTTCACGTCGGCCGGGATAGCCTCCGGCTCCTTGGGCTGCGCGGTCTGCAGGCGGTTCATCGCCCGGATCACGAGGAACAGCACGAAGGCCACGATCACGAAGTTCAGCGTCAAGGTCAGGAACTGGCCGTAGCCGATGACCGCGCCCTGCTTCTTGGCGTCCATGTAGGGCAGGCCGGCCTGCACCTTGGACGAGAGCGGAATGTAGTAGTTCGAGAAATCGAGCCCGCCGGTGACCGCACCGATCACCGGCATGAAGACGTCCTGGACCGCTGAATTGACGATCGCCCCGAAGGCGGCGCCGATGATCACGCCGACCGCGAGATCGACCACGTTTCCGCGCAGCGCGAATTTCTTGAACTCGTCAAGCATCGTCGAATCCCCCTCGCCGGACATGGCCAAGGTAGGGGATTATTCGGCGACGGCCAGCGGTTATTCCGCTGTTGCGGTGGCGGGCGGTTCCCCTGCTACCGCGACGGACCGCTCCTCGGCACCCACGGCCGGCTCCGCCTTGAGACGGCGGCGGTACTGCGCGGCGACGACCGGGATGGTCAGGAGATACCCTCCGCTCACCGCCACCAGGGCCTCGAACGGGTAGCTGATCAGGATCCCGAAGGCCGCCACGCCGAACAGGAAGATCGGCAGCACGAGGCTGCGCGGCACCCGCTTGCCCATGGTCTTGCCCGAGTAGGTCGGGACCGTGGAGACAACCAGCAGGGCGATGCACAGCACGTAGATCAGGATCGCGGGCGCCGCCCAGCGCTCCAGGCCGAAGCCGAGGAAGTGCAGGTAGAGCGGCAGCATCGCGGTCAGCGCGCCGGCCGGGGCCGGCATGCCGACGAAGAAATCCTTCTTCCAGTCCGGCCGGTTCGGATCGTCCAGCATCGCGTTGAACCGGGCGAGCCGCAGCGCCATCGCGATGGCGAAGATCAGCGCCACGATCCAGCCCACCGACTTCAGGTGGAACAGCACGAAGCCGTAGAGGATCAGCGCCGGGGCGCAGCCGAAATTCACGAAGTCGGCGAGCGAATCGAGTTCCGCCCCGAAGCGCGAGGTGCCCTTGAGCAACCGCGCCACCCGCCCGTCGATGCCGTCGAGCACGCCCGCCACCACCACGGCGATGACCGCGGGCTCGAACTTGCCCTCGAAGGCGAGGCGGATCGCGGTCAGCCCGAGGCAGAGCGCCATCAGGGTGATCATGTTGGGCGCGATCATCCGGAACGGCACCGGCTTGAATCGGCGCGGGCGCGGCTCGTTCGGATCGGGCTCGAAGGGCGGGAAGAGATCGTCCATAGGGTCAGATCCGCTTGAACACCCGATCCGGGCCGCCGCCGAGATCGGCCAGCACCGTCTCGCCGGCCACAGCCTTCTGGCCGAGCCCGACCAGCACGGTCGCGCCCGCCGGCAGATAGACGTCGACCCGGGAGCCGAAGCGGATCAGTCCGAATCGCTCGCCGACGCCCAGCACGTCGCCCGCGGAGACGAACCCGACGATGCGCCGGGCCACCAGCCCCGCGATCTGCACCACGCCGACGCGCTTCGGCGCGCCGGCATGAGTCGTCTCGATCACCATGCCGTTGCGCTCGTTGTCGTCGCTCGCCTTGTCGAGCTCGGCGTTGAGGAACAGGCCGGGCGTGTAGTGGATCTGGCCGATCCGCCCCGAGACCGGCGCGCGGTTCACGTGGCAATCGAACACGTTCATGAACACGGAGACGCGCAGGGTGGGGACCTGCGGCAGGTCGAGTTCAGGCGGCGGCAGGACGGTGGCGATCAGGTTGACGCGCCCGTCGGCCGGCGAGACCACGAGCCCGTCGGCCACGGGGGTGACGCGCTCGGGATCGCGGAAGAAGTAGCAGACCCAGAGGGTGAGGATCAGGAAGATCCAGCCGAAGAACTGGGAGAAGGTGCCGGCCAGCACGGTCAGCACGATGCCGATCAGGATGAAGGGATAGCCCTCCTTGTGAATCGGCACGAGCGTCCGGCGGATCGTCTCGATGAGGTCGGTCATTCTGTGGGGGCTCGAGGATCAGGGCTCTGCCGGGCGGATGGCAGCCTGCCGGTCCGGCGTCAACTTATCTCGGGCAAGGCTGGGTGTCGCGGTCAGGACAGGGGCTGCCGGGAGGCGTGACGGAAGCGGCGCACGATGATCGCGTCCCGGCCGATCGAATAGTCCACGAGATAGGGATAGGTCCCAAGCGGAAACCGGCGGATGTGCCGCACGCTGGTTCCGTGTCCCATGAACGGATGGGCTTCCAAGAGGGTCGTCACCACGAGCAGGCGCTCTCGCAATCCCCGGGCGGCCTCCAGGGACTGCGCAGCCAGGTAGTCAAGCGCGGCCTCGACTTGCCGCGCCGCCGTGAGGGTATACCGAACGCTCACGGTCCATGTTTCGCCCAGATGGCGCGGATCTGTTCGTCCGTCGCGAACTCGCCGCGTGCCACTTCCGCATCCGACGCCGCAAGGTCCGCCTCCTCCTCCGGCGTCAGCTGGTACACCGGTTTGTCCGCCTCACCCGCGAACAGCAACAGCATGCGGGCGGCATCGTCCTGCAGGGTGTCGGGGAGCGCGCGGACGCACGCGATGGCTCGTTCCAGAAGCTCGGTCATGGCGCCATGATACACGCCGCCGGTTCGGACGGAAGTCATCGGCGGATCGTCTCTCTCGGGTCGGTCATGGCTCTCTCGGACGCGCGTTATCGTCCCCACCCGCCTTTCGGCGCCGGGGGAATGGCCCAAGCTATATCCAGCGAGGCAACAGGATCATCATCTTGCTGTGCGGCGGCGACAAGGGCTCGCAGGCTCGCGATATCCGTGAGGCCAAGCGCTTGGCGAAGGAGATATGACCATGGCCCTGGAGACGTTCCCCTACGATACCGCCGAGCATCTGAAGACGCCGGAGCATATCGCGGCATATCTGGAAGCCGTGTTGGAAGATAACGATCCGGCTCTGCTGAGTCATGCCCTCGGTGCGGCCGCACGCGCGCGTGGGATGATACAGATCGCGCAGGAGACAGGCCGCTCCCGCGAGCAGCTCTACCGGACCCTCTCGGAGAAGGGGAACCCGCAGCTCGACACGCTGATGGGCGTGCTCAAGGCCATCGGTCTGCGCCTGAGCGTGAAGCCGATCGAGACCGAGGCCTGAGCCGGCTCCTCCCGCCCCCTACTCCGCGGCCGCCGTCTCCGGCACGCCCGCGCGTCCGGTTCGCACCGGCACCACTGGCGCGTCGGCGCGCTGGAGCACCTCGAGCGCCGCGTCGGCCTCGCGCTGGCGGTCCCAGAGCGCCGCGTAGACGCCCCCAGCCTCCAGCAACTCGGCATGGGTGCCGCGCTCCACGATGCGGCCGTGGTCGAGCACCAGGATCGCGTCGGCGTTCACCACCGTCGACAGCCGGTGGGCGATCACCAGGGTGGTGCGGCCGCGGCTGACCCGGTCCAAAGCCGCCTGGATCTCGGCCTCGGTGAAGCTGTCGAGCGCCGAGGTCGCCTCGTCGAGCACGAGGATCGGCGGCGCCTTCAGGATCGTGCGCGCGATGGCGACCCGCTGCTTCTCGCCGCCCGAGAGTTTCAGGCCGCGCTCGCCGACCGGGGTGTCGTAGCCCTCCGGCAGGCTCGACACGAACCCATCGATCTGGGCGAGCCGGGCGGCCTCGCGCAGCTCGGCCTCGGTGGCGTCGGCCCGGCCGTAGCGGATGTTGTAGCCGATCGTGTCGTTGAACAGCACGGTGTCCTGCGGGACCATGCCGATCGCCGCCCGCAGGGATTCCTGTGTCACCGCGGCGATGTCCTGCCCGTCGATGCCGATCCGGCCGCCCTGCGGCTCGTAGAACCGGAACAGCAGGCGCGAGAGGGTCGACTTGCCGGCCCCTGAGGGCCCCACCACCGCCACCGTCTGGCCCGCCGGGATCTCGAAGGAGACGCCGCGCAGGATCGGCCGTTCGGGATTGTAGGCGAAGCGAACATCCTCGAACCGCACCGTGCCGCCCGCGACGTGTAACGGCGCCGCCCCCGGCCGGTCGGCGATCTCGGGGTTCTGCCCGAGGATGCGGAACATGTCGTCGATGTCGATCAACGCCTGTTTGATCTCGCGATAGATCATGCCCATGAAGTTCAAGGGCATCGAGAGCTGCACCAGCATGGTGTTGGCCAGCACGAAGCCGCCGATCGTGGTGCGCCCGGCCAGGATGTCGCGCGCGGCGAGCCACATCACGGCGGTCATGCCCAGCGTGAAGATCACCGCCTGCCCGGCATTGAGCACCGCCAGCGACACGTAGGTCTGGGTCGAGGCCTTTTCGTACTTGGCCATCGACACGTCGTAACGGGCGGCCTCCCGCTGCTCCGCGCCGAAATACTTCACCGTCTCATAGTTGAGCAGCGAATCGACCGCCTTGGTGTTGGCGTCGGTATCCGACGCGTTCATCCGGCGGCGGATCGCGATCCGCCACTCGGTCGCCTTGTAGGTGAAGGCCAGATAGGCCGCGACCGTCGCGAAGGCGGTCGCCGCGTAGGTCCAGCTGAACTCGTAGGCCAGCACGCCGAGCACAAGCACGAACTCGACGATGGTCGGCACCAGCGTCAGCACCATCAGGCGCGACAATTCCTCGATGCCGGAACGGCCGCGCTCCAGCACCCGGGTCAGGCCGCCGGTCTTGCGCTCCAGGTGGAAGCGCAGGGACAGGCGATGCATGTGCTCGAAGGTCTGGAGCGCCAGCCGCCGCACCGCATGCATCGCCACCTTGGCGAACAGCCCGTCGCGCATCTGGGTCAGCGCCGACATGGCGATCCGCGAGACGCCGTAGAGGGCGATCAGCAGCATCGGTGCGGCGAGGAGGCCCGTCGGCACCGGCGCATCCTTGCCCCCGATGGCCGCGACCAGCGCGTCGGTGATCCACTTGAAGGTGAACGGCGTCACCATGGTCACCAGCTTGGCGGCGAGCAGCAGGCCGAACGCCAGGAACACCCGGCGCTGCAGGTCCGGCCGCCCGTGCGGCCAGAGATGCGGCCAGAGCCGGCGGTAGGTGGCGATCAAGCCTGGGCGCTCGGCAGAAAGACCCCCAGCCTGGGGCGTCGGCCCGGCCGGGGGCGCGTTCGTGTCGGTCATGAAGGATTCTGCGGGGCGGGGTGTCGTGTACCCCGCATATAGGCCCGTGGCGGCGCGGGATCACCCGCGCTGCGTGCAGGGCACCGCGTCACGCTTGCCAGAACGGCTTTCGGATCTCGGCGCGCAGGCGCCACGGATCCAGGCCGGCCTCGCGGATCTGCTCGGGATGCAGGGCGGCGAGCGACCGGCGGTTGCGCAGCCGCATCAGCCAGAGGCGCAGCAGGGCAGGACCGGAAGCGGGACGATCGACGGCGGGGGAGCGGGTCAGCGTGAGGGCGGGCATCAGGAAAGATCCGGTGGCGGTTGGGCAGTCCGGCCGGGATTGCGGGGGCAGCATTGATCCGATACAGATCTCGGATCAATCGAAACATTGACCTCGGAGCAATCATGGGATCGGCGGATTTCCGGTCCGTCGCCGACGCGATCGCCGCCGACATCGCGGCCGGCCGGCTCCCGCCCGGGGCGAAGCTGCCGCCGCAGCGCGACTTCGCGTACGCGCAGGGCATCGCGGTCTCGACGTCGAGCCGGGTCTATGCGGAACTGGGCCGCCGGGGCCTCGTGACCGGCGAGGTCGGGCGGGGCACCTATGTCCGGTCCGCACCGGGCCGGAACGGGCTGCTCCAGCCGGAGCCGCCGCCCGCGGCGATCGATCTGCAGCGAACCCATTCGCGGCTGCCCGAGCAGGAGGCCGTGCTGGCCGAGACGCTCGCGGCGCTCGCCGGCGAGGGTGGCGCGATGGCGTTCGGCCAGTACGGGCCCGCGGGGACACCGCAGGCGCAGGCGATCGCGGCGGCATTCCTCGCCCGGGACGGCCACAGTCCCGACCCCGCCGACATCCTGTTCACCGGCAACGGGCGGCAGGCGCTCGCGGCGGCGCTCGCCGCGCTGGCGGCGCCGGGTGAGCGGATCGCCTGCGAGCCCCTGACCTACCCGATGGTGAAGGCGATCGCGGCCCGGCTCGGGATCACGCTGGTGCCGGTCGCCATGGATGCCGAGGGGATGTGCCCCGACGCGCTGCTCCAAGCCCACCGGGCGAACCCGCTGAGCGGGGTCTACCTCCAGCCGACCCTCCAGAATCCGCTGGGCGCCACGATGGGGCCGGGCCGGCGCTCCGCCCTCGCCGCAATGCTCACGCAGACCAGGCTGACCGCCATCGAGGATGCGGTCTACGGCTTCCTCGCGGATGCCCGTCCGCTGGCCTGTCTCGCGCCCGACCGGGTGATCCTGGTGGACAGCCTGTCCAAGCGGGTGATGCCCTCGCTGACGCTCGGCCTCGTGGCGGCGCCCCCACCCCTGACCGACCGGCTCGCCGCCTCGATCCGCCAGGGCGCCTGGACGGCCCTCGGCCTGGCGCTCGCCGCCGGCATGCACTGGATGGCGGGGGGCTCGGCCACCGCGCTGGCCGCGGTCAAGCGCCGGGACGCGGCGGCCCGGCAGGTGATCGCCCGGGCGGCGCTCGCCGATCTGCGGGTGGTGGGCGACAGCCGTGCCTATCACCTGTGGCTGGAACTGCCCGAGACGTGGCGGGCGGAGGCTTTTGCGGCGGCGGCCCTGCGCCAGGGTATCGCGCTGATCCCGGCCCCGGCCTTCGCGGTCGCCCCCGGCCACGCGCCGAACGCGGTCCGCTTGGCCCTGGCGGTGCCGTCGCACGATGACCTGGCCGCGGCCCTGCGCCGGCTGCGCCGGCTGGCCTTCGCGGGGGACGATCAGGTGGTGGAGTGAGGGGCGTTCAACCGCGCTTGTCGGCCGGCAGCACGAAGATCTGGCCCGGATAGATCAGGTCGGGATTGCGGATCTGGGTCTGGTTGGCGTCGTAGATCACCGTGTAGCGCTCGCCGCGGCCGTAGGTGCGCTGGCTGATCCGCCAGAGGTTGTCGCCGCGGGTGATCTTCGCCGTGCTGATCTCCGGCACGTAGACCGCGCCGTCGGCGCTCGCCTCCGCCGGGGTGCTCCGGGCCTCGGCCGGACCCGGCGCCACCGCGGCGGGGGTTTGCGGCTCAGGCCGTCCGGGCATCGCCTTCGTGCTGCCCGTCCCGCCATCCGTCGCGCTGCCTGGCCGCGCGCCTTGAGCGCCGCCCGGCCCTGCACCCCGACCCAGGCCGGGGCCGACGCCCTGCCCGGTCGATCGGGCTCCGTTCGCGGAGGGGCCCGAGGCGCGGTTCGCGGCAGGGTTCGGAATGGTGCCCTGGGCATGGCCCGGGATGGTCGCCGCCTGGGAGCCGGCGGTATCACGCGCGGCGATCCGGGTCGGCTCGGCCACGGACAGCGGCACCTCGGCGCGGGTTTCGACTTTGCCGGTGGCCGGGTCGATCTGGTCGATCCGCACCTGATACTGGCCGGGCTTCACGCCGCGCCCGATCGTGAAGCTCGCCCGCCCGTCCGGGCCGACGCGGCCGGGGGCGATCAGCGTGTCGTTGAGGTAGAGCCGGATCGCCGCGCCGGGGGTGCCGGTCGCCGTGACGAACAGCCGCCCGTTCTCCTGCACGTCCACGCTCGCGATCCGGGTCGGCTGTCCCGGCCCCGCGGCGCCGGGCGATGCCGCGGCGGCGGACTTGGCATCGGCTTTGGCGCCCGGCTGCGACAGAACCACGGTTGCCGCGTCCGGGGCGGTCAGGGCAACGAGCGGCTGGCGGTCGCGCCCGGGGGCGACCTCGACCGCCACGCTCTGCTCCGACTCGGCCGCCCGCCCGTCCTTGCCGGTCATGCGCAGCCGGATCTGGCTCGATCCCGCGGGCAGGGCCGGCGGCACCATGGCGAATTGTCCCCCCTCGTCGGCGGTCGCCCGGGCCACCGGCTTGCCGTTGACCAGCATCTCGACGACGGCGTTCGGCGCACCCTGGCCGGCCACCACGGCATCGCCGTTCGGCTCGACCCGGACGATGTCGAAGCGCGGCACCGCGGCGGCCGGCTTGCCGGATCCGGCCGCGCGGGCGGGGTCCGCTGGGGCGTCGGCCCGGGGCAGGCCCGCACCCGCACCCGGCTTGCCGTCGCGGGATGGGTCCTGGCGCAAGGCAAGCGCGCCGGGATCGGTCAACGACTGCGCGGCGTTCTCCGGCGTGCCGCGGCCGGTCAACTGGCGCAGCGACTCCCCGCCGAACAGGGCCGCCACGAGCCCGAGGCCACCGAGGAGGCCGACGAGCGCCAGGGCGAGACTGCGCCGCACCTGTCCCGACATCGCCAACCTGAGCCTCCCTCGATCTCGCTCGCCGTGCGGGAAAAACCGTCGACGGAACACGGCATAATACCGTACATGGTGCCGACACCAAGCCGTCCCGCCGCCCCGGCGGGTGAATCCCCCGCGACTTCAGCAGTTTGGCCCTTGGACCGATCGGCGCGGGGCATGTCTCGGACGGCTCGCAACAGACGCGCGAGGGAGGGCGCCGGATGGCCCCGGTGAGGACAGTCTGTGTCTATTGCGGCTCCGGCTTCGGGCGGGACCCCGCCTTCCGCGCGGCCGCCGAGGTGCTCGGGACGGCCATCGCGCAGGCCGGGATGCGCCTCGTCTATGGCGGCGGCGATGTCGGCCTGATGGGCGCGGTGGCGCGCGCCGCGCTCGAAGCCGGCGGCCACGTCACCGGCATCATCCCGGATTTCCTCCAGGCGCGCGAGCACATGCTGGCGGACATTCAGGAGACCGTGGTGGTGCCCGACATGCACACCCGCAAGCGCCTGATGTTCGAGCGCTCGGACGCCTTCGTGACCCTGCCGGGCGGCATCGGCACCCTGGAGGAGCTGGTCGAGCAGCTGACCTGGGCGCAGCTCGGGCGCCATCGCAAGCCGGTGGTGCTGGTCTCGGTGGCGGCGTTCTGGGCGCCGCTGCTCGCTTTGTTCGAGCACATGCGCGGCCACGGCTTCATCCGCGAAGGGCTCGACCTGAGCTACCTCGTCACAGGCGAGGCGGCCGAGGTGGTGCCCCTCCTGCGCGAGGCCGGCCACGAGCCCGATCCCGAGGCCGAAACGGTGGTCAAAGAGCGGATGTGACGGGGGCGCTCGCTTCTTCACCCGCAAGGCTTGCGGGGATCCACATTGTCTATGCTCGGATCCGGAAAGCGCGCGGATCCGCTTCTATGCCCCCTTGCGGGCTAACGGATCCACACTTCTCTGCCGAACACCAAGCCCTTGAACAACGAGCGCGTTTCTCCTCCCCCTTGTGGGGCGGGGTCAGGGGTGGGGGTGGTTCAGGAACACGCGTGACGGTGCCTTCTGCGCCACCCCCACCTCCAGCTCCTCCCCACAAGGGGGAGGAGAGCGCGTCTCCCCCAGCCGATGTGTGAATATCGTAGCTCTGCGGGGGAGGGAGAGGCGCGCGACGATCAGGAGGACTGTGAGAGAATGCTGAAGCCTCTGCGGACAAGATCGGACGAGAATCTCCCGATGCGGGCTTCACTCCTCGCGGCCCTGATGTTCGCCGGCCTCATCGGCACGGCTTCCGCGCAGCCGTCGCCGGTCCTCCAGACCCTCGACGACGCCAACACCCGCTATTCCGATCTCGCACAGATCGACGCCGGCAATGTCGGGCGCCTCAAGGTCGCCTGGACCTTCTCCACCGGCGTGTTGCGCGGGCACGAGGGCGCGCCGATCGTGGTCGGGCATCGGATGTTCGTGCACACGCCCTTCCCCAACATCGTCTACGCCCTCGACCTCGACCACGACGGCAAGATCCTGTGGCGCTACGCCCCCCGGCAGGATGCGGGCGTGATCGCCGTGATGTGCTGCGACACGGTCTCGCGCGGGCTCGCTTACGCGGAGGGGCGCCTCTTCCTCCAGCAGGCCGACACGACGGTCGTCGCCCTCGATCCGGAGACCGGCCGGGTGCTGTGGTCGGTGAAGAACGGCGATCCGGGCCGGGGCGAGACCAACACCGCCACGGTCCTGCCGGTCCACGGCAAGCTGATCGTCGGGCTGGCAGGCGGCGAGTACGGGGCACGCTGCCACGTCACGGCGTACGATCAGGCCAGCGGACAACGCCTGTGGCGCGCCTACGCCACCGGGCCGGATGCCGAGATGCTGGTCGATCCGGAGAAGACCACGGAGCTCGGCCGTCCGATCGGCCGGGATTCCTCGCTCAGGAGCTGGGAGGGCGACCAGTGGCGGACCGGTGGCGCCTGCAGCTGGGGCTGGTTCTCGTACGATCCCGCGCTGAACCTCGTCTATTACGGCACCGGCAATCCCGCGACCTGGAACCCGGCCCAGCGCCCCGGCGACAACCGCTGGGCGATGTCGATCATCGCCCGCGACCCCGACACCGGCATGGCCCGCTGGGTCTACCAGATGACCCCCCACGACCAGTGGGATTATGACGGCGTCAACGAGATGATCCTCACCGAGCAGGCGATCGGCGGGCGCTCCCGGAAGGTGCTGACCCATTTCGACCGCAACGGTTTTGGCTACACGCTGGACCGGGCGACCGGCGCATTGCTGGTGGCGGAGAAGTTTGACCCGAGCGTCAACTGGGCGAGCCGGATCAGCATGGATCCCGCCGCTTCCGATTACGGCCGTCCGGTGGTCGACAAGCGCTACGCGCCGGGCGAGGCCGACGAGGACGAAACCACAAAAAACATCTGCCCCGGGGCGCTCGGCGCCAAGAACCAGCAGCCGGCGGCCTACTCACCCAAGACGCGGCTGTTCTACGTGCCGACCAATCACATGTGCATGGATTACGAGGCGTTCCGGGTGACCTACACGCCCGGCCAGCCCTATGTCGGCGCGACCCTGACCCTGCACCCGCCCGAGGGCTCGGACCGGACCGGCGCCTTCATCGCCTGGGACGGGGCGAAGGGGCGGATCGCGTGGTCGCTTCCCGAGCCCTTCTCGGTCTGGTCGGGGGCGCTCGCCACCGCGGGCGACATCGTCTTCTACGGCACGCTCGAAGGCTACCTGAAGGCGGTCGATGCCCGGGACGGGCACGAGCTGTACCGGTTCAAGACCCCGTCCGGGATCGTGGGCAACGTCACCACCTACCTGCACGACGGCAGGCAATACGTGGCGGTGCTCTCGGGCATCGGCGGCTGGGCCGGGATCGGGCTGGCGGCCGGGCTGACCGACCCCGCCGACGGCTCGGGGGCGGTGGGCGGCTACGCGGCGCTGTCGCACTACACGGCGCCGGGCGGGCAGCTCACGGTGTTCGCACTGCCGGATCCAACACCGGCTGCCGCGCACTGACGAAATCCACGAAGGCGCGCAGCGGCGCCGGCAGGTGCCGCCGGCCCGGATAATAGAGGAACGGGCCGGAAAAGACCTGCCACCAGGGCTCCAGCACCGGCTCCAGGGCGCCGCTGTCGAGCTGCGGGCGCAGCCAGTCCTCGAACAGGTGGATGATCCCGGTCCCCGCGACCGCGGCCGCCACGGCAAGGTCGCTGGCGCCGACCCGCACGATCAGCGGCCCGGACGGGTCCACCCGGACGATGGCGCCGTCGCGCTCGAATTCCCAGGGCGCCGTTAGGGCACCGCTGGGGAACCGGCCGAGCAGGCAGGCATGGGCCAGGAGATCGCGCGGATGGTCCGGGCGTCCGCGCCTTTCGAGATAGGCCGGGGCTGCCGCCGTGGCGAAACGCTGCCGCCGCGGGCCGATCGGCACCGCGATCATATCCTGCTCCAGCCGCTCGTCGTAGCGGATGCCGGCATCGCAGCCCGCCGCCAGCACGTCCACGAACCCGTCCTCGACGACGATCTCCAGGCGGATCTCGGGGTACGCCGCCAGGAAGGGCGGCACGAGCACCGGCAGCACCAGCCGGGCCGCGCTCAGCGGCACGTTCAGCCGGAGCGTCCCGGCCGGCCGATCGCGGAACCCGTTCACCACGTCGAGGGCAGATTCGATTTCGGCGAGCGCCGGGGTGAGCCGTTCGAGCAGGCGGGCGCCCGCCTCCGTGGGGGCGACGCTGCGGGTCGTGCGGTTCAGGAGGCGCACGCCGAGCCCCGCTTCGAGCCGGCGCACGGCCTCGCTGAGGCGCGACGCGCTCCCGCCCCCGGCGCGGGCGCCCTCGCGAAAACCGCCGGCCCGCGCCACGGTCACGAAGGCGGTGAGATCGGCGAGATCCTGGGTCATTGTTCGAGAATGCGCACGGCCCGTGCCGATCGTCACGACTTATCGGCGCAATCGGTGCCGTCTACATCCGGGGCGCCAACAGGAGATTCGCCATGACGGATATTGCGCAGGCCGGGACGTTCCCGCTCGGAGACCGGACCGTGACGCGGCTGGGCTACGGGGCCATGCAGCTCGCCGGGCCGGGCGTGTTCGGGCCGCCCAAGGACCGGGACGCCGCCATCGCGGTGCTGCGCGCGGCCGTGGCGGCGGGCGTCGACCACATCGACACCAGCGACTTCTACGGGCCGCACGTCACCAACCAGATCATCCGCGAGGCGCTTCATCCCTATCCGGACGGGCTCGTGATCGTCACCAAGGTCGGCGCCAAGCGCGGAGCCGACGCCTCGTGGAACCCCGCCTTCTCGGCCGCGGAACTCACCCAGGCGGTCCACGACAACCTGCGCAACCTGGGCGTCGATGCCCTCGACGTGGTCAACCTGCGCCTGATGTTCGATGTCCACGGGCCGGCGGAGGGGCCGATCGAGGCGCCGCTCACCGTGCTGGCGGATCTCCAGCGCCAGGGGCTGATCCGCCGGATCGGCTTGAGCAACGCCACGCCCCGGCAGGTTGCCGAGGGGCGGCGGATCACCGAGATCGTCTGCGTGCAGAACCAGTACAATCTCGCGCACCGGGACGACGACGCCTTCATCGACGAACTGGCGGCTGCCGGCACCGCCTACGTGCCGTTCTTCCCGCTGGGCGGGTTCAGCCCGCTCCAGTCGGACAGCCTGTCGGCGGTGGCGGCCGGGCTCGGCGCGACGCCGATGCAGGTGGCGCTGGCATGGCTGCTGCGCCGGTCGCCCAACATCCTGCTGATCCCGGGGACGTCCTCCCTCGGCCACCTGCGCGAAAACCTCGCGGCGGCGGAACTCCGGCTGCCGGACGACGCGATGGCGGCCCTGGATCGGATCGGGGTGGTGTGACGGACATCCAAATCGCGACCTCATCCTGAGGCGCCGGAGCGAAGCGGAGGCCTCGAAGGAGCACTCCAGCAACCGCCCCGATTCCTGGAGCCCTCCTTCGAGGCCGCTGACGCGGCACCTCAGGATGAGGGGGATGGGTGGGATCAGCCGGCCCCTACTTGCCCGTCATGCCGGCCACCATCGGGCAGCCGCCCTCGCTCATCGGGCGGAAGGCCTGCTCGGCCGGGATCGTCTCCAGCACCTTGTAGAGGTCCCATTCGCCCTTCGACTCGGCGGGCGTCTTGGCCTCGAACAGGTACATCGGGTGGATCTTGCGCCCGTCCGGCCGGATCGTGCCCTGGCCGAACAGCGGGTCGTCGGTCGGCAGCTCCTTCATCTTGGCCACCACCGCGGCGCCGTCCTTGGCCGAGTGCAGCGCCGCCACCGCCTTCAGGTAGTGCAGCGTGCTGGCATAGACGCCCGCTTGGTACGAGGTCGGCTTCTTGCCGGGCATGCGCGTCTCGAACCGTTTCGCGAAGGCCCGGGTGCCGTCGTTGAGGTCCCAGTAGAACGAGGCCGTGAAGGTAAGGCCCTGCGCCACGTCCAGGCCCAGCGAGTGGATGTCGGTGATGGCGATCAGCAGGGCCGCGAGGGTCTGGCCCCCCTGGCGGATGCCGAATTCGTGCGCCTGCTTGATCGCGTTGGCGGCATCCAGCCCGGCATCGGCGAGCCCGATCACCTGGGCGCCCGACCCTTGAGCCTGGAGCAGGAACGAGGAGAAATCCGGGTTCGGGAACGGCGTGCGCACGCCGCCGACGACCTTGCCGCCATTCTTCTCCACGACCGCCTTGGTGTCGCGCTCCAGGGCGAGGCCGAAGGCGTAGTCGGCGGTGATGAAGTACCAGGACTTGCCGCCGCGCTTGAGGATGGCCTTGCCGGTGCCGTTGGCCAGCGCCGCGGTGTCGTAGGTCCAGTGGACGGTGTTGGGCGTGCAGGCCGGCCCGGTAAGGTCGGCGGTGCCGCCGCCCGAGTTGATGAAGGCCTTGTTCTTCTCCTTGGTGATCTGCGCGATGGCGAGCGCGACCGAGGAGGTCGGCACGTCGAAGACGGCATCGACGCCGTCGCGGTCGTACCATTGCCGGGTGATCGAGGCGCCGACATCGGGCTTGTTCTGGTGGTCGGCGGCCACGACCTCGACCTTCAGCCCGTGCGCCTCCGGCTTGAAATCCTCGACCGCCATGCGGGCGGCGACCACCGAGCCCTCGCCGGTGGAGTCGAAGTAGACGCCGGAGCGGTCGTTCAGCACGCCGATCTTCACCGGCACGAGATCGGCGGCGAGCGCCGCGCCGGCGCCGAGCGCGCACAGTGTCCCGAGCAGCGCCGCGGCGCGGTGGCGGAGCGTCATGTCTCTCTCCCTGTCCTTATCGAATGCGGCGGCGTTGATCGGCGCTCGCGGTCTTCGAAGACAGCGTATCCGTGGGCATTCGCGGCTGATACCGGCGCGGGTGAGGATGCCGCCGATCCGTAAGCGCTACCTCTTATCCCTCCCCCTCAGCGGGGGAGGGTGACCCCTGCGTCAGCAGGGGTCGGGAGAGGGGACGCGGCTTCAGGATCTGCCGCAGCCTTCATGACGGGCACGGCCCTTTTCTGCACCGTCGCTCCCCCCTTGCGGGACTACGTCCCGACCCGACCCCCTTCGGGGGCCACCCTCTCCCGCAGAGGGGCGAGGGAGATGCACGGTTTCCGTGCGCGCGATCTACTCCCGCGGCGCCAACCCAAACATCGCCCGCGCCTGATCGGGCGTGGCCGGCTCGCGGTCGATATGGGCGAGCAGGCTCACGGCCTTCTCCACCAGGGCGGCGTTGCTCGGCGCGAGCCGGCCCCGGGACAGGTACAGGTTGTCCTCCAGACCGACCCGGACGTTGCCGCCCATGCCGGCCGCCACGGCCAGGATCGGGAACTCCGCCTGGCCGATGCCGAAGGCTGACCAGATCGCGTCCTCCGGCAGCCGCGCCCGCATCGCCACCAGCGCCTCCGGCGTCGCCGGGGCGCCCCAGGGGATGCCGAGGCAGATCTGGAACAGGGGCGGGCGCGCCAGATGCCCCTCGGCGATCAGGTGCCGGGCCAGCTCGATCTGGCCGAGATCGAACACCTCGATCTCCGGCTTCGCGCCCGCGTCGCGGATCTGCCCCGCCATGGCGCGCAGATGGGCCGGCGTGTTCAGGAACAGGTGCTCGCCGAAATTCATTGTGGCGACGTCGAGAGTGCAGATCTCCGGCCGCAACGCCGTGACGTGCCGGGTGCGGGCCTCCGGACCCACGAAGGTCGTGCCCGGGCCGGCCATAGAGGGATCTGGATCGCCCGGCACGAACCGGCCCCCCGCCCCCGTGGTCAGGTTGAGGATCACATCGGCGTTCCGCTCGCGGATCCGCTCCACCACCTCGCGGTAATGGGCGAGCTCCATGCTGGGCGCGGCGGTTGCGGGATCGCGGACGTGGATGTGGACCACCGCGGCCCCGGCGGACGCCGCGTCCAGGGCGGATTGCGCGATGGCGTCCGGGCTCACCGGCACGGCCGGGTTCTTCTTCGGCGTGTCGAAGGAGCCCGTGAGCGCGCAGGTGATGACGGTGAGGTTCGACATCTCTGGTATCCCCGAACTCACATCGCCCCGCCGTCGACCGTGATGGTCTCGCCGGTGATGTAGGCCGCCCCCGCGGCGAGGAAGAAGATCGTCTCGGCGACGTCCTCCGGCCGGGCCATGCGGCCC
This sequence comes from Methylobacterium sp. GC_Met_3, assembly GCF_026540775.1. NCBI lineage: Bacteria > Pseudomonadati > Pseudomonadota > Alphaproteobacteria > Hyphomicrobiales > Methylobacteriaceae > Methylobacterium > Methylobacterium sp. GC_Met_3. Next base: position 221,507 of record NZ_JALNUL010000001.1, read on the forward strand.
AGCATGGTGCGCCCGACGGTGGAGGCCTTGCGCGCCTCCGACCAGGGTTGGGTCCAGGGCGTGGCGACGAGGCCGGGCGCCACCGCGTTGACGCGCACGTCCGGCGCCAGCGCCCGGGCGAGGCTGCGGGTCAGGTTGATCAGCCCGGCCTTGCTGGCCGAATAGGCCACCGACGAGCCCCGCCGCCCGAGCCCCGCCACCGAGGCGGTGTTGACGATGGCGCCCCGGCTCGCCTTCAGCGCCACCGCCGCAGCCCGGGCGCAGCGGAACGGCCCGAGCAGGTTGGTGGCCAGGATGGTGGCCCAAAAGTCCTCGGTCATCGCGTCGAGGTCCTCGAACGCGATGGGGGTGGTGGTGCCGGCCGTGCCGGCATTGTTGACGAGCACGTGGAGGCCGCCGAGCCGGTCGATCCCGGCCGCCACCATGGCTTCCGCATCACCGGCGGCCGACACGTCGCCGGGCAGCGCGAACACCGCGAGCCCCTCCCCCGCGAGCCGGTCGGCCTCGGCGGGGCCGCGGGGATCGTCGGCCAAGTGGTTCAGCGCCACCGTGGCGCCGTTGCGCGCGAACATCTCCACCGTCGCGAGCCCGATGCCCGACGAGGCCCCGGTGACGAGGACGCGCCGTCCGGTCAGATCCGCCCCGATCATGTCCCCTCCATCCGGCCGATCCCGGCCATCGCGGCCTTGAGCGCCAGGAGCTTGCGGTCGCGCTCGCGGAACAGGTCTTCCGGAGGGCGCCCGCCCCAGTCGAAATAGCCCCTGCCGGCCATCACCCCGGTCCGGCCTTCGGCGCACAGACCGTCCAGCGTCTCGGAGCGCGTGCGCGGGGGCGGGGGCGCGTAGCTGGCGTTGGCGAGCGCACGCTGCGTCAGCTCCAGGCCGGTGAAGTCGGCCTTGGCGAGGTGGCCGAGGATCGGGATGCGCAACGAGAGCCCGTGGATGATCGCGTCGTCGATGTCCTTCGGCGAAGCGACCCCCGCGTCGAGGAGTTCGAAGACCTCGGCGCTGATCGCCTGCTGGATGCGGTTGGCGATGTAGCCGGGGATGAAGCGCTTGAGCACGATCGGAACCTGGCCCAGGCCCCGCACGAGATCGGCCATCGCGCTGACCACGGCCGGGTCTGTGCCGGGGCCGGGCACCACGTCGACGAGATCGACGATGTAGGGCGGCGTGTACCAGTGCAGGATCAGCGCCCGAGCTTGGCGCGCCTTCGGGATCAGCGGGAAGACGTCGAGATAGCTGGTGTTGCTGGCCAGGATCGTGTCGGCTGAGCAGAGCCGGTCGAGTTCGGTGAACAGGGCGCGCTTGGCCTCCGGGTTCTCGGTGATCGCCTCGATGACCAGCCCGGCGCCCGCCACCGCCGGCTCGAGCGCAGCCTCGACCCGGACCGCTCGGCTGAGCCTGTCGGCATCCCAGCCCTCCGGGGCGGCGCCCGCCTCCCGCAGGGTCGCGAGCGCCGATCCCATGAGCGCCGGTATGCGGGCGCGGGTCTCGGGCAACGTGTCGGTGATGCGGACCGCGTGCCCGTGGAGCGCCAGCACCAGGGCGATGCCGTGCCCCATCAGGCCTCCGCCGACGATTGCGATCTCGGTCATGGGGGGCCTTCTCTGCGGGATGTCGGTTCGAAGGACGGAGCGCTGCTCACATGATCGATGGCGCTGAAGGCTTGGCGGTCCAGGCCTGCCACGCGCCCTCCCTCCCCCGCAAAGGGGGGAGGGAGACGCGTTTGCGACGGCGCGTTCAGGGGCTTGGGCGCATGAGCTTCCATGCGGCCCTCACACCGTCGCGATCGGCGTCGTCGGTGAGCCGACCGCCCCGGGCAGGCGCAGGGGCGGCGCCGTCAGCAGGAAGCGGCTCCGGCCCCGCGCGCGCAGCCAGTCGGCGAGCGGCGTCAGGTGCCACAGCTCGCCGAGATTGACCCCGAGCTTGAACAGGCAATGCTCGTGCAGCGGCAGCGTCGCGCAGCAGGCGGGGCCGGGCCCGGCCGGATAGGCCTCGACGGCGTAGTTGTCGGCAATCAGCGCGCAGAGGCCGGTGCGGGTGATCCAGTCGAGGAGCCGCGGGTCCCGCCCGTCGAGCCCGGCGCAGAGGTTGTGGACCAGCTTCGGATCGGGCGCGCCGCCCATGGCGATCAGCCGCTCGGCGAAGCCCGTGTGCAGGCAGACCATGTCGCCCGGCTCCACCACGACGCCGTCGGCCTCCAGGATCCGCGCGAGCTGCTCGTAGCCGACCTTCACCTTCGCGTCGCCGAGATGGGCGCGCAGATCGATCATCATGGCGCGGCCCTGCATGCCGGTCTCGGCCAGCCGCTCGATCCCGAGATGCTTCGCCCGGGAGGGCTGATCGGCGGCCGCGGCGGTCTCCGGCCCGACGATGTCCCGGCCGCCGCGGAAGCCGTTGTAGAAGGTCGGGCCCGTGCCCGTGCCGTCCGCGTCGAACAGCGACCCGACATGGGCGAGCGAATCCCACTGCGTCGAGTATTGCAGATGGATCAGCGCCCGGTCGTCGCAGATCACGTCGGTGGCGCCGTCGACCTCCTCGCAGACCGGGAAGTTCATGTTCGGCCGGCCGTTGGCCCGCCGGGTCGGGGTGATCTGCGGCGGGTGGCGGCGCGGGTTCAGGACGTTGCCGCCGGGCAGATCGAGCGGCAGGCTGAGGCAGAAGGTGAGGCCCTCGCGCACCTCGGCGACGCCCTGGAGCACCTTCTCGGGCGTCAGCAAATTCAGGCGGCCGCGCTCGTCGTCGGGGCCGAAATCGCCCCAGGTCGAGCCCTCCGGCCGCCGCGTCCAGCGCAGGCTCATGGGGTGGGCACCCGGCCTGGCCGGGCGCCGCGGCCCGGACTGGTTCCGGGCCCGAAAGCGCGTGCGTTCCTCACCTGTCGTGCGCCCTTCTTCGAGGCCATCGAGCCCGCTTCAGCGAGTCCCGACGCGAGCCTATGCTGAGGCCGCCGGACCCGAAAGCCCGCGGCCCGAACGACTCGCCGGAAACGTCACCCGCCCCGCGCCGCCCGCCCCTTGTGATCCGTCGAGCCCCGGCTACAGTCGGTCCCAAGCCCGCGAATAAAAAATTCGGGCGTTCAATTTGAGGAAACGCCGATGACCGAGACCGCGCGTGCCGTCGTCCGGCCCGCTCAGATCCGGCGCGTGCTGCCTGCTTTGCTGGCGGCGGGCTCGATGCTCGCAGGGCCGGCGCGGGCCGCCGAGTCGATCAAGATCGGCGTGATCGCCGAGGCGCAGTCGGTGGCCGGGGCCTCGATCCCGCAGGCGGTGCAGCTCGCCGCCGACGAGATCAACGCCAAGGGTGGGATCGACGGCCGACAGATCCAGGTCGTCACCTACGATGACAAGTCCTCCGCCTCCGACGCGGTGCGCGCGTTCCAGCGGGCCGTGTCCGAGGACAAGGTCAATCTCGTCATCGCCAGCTACATCTCGGAGGTCGTGCTGGCCCTGATGCCCTGGGCGGCCCGGCTCAAGACGCCGATGATCACGCCCGGCGCGGCCTCGAACGAGATCAGCGTGAACGTCCACAAGGACTACGCGCGCAACAAGTACACCTTCCACGGCTACCTGACCTCGCACGCCTTGGCGCAGGCGGTCTGTGATTCCGCCAAGGATGTGCTGGTCGATAAGCTCAAGGCCAAGACCGCCGCGATCATGAGCGAGGACGCGGCCTGGACCCGCCCGCTCGACGCCGCCTACGAGGAATGCCTGCCGAGATCCGGGTTGAAGGTGGTGGAGCATGTTCGCTTCTCGCCGGACACGGGCGACTTCACGCCGATCTACAACAAGATCGAGGCGGCCAAGCCCGACCTGATCGTCACCGGCATCGCCCATGTCGGCGTGCAGCCGACCGTGCAGTGGCAGAACCAGCAGGTGCCGATCGCCATGACGGGGATCAGCGGCCAGGCGACCTCCTCGACCTTCTGGGCCAACACCAACGGCGGCACGCAGGGCGTGCTGTTCGACAGCGTGGCGCTGCCGGGCGTGGCGCTCACCGAGAAGACGATTCCCTTCTCGGAGGCCTTCACCAAGCGCTTCGGCGGGGCGCCGTCCTACGCGGGCTTCATGGCGTATGACGCCGTCCACTACACCGCCGAGGCGATCAAGCGGGCGGGCTCCACGGAGGCCGACAAGCTCGTCGAGGCCCTGGAGCAGACCGACTATGTCGGCACGGTCGGGCACCTGAAGTTCTACGGCAAGGACGAGCCGTTCACCCACTCGATCCAGTACGGCCCGGGCCTGATGACCAGCGTGCTCGGCCAGTGGCAGAACGGCAAGCAGGTGTCGATCTGGCCGGCGGCGACGGCCAACGGGACCCTGGTCCTGCCGCCCGCCGTCAAGCCGGCGGTCCAGTAAGTCGGGCGGGGAGAGCGCTGTGATCGGCCTCCAGATCCTCGTCGACGGCTTCGCGATCTCGGCCCTCTACGCGCTCGGCGCGATGGGCTTCACCCTGATCTTCGGGGTCTCGGGCGTCCTCAACCTGACCCACGGCGCCCTGATGGTGATGGCCGCGGTGGCGGCCTGGGCGGCCTCGGCTCTGTTCGGGCTCGGCTCCTACGCGGGGGCGGCGATCGGCGTGCTGTGCGGGCTGGCCGGTGCCCTCGTCACCTACTTCGCGGTCGTGGCGCCGATCGAGCGGAGCAAGGCGATCCCGCGGGAAGAAAAAGAGATCTTCGTGCTGACCGGCACGCTGCTCTGGGGGATCATGATCCAGGAGCTGGTCGCCTACTTCTTCACCGACAATCCGAAGACCGTGCTGCCGCTCATCGAGGGCGTGGTCGAGATCGCGGGCGTCCGTACGCCGAAGAACGAGCTGTTCACCGCGCTGATCTGCTGGGTGGTGATCGGCCTGCTCTGGCTGTTCGTGAACCGGGCGCGGGCCGGCAAGGTCCTGCTCGCCGCCTCCATGAACCCGCGGGGCGTCACCCTGCTCGGCCACGACATGGGCAAGATCTACGTGGCGGTCTGGGCGATCTACGGTCTGCTCGCCGGCATCGCCGGAGTGTTGCTCGGAATGTTTCTGGGGGTGTCCTCGTATTCGGTCGGGCCGCTCACCGCGAGCGCCTTCTCGATCGTGGTGCTGGGGGGGCTGGGGAGCGTCACCGGCTCGCTGATCGCCGCCTACGTGGTCGGGTATCTTGAGACCGCCACCGCCTACCTGATCTCGCCCGCCTACCGGGTGATCCCGGCGCTGCTGTTGCTGGTGGCCGTGATGTACCTGCGCCCGCAGGGTCTGCTGGGGCGGCGGTGATGGTTTGTCTGGGATTTTCCGATCGAAGCAAGCCGATCCCGCGCGATCTCCACGGCATCCCCTCCCCCCTCTGCGGGGGAGGGTGGCCCCCGCGTCAGCGGGGGTCGGGAAAGGGGAACCCGGCTTCAGGAAACGGCGCGCCCTTCACGCGACACGGAGCTTTATTCTGCGCCGTCGCTCCCCTCTTGCGGGACTACGTCCCGGCCCGACCCCCTTCGGGGGCCACCCTCCCCCGCAGAGGGGGGAGGGATCAGCGCGGAGCCCTTGTATCCCGATGAAGCTCCTCACCACCCCCGGCTTCTGGATCGCGATCCTCGCCGTCGCGCTCGCCGCCACCCTCCCCTGGTATGTCTCCGGCTACATCCTCGGCCTCCTGACCATCGCCTATTATTTCGGCGTGTTCTCCATGGCCTGGGACCTGCTCTTCGGTTTCGCCGGCGAGGTGAATTTCGGCCCGACCTTCCTGATCGGGCTCGGGGCCTACGGGGCCGGCATCCTCAACAACCGCTACGAACTGCCGATCCCCTACTGCCTCGCGGTCGGGACGGTGCTCGCCGTGGTCGGCGGCCTCGCCCTGGCGCTGCCGGCGCTGAAGGTGCGCGGGCCGTATTTCGGATTGATCACCCTGGTGGCGGTGCTGCTCCTGCAGAACATGATCGTGGTGTTCTCCGATCTCACCGGCGGCGAGATCGGCCTGACCGTGCCCGACGTCATCTCGATCGACGCCGACACCAATTACTGGCTGGCGCTCGGCTTCATGGCGGTCTCGGGGCTCATCCTCACCGTCATCGCGCGCTCGCCCGTGGGCCTGATCCTCCAGGCCGCCGGTCAGGACCCGGTGGTGACCGGGGCGCTCGGCTTCAACGTCGCCAAGCACAAGCTCGCGGCCTTCGCGGTCAGCGCCGCCTTCTCGGGCCTCGCGGGCGGGCTGGTGGTCTTCTACATGGGCACCGCCTCGGTCGGCACGCTGATCAACACGTCGGTCGGCGTGCAGGTGATCATCGCGGCGGTGCTCGGCGGCCGGCGCACCATCGTGGGCGCGGCTGTGGGCGCCGTGTTCCTGATCGCGGCCGGCGAGCTGCTGCGCCCGCTCGGTGGCCTCTCGACCTTCGTGGTCTCGGCGGTGGCGCTGCTGGTGATCCTGTTCGTACCCTCGGGGCTGCTCGGCCTCGGATCGCTCCGGAGAGCTCGATGACCGTCGCCGTCGCGCCCCCGCTGGCCGTGTCCCCCGTCCTGGCCGAGCCCTGCCTCAGCGTGCGCGGCCTGACCAAGCGCTACGGCGGCCTCGTCGCCGTCAAGAATATCGACCTCGACCTGCGGCCCGGCGAGATCCTGGGCCTGATCGGCCCGAACGGCTCGGGCAAGTCCACCGTGATGAAGCTGATCATGGGGCTGGAGCGCCCGAGCGCCGGCTCGATCCGCCTCGACGGCGCCGAGATCGGCGGGATGCCGGCCCACCGGGTGGCGCGTTCCGGGATCGGCCTCGTGTTCCAGCATGCCCGGCCGCTCCAGCGGCAGACCGTGCTGGAGAATATCAGCCTCGCGCTCCTGCCCGACAGCCTGATCCGGCTGGCGGCCGACCCCCATGTGGCGCGCCGTGCCAAGGAGATTGCCGAGCGCGTCGGCCTTGGCGCGGTCATCGACCGGCGGCCCGGGACCCTGCCCTTCGCGGATCTGCGCCGGCTGGAGCTCGCCAAGGCCATCGCCCGCGACCCCCGGGTGGTGCTGGTCGACGAGCCCTTCGCCGGGCTGACCGGCGGCGAGGTCGCGGCCTTCTCCGAGCTGATCCGGGGCTTTCGCGACGAGGGCAAGGCCGTGCTCCTCGTCGACCACAACGTGAAGAGCGTCGCGGCCCTCGTGGACCGGGTGTTCGCCATGTATCTCGGCGAGCGCATCGCCGAGGGCTCGGCCGAATCCGTGATGGCCGACCCGACCGTGCGCCGGGTCTATCTGGGCGGCAGCATTGAGACGGCGGCCCGGCCGGAAGCGGCGTTCAAGCCGGATTCACTGCTGACCGTCGAGGGCGTCGACGTGCTCTACGGCAAGGCGCAGGCCCTGCGCTCCGCCTCGATCCACGTCCACGAGGGCGAATTCGTCTCGGTGGTCGGCCTGAACGGGGCCGGCAAGACCACGCTGTTCAACGCCATCTCGGGCCTCGTGCCGCATGGGGGCACGATCCGGTTCGGCGGCCAGGACCTCGCCCGGATGAAGCCCGCTGCCATCGCACGCGCCGGCATCGTCCAGGTGCCGGAGACCCGCGAACTGTTCGGCGACCTCAGCGTGCGCGAGAACCTCGATCTCGGCGGCCAGCATTTCCCGAAGGCCGAGAGCGCCAAGCAGCGCGACTGGCTCTACGAGCTGTTCCCGATCCTCAAGGCCCGCGAGGGCCAGACCGCCCGCACGCTCTCGGGCGGCGAGCAGCAGATGCTGACCATCGCCCGGGCGCTGATGATGCGCCCGCGCCTGCTGATCCTCGACGAGCCGACGCTGGGTCTCGCCCCGGTGATCCTGGAATTGCTCTCGAAGGCGCTGGAGAAGCTGCGTCAGACCACGCCGATCACGGTGCTGCTCGGCGAGCAGAACGTCACCTTCGCGCTTCCGCATGCCGACCGGGTCTACGTGCTGGAGCAGGCCCGGATCGTCTGGGAGGGCCCGCCGCAGCGTTTCGCCAGCGAGATGGGGGCGAAGTATCTGTGAGGGGAGCCAGTCACACGCGCGGCTCTCCCTCCCCCGCAGAGGGGGAGGGAGATGCGCGGATCCCGGTGCGCGAATGAATCAGAGAACTCCTAGGGAGCGGACACCGTGGATTTCACCCTCTCCCAGTCCCAGACACACTGGCTGACCCGCGTCCGCGCCTTCATCGCCGATGTGATCCTGCCGGCCGCCGCCGCGGTGGCGGCGGAGCGTTCCGAGAGCCGCGAACCCTCCCCGACGATGGAGCGGTTGAAGGACAAGGCGCGGGCCGAGGGCCTGTGGAACCTGTTCCTCCCGCCCGCCCCCGAGCACGACACCGACGCGTATCGCGGCGCCGGCCTGACCAACCTAGACTATGCCCTGTGCGCCGAGGCAATGGGCCGGGTCGGGATCGCCTCGGAGGTGTTCAACTGCGCGGCGCCCGACACCGGCAACATGGAGGTGCTGCACCGTTACGGCAGCCCCGCCCAGAAGGACCGGTGGCTGAAGCCCCTGATGGCGGGGGAGATCCGCTCGGCCTTCCTGATGACCGAGCCGGAGGTCGCCTCCTCGGACGCCACCAACATCGCGACGTCGATCCGCCGCGATGGCGACCAGTACGTCGTCGACGGCCGCAAATGGTGGTCCACCGGCGTCGGCGATCCGCGCTGCAAGATCGCGATCCTGATGGGCAAGACCGACCCGGAGGCGCCCCGCCACCGCCAGCAATCGCAGATCCTGGTGCCCATGGACACGCCGGGCGTGCGCGTCGCGCGCCTGCTGCCGGTCTTCGGCTACGAGGACGCCCCCAAGGGCCATGGCGAGGTGGTGCTGGAGAACGTCCGGGTGCCGGCCGAGAACCTGATCCTCGGCGAGGGGCGCGGTTTCGAGATCGCGCAAGGGCGCCTGGGTCCGGGCCGCATCCACCATTGCATGCGCACCATCGGGGCGGCCGAGGTGGCGCTGGAGGCCATGGCCCACCGGCTGGTCTCGCGGGTCGCCTTCGGCAAGCGGATCTCTGAGCAATCGGTCTGGGAGCAGCGGGTCGCCGAGGCGCGGATCGACATCGAGATGACCCGCCTCCTCTGCCTGAAGGCCGCCGACATGATGGACAAGGTCGGCGCCAAGGGCGCCAAGCTCGAGATCGCCATGATCAAGGTCGCGGCGCCCCGGGTGGCGCTGAAGGTGATCGACGACGCGATCCAGGCCCATGGCGGGGCCGGCGTCTCGGAGGATTTCGGGCTCGCCAAGATGTACGCCCACATCCGCACCCTGCGGCTCGCCGACGGGCCCGACGAGGTCCACAACCGCTCGATCGCCCGGCTGGAATTCGGGCGCTACACCAATGCCCGGCCAGAAGCCCCGGAGGCGGAGCGGGCATGAGCGAGGCCGATGTCTTCTCCGGCGTGAAGCCGATCGAGCCGCGCCACCGGATCGACGAGGCGAAGCTCGCCGCCTGGATGGACGTGCATGTCCGCGGCTTTGCCGGCCCGCTCACCGTGCGGCAGTTCCGCGGCGGCCAGTCGAACCCGACCTACCGGCTCGACACGCCCGCCCAGGCCTATGTGCTGCGCCGAAAACCCTTCGGCCCGCTTCTGCCCTCCGCGCACGCCGTGGAGCGCGAGTTCCGTGTGATCGGCGCCCTCTACGGCGAGGGCTTTCCGGTGCCGCGCCCCTTCGCGCTGTGCGAGGACCCGGAGATCATCGGCGCGGCCTTCTACGTGATGGAGGCGGTCGACGGCGCCGTACACTGGGACGGTGCCCTGCCGGGCCTCGATCCCCACGCCCGCCACCGGCACTACGCCGGCATGATCGCCACGCTGGCGCGCCTCCACGCCATCGACCCGGAGGCAGCCGGGCTGTCCGATTACGGCCGGCCCGGCAACTACTTCGCCCGGCAGGTCGACCGCTGGACCCGCCAGTACCGCGCCGCCGAGGACGGGCGGCTGGAGGATGTCGAGCGACTGATCGCGTGGCTGCCCAAGACGGTGCCCGAGCAGCAGGGCGCCTGCGTGGTCCACGGCGATTACCGCCTCGACAACCTGATCTTTTCCCGGGACGGCGGCGTCAGCGCGGTGCTCGACTGGGAATTGTCGACGCTCGGCGATCCGCTGGCCGATTTCAGCTACCTGCTGATGCAGTGGGAGCTGCCGGCCGACGGGCGCAGCGGCCTCGGCGGCCTCGACCTGCCGGCTCTGGGCATCCCCACCCGGGACGAGGCGGCGGCGCTCTACTGCCGGGCGGCGGATCGGACAAACCTGCCCGATCTCGACTGGTACTTCGCCTACAACCTGTTCCGGCTGGTCGGCATCCTGCAGGGCGTGGCGGCCCGCGCCAAGGCCGGCAACGCCGCCAGCGAACACGCCTCCGCGATGGCGGCGCGGGTGCCGAAGCTCGCTGCCGCGGCCTGGGGCTTCGCCGAGCGGGCGGGGGCGTGAGCATGTCCCTGTTCGACCTGACCGGCAAGGTCGCCCTCATCACCGGCTCGTCCCGGGGCATCGGGCGGGCCATCGCCCTGCGGATGGCCGAGCATGGCGCCCGGGTGGTGATCTCGTCGCGCAAGCGCGAGGCTTGTGACGCGGTGGTCGCCGAGATCGAGGCCGCCCACGGCGCTGGCCGGGCGGTGGCGATCCCCGCCAGCATCTCGGTGAAGGCCGAGCTGGAACATCTCGTCGCCGAGACCGAGAAGCGGCTGGGTCCGGTGGACGTGCTGGTCGGCAACGCCGCCAGCAATCCCTATTACGGACCGCTCGCCGACATCACCGACGCGCAGTTCCGAAAGATCCTCGAGAACAACGTCCTGTCGAACCACTGGCTGATCCAGATGGTCGCCCCCGGCATGGTAGCGCGGCGGGACGGGGCGATCATCCTCGTCTCCTCGATCGGGGCGCTGAAGGGCTCGCCGGTGATCGGCGGCTACAACGTCTCGAAGGCCGCCGATCTCCAGCTCGCCCGCAACTACGCGGTGGAATACGGCCCCGCCAATGTCCGGGTGAACTGCCTGTGCCCGGGGCTGATCCGCACCGATTTCGCCCGGGCCCTGTGGGAGGATCCCGCCATGCTGGCCGCCACCACCGACGCCGCGCCCCTGCGCCGGATCGGCGAGCCGGACGAGATCGCCGGTGCGGCCGTATTCCTGGCTTCTGCGGCCGGCCGGTTCGTTACCGGCCAGGCGCTCGTGATCGACGGCGGCGTGACCATCGCGCGATGAGCCCCGATCCCCGCATCCCCGCCGGTTGGCCGGCCCTGCCGTTTCACGATGCCGAGGCGCGGCTCACCGCCCCGGGGGCGCCCTTCGCGATCGCCACGGTGCCGATCCGGGGCGTGCCGACCCGGATCTGGGAGAAGGCTCCGCCGACGCTGGGCGACCTGTTCCGGATCGCCCGGGGGCACGGTGACAAGACCTTCCTGGTCTACCGCGACGAGCGCGTGACCTTCACGGGCTTCGCCCGCGCCTCCACTGCCCTGGCGCAGGCGCTGGTGGCGTGCGGCGTGCGCAAGGGCGACCGGGTCGCCATCGCGATGCGCAACCTGCCCGAATGGCCGGTCGCCTATTTCGGTGCGCTGCTCGCGGGGGCGATCGCGACGCCGCTCAACGCGTGGTGGACCGGGCCCGAACTCGCCTACGGGCTGCAGCATTCCGGGGCGCGGGTGCTGATCGCCGACGGCGAGCGCTTCGCCCGGTTGGCGCCGCACCTGGCAGAGTGCCCAGCCTTAGAGCGGGTCTTCACAACCCGGATGGAGCCCGATCCTCGGGGGACGCCGCTCGCCGACATCCTCAGCCCGGTGGCGGACTGGGGCGCCATCCCCGATCTTCACCTGCCGGACGTCGCCCTCGGCCCGGAGGACGACGCGACCCTGTTCTACACTTCGGGCACCACGGGCAAGCCGAAAGGAGCCGTCGGCACCCACCGGGCGGCCGCCACGACCGTGATGGCCTATCCCTACTCGGCCTCGCGCAGCGCCCTCCGCCGGGGCGAGAGCCCGCCGAAGCCCGACCCAGCCGCGCCGCAGCGGGTGGCGCTGCTGGTCATCCCGCTGTTCCACGTCACCGGCTGCCACGCGAGCCTCGGGGCGGCGCTCTATGGCGGCCACCGGCTGGTGATGATGCATCGCTGGGACGCGCACGCGGCCCTCGACCTGATCGAGCAGGAGGGCTGCACCAGCGCGGGCGGCGTGCCGACCATCGCGTGGCAGCTCGCCACCACGGCCCGGGAGGCCGGGCGGACGCTGCCGAGCCTCGATGCCATCACGTATGGCGGCGCGCCCGCCGCCGGCGATCTCGTGCGGGTTCTGGGCGATGTCCTGCCGAAGGTTGTCCCCGGGACCGGCTGGGGCATGACCGAGACTTCCGCGACCTTCACCCACCACCAGGCCGAGGATTATTGGGCGCATCCCGATTCCTGCGGGCCGCCGCTCCCGGTCTGCGAGGTGCGGATCCGCGATCCCCTGGGGCAGGACCTTCCGCCGGGCCGCGTCGGCGAACTCTGCGTGAAGGGGCCGAACATCGTCCGCGGCTACTGGAACGACCCGGAGGCCACCAGCGAAGTCCTGTCCGAGGGCTGGCTGCGCACCGGCGATCTCGCCCGGGTGGACGACGAGGGCTTCCTGACCATCGTCGACCGGATCAAGGACATGCTGATCCGCGGCGGCGAGAACATCTATTGCTGCGAGGTCGAGAACGTCCTCTACGAACATCCGGATGTAATCGACGCGGTCGTGCTGCCCGTGCCGCATCCGACACTGGGCGAGGAGCCCGGCGCCATCGTGGCGCTGGAACAGGGCGCCGAGACCAGCCCGGAGGCGATCCGCGCCTTCGCGGCGGAACGGCTGGCGGCCTTCAAGGTGCCGGTGCGGATCGTGATCTGGGACGGGCTCCTGCCCCGCAACCCCGCGGGGAAGATTTTACGCGCCGCGCTGCGGACGGTGTTCGCGTCGTCGCCCGGTCAGAACGGCTCGCCGTCGTCCGGCCGGTAGACGCGCAGCGTCCGGCCATCGGGGAACTGAACCGTCCGCCGACGCACCACGAGGTAGCCGGCGGCCGCGGCGCTGTGCAGGCTGTCGAGGCGCTCGTCGGCATAGCCGGGGCCGTAGCCCGGGCCATAGCCATAGGGCCGGTAGCGGGCATAGCCCTCCTGCGGCGGCACCAGGGCGACGGCCCGTGGGCCGACGATCACCCGGGGCGGTGCCGCGGCGACGCGTGCCCTGCGGACCGAGGCCGCGAGACGCTCGGGCGCCGCGCGCCGCGCCGCAATCCGGGCCGGCGCGCTTCGCGTGGCTGTGGTCCGGGCCGGCACATGGCGCGCGGCCGTCTTGCGCTTCGCGGGCGCGGGCCGGGCCTCTGCGGCGACGGCGGCGGGTGTCGATGCTGTCGGCGCCGCGGCCGGAGCGGGCGCCGCCGCCTTCCGGTCCGAGGCCGGCGCGTCGGCGGCGGGCTTGTGGGTCGGTGGGTCGGTCCAGGTCGTGCCCGCGGCGGGCTCGGCGGTGGCGGCGCCGACGCCGATCAGCAGGATGAGGGCGGCAAGGCTCGTGCGTGCACCCTGCGGCATGGTGCGCTCCTGGATTCGCGGCGCATCGGGCGGGCCCGCGGCGGTCAAACACTAGTCCGAACTGCGCAGAAAGGGAATTCCGGCGTACCGATTCTACGGGGACCGACGCGACCAGATCGACACCTCTGACGCACCGATCCCGCAGCGCGGAACCCGGGGCGTCCCGCGTGGTTGCCCCGCCATGTCCACCCCCGCCGATGCGTCATCCGGATCCCCGCCCGGCCTGAGGGTGAGTGTCGATCTCAACCTGTGCCAGGCCTATGCCCAGTGCTGCTATGCGGCGCCGCAGCATTTCCGCATCGAGGGGCACGAGGCCCTGTTCTACGATCCGGCGCCCGCCGCGCAGCATCGGGACGATATCGAGCGGGCCCGCGTCGCCTGCCCGGTCCAGGCGATCCGCGTCGAGGATTCGGGGCGGGGCGCCTGATGGCGGCTTCCGAGCGTGCGGTCGTGGTCGGCGCCGGCCTCGCGGGCCTGCGCGGCGCCGAGGCCCTGCGGGAGGCGGGGTTTTCCGGGTCTCTGACGATCGTCGGCGGCGAACCTCACCTCCCCTACGACCGTCCGCCCCTGTCCAAGCACGTCCTGGCCGGCGCGATCCCCGCGCATGCCACCACGCTGCCGCACGGCCTCGAGGCCGATGTGCACTGGCAGCTCGGCACCCCGGCCGCCGGCCTCGACCGGCGGGCCGGCACGGTGAGGCTGGCTGACGGACGCACCCTTCCCTACAACCGCCTGCTGATCGCCACCGGGACCCGCGCCCGCCCCTGGCCGAACCCGCATGAGGGGCGCCTGTCCGGCGTCTTCACCCTGCGTGGGCGGGACGACGCCGCCGCCCTGCGGCAGGCACTGGAGGCCGGCCCCCGGCGCGTCCTGGTGATCGGCGGCGGCTTCATCGGCTGCGAGGTCGCGAGCCTGTGCCGGAGCCTCGGCCTGCCCGTGACCCTGGTGGAGCCGGGGCCGACCCTGCTGGCCCGGGTCCTCGGCAGCAGGATCGGGGCGTTCATCGGGGCGATCCACGAGGGACGCGGGGTCGATCTGCGCTGCGGCAGCGAGGTCGAGTGGCTGGAGGGCGAAGGCGGCCGGCTGGTCCGCGCACATTGCACCGACGGCAGCCGCATCGAGGCCGACGTCGCGGTCATCGCGCTGGGTGCCGTGCGCAACACCGAATGGCTCGACGGGGCCGGCCTGTCGGCGGATCCGGGCGGGGTCGATTGCGATGGCGCCGGCTACGTCCTCGATGCGGAGGGCCACGCCGACCCGCGGATCGCGGCGGCCGGCGATGTGGCGCGCTTCCCGCACCCGCTCTACGACGGACGCCGTGTCGCCCTGGAGCACTGGAGCCACGCCGTGGCGCAGGCCGTCCATGCCGGACGCCTGCTCGCTGGCGCGCCCCCCGACGCGGCCTACGGCGCCCTGCCGACCTTCTGGTCGACGCAAGGCAATCTCGTGGTGAAATCCGCCGGCCTGACCGAGGGCGCCGACGCGGTGGCGATCACGCAGGGCAATCCGGCGTCGGGCCGCTTCATCGCCCTCTACGGCCGGGCCGGGCGTTGTATCGCGGCCGTCTCGGTGGATTCCGCCCGGTGGCTGCCCGCCCATGCCGAGCTGGTCGCCACCGGTGCGCCCTTCCCGCCGGAGGGGGCCGCGACCGACCGGCCGAAGGGTGTCGAGCTCTTCGAGCCGGGCTTTTCCTGAGGTCACCCCCATGCCCGATTCCAGCCTCCTCGATCAGGTCAAGGACTTCGCCAACCGGCCGAATCCCTATCCGATCTACGCCAAGCTGCGGCAGAACCCGGTCTCGCGCCAGGATGACGGCACCGAGGCGGGCACCTGGGTGGCGTCGACCCACGGCACGATCGCGCGCCTGCTGCAGGACCCGCGGATCAGTTCCGAGACTCTCCCCCCGGCCGACCGGCCGCGCACCGGCAACCCGCTCACCGACCTGATCGTGAAGCCGCTCAAGGATTGGATGATGGACCGGCACCGGGTCTTCATCTTCCGCGATCCGCCGGACCACGACGCCCTGCGCTCGGCCGTGATGCACCAGTTCAGCCAGGAGCGCGTGCAGGCGATGCGCGCCCGCTCCGACAAGCTGGTGGCCGATCTGCTCGACGAGAAGCGCGACGCCCGGGAGATCGACGCGGTCGACGACCTCGCCTACCCGCTGCCCGTGACGGTGATCTGCGAGTTGTTCGGCGTGCCCCGGGAGGACGAGCCGAAATTCCACGGCTGGGCGACGCAGCTCGCCACCGCGCTGGAGCCCGACAGCCTGTTCGATCCCGAGATCCGCGCCAAGAACAGCCGGACCTTCGACGCGATCGGCGGCTACATGGGCGACCTGATCAAGGAGAAGCGTAGGCATCCGCAGGACGACATGCTTTCGGGGCTCGCCAACCACGCCACCCCGGCGGGGGTGAAGATGGGCGATTACGACCTGATCGCCACCTCGATCCTGATGCTGGTGGCCGGCCACGAGACCACCGTGAACCTGATCACCAACGGCCTGCTGACCCTGCTGCGCCATCCCGACGAGCTGGAGCGGCTGCGCCAGGACCCGATGCGGGCCCCGCGGCTGATCGAGGAATTGCTGCGGTACGAGCCGCCGGTGCAGTTCCGGACCCGCCGGACGCTCGCGGCGATCGACATCGCGGGGGTGACGATCCCCGAGGGCGCCGATCTCGTGCTGCTGCTCGCCGCCGGCAACCGGGACGAATCCGTGTTCCCGGACCCGGACCGGTTCGATCCGGACCGGACTGGCACCCGCCATCTCGGCTTCGGTGGCAGCCTGCATTACTGCGTCGGCGCACCGCTCGCCCGGTTCGAGGCCGAGGCGGCACTCACCGCCCTCGCCCGCCGGCTGAAGGCGCCGCGCCTGATCGCGGATCCACCGCCTTACCGGCAGGGCGCCGCCTTGCGCGGTCCGGAGAACCTGCGGGTGGCGATCGACGGGATCGCGTGAGGGTCGCGCAGCCGGATCGGGCTCAGGCTTGGCTCAGACCGTGATCTCCACCGGCGTCCCGTCCGGCATGGCGACGATGGCCTCGTAGAAGCCGTCGCCGGTCCGGCGGGGCGGCGACACGAGGCATCCCCCCGCCGCACAGCGCTCGGCCAACGCGTCCACCGCTGCGATGCAGCCCAGCGAGACGGCCACGTGCCCCCAGCCGACGCGCTCCGGTGCCGCCGCGTCCTCGACCCAGGGGCCGGTCATCAGCTCGATATGGGCGCCCGGTCCGGGCAGCGTCACGAACCGCGACACGAAGCCCGCGCGGCGCCGGCTGTGGTACTCCGCGCCGACCTCCGCCCCGAAATAGTCCCGCCAGAACGCGGCGGCCGCGTCGAGGTCCCGCGTCCACAAGGCCACATGGGCGAAGCGCATCGATCGATCTCTCAGGGGACGGGGCCTATCCGCCCCGTCCAGGGCCAGGCTGATTCGAAGCGTCTCCGGTCCGACTCGCGCTGTCCACCACTCCTGGGTTGAGGCCCCTCAGGCGGCCCTGACGGCGGCCAGGAAGGTCGAGACCTCCCGGCCGAGGCTCTCCGAGTAGCGCGCCAGTTCCTGGGCGGCGCTCAGCACCTGCCCGGAGGCCGCTCCGGTCTCGCCCGCGGCCTGGTGCACCTCGGCGATGTCTTCGCTCACCGCCTGAGTGCCCTGCGCGGCCTGCGAGACGTTCCGGACGATTTCGCTGGTCGCCGCGCCCTGCTCCTCCATGGCGGCGGCCACGCTCAGCGCGACCATGCGCATCTCGTCGATCGTGGCGCCGATCGCCCGCATGGAGTCGACCGCGTGCCGGGTCTCGCCCTGGATCGCGGCGATCTGGCTGGCGATCGTCTCGGTCGCCCTGGCGGTCTGGCTGGCCAGCGCCTTCACCTCGCCCGCCACCACGGCAAAACCCTTGCCGGCCTCGCCGGCCCGGGCCGCCTCGATGGTCGCGTTGAGGGCGAGCAGGTTGGTCTGGCCGGCGATTCCCGCGATCAGACCCATCACGGTGCTGATCTGTTCGGTCCCCTGAGCCAGGACCTGCATGAGTTCGTTCGTCCGGGCAACGTCGGTGCTGGCCCGGTCGGCCATCAATGAGGACTGGGCGACCCGGGCCGCGATCTCCTGGATCGAGGCCGACATCTCCTCGCTGGCGGCCGCCACGGTCTGGACGTTGCTCGAGGTCTGCTCCGAGGCCGCGCTCACGCGCACCGACTGCTCGGTGGTGTGGGCGGCGGTGCGGGTCATCTCCCGGGCGGTGGCCTCCATCTCCACCGCGGCCGAGCCCAGGCCCTGCGTGAGCGCGCTCACCTGCGCGTCGAACCGGGCGGTGACCGCGTCCAGCACCTGCGCGCGGCGCATCTTGGCCTCGTTCTCCGCCACCGCGGCGGCGTCGGCCGCGCGCTTGGCGATCAGCGCGTCCTTGAACACCTGTACGGCGCGGGCCATCGCGCCCACCTCGTCGCCGCGCTGCTGGTCCGCGACCGGGGCGGCGAGATCGCCCTCCGCAAGGCCGCGCATGGCGGCGGTCAGGCGCAGGATCGGGCGCGACAGGCCGTTGCCGATGAGCAGGAGCACCACCACCACCGGCAGGGCGAGGCCGGCGGACCAGAGCGCGATCGTGGTCGCGCGGGCGCGCACGTCCGCGTAGACGTCGTCGCGGTAGAGGCCGGTGGCGACGATCCAGCCCCAGGGCTTGAACATCTGCACGCTCGCGACCTTCTCGACCGGCTCGGCCCCGCCGGGCCGCGGCTTCATGTAATTCACGATGCCCGACCCGTCGCGCGTGGCGGTCTCGATCATCTCGGCGAAGTAGCGCTTGCCGCCGGGGATGTCGGTCTGATCGAGCACCGGCTTGCCGACGTTCTTGGCGTTGAAGGCGTTGGCGATCAGTTTTCCGTCGGAGGAGAGGACGAAGAAGTAATCCTCCTTGCCGAAGCGCAGGGCGCTGATCGCCGTCAGCGCGGCCTGCTGGGCCGCCTCGGTGGGCATCTGGCCCGACTTCGCCAGCGCCTCGTAATGGACGACGAGGCTCTGGGCCACCTCGGAGAGACGGCGCGTCATCAGCTCACGGTCCTCGAGCGCCGAGGACCGGATGTCGAGGAAGCTCAGGGCGCTGAGCGCGCCCATGGCCACGACGACCAAGGCCATCACCGCCGCGAGCTTGTGGCGCAGCTTGAGGTTCGCGAGGCGCTGCCAGGGCGCGATGCGGCCGGCGGAATGCGGGTCTGTCTGCGTGGAGATCATCCGGGCACCGAAACGAGGACGGCGATGGCCGTCGAAACGCCCGCATCGTATCGGACCAGGGCTGCCGATGCGCTGAGCCAGGCCAGGTTCGGTTAATCGGGTTAGTAAATAGCAAACATTCGTGCTGGATCGATGCGGCTCTGGAGGGTGAAGCGCCGCGACGATCGATCGATCAGGTTGCGCTCCACGTACTCCGGGTCATCCAGGTTCCTAATCCAAATCAAATACGCGACGTGTAGGCATCGTGTGCTTGTCGTCCGCCCGCGCTGCGTGCCATGTCCTGTGTCATTCAGTACGGTGTTCAGTCCTCCACCCGGTAATCGATCGGCTTGAAGCTGCCGTTGTTCGATTGCAGGGCCGAGCAGGCGGTCAGCCCGATGATCAGGTCGGTCTCGGCCACGAACACGATTCGGTCTCCGGACCGGCTGAGCGGCGGCGCCACGGTCAGCGCTCCGGTCGCGCCGTCGATCGGCACGTTCATGAAGCAGTTGAACGCCACCGGGATTGCGTCCGGCGCGATGCCGTAGGGCGCGAGCGCCGCCGCGAGGTTGCCGAAGCAGCCGCGATGCGGGTCGGTGTCGCCGTAAATGATCCGGAAGGTGTCGGCCGAGCACGGGGTCAACAGGAAGTCGTGCCGTCCCACCGTGTCCTCGACGATGCGCAGGAGCACGTTCGAGCGGTTCGAGTAGAGCGGGTCGCCGGTGGTGAGATAGATCCGGCTGGCATAGTCGAGGGTCCGCCCGGACGAGATCACCTCCCCCGTGTCGTGGCGGTTATAGGCCACGAGGTCGGCCACCTGCTCGCCGCTCGGATCGATCACCGAGAGGCGCTGGCCCCGGTCCAGGGTGAAGGCGACGCCCGAGCGCGGCGCGATCCGCTGCACCGCCGCCTGATCCATGCTGGCTCCGCTCACGCCGTGATCTCCCGCCCGTTCATCTTCGCGCCAAGCGCCCGGCTTACGCCCCGGTTCCCGGCAGGGACCGGTCCGGGGGCAGGGCCAGCGGATGCCAAGCCGTGTCGGGCTGTGCCGCATCGGGCTTCTGCTCCGGACGGGCCTGGAGCGGGCAGCGCCAGTCGGGCCCGACCACGCGGCCGCTGTACTGCCGGGCCTCCGAGGTCTCGCCGTGGCGCGCCAGCATCGGGTTCAGGCTTCCAGCCAGGGCTTCGTCGCGCTCCAGGATCGAGGCGCGCAACTTCTCATAGCGGCCCTCCGCGCGCAGGCGCTCGAACTGCGCGTGCAGGTTGAAGACCAGCACCGGCGACGAGAAGCGTCGCGCCGGGCGGCTCGCATTCGGGTGGAGACCGACCACGAAGAACGCCTCGCCGCCGAAGCTCAGGGAGAAATGCGGGTTGTCGGGATCATCCGCGACGCGGGCGTCGTGTGGCTGGCCGAGCCACGCATCCTTGTCGGTGAGCGATTGCGCCCGGGCCCAGAGGTTCCGCTCGAACTCCTCCTCGGAGAGTTCGCCGGGCCCCTCGAACACCACGGCGAAGCTCTGGAACAGGTCCGGGTTCAGCCGGTAGCGCGCCACGAAGGCGAGCAAGGCGGGATAGATCCGCATGTCGTCCCAGCCGGAGGCGATGTCCCGGGCCACCACGATCGTCATCCGGCCGCGCGACAGCGCCGACTTGGCGCCGACGCAGGGAAAGGACGGGTTGCGGATGAAATCGCGAAAGGCCTCGGCACGGGGGTGCTCTCGGTCGTCGCGGGGAAATTGCATGCGGTCCGTGCCCGTGTTGTGCGCACGCCCGCCTCACGCGGAGGCAGCTTCAGTGCGGGACTCGGGCAACTCGGTCGTTCAGGTCGTGTTCCAACCTGCGACAGGTCGTCCACAGATTAGGATGAATCGGACGACGTTGCCGCAAGCATTAATCGCGGTCGGGAAAGTTTTTCGCCGGATCGGCAAAATCGAACATACCTATGTTAAGCCAATGGACAACATATGTTGTTCCGTGCGGTGCTTCGGTGTGGTGCGCAGCCGGTCCGTCCCACTGGCGCGCCGTGTCGGAATGCGAGCCTTCAGCCGCGGCCTGAAATCCGCATCGCGCGGCGCTCCGCCGCCGCATCCCCAAACGCCGTGAACAGCGCCCGGTTGATCGGGTTGATGGCGGGGTCGTGCTCGGCGTGCCATTGCACCCCGAGGGCGAAGCCCGCCGCGTCGCGGATCCGGATCGCCTCGATCGTCTCGTCTTCGGCCACGCCCTCGATCACCACCCGTGCGCCGGGCTCGAGGATGCCCTGCCCGTGCAGGGAGTTCACCCGGATCGTCTCGCGCTCCAACAACCGCGCGAAGGCGCCGCCGGGCGTCAGACTGACCTCGTGGCGGTCGGCGAAGACCACCTCCAGATCCGGGTGGATCTCGCCATTCTCCAGGCGCGGCATCCGGTGGTTGAGGCGGCCGGGGATGTTGCGGATCTCGGGATGCAGGCTGCCGCCGAAGGCGACGTTCATCTCCTGGAAGCCGCGGCAGATGCCGAACACCGGCACGCCGCGGGCCACGCAGGCCTCGATCAGCGGCAGCGCCACGGCATCGCGGGCCTCGTCGTAGGGCTCGTGCGCCGCGCAGGGCTCGGCCCCGAACCGGGTCGGGTGGACGTTGGCCCGGCCGCCCGTGAGCAGGATGCCGTCCACCGTGTCGAGGAGATCGCCGAGATCGGTCATCGCCGGGGCGGCGGCGAACATCAGCGGCAGGGCGCCCGCCACATCGGCCAGCGCGCGCATGTTGTTCTCGCCGACGATCTGCGCCGGGAACCGGTTGTCGATCAGACGCGCATTGCCGATGACGCCGATTACGGGTCTCGCCATCGTTCCGGCTGCTCCTCACTTCGTATCCAGCGGGCTATGGGCCGCGGCAGGCTCTACGGCTCAGGCAAGGCCGGCGCCAGTCCCGCGTTGCTGCCCGGAGTACTCCTTCGGGGCCCGTTATGCGTGTGCCTCAGAGCGTGCGATCAATCCGGCCCTGTGCGGCGACGAAGAGCGGCCGGATGGCAGACCGGATGCGGTTCATGAACCCGGGACCGAATGCACCGCGCGGCGCTTGATTGGGATCGACGTGAAACGATCGCTCCGCCTCGTCGTAATTGTACTCGCTGACCGTGATCCACCCACGCTTCAGCGTGGAGAGGCCGGCCCGGCGCAGTTCGAGCATCGGGATTTCGAGTGCGGTCTGCTCCGGGTTCGGCGGCGTCCCCGAGATGGCGAGGAGAACCAAGTGCGTGAGGTCCTGAGCCGGATCGGACACGGCAATGGCGAGGCAGACGGGACGGTCCTTCTCGGCATTGTCCCGGCCGGCCGCGTGCTGCCAGCGCCATAGGTACGGGTAGGTGATGACCGACCCCGAGGGAAAGGGGCAGACCACCCTCAGTCCTGCGGGTGCTCGGCCGATTGGCGATCCAGCTCGGCGACGATCAGAGCCGAGAGATCGGGCGGGGTTTCGCCGGCGGCATAGGCCCGACGCGGATCGCCCTGTGTCGTGAGGCGTCGATACGTGTCGGCCGACAGCACGACCAGGGACGGCCGGCCATGCTTGGTCAGGGTCAGGGGCGCTTGACGGGCCTCGTCATGGTAGCGCCCGAAGTGGCGGATGAACTCGGCAGTGGTGACGGAGCGGTCGGCCATGGTCTGAGCGTCCTGATTGATCTGAATTATACAGAAAATCGGCCGCGAGGTCATCCGCCGGGCTGCAACGCTCACGGAGGTTCAGAGGGCGCCTGCGCCCAAATCACAGGACTCCGAGCGTCCGCGCCTCCGCACAAAACACCTCCGCCACCTTCTCCGGCGCCTCCTCGTGGGCGAGGTGGCCGAGGCCGCGGATCAGCGCCACCCGGGCGTCGGGCAGGCGGTCGCGTACCCCGAAGGCGGTGTCGGGCCGGATCGCCCGGTCGTCGCCGCCGACGATCAGCAGGGTGCGGGTCTTCAGGTCCGGCAGGGCCCGGTGCAGGCTCTCGAGGTCCCAGTTCGCCATCATGCCCAGCGCCCCGCGGACATGGCCGGACCGGGCGAACAGCCGCCGGTAGAGCTCGACCCCCTGCGGATCGAGGCGCGAGCCGGTCCCCTCGATCAGCCGCTTGGCCGCCGAGCGGTCCGCCGTCCAGGCGAAGATCTTCGGGGTGAACGGATTGAGGAACAGCAGCCGCGCCATGCTGGGAAACAGCAGGCTCGCCGCCCCCGGCAGCGGCGCCAGGGCGCCGTTGAAGGCCGCGAGCAGCCGGGGCGCGATGGCGCCGTCGAGGCACATCCGCGCCAGCACGGCCGCACCCGCGGAATGGCCGGCCGCGATCACCGGCGGCCGGCCGAGCGCCGCTACCAGCCCCGCCACCGCCCGCGCCATCCCGGGCAGCGACAGGTCGGCATCAGGCAGCGGGTCCGTGAAGCCATGGCCCGGCAGGTCCGGGGCGATCACGTAGAAATCCTCGGCGAGCAGGGGCGCCAGACCGCGCCAGGAATGGGTGGCCGCCCCGGTCCCGTGCAGCAGCAGCAGGGTGGGCGCCTCGGGCCGGCCGAATTCCTGGACGTGCCAGCGCAGGCCCGCCGCCTCGACGAAGCGGCTGGCCGTCCGGTGCGGCCAGTCCCGGCCCTCGACCTCCCAGTCGGGACGATGCGCATCGAAGGGATTCAGCACGCTCACGTCTCCCGCACCGCATCAAACCACGCCGCGCTCTGACAGCGGCGTGCGCTATCGTGCAGCCGCGGAAGTATTTCGTAAACCATTGAAATTGCATGCAGTCGCCGCATGCCACCGCTGACCGGAACGCGTTTGTTGCGCTGCGGTAGAGCGCGCATAGTCTGGTCACACAAGAACAAAAGACATCCCCCAACTGCGGAGCAGGCCATGATCCTCTTCACCTCCTCGACCCAGAACATCGCGGCCCCGGCCTCCGGCGGCTGGAACCTCCGCGCCATCGTGCGCGACATGCTGAACGCGTGGCTCGCCCACCACCAGCGCGTGGCCGATATCGGCGGCGCCGGTCACCTCTGAGATCACCGGCTGCGGCGCTCAGAGCGCCGCCCGCACCGCCGCGCTGAGCTGTCCGGCTTCGATGCGCGGCAATTTCAGATAGCGGGCGCCCATCGCGTCCGCGACCGCCCGGCTCTCCTCGCCCCGGCTTCCGGTGTCGACCACGAGGGCCGGCAGATTGGCCGCCCGCAGGGCCCGGGCCGCCTGCAGTGCCTCCGCGCCGGCCCGGGCACGGCCGCCCTCCCCCGAGCGCGCGACATTGGCCCGCCCGTCGGTGAGCAGCACGATCGCCGGGCGGCTCCCGCTCCGGCGCACGCCCAGAGCCACCGCGACCGCCGCGTCGATGCCCGCGGCCAGCGGCGTTCCGCCCCCGCCGGGCAGCCCCGAGAGGCCGCGCTTGGCCCGGGTCAGCGAGCGGGTCGGCGGCAGGACCAGCTCTGCGCCGGTCCCGCGGAACGCCACCAGCGCCACCCGGTCGCGCCGCACATAGGCCTCCGTCAGCAGCAGTTCGACCGCGCCCTTGGCCTCGGCCAAGCGCTCCAGGGCGGCCGAGCCCGAGGCATCGACGCAGAACACCGTGGTGGTCTCGGTCCGCTGCCGCAGGATCCGGATCCGCAGGTCGTCGCGCCGGACCACGATGCGGCGCGTCTCCCCCCGCGCCTCGCCCTCGGCCCGGCGGACGGCCTGCCAGGGCGCCGCCGCCCGGAGGGTGCCGAGCAGATCGAGGCGCCCCCGCCGCGGATCGCCCCGCCGGCTGCCGACCGGCCTGCCGGTCCGGGACGCGGCCGCCTGACCGACCCGGCCCGCCTTCGCGGCGGCGAGCGGGTGTCGACCGGCCAGCAACTGATCGAGCAGGTTCGGCGGGATGGCGGCCCGCACCGCCTCCAGCACGACGTCGTCCGGCGTGTCCGCAGCGGCGGGTTCGACCGCATCGTCCGGCGGGGGCTCCGCGCGCGGCTCCTCCGGTGGCGCTTCGCTCTCCGGGGCCGGCAGGCGCGTGGCGCGGGGCGCCAGGACGAGGCGCGCGGCCGTGACGATGTCTTGCTGGCCGATCGGCCTGTCTCCCGCGAGCCTGCGCGCCACGCGCGCCGCCAGGATCGGGCCGCGCAGCGACGCGACGCCGAAGGCCTCGGCCAGCGCGCACAGGTCGCCGACCGGATCGAGGGCCTCGGGGCCGGGCTCCGGATTCGGGGTATCGGTCTGTAGGGCCGCAAGCCCGATCCCGCTCAGGTCGATCCGGAAGGCGAGGCGGTCGGCCAGGGGCTCGGCGACGGTTTCGTCGCCCTCGCCCTCGTCGAGCAGGATCAGGCCGAACCGGGCGGGCCGGTCCGAGGCCGTCCCGGTGTCGAGGGCGGCCGCGAGGCGCGACGCCGTGCCGGGCGGCAGGCGCTCGGCCATCGGCACCACGACGATCCCGCCATCGGCCTCCGCCAGCAGACCGGCCCGCGCGACCGGGCGGCCCGCCGCCAGGGTCGCGGCGAGGTCGAGCCCGCCGAGCAGGGCATCGTCGCCGATGCCGGGCGGCAGGCGGCGCCAGGGTGTTCCGGCGGGGAGCGCGGCGCGCACGGCATCGAGCCAGCCCTCGCGGACCGGGCCGGGGACCGCGCGCAGGATCGCGCCGCCGAAGGCGGCCGGGTTTGCGGCGAGCAGACGGGCGGCGCAGTGGGCATCGGCCCAAGGATCGGGCGCTGTCCCTCCCCCCTCTGCGGGGAAGGGAGAGGCAGCGCACCCATCACGAAAACACCTCCGCCAGCGCCCGCTCCACCCGGGCGGTAGACCCGGATTCATCGAGCGGGTTGCGCCGCAGCCGGTGGCGCAGGGCGGCTGGGGCGATGCGGCGGAGGTGATCGTCCGTGACCGTCTCGGCACCGTCGAGGGCGGCCAGCGCACGGGCGGTGCGCATCAGGGTCAGCTCGCCGCGCAATCCATCCGTCCCCAGCGCGAGGCAGAGCCGCGCCGTGCGCTCCAGGGCGGCATCCGGCACGGTCACGGACGGCAGGCGCTCCCGCGCCAGCAGAATTTTTTTCTGAATTTTCCGCTCTTCGCCTGCATGGGCCGTGCAGAACCCCGCCGGGTCGCGCTCGTAGGCGTCGCGGGCGCGCACCACCGAAACGCGGGTCGGGATGTCCTTCGGGGTCACGACCTCGCAGGCCAGCCCGAACCGGTCGAGGAGCTGCGGGCGCAACTCGCCCTCCTCCGGGTTGCCGGACCCGACCAGCACGAACCGCGCCGGGTGACGCAGGGACAGGCCCTCGCGCTCGACGGTGTTGATGCCGGAGGCCGCCACGTCGAGCAGAAGATCCACGAGGTGATCCTCAAGGAGGTTCACCTCGTCAATATACAAAAAACCGCGGTTGGCCCGGGCGAGCAGCCCCGGCTCGAACGCCTTCACGCCGGCGCCGAGCGCCCGCTCCAGATCGAGGGTGCCGACCACCCGGTCCTCGGTGGCGCCGAGCGGCAGGTCCACGACGGGGACCGGTTTTTTTTCTGATTTCTTTCGTGCGCCCGGGCTGCCCGCGCAGTGGGGGCAGGACTCCGCCGGGCTGTCGGGGTCGCAGTTATAGGGGCAGCCGACCACCGCCCGCATCGGCGGCAGCAGGGCGGCGAGCGCCCGGATCGCCGTGGACTTGCCGGTGCCGCGGTCGCCGAAGACCAGCACGCCACCGATGGACGGATCGACCGCCGCAATCAGCAGCGCTTGGCGCATCTCGTCCTGGCCGACGATGGCCGAGAAGGGGAAGGTGGGCACGGGGGGACTCGATGCTGCGGGGGACATCCAACCCACCCCCCTCATCCTGGGGTGCTGCAGCGCAGCGGAGGCCTCGAAGGAGACCTCCAGCGATCGCGCGGCCGGCTGGAGGGCTCCTTCGAGGCCCGCTGGCGCGGGCACCTCAGGATGAGGGCGCGGGTGGGAGAAGGAAACCCCTACTCCGCCGCCTTCTGGCGCAGCCCGATCCGCCCCCAGATCGTGGAGAGCGCCTCGACCAGCCGGGCGATGTCGGCATCCGTGTGCAGCGGCGACGGGGTGATCCGCAGGCGCTCGGTGCCGCGGGCGACCGTCGGGTAGTTGATCGGCTGCACGTAGATGCCGAACTCGTCGAGCAGGGTGTCGGAGATCCCCTTGCACAGCACGGGATCGCAGACCATCACCGGCACGATGTGGCTGTCGTTGGGCATGGTCGGGATGTCGGCGGCTTCCAGGGCCTGCCGGACCTTCGCGACACGCTCCTGATGCCGGGCGCGCTCGTCGCCGCTCGTCTTCAGGTGGCGGATCGATGCCGCCGCGCCCGCCGCCACCGCGGGGGGCAGCGAGGTGGTGAAGATGAAGCCCGAGGCGAAGCTGCGCACGAAGTCGCAGAGCTTCTCGGACGCCGTGATGTAGCCGCCATGGACCGCGAACGCCTTGCCGAGCGTGCCCTCGATCACGTCGAGCCGGTGGGCGACCCCGTCCCGCTCCGAGATGCCGCCGCCGCGGGCGCCGTAGAGGCCGACCGCGTGGACCTCGTCCAGATAGGTGAGCGCCCCGTGGGCCTCGGCCACGTCGCAGATCTCCGCGATGGGGGCGATATCGCCGTCCATCGAGTAGACCGACTCGAAGGCCACCAGCTTCGGCCGGGCCGGATCGACCAGGGCGAGCTTGCGGTTCAGATCCTCGGCGTCGTTGTGGCGGAAGATGTGGCGCTCGGCGCGGGAGAACCGGATGCCCTCGATCATCGAGGCGTGGTTCTCGGAATCGGAGAAGACCGCGCAGTTCGGCAGGCGCGACGCCAGGGTGCCCAGAGCCGCCCAGTTCGACACGTAGCCGGAGGTGAACAGCAGGGCCGCCTCCTTGCCGTGGAGATCGGCGAGTTCCTGCTCGAGGAGCACGTGGTAGTGGTTGGTGCCCGAGATGTTGCGGGTGCCGCCGGCGCCGGCGCCGCAGCGGTCGATCGCCTCGTGCATCGCCCCGGTGACGGAGGGGTGCTGGCCCATCCCGAGATAATCGTTGGAGCACCAGACCGTCACGGGCCGGGTGCCGCCGGTGTGGTGATGGGTGGCGTGCGGGAAGTTGCCGGCGTGGCGCTCGAGATCGGTGAAGACCCGGTAGCGGCCCTCGCGGTGGAGACCGGCGATCTCAGCCCCGAAGAACGTGTCGTAGTCCATGTCGCCTCTCCCCGAATTCCCGCTGCGGGTTGATCCCGCCTGTGGCACCGGATTTCGCACCAGACCAGTTCCAGATTGGTGGACGTGCGACGCCCGGCCGTGATCTCCGAGGGCGTCATTCCCTAGGTCGGAACGACGCTCCCTGTTCTTTGTCTCCGCATCATCCTGTTCCGAAAGCCGGAGGCCACCTTTCGGGACGATGCGCGGTGCTACACCCGGTCCCGCGGACGGACCGTCTCCTCCGACGCCCGCGTCGGCAGGCTCCAGCGCCACAGCTCCGCCGAGGGCAGCGGCAGCATCAGGAACCAGTGTTCCAGGGTGGCGAGCGCGGTGAGCGTCGCCAGC
Source organism: Methylobacterium sp. GC_Met_3 (assembly GCF_026540775.1). Taxonomy (NCBI): domain Bacteria; kingdom Pseudomonadati; phylum Pseudomonadota; class Alphaproteobacteria; order Hyphomicrobiales; family Methylobacteriaceae; genus Methylobacterium; species Methylobacterium sp. GC_Met_3. Next base: position 249,651 of record NZ_JALNUL010000001.1, read on the forward strand.
ACGGTGAAGCCGATGAGTTCATGCTCCAGAAGGTCGGCGCCGAGTGCCGCGCGGCCGAGGAGCGCCGCCGCGATGGTCCCGAGGCTCACCGAGACCGGGAACAGCAGGTTCATCGGCTTTCGCGACAGGTAGCAGGCGAGGTAGCCGAGATGCTCCGGCAGGAACTCGGCGTGGAGGTTGCGCACGCCGAGGAACAGGTTGAGCCGCGCCGAGAGGTTCATCACCACGAGCGTGCCGTAGGTCCACAGGGCGAAGCGGTTGGGGCTGCCCCAGACCAGAGCCAGGATCGCGAGACCGCCGATCACGATGGCGAATTCGTGCCAGAGGCTGGTGGCGAGCGCTGCCAGGAACCGGTCGAACCCCCGCACGCCCGGCGCGCAGGCGACCGGCCGCGGGCCCGACAGGAAGCCCATATAGTAACTCATCTCCTGCCAGCCCCAGATCGCCAGGGCTGCCGTGAAGGCCGTGTAGGCGCCCGTCGCGCTCGTATCCGCGGCGCTGGAGCGGATCGCCACCAGGGCTGCCGCGAGCAGCAGGGTCGCCCCGGCCATGCTCCACGGATGCGTCCGCCGCGGGGCGTGATCGAGTAGCAGGATCAGCCCGGTGGAGAACCACCAGAGCAGAACCGCGTAGAGCACCGGGGCGGCGTAGGTCCCCATCCTACCAGACCGGCTGGAGGCGGATATCGGCCGGCAGGGCGTTGGCCTTGACGGGCAGGAGATACAGCCGGACGAAGGTCGCGGCCGCGCGCAGCACCTGCACGCCGTGCTGCACCTTGCCGAAGAGCCCGCCCCGGGCCTTCGCGTCGGCGATCGCCCGGGAGCAGGCGAGCAGCCGGTCGAGACCCGCCTTGAACTTCGGATTGTCGAGGTCGAGTTCCAGCGGGAAGGTCTGGCGGGAGATCTCCGAGGTGATCCGGAAGACCTTGAAGTCGTAGTCGCTCGGATCGACGCCCAGAGCCTTGTGGAAGGCCGGCCGGTGATGGTCGCGCACATACATCGTGGCGAACACGGCGAGCAGGAAGAACCGGATCCAGTAGCGGTTGATGCCGCTGGTCAGCTTCGGATTCGCCCGCATCAGGAGCGCGAAGGCCTCGCCGTGGCGGAACTCGTCGTTGCACCACAGCTCGAACCACTTGAAGATCGGGTGGATGCGCCGCTCCGGATGCCGCTCCAGCTCGCGGAAGATCGTGATGTAGCGGGCGTAGCCGATCTTCTCCGATAGATAAGTCGCGTAGAAGATGAACTTCGGCCGGAAGAACGTGTATTTCTTGGACTTGGTGAGGAAGCCCAGATCCACGCCGATGCCGAAATCCTTGAGCGTGTCGTTGATGAAGCCGGCGTGGCGGGCCTCGTCCCGGCTCATGAAGCCGAACAGCTCCTTGATGTCCTTGTTCTTGGCGCGCTTGCGCATCTCGGCGTAGAGCACGCAGCCCGAGAACTCGGCGGTGATCGACGACACCAAGAAGTCCAAGAACTCCTTCCGCAGTTCGGGCTCCATCTGCGACAGGTCGCAGTCGAACTCCTCGTTGCGAGTGAAGTGGCGCTTGTTCGGGTCGGCGCGCAATTCGGCGATGAGCACGTCCCAGTCACGCCGCACCGGCTCGACGTTCGTGCGGTCGAGCTCGACGAAATCGGTCGTATAGAACCGGGGCGACAGGAAGGTCGTCTCCTGGGCCGCCTTGGTCGATTCGTTGACCGGCGACTTCGGGATCGGCTGGCCGGTGGGGGGCGCGACGGGAGCGTTCACAGCTTCCTCCTTTCGGAGAAGCTGACCTCGTAGAGTTCGGTCAGCTCGAGATGGGCGATGAGCTTGGTCCAGACCCGCTCCAGCGGGCCGGCCCGGGTGATGGTGGCGGTGCGGCGCACGCTGAGGCGCTCGCCGTAGGGCACCGCGGTCGGCGCATCATGGACTTGGACCTCGTCGCCGGGCTCGATCTCGAAGCCGGCATCGAGAGTCACATGCGCGTGCAGGCTCTCGGGGGTCTGCTCGATCTCGACCGTGCAGGGCACGGTGACGGTGCGGCTGCCGAACAGGCCCATCACCGGGTCTCCGTGGCGGGCGAGCCCGGCGCGCCCGGCGCGGGCATCAGCCGGGCGAAGGCCCCGGCATTGGTCGGCCCGAAGGCTTCGAGCGGCACCCGGCGGCCGGTGGCCTCGTCGGCGAGCGCCAAACGGCCGTCGTCGAAGCGGGTCAGGCTGAAGGGCTTTTCCGGCCCGAGACCGTCGCGCTGCCGGGCCTGGGCGAGGCCCCGCAACGTCCCGCGCAGGAAGCCGTCCTCGCCGGGGCGGATCCAGGCGAGGATCTTCTGGTCGGCGACGTTGCGCAGGGCGATCGAGCCGTCGACCTGATCCTCGGCGTGGAATTCGACCTGCGCCACCGGCTTGGCGGGCGGCAGGGCGACGAGGCCGACCCCCTCGCTGCGACCGATCAGGACCGCCAGCATGGTGAAGCCCATCAGCGCCCCGGCGCCGATCATCAGCAGCGCCGGCGCCGGTCCCGCGGCAACCCGAACCGGTGATCGGCCGGCGTTCTCCGCCCGCTCGCCCATCGTCCCCTCCCTACTCGGCCGCGACGAGGCGGCCGGCATTTTCGTTCGCCTGACCCATACGGGCCACCCGCACCGGCGGCGCGGCGCCGTCGGCATGGGCCGCCAGCGCCTGCGCCAGCAGGGCCGCCGCCCCATCGGCATCCGGCACGGAGCGCAGCATGGGCTCAGTCCGCGACAGATGCCAGGGCCGGGCGTGCGGCCAGAGCTGAAGGTAGGCGATCCGCAGGCCCGGCCGCAACCGCAGCGGGACGTCTCCGGTGCCATCCGTGAAGGCGCGCAACGCCGCAGTGTCGATCTGGGCGAACGGCAGGTTGTGGGTCACCTGCAGGGCGATGCCGGCCTGCAGCACGACCCGGCGATTGGTGATCGTGTAGAGCGTCGTCCGGTGGGTCAGCCACGCGAGCAGCCAGAGCAGGGCCATCCCGCCCGCGCCGATCACCAGGGTCGGCAGCACCACCTTCAGCGCCCCCGTGGCTGAGCCCGCCGCCAGGCCGAAGGCCAGGCCGGAGAGTCCGAACCACGCGATCACCAAGCGGGCGTGGAACACCCGCACCAGCAGACCCGTGGTGGTGGGCGCGCCCTGCCACAGGATCCGCTCACCCGCCGGCAGCGGGCCGGGCAGTCCCCGCAGGGTGCCCTCGGGAATGAAGTCGCCGCTCATATCAGGGGCTCCGCCCGGGCCGGCGTGGCGTAGAGCGTGCCGGCGCCGAAGTAGGACATGACCCGCTCCTCCTCCAGGAAGGTGACGCTGTCGGGGTCGCGGGTCTCGGGGATGTCGGCGAACTGGCTGGCGAGCAGCGCCTCGATCTTCACCGTCTTGGTGAAGCCGCCGGCCCGGCAGAACGTCACCGGCATCAGGCGGCGGCCGCCCGTGGGCAGCTCGACCTCGTAGTAGCGCAGCAGCGACTCGCCGCGGTCGACCCAGACGTCGCAGACGACGCCCGCCACCGCGTTGTCGGTGCCGAACACGGTCATGCCGATCGGGTTCGGGCCGTCCTCGTGGACGACGAAGTTGGTCGCCACCCGCAGGGGCACGATCCGGATCTCGTTGTCCCAGGTCCGGTCGTGAACGTCGTGCCGGAGCACCCAGGAGCCGGGGCCGACGCCGGCCTGGAGCGAGGACTCGGTCCGCTCGTAGGGTGCGCCCGGCCAGGGCTCGACCTTGCGGGCCGGGATGCCGGTCTCGATGTCGCCGCTGCCATGCACCGCCTGGGGGGCGTAGGTGGTCTCGCCGCCGGGCAGGTGGAACGCCTTGGAGCGGGGGATCAGGAACGGATCGACCGACTTGCGGCGCCCGACCGCCTCGTTCTCCAGGGGGTAGCCCTCGCGCCGGTCCTCCCGGCGCAGCCAGAACACCAGGCCGGCGAAGAAGAGGAAGAACGCGTAGAGCACGACCTGGGCGACGTCGACGTAACCTGTAAGTGCGCCGGTTGGCATGGCTGACCTCCCCCGTGTCTCAGGCTGTCCGGCCGGCGAGAGTGCCGGTCATCCGATCGCGTGTCTGCGCACGCGCGTCCTCACGCACCAGCGGCCCGAGCGCGAGGAGCGCGGCGAACAGCAGGGCGATCTCGATGTGGTAGACGATGAGGTAGCCGATGGCGGGCTCGTTCATGCCCTCGCCGAGCACCCCCGACTGGGCGATGGCGCCGCCGACATCGCGCACGAGGCCGCTGGCCGCGATCGACAGGCCCGCCGCGGTCGCCTGCACGGCGCCCCAGGCGCCGAGCGCCAGTCCGGTATCCTCGGGGCCGGCCCGGTTCATCGAGGCGGTGAGCGTGCCGTGGGCGAACAGGCCGCCGCCGAGGCCGATCAGGCTGACGCCCGCGGCGAACAGATCGGCCGAGGCCAAGGGCGCCGCGAACACCACCGCCGAGAAGGCCAGGATGCCGATCCCGACGCCCACTGCCGACACCCGGAACGGGTCGCCGCCCCGGCCGAGCCAGCGGGCCGCGATCAGCAGGCCGAGGCCGCCGCCTGCGGCCAGCAGCGCGGTCAGCGCCGTGGTCGCCCCCACGGAGAGGTGCAGGATCTGGCCGCCATAGGGTTCCAGCAGGATGTCCTGCATGGAGAAGCCCGCCGTGCCGAGGCCGATCGCCACGAGGCGGCGCCGGGCGGTGCCCTCCCCCGCATAGGCCCGCCAGGAGGCGCGGAAGTCGCGCTGCGGCGCGTCCCGGTTCCGGGTGGTGTCGCGGGGCTCCTGCTTCCACAGCGCGAAGCCGTTGAGGATGATGGTGACGAGCGCCGCGCCCTGGATCACCTGGATCAGGCGCACCGCGGAGAAATGCGCCAGGAACAGCCCGAACAGCACCGCGCTCGCCATCATGCCGAACAGGAGCGCGGCGCAGAGCAGCGCCACGACCTTCGGGCGGGCATGCGCGGGGGCGAGGTCGGTGGCGAGCGCGAGGCCCACCGTCTGGGTGGTGTGGAGGCCGGCGCCGACCAGCAGGAAGGCGAGCGCCGCCGCGAGGTCGCCGACCCAGAGCGGTCCGGTCGTGTCGCCCGACAGGATCAGAAGGGCGAAGGGCATGATCGCCAGCCCGCCGAACTGCAGCAGCGTGCCGAACCAGATATAGGGGACCCGCCGCCAGCCCAGGACCGAGCGGTGCGTGTCCGACCGGAAGCCGACCAGCGCCCGCAACGGGGCGAAGACCAGCGGCAGCGCCAGCATCATGGCGACGATCCAGGCCGGGACGCCGAGCTCGACGATCATCACCCGGTTCAGGGTGCCGATCAGCAGCACCGCCGCCATGCCGACCGTGACCTGGAACAGGGCTAGGCGCAGCAGCCGGCCCAGCGGCAGCTCGACCGTGGCGGCATCCGCGAACGGCAGGATCGCCGGGCCGAGGCGCATCAGGGCCGCGGTGAGTTTTTGCGAGGCGCTGCTCATGGGCGCACCCCGGGCGCCGCGTGGCTCCCTCCCCCCTGTGCGGGGGTCGGGAGCGTACGCGTCAGCGCGATCGCGTTCGACAGGTAGAAGCCGCTGTTGATCCGGTGCGACCGCGCCCAGGCGAAGCCGTCGAGGGCGCGTTCCGAAGAAATCCGCCGCCGCAGCCCACGCTCGGTCACCGGCACGATGGCCGGCGAGCGGTCGCCCCGCGGAAAGAACTGTCCGGCCGCGTGCATCACGGTCAGCAGCGCCGTACGCGGCGCCACGGTGAACAGGATCGAGCCGTCCGTGCGCGCGCCCAAAGCCGCCAGCGCCCGGGCGATGTCGGCGGCGCGGTAATGGATCAGCGAATCCATCGCCACCACGTGGTCGAACCGGCCGAGACCGGGATCGAGCATGTCGCCGACGCGGAACTCGATGCGCCCCGCGCCGGACATTTCCGGCAGGCGCTCCTGAGCCAGCCCGATCAGCGTGGGCGAGACGTCGATGGCCACCACCTCGGCGCCGCGCCGTGCCGCCTCGACGCTCAGCGCCCCGGTGCCGCAGCCGGCATCGAGCAGGCGCAGGCCGGTCATGTCGGCGGGCAGCCAGGCGAGCAGTGTCGCCCGCATGGCGTCGCGCCCGGCCCGCACCGTGGCGCGAATCCGGCTCACCGGGGCGTCCGAGGTCAGGCGCGACCACGCATCGACCGCGGTGCGGTCGAAATAGGTGGTCAGTTCACCCCGGCGGGCATCGTAGCTGGCGCTGGCCATCAGTCGAACCCCAAACTCAATCGAAACCGAGGAACTCGAACAGGTCGCGGTCCTTCATGGGGATCGCCTCGCAGGGTTCGCCCCCGGCCCAGAGGATCTCGGCGAGCCGCATGTACTCGGCGGTCACCGCGTCGAGTTCCGGGGAGGATTCCATCTCGAACAGGGTCGACTTCTTCAGCCGCGAGCGGCGGACGATATCGAGGTCGGGGAAGTGGGCGAGCCGCTTCAGGCCGACCGCGTCGTTGAACCGGTCGATCTCGTCGGTCTTGGCCGAGCGGTTGGCGATGACACCGCCGAGCCGCACCGGATAGTTCTTCGCCTTGGCGTGGATCGCCGCCACGATCCGGTTCATCGCGAAGATCGAGTCGAAGTCGTTGGCGGTGACGATCAGCGCCCGGTCGGCGTGCTGGAGCGGCGAGGCGAAGCCGCCGCAGACCACGTCGCCCAGCACGTCGAACACCACGACGTCGGTGTCTTCCAGGAGGTGGTGCTCCTTCAGGAGCTTCACGGTCTGGCCGACCACGTAGCCGCCGCAGCCGGTGCCGGCGGGCGGGCCGCCGGCCTCGACGCACATCACGCCGTTATAGCCCTCGACCACGAAATCCTCGACGCGCAGCTCCTCCGAGTGGAAGTTCACCGCCTCGAGCGCGTCGATCACCGTGGGGGCGAGGCGCTTGGTCAGCGTGAAGGTCGAGTCGTGCTTCGGATCGCAGCCGATCTGCAGCACCCGCTTGCCGAGCTTCGAGAACGCCACCGACAGGTTCGACGAGGTGGTCGACTTGCCGATCCCGCCCTTGCCGTAGACCGCGAACACCTTGGCGGTGTCGATCTTCAGGTCCGGATCGAGTTCGACCTGAACGCTCCCCTCTTCTTTCCGGGCGATGACGGGATTGCGGATCGCGATGTTCATGCGGCCACTCCTGTGGTGACGCCTTCCAGACGGTCTTCCAGTTCCTCCTCGGCCCGGTCGAGGGCGTCGCGCATCTCTGCATCGGGGGTCCAGAAGCCGCGGCGGTGCGCCTCGATCAGCCTTTGGGCGACCTTGGCGGAGGCGGTGGGGTTCAAGGCGGCCATGCGCTCGCGCATGTCCTTGTCGAGGACGTAGGTCTCGGTGATCCGCTGGTAGATCCAGGGCTGGACCGCGTTGGCGGTGGCCGACCAGCCGACCGTGTTGGTGAGGTGCGTCTCGATCTGGCGGACGCCCTCGTAGCCGTGGCCGAGCAGGCTTTCGTACCATTTCGGGTTGAGCATCCGGGTGCGCGTCTCAAGCGCCACCTGCTCCTCCAGGGAGCGGACGCGCCCCTCCCCGCGGGTCTGGTCGCTGATGTAGATCGGCACCGACTCGCCCTTGGCCCGGGCCACCGCCCGGCCCATGCCGCCGAGCCCGTCGAAGTAATGGTCGACGGAGGTGACGCCGACCTCGACCGAGTCGAGGTTCTGGTAGGCCATGTCGACGGAGGCGAGCACCGCCTGCATCAGGGCGCGCTGCGGCGCCGGGCGGCCGTTGCGGCCATACGCGAAGCTCTTGCGGCGCGAGAAGGTCTCGCAGAGTTCCGCGTCGTCGTCCCAATTGCCCGAATCGACCAGGTGGTTGACGTTGGCCCCGTAGGCGCCCTCGGCGTTGGAGAAGACGCGGAGCGCCGCGGTCTCCAGATCGCAGCCGTGCTCGGCCTGGATCGCCAGGGCGTGCTTGCGGACGTAGTTTTTCTCGAGGGGCTCGTCGGCAGTGGCGGCCAGGAAGGACGCTTCCGCCAGGAGCTTGGTCTGAAGCGGTAGCAGGTCCCGGAAGATGCCCGAGAGGGTGACCACCGCGTCGATGCGGGGGCGGCCGAGGGTTTCCAGCGGGATCAGCTCCGCGCCGCTCAAGCGGCCGTAGCCGTCGAAGCGGGGCTTCGCGCCGATCAGCGCCAGCGCCTGAGCGATCGGGCCGCCCTCGCTCTTGAGGTTGTCGGTGCCCCACAGGACCAGGGCGACGCTCTCCGGGCAGGGTTTTCCGTCCGCCGCGAAGCGTTCGAGGATGCGGGCCACCTGCCGGGCGCCGTCGGCCACCGCGAAGGCGGAGGGCAGGCGGTAGGGGTCGAACCCGTGGATGTTGCGGCCGGTCGGCAAGATCGCGGGGTTGCGCAGCAGGTCGCCGCCCGCCACCGGCGACACGAAGCGTCCGTCCAGCGCCCGCAGCAGGGCCGGAACCTCGTGGTCGCGGGCCAGCAGCCGGTCGGTCTCAGCGAGGCTCGCGAACGCGGCCCGGGTCTCGGCATCCGCCGGCAGCCCGGAGGCCGCGATGACCGCCTCGATCCCTGCGCCGGAGACCAGCGCGGCGATCCCGGCCCGCTCCGGCACCAGGCCGTGCGAGGCCTCCGCCAAAGCAAGCAGCATGTCGATCCGCTCTTCCGCCGGCATGCCGTCGCCGACCACGTGCAGCCCGTGCGGGATCAGGGTCTGTTCCAGCTCCTGCACGGCCGACCAGAGGTCGCCGACCCGGGCGCCGAGGTCGCCGGTCCAGGCCGGCGTGGCGGCCACGAGATCGAGGGCCGCGCCCTGCTCCTGGATCAGGCCGGCCAGGGTGCCGCGCTCGGCCATCGCGGCGATGTCGAGGCCGCGCCAGCGCTCGATCGAGCTCTTGAGGTCGATCAACCCACGATAGAGCCCGGCCGCCGCGAGGCTCGGGGTCAGGTAGGACACCAGCGTCGCGGCCGAGCGGCGCTTGGCCAGCGTCCCCTCGGAGGGGTTGTTGGCGGCGTAGAGATAGACGTTGGGCAGGGCCCCGATCAGCCGCTCCGGCCAGCAGGCCTCGGACAGGCCGGTCTGCTTGCCGGGCATGAATTCGAGCGCCCCGTGCGTGCCGAAATGCAGCACCGCGTCGGCGGCAAAATCCTCGCGCAGGTAGCGGTAGAAGGCCGAGAACGCGTGGGTCGGCGCGAAGCCGCGCTCGAACAGGAGCCGCATCGGGTCGCCCTCGTAGCCGAAGGCGGGCTGGACCCCGACGAAGACGTTGCCGAACTGGGCGCCGAGCACGAACAGGTCGGCGCCGTTGGTCTGGTGGCGGCCGGGCGCCGGGCCCCACTGGGCCTCGATCTCGGCGAGGTAGGTCTCGCGGCGCAGGTGGTCCTCGGCCGGGATGCGGGCGTGGACGTTGGCCTGGGTGCCATAGCGCTTGGCATTGCCCTCCAGGATCGCCGTGCGCAGGGCATCGACGCTCTCGGGCACCTCCACGGCGTAGCCGTCGGCCGCCAGACCCTTCAGGGTGTTGAGCAGCGAGGCGTAGACCGACAGGAACGCGGCCGTGCCGGTGGCGCCGGCATTGGGCGGGAAGTTGAACAGCACCACGGCGAGCTTGCGCGCGGCCTTCGGGGTCCGGCGCAGCGACACCATGTGCGCGACCCGCTCGGCGAGGCGCGCGGCCCGCTCCGGGTGAACCCGCATGTCCCGGGCGTTGTCGCTGCCCGAGGCCGAGGAGCGGCCGCCGAACACCATCGGGGCGGTGGCGCCGTCGAGTTCGGGGATCGCGACCATCATGGTCGCCTCGACCGGCGACAGGCCGCGGTCGCCCGATTCCCACTGCTCCAGGGTCTGGAATTCCAGCGCCTGGGCGGCGAGGTAGGGCACGTCGAGCTGGGTCAGCATCGCCTCGGCGGCGGCGGCGTCGTTGTAGGCGGGGCCGCCGATCAGCGAGAAGCCGGTGAGCGAAACCAGCGCGTCGATGCCGGTACGCCCGTCCTTCATGAAGAAGGAATCCACGGCCGGGCGGTTGTCGAGGCCGCTGGCGAAGGCCGGCACCACGTCGAGGCCCTGGGCCTCCAGCGCCGCGATGACGCCGTCGTAATGGGCGGTGTTGCCGGCCAGCACGTAGCTGCGCATCACCAGCAGTCCGACGCGGCCCCTTGTGCCGGCTTGGCGCGGGAGGCGCGCCAGGTCGGCGCCGATCCGGCCCGGCAGGCGCGGATGGTAGAGGCCGGTCTCGGGATAATCGAGGGGCGCCGGCGCCGCCGGGCCCTCGCGCCACGCCGCCCGCTCGCCCGCCGCGTAGCGATGGACCAGGAAGCGCACCAGGGCGGAGACGTTCTCGTCCGAGCCGGCGAGCCAGTATTGCAGGGTCAGGAAATAGGCGCGCACGTCCTGGGCCGAGCCCGGGATGAAGCGCAGGATCTTCGGCAGCTTGCGCACCAGGGCCATCTGCCGGCCGGCATTGCCCTGCTGGCCCGGCTTGCCGCGCAGCTTCTTCAGGAAGTCGAGGGCGCTGCGCTTGTTGCCGCTCATGTCGAAGCGGCCGAGCTTCGTGGTCTTCACGACGTCGCCGGCCGAGAGGCAGCCGACCATCGCGTCGCAGGCGTCGCGCCGCGCCGCCAGTGCCGGTAGGATCGCCCGGACATGCTCGTCCATGAACAGCATGGCCGAGAGCACGATGTCGGCGCTGGCGATATCGGCCCGGCAATCGTCGAGGGCGGCGGGGTTGTTGTCCCACTCGGCCGCCGCGTGGAAGCCCAGGACCAGCCCCGGCATCTCGGTGCGGAGCCGCAGACGCGCCCGCTCGACCGCGCTCGCAAGGTGATTGTCGAGGGTGACGATCACGACGCGGATCGGCGGCCGGCGCTGAGACGCGCCTGCCTTGGCCGGGCCGGCACCGGGGCCGGCGGAGTGCGCTCTAGCGGCCATAATGCGCCTTGGCGTCGTAGAGGGTTTCAAGGGTGATGAGCGGCAATTGCCGCTCACGGGCGAATCGCTCCGTGTTGGTGCGCGCCTTGCCGCGCACGAAGAACGGGATCTTTTTCAGCTCTTTCTCGGCCTCGGGCGCCCAGGGGGCGACCGCCACCGAGACCGGATGGTCGAGATGGATCGGCGCCGGTGCAGCTTCAGGCGCAGGCGCAGGCGCAGGCGCGGCCTGGGGGGGCGGCGCGGCGACCGGCGTGCCGCCGAGATGCGAGGGGCCGACGCCGTCGTGGAATTCCGGATCCTCCCGGAACATGCCCAGCAGGTGCTCTTCCAGGCCCATCATCAGCGGGTGGACCAGGGTGTCGAACAGGACGTTGGCGCCCTCGAACCCCATCTGCGGGGCGTAGCGGGCCGGGAAGTCCTGGACGTGGATCGGCGCGGAGATCACCGCGCAGGGGATGCCGAGCCGCTTGGCGACGTGGCGCTCCATCTGCGTGCCGAGCACCAGTTCGGGCGCGGCCGCGCGGATCGCCGCTTCGACATCGAGGTAATCGTCGGTGATCAGCGCCTCGAGACCGAGTTCGGCCGCCTCGGCGCGGACCTCCCGGGCGAATTCGCGGCTGTAGGTGCCGAGCCCGACGACCTTGAAGCCGAGTTCCCGGGCGGCGATCCGGGCGAGGCCGATCGCGTGCGTGGCGTCCCCGAACACGAAGACGCGCTTACCGGTCAGGTAGGTCGAATCGACCGAGCGGCTGTACCAGGGCAGGCGCGAGCCGGGGCCATCCAGAACCGGCGCCGGATCGAGGCCGGCCAGCGCCGCCACCTCCTCGACGAACCGGCGCGTGCCGCCGACGCCGATCGGCACGACTTGCGTGAACGGCTGCCCAAAGCTCTTCTTCAGGTACTCCGCGGCGGAGCGCGCGGTCTCGGGATAGAGCACGACGTTGAAGTCGGCGTCCTTGAGCCGGCCGAGATCGGCGGGCGCGGCGCCGAGCGGCGCGACCACATTCACGTCGATCCCGAGCGAATCGAGCAGTCGGCGGATCTCGATCAGGTCGTCCCGGTGGCGGAACCCGAGCGCCGTGGGTCCCAGGATGTTGCAGAGCGGGCGCCGCCCAGGCTCGCGCGCGGCGCCCGCACCGGGAGCTCCGGCGAGCGCCCGGACCAGCCGATAGAACGTCTCCGACGCGCCCCAGTTTTCCTTCTTCTGGTAGGCCGGCAGCTCCAGGGGAATCACCGGGATCGGCAGGTTCAGCGCCTTGGCGAGCCCGCCCGGATCGTCCTGGATCAGCTCGGCGGTGCAGGAGGCGCCGACGATCATCGCCTGCGGCTGGAACCGCGCATAGGCGGCGGCCACCGAGGTCTTGAACAGCTCGGCGGTGTCGCGGCCGAGATCCTGTGCCCGGAAGGTCGTGTAGGTGACGGGCGGGCGGGCATCGCGCCGCTCGATCATGGTGAACAGCAGGTCGGCGTAGGTGTCGCCCTGCGGCGCGTGCAGCACGTAGTGCAGGCCGGTCATCGCCGTGGCGATGCGCATCGCACCGATATGGGGCGGGCCTTCGTAGGTCCAGAGGGTCAGCTGCATGGCGCTACACCTCCAGCAGGGCGCGGCGCCGGAGCGGGCGCGCGAACAATTCGGCGAGGTCGCCGGCCTGCTCGTAGCCCTGCACGGGCGTGAACAGCAGCTCGATCGACCACTTGGTCGACAGCCCCTCGGCCTCCAGCGGGTTGGCGAGGCCGAGACCACAGACCGTGAGGTCCGGCCGGGCCGCGCGGCAGCGGTCCATCTGGTCGTCGAGGCTCTGGCCTTCCGTCACCCGTGTGCCGGCGGGGAGCCACTCGATCTCGGCGGCCAGATGCCCCCGGTGCAGGTAGGGGGTCCCGACCTCCACGAGTTCCGCGCCGAGTTCCCGGGCCAGAAAGCGGGCGAGCGGCACTTCAAGCTGCGAATCGGGGAAGAAGAACACCCGCTTGCCGCCGAGTTCTCCGCGCAGCGGCGCCAGCGCGGTCTCGGCCCGGGCGCGGCCCGGCGCGGTCGCGGCCTCGAAGGTGTCGTCGGAGATTCCGAACGCCTCGGCGGCGGCCCGGAGCCACCCGGTGGTGCCCTCGGCGCCGAGCGGGAACGGCGCGGGAAGCCGGCGGGCGCCGCGCTCCTCGAGGGCGCGGGCGGTGTCGGCCAGGAACGGCTGGGCCAGCAGATAGCGGGTACCACGGCCGACCGCCGGCATCGCGCCGGCCCGGCGGGCGGGCAGGAACCGGACATCGGCGATGCCCATCGCGGCGAAGATCCGAAGGAACTGGTCCTCGACCACGTCGGCCAGGGCGCCGACCACGAGGAGCGACGGCGCGGCCGTGTCGCTCTCGCGAGGCAGATCCGGCACGAGGGCGGCGAGGCAGGCATCCTCACCCTGCGTAAACGTCGTCTCGATGCCGGAACCGGAATAGTTCAGCACCCGCACGGGGTTCAGGCGTCCCGACAGGCGCTGGGCGGCCCGGGACAGGTCGAGCTTGATCACCTCGGACGGGCAGGAGCCCACGAGGAACAGCAGCTTGATGTCCGGCCGGCGCTCGATCAGCCGGGTCACGACCCGGTCGAGTTCCTCGTTGGCGTCGGCGATGCCGGCGAGGTCGCGCTCGTCGATGATCGCGGTGGCGAATCGCGGCTCGGCGAAGATCATCACCCCGGCGGCCGACTGGATCAGGTGCGCGCAGGTGCGCGACCCGACCACGAGGAAGAACGCGTCCTGGATCTTCCGGTGCAGCCAGACGATGCCGGTGAGCCCGCAGAACACCGCGCGCTGGCCGTGCTCCTGATGCAGGTCGATGCCGCCGCAGGCGGTCGGGGGCGGGACCGGCGCGTTCACGACAGCGCCTCCGAGAGGTGCTGCGGCTGGCGGCCGGGATTGCCCTGCAGCCGGGCGGCCCGCAGCTTCAGCACGAACTGGCCGGCATTGATCACGTAGGTGGCGTAGGCGGCGAGCGCCAGAATCAGCAGCGCTTGCCCCCCGAGGGCGCCCGTGGCGAGCGCGGCGAGGTAGGCCGTGTGGAGCGCCAGCACCAGCATGCTGACCACGTCCTCCCAGAAGAAGGCCGGCGCGAACAGGAAGCGGCCGAACACGGCCTTCTCCCAGATCGAGCCGGTGATCATGATCGCGTAGAGCGCCAGGGTCTTCACCACGACCGAGATCTCGGCGGCCGCGATGGTCTCGCCGGTCGCCAGCGCGCGCAGCACCAGCACGAGGCTCGCCAGGAAGATCACGAATTGGAGGGGTGCCAGCACGCCCTGCACCAGGGTCCAGGGGGATGCGTCGCGCCGGTGCCGCTCGGCAGGCGTGTAGAGCGGTCGTGCCGGTCGGGCCTCGGGACCCATGCATCCGCTCCCCTGATCTCGGCGGTGCCTAGGGCTCCGTCGTTGTCAGAGGCTAGGGCGGGGCCCCCCAAAGTGTCAAGTGCGCTTGACGTTCGCCGAGCATGACATAGGCCGGCGACGTTTTTCTTGGTCTTAGATCATTGCCAAGTTCGTCAAGATGCGTATCGTTTGGACGCACGGCGACGCGCCGGTGACTTGGCCTATCGAGTTCCGCGCTAGACAAAGACGAAGAATAGACGGGCGAGTAACCCCGCACCCGAAGACGCGAGCGGAGCTGCCGGTTCCTCGAGCCGGGGCCGTTTCAGGGAGGGTGCCGATGGGACACTGGAGGCATTTCGGCGAGCGTTTGGAACTGGGACCGATCGCGGCCGGCTGCGGCACGGTCAGCGACGCTTCGCCGGTCTTCCGCGATAAGCCCCGCGTGCGGCCTGATTCGCCACGGTCGCGGCCGGATGCCCTCACCCGGGTGATCGAGGGCGAGATCCTCCCCCGGCTGATGCTGGCCCACCGGCCGAGCGCCGGCCGCCGCCCGCCGGCCGACCGGGCGGTGACGCCGCAGGAAATCGCCGCCTTCAGTGCCCTCCTCCTTGGTCCCGGCCCGGTGGATCTCGATGCCGAGATCGCGGTCCTGCGGGATGGCGGCCTGCCGCTGGCGCGTCTGCTCCTCGATCTGCTCGCCCCGGCGGCCCGGCATCTCGGCGCCCTGTGGGAGGAGGATGCCTGCGATTTCCTGGCCGTGACCGAGGGCCTCGGGCGGCTGCAGGCGATCAGCCGGCACCTCTGCCTGGAACTCGAGATCGAATCGGCTCCGATCGGCGGCCGCAGCGTGCTGCTCCTGCCCTGCCCCGGCGAGACTCACCGATTCGGTCTGTCGATCGTCGCGAGCTTCTTCCGGGAGGCCGGCTGGTACGTGACCACGGCGGTGCCGGCGCCCGGCCTCGATCCCCTCGCCCTTCTGGCGACCGACTGGTTCGAGGTGGTCGGCCTGTCGCTCTCCTCCGACGTGCTCCTGCCCGTCCTGGCGGCCACGGTGGCCGAGGTGCGGCGCGCCTCGCGGAACCCGGGGGTGCGCGTGCTGGTCGGGGGCCCCTATTTCACGCGCCACGGCGGTGAGGCCGGCCTCGTGGGGGCCGACGCCTGCGCGCTCGATGGGTGTTCGGCGCCTGCCGCCGCGGAAGCTTTGCTGGACAGGCAGGCATTGGCCTGTTGAAAGGGTTTTCATCCACTCCATCACATAACGGTGAACGTGACGCTTCAGCCGCACCTCATCTCCTCGGGATCACCCGCGGTGCTGGACCAGGTCGCCGGCCACCTCGACGGCGAGGCGGTCGGGCGCATCGTCGCGGCATCCTCCGATGTCTCGCTCGTGATCGACGCCGAGGGCGTGATTCGCGACGCGTCGATCGGGACTGATCTCGAGGCAGAGAATATCCCTGGCTGGCTGGGCCGGCGCTGGGTCGACACCGTGACGGTCGAGAGCCGGCCCAAGGTCGACGCCCTGCTGCGCGACGCCCGGCCCGACGGCATCACCCGCTGGCGCCAGATCAATCACCCCTCCCCCAGCGGCATCGACCTGCCGATCCGCTACGCCTCGATCCGCCCGGCCGAGGGCGGCCCGATCCTGGTGCTCGGGCGCGACATGCGGGCGGTGGCCGGCCTCCAGCGCCGCCTGATGGAGACCCAGCAGGCGCTGGAGCGGGATTACGAGCGTCTGCGCGCGGTCGAGACCCGCTACCGGCTCCTGTTCCAGATCTCCGGTGAGCCGGTGCTGGTGGTCGATGCCGGGACAAGGCGGGTCGCCGAGGCGAACCCGTCCGCCGCGCGGCTGCTCGGTCGCCCGGCCAAGCGCGTCGCCGGCCAGGACGTGGTCGAACTGTTCGATGCCAGCAGCACGAGGGCCCTGGAGGCGCAGTTCGCCGCCCTGCGGGCGACCGGGCAGGCCGGGGAGATCCGGGCCGCCCTGCCGCACGGGCGCGGCGAGGTCTCGGTCTCGGTCTCGCTGTTCCGGGGTGAGGGCGGTGCCAGTGCCCTGATGCGGCTCGTGGCCGATCCGGCAGCCGCCGAGGCCGGCTCCGGTCAGGAGGTGCCGACCCAGGCGGTGATCGAGGCGATGCCCGAGGGCTTCGTGGTCACCGACCCGAGCCGGCGGATTCTGACCGCCAATGCCGCCTTCCTGGAACTGACCCAGCTCGCCACCGAGGGGCAGGTTCGCGGACGCACCGTGGATCATTGGCTCGGCCGCGACGAGACCGAGGCGCAGGCCCTGTTCGCGACCCTGGGCGATCACGGCGTGGTGCGGCGCTTCGCGACGGTCATCCGCGGCGCCTATGGCGGCCTGGAGGATGTGGAGGTCGCGGCCGTTTCGGTGGCGGGCGCCCGCCCCTGCCTGGGCTTCGCGATCCGCCCGGCCCCGCGCCGGATCCCCGAAGGGCGATTCGGCGGTGGGCGGGAGGTGCCGCGCTCGGTGGAGCAGATGGCCGAGCTGGTCGGCCGGGTCTCGATGAAGACGCTGGTGCGCGAGACCACGGACCTGATCGAGAAGCTCTGCATCGAGGCGGCCCTGCGCATCACCCGGGACAACCGGGCTTCGGCCGCGGAGATGCTGGGCCTCAGCCGGCAGGGCCTCTACGCCAAGATGCGCCGCTACGGCGTCGGGGATCTCGACGGGCCTGTCGAGGCGGACTGATCTGGGCCGACACGTTTTCGCGATGACGCGGCACTACGCCGGATCGGGCCGGAACACGGTTCGGAGCGTCCGCGGCCGTGCTCCGAGGCTGAGTCATTGCTGCCTAAGCGGGGATGAACCGCGTTCCCGGGGCGGATTGCGTGCCTCGGGTGCACACGCGCCGGTCCAATGTCGCAGCGTGTATTATCACCCTACGGATGTATTCACCCGACAAACGCCCCGCACATTTCGCCGTCAAATGTAAATCTGGCTTGACACTTTGGCGCGCCCCGGTAGCCTCCCGTCATGAGCGCTACGCCCGCCCCGAGCGCAGTCATCGAGCTGCTGAAGCCGCTGACGTGGTTCGCACCGATGTGGGCGTTCGCCTGCGGGGTGATCTCGTCCGGCCAGCCGGCCAGCGGCCAATGGCCGGTGATCGCCGCCGGGGTGCTGCTCGCCGGGCCTTTGGTCTGCGCGACCAGCCAGGCCACGAACGACTGGTTCGACCGCCATGTCGATGCGATCAACGAACCGAACCGGCCGATTCCCTCCGGTCGGATCCCGGGCCGCTGGGGGCTCTACCTCGCAGTGGCCTGGACCGGGCTGTCGCTGGTGGTGGCCGCCGCGCTCGGGCCCTGGATCCTCGGGGCCGCTCTGTTCGGGCTGGTGCTCGCTTGGATCTACTCGGCGCCGCCCGTCCGGCTCAAGCGCAACGGCTGGTGGGGCAACGCCGCGGTGGCGCTCTGCTATGAGGGGCTGCCCTGGTTCACCGGCGCCGCCGTGATGGCCGCCGCCCTGCCGGACCGGCGGGTTCTGCTGGTGGCACTCCTCTACGCAGCCGGCGCCCACGGCATCATGACGCTCAACGATTTCAAGTCGGTCGAGGGCGACCGGCGCATGGGCCTGCTGTCGCTGCCGGTGCAGATGGGCACCGAGCGGGCCGCCCGCTTCGCCTGCCTGGTCATGGCCCTGCCGCAGGTCGCCGTCATCGCGCTGCTCGTCGGCTGGGAGCGGTACTGGCATGCCGGCCTCGTGGCGGCGCTGCTCGCCGGCCAGCTCGCCCTGATGGTCCGGTTCCTCGACAATCCCCGGGAGCGGGCGATCTGGTACAACGGCACAGGTACCACCCTCTACGTCCTCGGCATGCTGGTCGCCGCCTTCGCGCTGCGCCCGCTGGTGGGAGGGGCGTGATGGGCACTTCGGATCGGATCGCGCCTGAGGCGACCCTCGGCTGGCCCCAGATCGTCCGCCTCGGCCTCGTCCAGACCGCGCTCGGCAGTGTCGTCGTGCTGATGACCGCCACGCTCAACCGGGTGATGGTGGTGGAACTGGCCCTGCCCGCCTTCGTGCCCGGTCTGCTGGTCGCCCTGCACTACGCCGTGCAGGTACTGCGCCCGCGCTGGGGCTACGGTTCCGACCGCAGCGGCCGGCGCACCCCCTGGATCGTGGGCGGCATGGCCGCCCTCTGCCTCGGCGGGTTCGGGGCCGCCTGCGGAACCGCGCTGGCGGCCGACCACCTCGCCTTGGGGCTGGCGCTCGCCGCCCTCTCGTTCCTGTGCGTCGGGATGGGGGTCGGCGCCGCCGGAACCTCGCTCCTCGTCCTGCTGTCGGGGGGGGTCGCGCCGGCCCGGCGGGGGGCGGCCGCCACCATCGTCTGGGTGATGATGATCGTCGGCTTCGCCCTCACGGCGCCGCTGGCCGGCCATTTCCTCGATCCGTTCTCCGGCCTGCGGCTTGTCGCCGTGTCGGGCGCGGTCTCGCTCATCGCCTTCTGCGTCGCCGCCCTGGCGGTCGCCGGTGTCGAGCGCCGCCTGCCGCTTCGTGCGCCGGATCCCGCGGAGGCGCGCCGGCCGTTCTTCGCCGTGCTCGCCCAGGTGCTGGCCGATCCGGTGGCCCGGACCTTCACGATCTTCGTCTTCGTCTCGATGCTGGCCTACAGCGCCCAGGAGTTGATCTTGGAGCCCTATGCCGGGCTCGTCTTCGCCATGAGCCCCGGCGCCACCACCAAGCTCGCCGGACTCCAGCATGGCGGCGTGCTCGCCGGGATGCTGCTGGTGGCGGGGGTGACGCTCGCTGCGCGTGGCACCCCCCTCGCCTCCTTGAGGCTCTGGATCGCGCTGGGTTGCGCCGGCTCGGCCGCCGCCCTGTTCGCCCTGGCGAGCGGCGCGGCTTCGGGGGCGGATTTCCCCCTGCGCGAGACGGTGTTCGCCCTCGGCGTCGGCAACGGCGCCTACGCGGTCGCCGCGATCGGCTCGATGATGGCGCTGGCCGGCCGCGGCGACGCGCGGGAGCGCGGCACCCGGATGGGCGTCTGGGGCGCCGCGCAGGGCGTCGCTTTCGGGGCCGGCGGTTTTCTCGGTGCGGTCTCGGTCGATGCGGTGCGGCTCGTCACGGCCGAGCCGGTCCAGGCCTACGCGGCGGTGTTCGCCGCGGAAGGATTGCTGTTCCTCGTCGCTGTCGTCCTGGCGGTGCGGCTCGAATCCACTCCGGCACCGGGCGCGGTTTCGCTCGATCCTGCCTTCAGCGCGCGGTGAGGCCATGGCACAGTTGGATGATGGCGGCCATCTTTCCCCTCCCCCCTTTGCGGGGGAGGGTACCCTGCGCAGCAGGGGGGGAGAGGGGCAGCGCGACGCTGCGGGTTTCAACTCGCGGAGTGACTTTTCCGGCACCGGCGCTCCCCTCTCCCGACCCGGCCTGACGGCCGGCCCACCCTCCCCCGCAGAGGGGGGAGGGAGAAGCGGCGGTGGTGACGCGGCCTACGACGTCGTCGTGGTCGGCGGCGGCCCGGCCGGAGCCACGGCGGCGACCGATCTCGCCCGGGCCGGCCATACGGTGCTGCTCCTCGACAAGCCCGGACGGATCAAGCCCTGCGGCGGCGCGATCCCGCCCCGGCTGATCCGCGACTTCGCGATCCCCGATTCGCTGCTCGTCGCGAAGATCCGCGCCGCCCGCATGGTGGCGCCGAGCGGCAAGGCCGTCGACATGCCGGTCGGCGAGGGCTTCGTCGGCATGGTCGACCGCGAGCAGTTCGATCCCTGGCTGCGCGCCCGCGCGGAACAGGCCGGCGCCGCGTTGCGCGAGGCCGCCTACGAGAAGATCACCCGGTCGGACGATGGGTCGACCCGCGTTCATTTCAGCACCGGCGCCGGCGAGTCCCTCGCCCGCCACACCGTCCGGGCGCGGCTCGTCATCGGGGCAGACGGGGCCTGCTCGCCGGTCGGTCGGGCCGAGGTTCCGGGCCACGCCAAGATGCGGCAGGTCTTCGCCTATCACGAGATCCTCCGGGTGCCGGAGGCCGGCGCCCCCGGGGCCGCTTCCGTCGATGCCGCCCGCTGCGACGTCTACTATCAGGGCCGCCACTCGCCCGACTTCTACAGCTGGATCTTTCCGCACGGGGACAGGCTGAGCATCGGCACCGGCAGCGCCAAGAAGGGTTTTTCCCTGCGCTCCTCGATCCGGGCCCTGCGCGTGGCAACCAACCTCGATGGCGCCGAGACGATCCGCCGGGAGGGCGCGCCCCTGCCGCTCAAGCCCCTGAAGCGTTGGGACAACGGCCGTGACGTGCTGCTGGCGGGCGATGCCGCCGGCGTGGTCGCGCCCGCCTCCGGCGAGGGGATCTACTACGCCATGCTGGGCGGCCGGCTTTCGGCCGATGCCGCCGCTGCCTTCCTCAAGACCGGCGACGCCAAGGCCCTCGCGGGCGCGCGCAAGGCTTTCATGAAGCTGCACGGGCGCGTGTTCTGGATCCTCGGGATGATGCAGTGGGTCTGGTACCGCAGCGACGGCCTGCGCGAGCGCTTCGTCTCGATCTGCCGGGACAAGGATGTCCAGCAGCTCACCTGGGACAGCTACATGAACAAGGAGCTGGTCCGGGCCAAGCCCGCCGCCCATGCGCGGATCTTCTTCAAGGACCTCGCGCATCTGTTCCGCTGGGTCTCGCCATGACGGTTTTGGGACTCGACGCCGGCTGGGGGCCGGCTGCCGTCGCGGCCGTCGCCGCAATACTGGTGGCGCTCGCCGGCGGCCTCGCGACCCGGACGGATGCGTGGTACCGGCGCCTGCGGGTCCCGGCCTGGAAGCCGCCGGACTGGGCCTTCGGGCCGGTCTGGACCGTGATCTTCCTGCTCACCACCATCGCCGCCGTGATGGTCTGGAACGCCGATCCCGACCCGGTCGCCCGGGGCGTGTTGCTCGCCGCCTACGCGGTGAACGGGCTGCTCAACATCGCCTGGAGCGTGCTGTTCTTCCGGTTCCGCCGGCCGGACTGGGCGCTCGCCGAGGTCGCGGCCCTGTGGCTGTCCATCGCCGTTCTGGTTCTGGTCACCGGCCGGATCTCGGTCGCGGCTGGGCTCATGAACCTGCCGTATCTCGCCTGGGTCAGCGTCGCCGCCTGCCTGAACCTGCGGATCGTGCGCCTCAACGCACCCTTCGGCCACGCTGCGTAATGGAGGTGTTGCTGGCCTCTTGGTTCGCGTCTGGCCGGATCATCGACGGCATCCTGCTGCTCGTCGGGGCCGAGGCGCTCCTCCTCGTGTGGCTCAGCCGCCGGGGTGGGCCGCCGCTGCCGTCGTTGCTGGCCAATCTCGCCTCCGGGGCCGCCCTGATGCTGGCCCTGCGGTCGGCCCTGGTGGGAGCCGGCTGGATCGTGGTCGCCGGGTGGATGCTCGCCGGGCTTTTGGCTCACCTCGCCGATCTCGGCCTGCGCTTCCGGGCGCCCACGGCACAACGCCGCAGTCCGGGTCACACGCCGGCCTAGGCCGGAACAACGCAGCAAACGGCCGCGTTCACGCGCGTCACCTGCTTGTAAGAACTCTAAAGTCCGCCCGGGAGAGGATGCCATGAAGCGCACGAATGCCCTCTCCCCCGGCTGGGCTTCCGCCCCGATCCTGGCGGGCCTGATTCTCGCGACGCCCGCTCTGGCGCAGGACGGGTCGTCCGACCCGGTCGAGCGCGGCAAGTACCTCGTCACCATGGGCGATTGCGCCGCCTGCCACACGGCGCCTGGCGGCAAGTATCTCGCCGGCAATTACGCGCTGAACATGCCCTTCGGCGTGCTCATGACGCCGAACCTGACCCCCGACAAGGATACCGGGCTCGGCAACTGGAGCTACGACGACTTCGAGAAGGCCTTCCGGCACGGCTACAGCAAGAATGTCGGCTACCTCTACCCGGCCTTCCCGTTCGGCTGGTTCACCAAGGTCACCGACGACGACACCAAGGCGATCTGGGCCTATCTGCAATCGGTCCCGGCGGTGAACGAGAAGCGCCAGGACAGCCAGATCCCGTTCCCGTTCAACGTCCGCACCGCTCTGGTGACGTGGCGGACGGCCTTCTTCACCGAGGAGCGCTTCAAGCCCGATCCGAATGCCAGCGCCGAGGTCAACCGCGGCGGCTATCTCGTCGAGGGGCTCGGCCACTGCGCGATGTGCCACAACGAGAACAAGCTCGTCGGCAATTCGAGCTTTGCGGGCCGGTTCGGCGGCGGCGTGATCGACGGCTGGTACGCTCCCAACATCACGCCGGACGGCCACCAGGGCATCGGCGCCTGGACCGACGAGCAGGTGGTGACCTACCTCAAGACCGGTACCGCCCCGGGCGACCGGCCGGGCGTCGCCGCCGGCCCGATGCGCCAGACCATCATGGAATCCCTCTCCAAGGTGAAGGAGGAGGATCTGAAGGCCATGGTGGCTTATCTGCGCACCGTGCCCGCCAAGCAGACCTACAAGCCCAAGGACCTCGCGGCGTTCGACACGGCCGGGGCGCCGGGCGCTTCGACCTATCTGACCTACTGCTCCTCCTGCCACCAGCCCGACGGCAAGGGCCTTCAGGGCGCGGTGCCGGCGCTGGCCGGCAACACCTCGGTGATGTCGGACGGCCCCGAGACGGTGCTGCGGGTGATCTATGGCGGCCTCGCCGCCCAGAGCGGCCTCGCCCCGATGGTGGCGATCGGCCAGCAGATGACCGATGTCGAAGTGCGGAACGTCACCGACTACATCCGCAATTCCTGGGGCAACAAGGCCCCGGTCGTGACCGGCGAGAAGGCCTCCGAGGCGCGCGCCGCCACCCGGACCATGCTGTCCGGCACGGCGCCCTGCGCGGAGATCGAGCAGGATCAGCTGAAGTCCGCCTTCGACCAGATCGGTGTGCAGAACACCCTCAAGGGCCTGAAGCAGCAGGACTTCGTGCCGACGCTGGTCCGACTGGTGCCACAGATCAAGGGTGCGGCGGCGGGGGCCAACGACGATGACGTGGTCAACGCCCTGACGACGGCGTTCTGCAAGGTCGGGCGCGACGATCCGCAGTACGCCAACCCGAGCTGGCCGGCGGTGATCGGCACCTTCGCCAACGTCGCCTACAGCCAGGTGAAGAACCCGGAGAAGCAGGCTGTGAACGTGCCGGCCGCCACCACGCCGCCGACCAGCAAGCCGTGAGGCCGAATTCGGCGCCGGTCAGGTCTGTGTGACCTGGCCGATGCTGGCCACGGGCCTAACCGCGACCGGCAGGCTCTGCGTCATGACCAGGGCGAGTCGGACCGCGTCCCGGACGGCTTCGTGCTTCAGCATCGAGACCGGTGGGGCGCTGGGGCCGTCGGCGTTCATCAGGCTCGGCAACCCGCTCTCGCACATCCATCCCAGAAGGTTTTCGATCCGAGCCTCGACGGTCAGGTCCGCATCGACCTCGGCGTCGAGGAGACCACGGCGCTCGAGCTCGCCGTTGACCTATCCGCGAGCCGCAGGAAATGCTGGCCGATATCCTCCAGGGTCGTCGCCAACTGGAACGGGAGATACGGCGAGCCACAGAGCTCATCGACCATGCCGCTGTAGATCGGAAGTGCCGCCTCTCGATAGGTGCGAAGGAACAGCACGGTATGCGCGGGAGATGAGGGCATCGGTTCTGCCTTTTGCGTGCGGGGAATCGGTTATTAGGAGACCAGACCAGTTCTTTCAGCCGGCGTGTCGTTCAGGGTGGCCTGTGGAACGCCAGCCGCGAGCCGGGCCAAGCCGCGAAGGCCGCATCGGCCGCCTCCAGGGTGCGGGCTGTGATCCGGGCGTAGACCGGCACGAGGAGGGCACCGGCGTACAGCGTCGGCAAAGCCAGCGTTTCGACGTCCCAGCCGGTGTCGAGCAGCCGTCCGACGAGTGCGGGGTGGGTCTGGACGAGAAGGCCTTCGAGATCGAGCGCCTCGGCGACGCGGGCGACGGCGCCCATGAAGGCGTTCGAGAAGGCGTTCGCTGCGCCGTGCTCCCGCTTCCGGGGCAGGACCGATTGGCGCGTCCACTCGTAGATCCGGTGCCCCGTTGGGGCTTTCGCGCCCTGCATGAGCTCGGGATAGAGGTGGGACAGCAGGTGGGGCCGCGTCGTCGGCAGGAGGCGCGCATACGATACGATATGGCCTTCGTCCCTGCCGACGACGTGGATACTACCGGGACCGTCGAACTGATCGCGTTCCCGATTGTCCGGCCTGCGGCACGCCTCCCATCCCAGTGTCTCGACGAAATATGAATGACGAAATCTATAAATATGATCCAATGCTGAAGGATAGTTCCGTTCGATATCCCCATGAACCATCGAGAACATCGTTTTTCTCCGTGTAGACACACGAATAATTTGCCTGGCAACTCGTTGCTCGGATATGGGAAACATTACCGACCCCAACGCTACGTGAATTTAAGCGATTATTTTCCTTCTTATGGCCTCGACGACACAATGTGTGCGGCCGACCGCGTGTAATTTGGTGCAGGCGTTGGCGAGGTGATGTTCGACAGTTCTTCTTGATATGGATAGAATAACAGAGACGTCCCAGGCTGTTTTTCCGGCAGCCGACCATTTCAGGCATTCCACTTCGCGGGCCGTCAGGTCACCCCGCGTCCGCGCATCCGGCTCGACCTGCGCGTGGCGATGCATGATCGCCTTCGCCGTGGAGACAGCGTAGATCGCGATCATGTGCAGGGCGGCCTGCTCGTCCGTCGAGAGTTCGAGACGCGCGCCGCCGAAGCTGATGCAGGCCTCGCTGCCGTCGTGCTGATGGAAGGGGACGCAGAAGCCCTCGCGCAGCCCGAACACGCGTGCTTCGTCCATGACGACGCGGCCCTCGGTCTGGCCGGTGGCCGCCTCATGCCAGAAGAGGGATCGATAACGCCCTTCAGGTGCCTCAGAACGGGATCGACGTGGATGAAGCCTCGGGCTTGGTAACGCTGCTCCCACTCGCGAGGCCAACCTGAGAGCACAGTGCAATCAGGAAGGATTTGCCTCTGTGATCGTGGTAGAAACCCAACTACGAATGCGTCGTATCCGAATGTCGTTTTATGAAAACTGAGCTCTTTTTGGATATCACCCAAGTATTGTGATTGGCGTATCTTGTCGAGAATGTCGAACGTGGTTTGACGAAGGCTCGTCATTGGCGCATGATTTCATAGTTTGAATCGCAAGTATGTCTGATTTGATACATATCGGGCGGATTGATGGCATTCATAGAAATGTAGGGGAGATATTTCCAAAAAAAATCAAATTCTTTAGACGGAGAATCGATATGTCTACGGATCGATTGACCTTAAGTTTACTTCAGAAGATCGCGGCGGCGAACGGGACTGATATCGATGCTTTCCTCGGGCCCCGTCGAAGGCCGGATTGGGACGGCACTGCGCAGCGCCGCGGCATCTATGAGCGCGTCGCGATGCTGCTTCGCGTCGTCCGGGCCTATCGGGCTCTTCCGGGCTTCGAGAGTCGCCGTCGCGCCCTCTGGATGATGGAGGCGATGGCAGCGCGTGCGAAGGGTATGCATGGCGAAAGCCCGTAATTGCGGGCAGCGGCCACTGCCCTTCACCGCGGAGGGCGCTCCGTCCAGCGGCTGCAGCGGCCCCGGGAGCAGAAAGCGCTTTCCCCGAAGTGTTCCTGGAACGGACACGATCGCGCTTCGTTTGAGCGTGACTCCCTCAGGACCCCAACCCGGAGTGCCCGTGTCCAGTCTGATTCGCATCCTGCTCGCCATCTTCATCCCGCCGGTTGCGGTCCTCGTCACCAACGGCTTCGGGCTGCAATTCCTGCTGAATATCGTGCTCTGGATCCTCGGCTGGCTTCCGGGCACCATCCACGCCCTGTGGTTGATGAATCGCGACCGGCCGCTGCTCTGAAACGACAAGGGCCGAGGCAGCGGTGCTTAGGCTGGCGGCGTACGGCGCAGAGCGCTTGGCCTCGTCGATCTGAGGCGAATCGCGATCGAACTGTTCGTAGACGTAACACCGTCGCGGCGGACATCGCGGATGTCCGGCCCGGGAGCACCTGATGCCGACCGAACGCGTCACGATCCGAATGCGCGACGGCGATTGCCGATCGCACATCGTCACGCCGGACGGCGTAGGCCCGTGGCCGGCGGTGATCCTCTACATGGATGCCGGCGGCATCCGCCCGGCGATGCGCGACATGGCCGAGCAACTCGCCGCGGCCGGCAGCGTCGTCCTGCTGCCGGATCTCTTCTACCGCTACGGTCCGTACGGCCCGTTCGTGCCCAAGGAGGTGTTCAAGGGCGACTTCCGCGCCATCCTCGGCCCGTTGATGGCAACGACCGGGAACGACAAGGCCGCAGCGGATACGGAGGCCTTCCTCGCCTACCTCGACACGCGCAGCGACATCACGGGCCGCGGGATCGGTGCGGTCGGCTTCTGCATGGGAGGCGGCATGGCGCTGGCTTCGGCCGGAACCTACCCCGACCGGTTCGCGGCCGTCGCGAGCTTTCACGGCGGCAATCTCGCGACCGACGCCCCGACAAGCCCTCACCTGTTCGCGCCGAAGCTGAAGGCGGAGATCTACATCGGCGCGGCGGAGAACGACGGCAGCTACCCGCCCGCGATGGCCGAGCGCCTGGAAAAGGCGCTGACGCAGGCCGGCGTTCGGTTCACCGCCGAGACGTATCCCGCAGCGCATGGCTGGATGATGCCGGACTTCCCGGTCTACGACCCCGCCGCGGCCGAGCGAGGCTGGGGCGCGCTGCGCGAGCTGTTCCGCCGGACCCTGCGCGCCGGCCCGTGACGGTGAGTTCCGGTGAGGCCGGATTCGCCTCGCCGCAGGTCGTCCTCCGTGGCGCTTCGATCAGGGCTTGGCCTTGTCGGCCTCGCCCTTCCTGAGAACCGGCTTGGCCTCGACCTTACCCGCTACCTTGGCTTCAACCTTGGCGGTCTTGACCGCGTGCGCCTTGGCGATCGGCTTCGGGGCAACCTTCTCGGCGGCGTGAGCGAGCTTGACCGGCTCAGGCATCAAAGTGGCGTCGACCGCCGGGGTCGGCGGAGTGACCGCGACCGGGTCGTCCTTGGCGAACAGCTTGCCGAATACCTTCTGGTAGCTGCTCGGATCGCCGTCCGCGTCCGCCACGGTGATCCGGGCGGGCTTCTCGGGGAGCGCCGCGGTCGTCTCGACCTTGGCTTCGGGATCGGCGCGGTTTGCCATGAGTGTCGTGGCGGCGGGCCTCTGCAGCGGCTCCTTGCCGGGGGGGCGCCCCGCCTTGGCGGCCTTGAGGGGGACCGCCGGCTCGGCGCCGGCCAGCATCACCGGCTGGCCCTTCGGGCTGACCTCGATCTCCTGCGGCCCGGCCGCCAGGGTCTCGGGCCGGCTCACGTCGCCGAGATTGTGCCGCCCGTATTCCTTGGCGTCGTACGGCAACACGGTCTCGGTGCCGCCGAGGCTCGCGAAGGCGCTGGTATTGGCCGGCGGCCGGAAGACCGGGTTCTGTCCGCCATCCTGGTAGACGACCCGCACCGCCGGCGTGCCCTTGGCGACCAGTTCGGCCACCGCGCGCGCGTCGCGCTCGCTCTTGTCCGCCACCTGCGGATCGACCTTCGGCTTGCACGAACCGGCAGCTGCGTCGGCGCCGCCGAACACGTATTTGGTCCCGCACTGACCGATCTTCGGCTCCTCGCGCAGGGCCTCGAAATAATCCGAGCCCTCCTTGAGGTTCTGCCAGAACCCGATGTTCGGGTCGTTGCGGAACTTGGCCATGTTCTCGGCGGTCATCCGGAACGGGTAGGACTGGAACTGGAAGCTGCGCTGACCGCCGATGAACGCCTCGCGGGCGATGGCGTAGATCTCCGCGATGGTGGCGTCGGTCATGGCGAAGCAGCCCGCCGACGAGCAGGTGCCGTGCACCATCAGATACTTGCCGGTCCGGTTGTTGGCCCGGTCGACGGCATTCGGGAAGCCGGTATCGAACGAGAGATAGTACGAGGAATTCGGGTTCATCAGGCCCGGGGTGATCGTATAGAACCCCTCCGGCGCCTGCCGGTCGCCCTCACGGGTCTTGGGGCCGAGCTGGCCGGACCAGCGGCAGATCGGGTAGATCTTCAGGAGGGCGTAGCGGCCGTCGCTGCCCTTCTTCCAGACCTCCATCTCCGCTTCCTTCTTGAAGGTGCGGATCAGGACAGGGTCGGATTGCTGCATCCCCTTGGACTGCATCAGCGCGACGGTCTGTGGGGCGATCGGCGCGATGCTGCGCGCACTCGGGCCATTGATGCCGGACCCGTCCTGGCAGGCAGCGAGGGAAAGGGCCAGCAGGGAAGCGGCCGCCAACATCCGCGCAGTCGCGAGACGCGCCGTCATGGGGAACCTCAATCGTCCTACGTGCGCCCGCGGACCTTTTCGGCAACCGTCGAGCGCCACTCCCCAACCCAATAGGCTCGTTAAGCTTGCGCCTTTCTTACCGCAAGGACGCTGGCGCAACACTGCACCGCTCTCTGGCAGGGCATCAGACCGATCCGCGGATCGCCGCGGCTCCGGCGGACCGTGGCCGGCTGCCGCGGCGGAGCCACGGGATCAGGAGCCGGGGCATCGCCGCCAGGGCGGCCCCGGCGAGCGGCAAGGCCGGGAGTCCGAACCTGGCATCGATCACGCCGCTCCCCACGGCCGCCCCGATGGCGTTGCCGAGGTTGAAGGCGCCGATATTCATGGCCGAGGCGAGATTCGGAGCCGCGCCGGCCTTCTCCATCACCCGCATCTGGAGCGGCGGGACGATGGCGAAGCTCGCCACGCCCCACAGCACCATCAGGATTGCAACCGACGCTGGGCTGCGCATCAGCCCGGCGAACAGCACGAGGATGGCGATATGGGCCGCCAGCGCGGCCAGGATCGTCCCGTCGATGGAGCGGTCGGCGAGGCGCCCGCCGAGCCAGTTGCCCGCAGCGAGGCCGATCCCGTTGAGGACCAGCATCGCTGTCACGAGGGATGTCGTGGCCCCGGTCTCTGTATGCAGGATCGGCACGATGTAGGTGAACAGCGTGAACATCGCGCTGAAGCCGATCGTGGTGAGGGCGAGGGCGGCGAGCACCGGCCCGCGGCCGAGCACGCGCAGCTCGGCCCGCAGGTCGGCGCCGGGCTCCGCCCTCAGCTCCGGCAGTGCGAGGCGCAGCGCCAGCATGGACGCGGCGCCGACGCCCGCGATGCCCCAGAATGCCAAGCGCCAGCCGAATTCCACCCCGATCCAGGCGGCAAGGGGCACGCCGCCGATCAGCGCGACGGTGAGCCCCGAGAACATGGCGGCCACCGCGGCGGCCCGACGCTCGGGCGGCACGATCCCGGCGGCCACGACGGCTCCGACCCCGAAGAACGCGCCGTGATTCAGGGACGTCACCAGCCGGGCGACGACCACCATGGCATGGCTGTCGGCGAGCGCCGCCATCAGGTTGCCGAGGGTGAAGATCGCCATCAGCCCGACCAGCAGACGCCGCCGGGGCATGCGGGCGGTGGCGAGCGTCACCAGCGGCGCGCCGACCTGGAGCCCGAGCGCGTAGGCGCTGACCACGAGGCCCATGGCGGGGATCGAGACGCCGAGATCCCCGGCCATGAGGGGCAGCATCCCCATCGGGGTGAACTCGGTGACGCCGATGCCGAAGGCGC
This sequence comes from Methylobacterium sp. GC_Met_3, assembly GCF_026540775.1. Lineage (NCBI taxonomy): Bacteria > Pseudomonadati > Pseudomonadota > Alphaproteobacteria > Hyphomicrobiales > Methylobacteriaceae > Methylobacterium > Methylobacterium sp. GC_Met_3. The sequence goes on from NZ_JALNUL010000001.1 coordinate 279,405, forward strand.
CGATGGCGAGCGCCAGAAGGGGTGGGTTGAGCGCCACGAATCCGGTCTCCGGTTGTTCCGGAGATGCAGGTGGCCGATTCGGCTTCGGGGCAGTAGCCCGCTGTGCGGATCAGGATCTGTGCGCGCACGGCACGAATGTCGTCGGTGGGGGATTTCAAGGACTGCGAAAACGCAGACCGAGCCGACTTGGGCTGCGCACCATGAGGTCTATCCGAGAGATCGCGGCCGCGAAGAGGATCCTGAGACGAGAGCCTTGACGGAGGGCTTCGCGCGAGACCAGATGTTGCACTCACTGCAACGCACTGTCCGATGATCCTCAGCTTCCACGACAGGTACACGGAGGCGGTTTTCGCAGGACGCTGTCCGAAGGGTTTCCCCGCCGATCTGTTCAGGCGGCACGGAGCAAGCTGATCCTGCTCGATGCCGCGGCGTCCTTGGACGATCTCAAGCGGCCGCCGGGAAACAAGCTTCACGCCTTGAGCCAGGATCGGGCCGGGCAGCACGCCATCGCTGTCAACAAGCAGTTCCGGATCTGCTTCATCTGGACAGAAGGCGGGCCGACGCGCGTGGAAGTCACGGATTATCACTGAGGAGACCCCTCGGATGTCAAATACCATCGAGGCCATCGCGGATCTCCACTGGGCCTTCGATGCCGCGGACGCCTTCGACAGTGTCCCGCCGGTTCATCCCGGGGACATCCTGCGCGTCGAGTTCATGGAGCCGTTCGACCTCTCGGCCGGCGCGGTCGCGCGCGCCATTGGCCTGCCGCGCTCGCGGATCAAGCGGATCGTGAAGCGGGAAATCGGGATCAGTACCGATACGGCGCTGCGGTTGGCGCGGCTGTTCCGGACTTCGCATCAGTTTTGGCTCAACCTGCAGAGCCAGTTCGAGAGTGCGACGCTCCTGCCCCGGATCGGCGATGAACTCGCACGTATCACGCCCATGCCGGAGGCCGCCTGATCGATCCGGGCCGGAAGCCCTCCGGGATTGCCGCGCATGCCACACGACAAGGTCGACCGCGCCGGGGAGATGGCGGTGTTCCTGGCGGTGGTGGAGGCCGGCAGCCTGTCCAAGGCAGCGCGCCGGCTCGGGCTGACGCCCTCGGCGGTCAGCCGGATCATCGTCCGGATCGAGGGACGGCTCGGCGTTCAGCTCCTCGTGCGGACCACCCGGAATCTGCGCCTTACCGCCGAGAGCGAGACTTACGGGCGGGCCGCGCGCCGCATCCTGGCAGATCTCGACGAGACTGAAGCTACGCTCGCCGACCGCGGCTGCCCGCGCGGACGGGTCCGGGTCAGCGCCGCCACCGCGCATGGGCGCCTCGTGATCGTGCCGCTGCTGGCGGACTTCGTCGCGCGCATCCCGGTATCACGGTCGAGATCGACCTCAGCGACCAACTCGCCGACGTTCTGGGCGGCCGGGCCGACGTGGCGATCCGGTTCGGGCCGTTGGCCGACACTCCGCTCATCGCCCGTCGGCTCGGCGAGACCGGCCGGACCGTGGTGGCATCGCCCGACTACCTCGCCCGGGCCGGAACGCCGTGCCGGCCGGCGATCTGGCGCGGCACAACGGCCTGGATTTCAGCTTCCGCCGGGCCGAGCCGGGCTGGCCATTCCGGGAGGACGGGCGGGATTTCGTCCAGCCGGTGACCGGTACGGTCGCGGCCAACAACGGCGAGACCCTGGTGCAGCTCGCTCTGCGGGGCGTCGGCATCACGCGAGTCGGCAACTTCCACATCGCGGACGACCTCGCCACCGGCCGGTTGGTCGCACAGCTGGAGCCGTTCAATCCGCGGGACCGTGAGGCGATCCACGCGGTGTTCGTGGGCGGCCCCGCCATGCCGGCCCGCGTGCGGGTGCTGGTGGATTTCCTGGTCGAGCGGATGCGCGGGGGCAGCGCAGGGCCGTGACGGGTTTGCGGCCCCCTTCAGGGATAGCTGTTGTCTCGGACGCGAAGGGGTGGCGGCCGGACCGCATTCAGAGCGGGCGCTTGTAGCCCAGATGCGACGGCTCGAAGCCGAGCCGTTCATAGAACCGGTGCGCGTCCACCCGCCTCTTATCCGTCGTCAACTGGACCAGCGTGCAGTCGCGGGCGCGACACGTGTCGATCGCCCAGGCCAACAGGGCTTCGCCGAGCCGTTCGCCGCGTCGTTCGCGGGCGATGCGGCCGCCCTCGATCAGTCCCCGCTTCGATCCGTTGCGGGAGAGGCCCGCGATGAACGTGAGTTGCAGGGTTCCGACGATGTGCCCGTCGATCTCCGCGATGCATAGCAGCTGATGCGGGTCGGCATCGATCTCGGCGAACGCATCGCGGTAGCGGTGCGATGCCGTCTCCCACGGCGCCTCGCGGGCCGATCCGAGTTCGTCGTCGGCCAGCAATGCGACGATCGCGGGGAGGTCCGACAGGACGGCCCGGCGGAATTTCAGGTCGGAACGGATCATCGTCCATCGGCCTCCGTATCGTCGGCGCGATCATCGCCCCGTCGCGCCTCACATGGATGGCCGCCGCAGTCGCTCAGCCGAACAGCGCCGGCTGACGTCCCGCCTCCGCGCGGATGATCTCCACGAGCGCCGCATCGTCCGCGGGGTCGGCCAGGCGCAGGCCGACCGGCTCCGAGGGGGTCTGCACGGTGAGCCAGCGGAGCGTCGGCCGCAGGTCCACGGCCTCGACGATCTCCATCCGCGGATGCCCGGTCTCGAGCTGCAGGAAGGTCAGGTGGTTGCGGCTCGCCCGCTGACCCAGGAGGTCGTCGATCGCCTCGACCACGGCCCGGGGCGTGTGCAGGTGGCTCATCATCCAGAGCCGGTTATCCGTGCCCGGCGTGTCCAGCGCCGTCCGGACCCGGCGCACGCCCTCGGCGAGGAAGGCGTAGTCCGCCGCGTTCGCCGCCGGGTCGTGGTGGTTGAACACGCATTCAAGCCCGTGCCGCTCCCGGTAGAGCCGGTGGCGCCCGCGCCAGATGTCGGGGCCGCGCCGCTCCGCCTCCGGAATGCTCTCCAGCTGGTCCCGGTCGAGGAGGGCGGAGAAATCGTCCGTGAGGCAGTCCCGGACCATGCCGGGCATCGAGAAGATCCAGTCGAGCGGGCCCGACCACTGGCGCAGGTCCAGGGTCTTGAGCACGTGCGCCATCTGGCAGTTGCAGCCCAGCGAGATGTGGTTGTGCGGGCCCGGCTCCCGCGCGTCGCGCCGGCCGAGCAGCCGCCCGATCGCACCGAACAGGCCCCCCGTCGCCCCGGGTTCGCTCACAGGGTTCGGCCGATCGCCAGGAACTTTTCCGCGCGCCGGTCGCGGATCTCGTCGGGTGCGAGGCCGTCGAACTGGGCGAGCGATTCGGCGATTGCGTCGCCCGCCACGCGGATCGCCCCCTCCCGGTCGCGATGCGCCCCGCCGGTGGCCTCCGGGATGATGCCGTCGATGACGCCGAGCCGCAGCAGGTCCTGGGCGGTGATCTTCATCGCGGTGGCGGCGTCCGAGGCGCGGCCCTGGTCGCGCCACAGGATCGAGGCGGCGCCCTCGGGCGAGATCACCCCGTAGATCGCGTGTTCCAGCATCAACACCCGGTTGGCGGTGGCGAGCGCGATCGCGCCACCCGAGCCGCCCTCCCCGATCACCACGGCGACGTTGGGCACGCCCAGCGCGAGGCAGGCTTCGGTGGAGCGGGCGATGGCCTCGGCCTGCCCGCGCTCCTCCGCCTCGATGCCCGGATAGGCGCCGGCGGTGTCGACGAAGGCGATCACCGGCAGGCCGAACCGATCGGCGGTCTCCATCAGGCGGACCGCCTTGCGGTAGCCCTCGGGCCGGGCCATGCCGAAGTTGTGCCGGAGCCGCGCCTCCGTGGTGGCGCCCTTCTCCTGACCGAGGACCAGGACGGGGCGGCCGCGGAACCGGCCGAAACCGCCGAGAATCGCCTCGTCCTCGCCGAAGCTGCGGTCGCCGGCGAGCGGGGTGAACTCGCTGATGAGCCCGCCGCAATAATCGACGAAATGCGGGCGCTGCGGGTGGCGGGCCACCTGGGTCTTCTGCCAGGGCGTCAGAGTCGCGTAGATCTCGGCGAGCGCCTGGCCGGCCTTGGCCTCCAGCCGGCCGACTTCCTCGGCGATCGAGACCGCGCCGTCGCGCGCGCTCACGGCGCGCAGTTCCTCGAGCTTGGCCTCCAGCTCGGCCACGGGCTTCTCGAAGTCGAGGTAGGTGCGCGTCACCGCCATCGTGTCACAGGTCTTCCCGGGATCCGCCGCAGCGAGGCGGCGGGCGCGAGGTGTTGGCGATGGCGGGGGTGGTGTCAACCGGCCTGTGGCCCGAGCCTGGTCCGACTCAGCCGTGCGACAGGTCCTCGCGGGCGATCCGGTAGCAATGCTCCAGATAGCCGCGCTGGTGTGCGCCCATCAGGTCGGTGACCACGGACCACAGCCAGCCGGGGGCGTCGGGGCCCGGGCCGGGGGCGCGCACCGTATCGATCCAGGTCCGGCGGGTGGCCTCGTCCATCTGCCGGCCGTGCGACCGGCCGAGGATCGCGGCGAGGTGCCCGGCGACGCGGACCGCTTCCTGCCGGGAGAACTGCTCGGCGTCGATCTTGAGATCCTGCGGCATCAGCTCACGGACCGTGACGGGTTTGCCCAGGACATGGCCCGACACCATCCGGTCGCCGAGCTGCGGCGACAGCGCCCGGGCGCCCGCCACCACGCGCGCCGCGTGGTCGGCCGGCATGACGGCATCGCGGGCGGCCGGGGCGAGGTAAGGGACCGCCTCCTTCACGTCGAGGAGCGCGCGGTGCGGGTGCGCGCCGCCGCGAATTTCCACGAGGCCGGCATAGCGCAGGCGGCCGAGCGAGCTGCAGCCCTTGATCCAGTAGGCGGCGTCGAGCAGCCGGATCTCGGCCTCCGTCGCGCCGCCGCCGAGCGCCAGGACGAGCCGGTGCACCGCCGGATCGTGGATGAGCGCCGTGAGGGAATCCCGCTCGTCGGGCTCGAGGTCGAAGAACCGGCGCCCCCGCGGCAGGCGGTCGGTCCTGCCCTTCAGGCGTTCGCGGGACAGGTGGCGCCAGCGCCGGCCGAGCGCCCGGCGCTTCGTGGTGGCGACGATCTCGGATTCGGCGAGGTCGCGCTCGGCGCCCTCGGGGTCGGCGGTCCCCTCGGCGTAGCCGATGGCCATGGCGTCCATCATCCGGGCGGTGACGATGCCGGGGAGCGTCGCGTTCAGCGCCGCGGTGACCAGGGAGAGCGCCAGCCGCACGAGGTCGAAGGCCGGGTTCGCCACCACGGTCTGATCGAGGTCACGGATCGCGATGCCGATCCGCCCGTCGGCATCGGCCACCGCGCCGAGATTGCCGAGATGCGCGTCGCCGCAGATCCAGATCGGCGGCCCCTCGGGCAGGGTGCCGGCCGGCATCCGGGCGATCAGGTCGTAGAAGCGCGCCGTGGTGCCGCGGACATAGGCATGTGGCGAGGAGGCGATCTTGCACAGGCGGCGCTGCTCCAGCACGCTTGCGTCACGGCCGGGCCGCGCCGGCACCTGCATGTCCATCCGGTCGTCCGCTCCGCTACAGGCCGGCCGGGCGCGGGGCCCGGCACCGGGATCCGATGATACGGCCATCCTAGGGTTTTCATCCCTAAGCGGGGGTAAGCGTTTTGACGCGGCGGGTATTTTCCACCGCGCCGATCCTTGGGGCACGGTGGTTGGCACCTGCCGCCCGACGTGCGTCCCTCCGATCCCGATCCCGTGACCCACGGTACACGACAAGCGTCGGCCGACAGGGTCGGCGAGCGCGACGGGGCCCCTCGCTCGCACGGGAGCGGGGACCCACGCCTCGTTCGGGGACAATGGCGGCCCTGTCGCGGACCGGGCGCGGTACAATCCTGCGCAGCCCTGAGCGCGTGCTCGGAAACGCTGTCTTGTGCCGAACCGGTATCCGTGTCGGCGGAGGGCGCTCAGGCCGCCTGGAGCTCCACCCGGTTCCGCCCTGCCGCCTTGGCCCGGTAGAGGGCGAGATCGGCCCGCCGGAGCATGTCACCGGGATCGGCGTCGTCCGCATGCCGCACGGCGACGCCGATCGAGACCGTCACGCCGATGGAGCGGGTCGCCCGCTGCACCGGGAACGGTACGGCCTCGACCCGCTCGCGGATGCGCTCCGCGATCGCCTGCGCCTCGGCGAGGCCGGATTCCGGCAGGATCACAACCACTTCCTCGCCGCCGTAGCGCGCCACGATGTCGACCGGCCGCGTGTGCTGGCGGACCCGGTCGGCGAAGCCGCGCAGCACCTCGTCCCCGGCCTCGTGGCCGTAGCCGTCGTTGATCCGCTTGAAGTGGTCGATGTCGAGGATGAGGGCGGCCAGCGCCGCCCGCCGGGGGCCCGGCTCCGAAAACACCGCGCCGAGATGGTTGTCGAGGTAGCGCCGGTTGTGCAGCCCGGTCAGCGCATCGGTCACGGCCATCTGCAGCGACGCCTGCATCGCGCCCCGGAGCGCGTCGGTGAAGCGCCTGCGTTTCACCTGGGTGCGGGCGCGGGCCATCAGCTCGTTGCGGTCGACCGGGCGCATAAGAAAATCGTGCACGCCGAAATCGAGGCCGCGCACCACCCGGGCGCGATCGTGCTCCTCCGCCAGCATGATCAGCGGCATGGCGCGGGTCCGGTCCAGCGACCGGAGCTGGCTGCACAGGCGCAGGCCGTCGAATCCGTCGAGGTCGAGGCTGACCAACGCGAGGTCGAACCCCCCTTCGGCGGCCAGCACCAGCGCCGCCTGCGGATCGGGCTCGATCGTCACCGTATGGTGCTGGCGCAGGGCGCCGGCGAGGCGCTCGGCCGAGCCGGGCCGATCCTCGATCAGCAGGATCCGGGCATCGAGTCCGGTCTCGGCGGCGGCGAGCGCCAGGGGATCGCCGATCCCGAATTCAGCGGATGCCAGCGCCCGCTGGCGCAGCTCGTCGGTCACCGCCTTGAGGCGGACGAGGCTGCGCACCCGGGTGAACAGGGCGGTGTCGTCCACGGGCTTCGTCAGGAAATCGTCGGCGCCCGCGTCGAGGCCGCGCAGGCGGTCCGAGGGCTGATCGAGGGCCGTGACCATCACCACCGGGATATGGGCGGTGACCGGATTGCTCTTGAGGTGACGGCAAACCTCGAACCCGTCCATGCCGGGCATCATCACGTCGAGCAGGACGAGGTCGCACAGGCCCTTCTCGCAGATCGCGATGGCGTCCGGGCCGTTCATGGCGACGATTGTGTCGAAATATTCCAGGCCGAGCTTCGTCTCCAGAAGCTTCACGTTCGGGAACAGGTCGTCGACGATCAGGACGCGGGCCGACATGGTTCCTCGCTGACGCGTGGCAGGGCGGCCCGGGACGGGCGGGTCGGGAGACGGCCGCGCATCGAGACAGACGGTTGAGGTTGCCCCCCGCTCGGTCGGGGGGCAACCTCAACGGTGCGCCCCGTCCGGGGTCACCGCGGCTCAAGATACGCGCGAACCGTTGCCAAAAACTTCGCGACCGAGATGGGCTTGGACAGGTACGCCTCGCATCCGCCCTCGCGGATCCGCTCCTCGTCGCCCTTCATGGCGAAGGCCGTGATGGCGATGACCGGGATGGACTTGAGATCGTCGTCCTCCTTGAGCCACTTGGTGACTTCGAGGCCCGAGACCTCCGGGAGCTGGATGTCCATCAGGATCAGGTCGGGGTGATGGGCGCGCGCCAGCTCGATCGCCTCGATGCCGTGGGCGGTCTTGAGCGTCGCGTAGCCGTTCGCCTCCAGGAGGTCGTTGAACAGCTTCATGTTCAACTCGTTGTCCTCGACGATCAGCACCGTCTTCTTCATGATCCGTTGTCCCGGTGCTCGCCGATCATGATTAGCGGGCGGTGAAGCCCCTCCATCACCTTTGTAGCGTTCACATGTTGATGAATGGCAAACCTCTTCAAGGGGATGAAGCTGCCGAGCAGCTCGCCCTCGACGTTCTGCTGTGGATCACGGGGGAGGAGGACCGCCTCCTGCCGTTCCTGGCGGCGACGGGACTCGGCCTCGATACGCTGCGCGAAAGCGTCCGGGAGCCGACCTTTCTGGTGGGCGTCCTCGACCACGTGATGGGCGACGAGAACGTGCTCCTCGCCTGTGCACAGGCGCTCGAGGTGAAGCCCGAACGCATCGCCGCGGCGTGGCAGCGGCTGTCGCCAAGGCCGGATGACGAGTGGGCGTGAGGCGGACGTCGCGCTCCTCGCCCTTGCGGGGAGGAGTTTGGGGATCGCAGATCTGGCGTGGGGGTGGCGCTTGTTTCTCGAACCTTTGGCGTCCGGCAGTGAAGCGTGAATCCGGTCGCCCGCAGAGGGGGGAGGGAGAGCCGCGCGTCTGCCTTTGATCGTTCCTCAGGGCGTGCAGCCCTTCCCCGCGTCCTTGTCGCCCTTCCCTGCGGCGGCGTCGATGTCGAGGGTGGTCATGTCGCCCAGGATGGCGAAGTCGCCGTAATCGAGCTTGAGCGCGCCGCTCACGCCGTTCTCGTAGAGGTCGAAGCCGAGGGTGTAGATCGGCGTGCGCTCGCCGGCGCCCTCCGTGTAGTAGCTCAGGCGCACCGGCCAGTGCGGCATGCTGGCGATCGCCCCCTGGCGCAGGGGTTTGTCCCGGGTGGAGCCCGAGGCCGGCGCCGGACCCGTCCCCGTGTGGCCGATCACCGCGAAGGTGTCGTAGATTTTCTTCCCGTCGTCGGACCCGTCGAAGACCTTGACCGACAGGGTCGACTGGCCCGCCCGCGCGGCCTCGATCAGGCGGCGCATGTGCTCGCTCGGGAACAGGACCGGCCCCTCGACGGTGAAGGGCTTGGCGCCGCCCTTCAGCTTCACCGTGACGGCGTTGCCTTGGTCGGTGGCGGTCCCGTCCACCGGGGCGGCGGGCTGATTGTTGGTCAGCGTCGTCGTCTTGAACCGGAACTCCCGACCTTGCCCGCCCTCGAAGGTGGTGCTGCGCATGTCGGACAGGCGTGCGCCGGTCTCGCCAGAGGACAGTTCCGTCACCTGCCGGGTCAGCATCGTGTAGCCGCGGCAGGAATCCCCCCGGAAGTCGATGACGATGCGCCCGCGGGCACTCTCCACCGAGCGGCTGTTGCCGCCTTCGTCGAGCGTGAGGTCGTAGACGGCCCGGTGATTGGCGAGCACGATCCCGGGAGCCGGGACCGGAGACTGCGGCGAAGCCTGAGCCGGCGCCCCGGGCTCGGGGGCAGGCGGCTCGGAGACGACGGGGGCCGCCTGCGCGCTCCAGACGGAGACGAGAAGGCCGGCCGTCAGCAGGCGATGGAGGCGCAGGCGCATGGGTGACCTCGGTTCAGAGCCTGTCGCAAAACGCCCGGGCACCGGGCGTTCTCCCTCTGATCGCGACAGCGCAGCGGGAGTTTCGTGAGAGGCTCTCAGTCCGCGGCAGATAGCAGGCTCCGCGAATCGGGCAATCCCAGGGCTACCGGTAGCCCTCGGCCTGGAGGGTGAACAATTCGGCGTAGCGGCCGCCCCGGGCCATTAGGACGGCGTGGCTCCCCTCCTCCAGCACCCGGCCGCCCTCCAGCACCAGGATGCGGTCGGCCATGCGCACGGTGGAGAAGCGGTGCGAGATCAGCACGGCGGCGCGCCCCGCCGAGAGCTCCCGAAACCGCGCGAAGACGTCGTGCTCCGCCTGGGCATCGAGGGCGGCGGTCGGCTCGTCGAGGATCAGGATCTCGGCCGCGCGCATGTACGCCCGGGACAGGGCGATCTTCTGCCACTCGCCCCCCGAGAGGTCGAGGCCGCCCGCGAAGCGCTTGCCGAGCGGCTGGGCGTAGCGCTCCGGCAGGCGCTCGATCACCGGGGCGGCGAGACCCCGAGCCGCCGCGTCCGCGATGCGATCGGCGTCGGCGGCGGCCTCGATGCGGCCGACCGCGACGTTCTCGCCGGCGGTGAGATCGAAGCGGACGAAGTCCTGGAAGATCGCCCCGATCCGCGCCCGCAGCTCGTCGAGGTCGTAGGCGGGCAGCGGGACCCCGTCGAGGAGCACGCGGCCCTCGTGCGGGTCGTACAGCCGGGTCATCAGCTTGACGATGGTGGTCTTGCCGGCACCGTTGCCGCCGACCAGCGCCACCGTCTCGCCGGCCCGCACCGCGAAGGACAGGCCGCGCAGCGCCCAGGTCTGCGTGCCGGGATAGCGGTAGCCGACATTCTCGAAGACCAGCCCGTCCCGGATCGGGCTCGGCACCGGAGCCGGATCGGCAGACGTGCGGATCTGCGGCCGGATCTCGAAAAAGGCGTAGAAATCATCGAGATACTGGGCTTGGCTCGTGATCTGGGTGAAGCCGAGGAGCATCTCCTTGATGCCGCTGTGCAGGCGCTGGAAGGCACCCGCCAGGAAGGCGAGGTCGCCCACCGAGAACGATCCCGCCACGGTCCGCCAGACGATCACCGCGTAGGCGACGTAATAGGCGAGCGTCCCCAGGCTCGCGAAGGCGAAGCCCCAGCGGGCACGGGCCTTGGCGAGGCTCCGGTTCTCGGCGAGCAGCCGCCCGGCCACCTCTGCGTAGAGGTCCGTGACGTAGCGGGAGAGGCCGAACAGCTTGACCTCCTTGGCGGTCTCGACGCTGGCGCCCACGTAGCGCAGGTAATCGAGGCGGCGCCGTTCCGGGCTGCGGAACCACGCGAGGCGGTAGCCGGCCTTGGTGAAGTGCCACTCGTTGAGTACGGCCGGCACCAGGGCGGCGGCGATCAGGACCATCAGCCACGGCGTGAAGGCCGCCACGCCCACCGCCAGGGAGGCCAGGGTCACCACCGACTGGAACTGCCAGAGCACCGTTCCGATCAGGCCGGTGCGGCCGCTGACCTGCCGGCGCGCCCGCTCCAGCCGGTCCTGCTGGGCGCTGTCCTCGAACTGCGCGAGGTCGAGCGCCGCGGCATGGGCCATCAGCCGCAGGGAGGCCGCGTTGGCGTAGAGGTCGCCGATCAGGGTCTCGGTCAGGTTGGTGAGGCGGCCGGTCAGGTCCGAGGCCAGGGCGAGCCCGAACTCGGCCGCCACCAGACCGGCAAGCCGCGCCCGTGCCGGATCGGCGAGCCAATCGGCGATTCCGCCAATCGGCGCCGGCCGGGCGTGCTCGGCCACGATCCCGTCGAGGATCAGCTTGGCAATGTACAGGGACAGGACCGGCAGGCAGGCCGCCACGAGACGCAGGGCAAGGCTTGCGGCCAGCATCCGCGGGCTCGCTGCGGCGATCTCCCGGACCAGGGTCGGCAGATGGCGCAGGGCGCCGAGACGCGAGCCCGGGTTGGCCGCCCGATCCGTCATCGGGGTGTAATCCAGCGCGGAAGAGCGCCGGCTGGTTGGCCGATACGCGACAAAAGCATAAACTGTAGCATTATAGTGGCTTAGACCTCGTCGAGTGATGCGTGCTCAGCGGACCTGCGATCCTCAGAATTTCACTTCTCCTCATCATCGCCGGCCTGCTCGCCGCGGTGGTGCAGTTCCTGTTGCCGAGCCCGGGGCCCGCGCCGGTATCGCCGCCCGCGCGCGCACCCGCTCAAGTGGTCGAGTCACCGACGATCGTCCAGCCGGCACCGCCGACGCCCGCCCCGGTCCCGGCGGCCGGGCCTGATCGGCGGCCGGGCGCTCCCGCGCAGACCGCGACCCCGCCCCAGGCCGCCGTGGCGCCCGCTGCCCCCGGCCAGATGCCGTCCGACGCCCTCGCCTTCCCGTCCGATCCGGTCGCGCCAGCTCAGCCGCAGGGGCAGGAGGCGGCCGGGCAGGCCGAGGTCGAGAAGGCCGAGGACAGCGCCGGCCCCCGGGCCCTGGCGGTGGTCGATCTGAACACCGCGTCGATCGCCGATCTCAACCGTCTCCGGGGCGGCGGTGCCATCGGCCGGGCGATCGTCACCAAGCGCCCGTACGCGTCGGTGGATCAGCTGCTGTCGAAGCGGGTGCTCAGCCGGGGGGTGTACGAGCGGATCAAGGATCAGGTCACGGTGCGGTAGGCGGCCGAGGATCCACCGTATCAAAGCTTCGGCGCTCCGCCACACCGCCTTGCAGCGACCATGGACTGACCATGGGCATATCCCGGATGTTTCAGGGGTATATGCGTGCCGCTCTACGTCAAGGACCCGCAGGTCGATGCCCTGGCGACGCAACTCATGACGTTGCTGGGCACGAGCAAGACGGACGCTGTCCGCCGCGCACTCCAGAACGAGATCGTGCGCCAAACCAGCCAACGGGATCTGGTTGGGTGGACGTCGGATTTCGTCCGTGCGCTCCATCAACGAGCCGGACCAAATCCGAAGCCAGTCGACAGGGCGTTCATCGACAGCCTCTACGCGCGCGGATGAGGCCGCTCCCAATGTTCGTGGACGCCTCGGCCCTCACAGCCATTCTGATCGACGAGCCTGAGGCCCACAGTCTTGTGGCCCGTCTGCAGCAGGCACGCCGCCGTATGACCTCACCCCCTGGCCGTGTGGGAGACCGCTGTGGCAGTGGCGCGCCACCTCGACCTCACGGTCCCGGATGCCCGCGACGCCGTGCGCGCCAATCTCGACCACGCCGGCATTCGGATCCTGGCCGTTCCGTCTGAAGCGGCCGACGGGGCCCTCGACGCCTACGATCGTTTCGGCAAGGGCCGACATCCCGCGGGCCTCACCTTTTCGGCGACTGTTTCGCCTACGCGTGTGCCCGGGCCTACCAAGTCCCTCTGCTCTACAAGAGCAACGATTTCCCCCTCACCGATATCGAGGCTGGGTGAGGCCTGGGCTTCGATCGCGCAAACGAGCAGGCCGTGGGCTGAGAACCCTCAGAGCGTCGTCCCAAAAATCTCCGCGACCTGCGGGATGTCCTTGTCGCCGCGGCCCGACATGTTGAGCACCATCAGGTGATCGGCCGGGCGCTGCGGGGCGATGTCCAGCACCTTGGACAGGGCGTGGGCCGGCTCCAGGGCCGGGATGATCCCCTCCAGCATCGAGCAAAGCTTGAACGCCTCCAGGGTCTCGGAATCGGTGGCCGAGAGGTATTTCACCCGGCCCATCTCGTGGAGCCACGCGTGCTCGGGGCCGATGCCCGGATAGTCGAGGCCCGCCGAGATCGAGTGCGCGTCGGCGATCTGGCCGTCGCCATCCATCAGCAGGTAGGTGCGGTTGCCGTGCAGCACGCCCGGCTTGCCGCCGGTGAGCGAGGCCGCGTGCAGGCCCGACTGGACGCCATGGCCCGCCGCCTCGACGCCGAAGATCTCGACCTCGCGGTCGTCGAGGAACGGGTGGAACAGGCCCATCGCGTTCGAGCCGCCGCCGATGCAGGCGATCAGGGAATCCGGGAGCCGGCCCTCCTGGGCGATCATCTGCTCGCGGGTCTCCCGGCCGATCACCGACTGGAAGTCGCGCACCATCGCGGGGTACGGGTGCGGGCCCGCCACCGTGCCGATGCAGTAGAACGTGTCGGCGACGTTGGTGACCCAGTCGCGCAGGGCCTCGTTCATCGCGTCCTTGAGGGTCTTGGTTCCGGATTCGACCGGGATCACCTCGGCGCCGAGCATCTTCATGCGGAAGACGTTGGGCGCCTGCCGGGCGACATCGACCGCGCCCATGTAGACGATGCACTTGAGGCCGAAGCGCGCGCAGAGCGTCGCGGTGGCGACGCCGTGCTGGCCGGCGCCAGTCTCGGCGATGATCCGCGGCTTGCCCATCCGGCGGGCCAGCAGGATCTGGCCCAGCACGTTGTTCACCTTGTGCGAGCCGGTATGGTTCAGCTCCTCGCGCTTGAAATAGACCTTGGCGCCCTGCCCCGCCGGCGCCTTGGCGCGCAGATGCTCGGTGAGGCGCTCGGCGTAGTAGAGCGGGCTCGGCCGGCCGATGTAATGGGTGCCGTAGCTCGCCATGTCGGCCGCGAAGGCGGGATCCTGCTTGGCCGCCTCGTAGGCCGCCTCCAGCTCGAGGATCAGCGGCATCAGCGTCTCGGCGACGAAGCGGCCGCCGAAGATGCCGAAGCGGCCGCGCTCGTCGGGGCCGGTGCGGAAGGAGTTGGGCTCGGGGGCGATGGTCACGGGACGGATCCTGCGCGCGAGGGTCGATCTGTTGCCGGGTGCCTAGACCCATGTCGCCGCCGCCGCAATGCGGCCTGCTGTGCGCGACGGTTGCGGACCCGGATCGGTTGTCACAGGATGGCGTCGATGCCCTTCCGGCTGGCCAGGGCCAGCAGCTTCAGTGACGGGCCGCCGGGTTTCTTCTCGCCCCGCTCCCATTTGCTGACCAGAGACGGGGTCACGTTGAGGGCCCGTGCGAAGATCGCTTGGCTCATCTGAGCGGTCTCGCGGATGGCGCGGATCGCCGCCGGCTCCAGGGGCGCGACGGGCGTCAGGCACGACAGGTCGAAGCGGCGCAGGGTCGCTTTGTCGATCGCTCCGCCCGCATGCAGGTCCTGAGCGATCAGATGGGCCGACCGGAGCGCATCACTACGGTAGGTTTTCTTCGTGCTCTCCATCGTCGATCCGCCTCCAACTTTGCGCCGCCGCGACACGCATTAAGGCCTCATCGCTGAGGCTGATCAGGGTCGCCGCGAGGTCGCGGTAGACCTGCGTTTCCGCCTTGGTCAGGTTCGCTTTGGTGTTCTTGGCAAACAGATGCAGGAAGATCGCAGTCTCCCCGCGTCTGTACGCGATGATGCTTCGGAAGCCGCCGGAGTGCCCCTGCCCGTCGCGGGGGATGCGCTGCTTGATCAGCGCCAGGCCGAGTTGCGCATCGATCAGGTCTCGTTCGGGGCGGCTGATAGCCTCAATCAGGTTACCGTCAGTCACATTCAGCTTCGCAGCGCGTTTCGCGAAGTCGCGCGGCAGGAAGATGCGCATGCCGATTCCTCACGGAACCGATCCTGATCAAGAATGCGCGCGTACTCTGCTCCTGGCGGCTTGCCCCTGGATCGGCGATCCCGGGATGGGGGCATCTGGCTTGGCCGCTGCCACCCTGTCGGCGCAAAGTATGGTCCCTAGTGCTAGGATGCAAGCGCCGCAGCCGGACGTGGCTGTCAGTGTGCTCGGAAGGCCGCGTTCGCGGCCGCCAGACCGTTTCCCGCACTATGCAAGGCACCAGCGCATGATGAGCCGGCTCGGGTAACCGCATGGTGCGCGCCGGCGAACCCGTGCATGTGCCGCATCCGGCAGGAGGTCAGCATGGCTCTTCGCGACTCGCTTCGTCCCCTCCTCGGGGCAGTCCTCGGGCTCGGCCTCGCGGGAGCGCTCCTGCTGCCGCGCCTGCCGGCCCTGGCCGAGGAGGCGCCCCGGCGGCTGCCGGAGTCCGCGATCCAGGCCACTGAGGCACCGGGCTCACACGTCGCAGTGTTCGCAGGCGGCTGCTTCTGGGGCGTGCAGGGGCTGTTCCAGCATGTCCGCGGCGTGACGCGCGCGGTCTCGGGCTATGCCGGCGGCATCCGCGCCGACGCCGATTACCGGACGGTGAGCGGTGGTGGGACCGGCCATGCCGAGGCGGTGGCGGTCACTTACGATCCCGCGGTGATCCGCTACGACGAACTGCTGCGGATCTTCTTCTCGGTGGCGCTCGACCCGACGCAGGTGGACCGCCAGGGTCCCGATAGCGGGCGGCAGTACCGGTCGGCCGTGTTCCCGCAGGATGCCGGGCAGGCCCGAATCGCCAAGGCCTACATCGCTCAGCTCGATGCGGCGAAGTCCTATGCGCGCCCGGTGGCCACCCGGATCGAGCCCGGGGCGGCGTTCTATCCGGCGGAGGGCTACCACCAGGACTTCATGGCCCTGCACCCCGGGCACCCGTACATCGCCGCCAACGACGCGCCGAAGCTGGAGGCGTTGCGGGTCCTGTTCCCGGAGCGGACGGCGACGGAGCCGGTACTGGTCAACCGTCCGCCGGCGTGAGCGACGGCGCGTCCTATTCGTCCGGCGGCCGCGGCCGTCCGAAATCCGGCGCCGCAGTCTCCTGGCCCTGGGCCACGATGCTGCGCCGGATCGCCCGGGTGCGGGTGAACATCGCGTGCAGCGCCTCGCCGTCGCCCCAGCGCACCGCCTTGGCGAGCGCCGAGAGGTCCTCGTTGAACCGCCCGAGCATCTCCAGAACCGCCTCGCGGTTGTTGAGGAAGATGTCGCGCCACATGGTCGGGTCCGAGGCGGCGATGCGGGTGAAGTCGCGGAACCCGCTCGCCGAGAACTTGATCACCTCGGATTGCGTCGCCTCCTCCAGCTCCGCCGCGGTGCCCACGATGTTGTAGGCGATCAGGTGCGGCAGATGGCTGGTGATGGCCAGCACATGGTCGTGGTGCTCGGCGCTCATCGTCTCGACATTGGCACCCATCCCGGCCCACAGGGCGTGGACAGCCTCGATCGCCGCCGGGTCGGTGCCCTCGGGCGGGGTCAGGATGCACCAGCGGCCCTGGAACAGGGTGGCGAAGCCCGCATCCGGCCCCGAGAACTCGGTTCCGGCGATCGGGTGGCCGGGGACCAGGGCGACGCCGTGGGGCAGATGCGGCTGGATCGCCGCCACCACGGCGCCCTTCACCGAGCCGACATCCGACACGATCGCGCCGGGCTTGAGATGTGGCGCCAGCTCGGCCGCCGCCGCGCCGATGGCGCCGACCGGTACGCACAGGATCACGAGATCGGTCTCGGCCGCGCCCTCCGCCGGGTCGCCGGTGACGACATCGGCGATGCCGAGTTCTTGGACCCGTGCGCGCACGGCCGGATCGCGGTCCAAAGCCACGATCGTGCGGGCGAGACCGTAGCGCCGCGCCGCCCGGGCGATCGAGGAGCCGATCAGGCCCAGGCCGACGATGGCGAGGCGGCCGACGACCGGGGGCTCGGCCGTGGAGGTCTCAGGCATGCGCGCCCCGCACGAAGTCGCCGAGCGCCGCCAGGAAGGCCGTGTTCGCCTCCGCGCTCGCCACCGTCACCCGCAGGGCGTTCGGCAGCCCGTAGGCGGTGACGCGCCGGGTGATCAGCCCACGTTCGATCAGGAACGCGTCCGCATCCGCGGCCGAGCGGCCCGGTTCGTCGGGGAAGTGGATCAGCACGAAATTCGCCACGCTCGGCGTGACCGTGAGGCCGAGCGCCCGGGCGCCCTCCGTGAGCTTGGGCAGCCACTCGGCGTTGTGGGCGGCGGCAGAGGCCATATGCGCCTCGTCCGCGATGGCGGCCGAGCCGGCGGCGATGGCCAGCCCCGAGAGGTTGAACGGACCCCGGATCCGGTTGACCGCGTCCACGACATGGGCCGGCGCCACCATCCAGCCGATCCGCACCGCGGCCAGCCCGTGGATCTTCGAGAAGGTCCGGGTCATCACGACGTTCTCGGATTCCAGCGCGAGTTCGAGCCCGGCCGAGTAGTCATTCGCCCGCACGTACTCGGCATAGGCGCCGTCGATCACCAGCAGCACCTGCGGCGGCAGGCTGGCGTGCAGGCGGCGGATCTCATCGAACGGCAGGTAGGTGCCGGTCGGGTTGCTGGGATTCGTGACGTAGACGATCCGGGTCCGCTCCGTGACCCGGGCCAGGATCGCGTCGACATCGGTGGTGAAGTCGCGCTCGGGCGCCACCACGGGCTCGGCGCCCGAGGCCAGGATGGCGATCCGGTAGACCAGGAATCCGTGCTCCGAGTAGATCCCCTCGGTCCCCGGCCCGCCATACGCGTAGGCCAGAAGCGAGAGCAATTCATCCGATCCCGAGCCGCAGACGATCCGCTCGGGATCGAGTCCGTAGCGCCTGGCGATCGCGGAGCGCAGGGCCGTGGCGCGCCCGTCCGGATAGGTCTCCAGCTTGGCGGTCGCCGCGTGGAGCGCGGCCAGCGCCGCGGGGCTTGGGCCGAGCGGCGTCTCGTTGGACGAGAGCTTGTAGACCGTGCCGCCGCCGGGCCGCCCGCTCTTGCCGGGCACGTAGGTGTCGATCGCCAGGACTCCGGGGCGCGGTTCCGGGCGAGCGGATTGGGGGGCGGACATTGCGGTGCGACTCGGGATGCGCGGTGCGGATGGCGGTTCGCGCCCGTCTACAACATTTCCTTTGCCGGTGAACCCAGGCCGTTTCTCGGTCGCGATCGCAGGACGTCGATGGGAAACGCCCAGGCCTGGGCTCCATCCCCGTACGACCGCGCCGCCCTACCTGTCTCGATCTCAACCCGATCGCGAAGGACGGAAGCCATGCCCCTCACACGCTACCTGGACGGCGGCGCCCACATCCTGCCCGCCGACGGCACCCTGATTCGCTTCGCCATGACCGACGGCGCGCGGGTGATCGGCATCGATGTGCCGATCCCGGTGCTGCGTCAGCAGTTCGGCGCGGGTGCCGATGGGGCGCCCCTCGACCTGTTCGCCCGCAATCAGGCGGCAATCGAGGCGGCCGCCAGCCGCGCCTACGACCGGACCGACACGCCCAACGACCTGCTGGATATGGGGCCGGAGGATTTCGACACGGGGCCAGCGCAAGCCAAGCTCTGACGGCGATAGTCGCTCCGCGCCCGCCGCGGCAAAACCGGCGACGCGCAAATGCCGCGGGGCACGCGCCACGTTTCGGCCTGTTGAACCCGGAGACAGGGCGCAACGGGCGTGCCGCGCCCGGCATATGCGTGGATGGATCGAGAATGCCCGGTGACCTGATCCCCTGCAGCCTGTTCCTGATCGGGATCCTCACCTCGGTCGCTGCGGATTTCCGCCTCCGGCGCGTGGACGCGGCGCCCTGGGCCAACGGCTGTATCACCGTGGCCGGCGCAGCCCTGGTCTTCGCCGCCTGCGCGGCGGCGATCCGCTGAGGAACCCTCGGCCATCGGATCGACTTCACCCGTGGGTTCGACGGCTGGGTGAGGGCCGGCGGCGGGATGAGGTCTTCATGGTTTCGCTACAGGCTCTGGCCGGTTGTGCCCTCGTGCTGGCCGGGATCCTGATCGAGAGCGCGGCGAGCCGGCACTGGTGGGCCGGGGTCGGCGCCGACCGTCTCGACGCCAGGGCCGCCCTCGCGGTCGCGCTGCCGGCCCTGGGGCTCGCGCTGATGGCGGCGCCGATCGCCTGAGCCGGAGGCAGCGCCCGCGGGCCCGCACGTGCTCGACCACACTGCGACGCTTGGCTTCCCGATCGAGACCTTCGTCATCAGAGGACGGAGGGGAAGATGAACCAGTTTTTCGACATCGTCCGGGACGGCGGGTCTGCATGGTCGAGCCCGCCTGGATGAGGGCCCGGCAGACCCTGACATCGGCCACGGCCGACCGGTCGGTCGAGGGCCGTTGGACGGCGGGTGTCTCCGACTGGCGCGGCGGTCGGTAAGGCCGCACCGGCGGGGCGCGTTGACGCTGGCCGCCCCGCGCATTACCTCCGGAGCCTCGCTGGCCGCATCGGGCGAGGGCGGCGCGTCAGGCGAAACCGTGCTCTCCCGGTCCGGACCCGCTCAGAGACACGGTCGTCAAGACCCGCCATGGACACCCAACCGGACACAGCCCTGCGGCCGGACCCGATCGACGAGCCGACCCAGCGCGCCTCCGAGCGCTCGCAGGCGCTCGACCCGAAGAGCCCGGTCGCGTGCTTCGGTACGGACCGGCCACTCCTCACCGATGCGGGGGTCGAACTCGCGCCGTTCCAGATCGCCTACCAGACCGCCGGCACGCTCAACGCCGCGCGCTCGAACGCGGTGCTGATCTGCCACGCGCTCACGGGCGATCAGTATTTCGCCCACACCCATCCGGTGACCGGCAAGGGCGGCTGGTGGGAGACGCTGGTCGGCCCCGGCAAGCCGATCGACACGGATCGCTACTTCGTGGTCTGCTCGAACGTCATCGGCTCCTGCATGGGCTCCACCGGCCCGGCTTCGATCGACCCGGCGACGGGCCGTCCCTACGGGCTGAACTTCCCGCTGGTGACGATCCGCGACATGGTCCGCGCGCAACAGATGTTGCTGGAGCATCTCGGCGTGCAGGACCTTTTCCTGTGCATCGGCGGCTCGATGGGTGGGATGCAGGTGCTGCAATGGGCGGCCCTCTATCCCGATCGCGTCTTCGCCGCGATGCCGATCGCCACCGGCCCCCGCCATTCGGCGCAGAACATCGCGTTCCACGAGGTCGGCCGGCAGGCGATCATGGCCGACCCGGCCTGGGCCGACGGGCGCTATCTCGAAGCCGGCACCCGGCCCGCCAAGGGGCTCGGCGTCGCCCGGATGGGCGCGCACATCACCTATCTCTCCGAGCCGGCCCTGCACCGGAAGTTCGGCCGCCGCTTCCAGGGCGGCTCGGCGCCGACCTTCTCGTTCAACGCCGATTTCCAGATCGAGAGCTACCTGCGCCACCAGGGCCTGAGCTTCGTCGAGCGGTTCGACGCCAATGCCTATCTCTACCTCACCCGGGCGATGGATTATTTCGACCTCGCCGAAGACCATGGCGGCGTGCTGGCCAACGCGTTCCGGGGCACGAAGACCCGCTTCTGCGTGATCTCCTTCACCTCGGACTGGCTGTTCCCGACCCGGGAATCCCGTGCGATCGTCCATGCGCTCAACGCCGCGGCGGCGCCGGTCGCCTTCGTGGAGGTCGAGAGCGACAAGGGCCACGATGCCTTCCTGCTCGACGAGCCGGCGATGTTCTCGGCCGCCCGCGGCTTCATCGACGCCGCCGCCCGGGCGCGCGGCCTGTGACCGGGTCCGGCAGGATGATGTTCGGCAAGCTGCCGCTGGGCAAGGCTCGTCACGGCGCCCCCTGGGAGAGCGCGGATGCCCTCCCCCACGCGGCCGAGAACAACGGCGCGCGGGTCGATCACCTCGTGGTGCTCGGCCTCGTCCCGGCGGGCGCCCGGGTCCTCGACATCGGCTGCGGCGACGGCTCGTTGCTGGCGCTCCTGCGCGACCGCCGGGGCATCGACGGGCGCGGGATCGAGCTGACCCGGGAGGGGGTGAATGCCTGCCTCGCCCGAGGCCTCTCGGTGATCCAGGGCGACGCCGACACCGACCTCGCCAACTATCCCGACGGCGCCTTCGACGTGGTGGTCCTGTCCCAGACCATCCAGGCGACCCGCAACCCGCGGGTGGTGCTGGAGCACCTGCTGCGGATCGGGCGGCAGGTGATCATCTCGTTCCCGAATTTCGGGCATTGGCGGGTCCGGTCGGAACTCGCCCTGCGCGGGCGCATGCCGGTCACCGAGATCATGCCCGATGCGTGGTGGGAGACCCCCAACATCCACCATTGCACGATCCGCGATTTCGTCGGGCTCTGCCGGCTGATCGGCGCCCGGATCGAGCACGCAACCGCGCTCAACGCCCGCGGCCGGCCGATGCGGTTCTCGATGCCCTGGTGGGTGTGGAACCTGTTCGGCGCGCAAGGCGTGTTCCTGCTCCGCCGCGACGTCGCCGAGGGCGGGCGCTAGGGCGCGGCTCGGGGAAGCGGCCGGCCTACCCGCCCGGCCAGCGCAGCGCGGCCCGCAGCCCCCCGAACTCCGAGCGCCCGAAATCGAGCTGCGCCCCTGCGGCCTCGGCCACGTCTCGGGCGATGGCGATGCCGAAGCCGGTCCCTGGCCGGGTCTCGTCCCAGCGCTGACCACGGCCGATCCCCGCAATCGCCGCCGCGCTCATGCCGGGGCCGTCATCGTCCACGGCGAGGCTCGGGCCCCCGGGTCCGGTCTCCCCGGTGATCCGCACGCGGCGATGGGCCCATTTCCGCCCGTTGTCGAGGAGGTTGCCCAGCACCTCCATCAGCTCCCCCTCCTCCCCCGGATAGGCGAGCGCCTCCGGAACCGACACCGCCCAGTCGAGGGAATCCCCCTCCGGCAGCCGGCGCATCGTCGCGACGAGCCGCTCCGCCACCGGGGCCACCCGGCAGGAGCGCCGCCGCAGGTCGCCGGAGGCGGCGATCCGCGCCCGGGCGAGCGCCCGTTCGACCTGCCCGCCCATCGCCCGCGCCTGCTCGGCGATCTCGGCCGAGAGGGCCGGATCCGCGGGGCCGGTCCGGCGCGCCAGGGCGTCGAGCACGGCAAGCGGCGTCTTGAGGCCGTGGGCCATGTCGGCGGCCGCGTCCCGGGCGCGGATCAGAGCCTGCTCCTGCGCGTCGAGCAGCCGGTTGAGGTCGGCGACCAGCGGCCGGACCTCGTCGGGGAAATGCTCCGGCAGCCGTGTCCGCGTCCCGGCATGGACCGCCAGGAGATCCGATTGCAGCAGCCGGAACGGTGTCAGCGCCCGGCGCACGAACAGCGCCATCGCCAGCGTCAGCACGATGAACAGGGCGACGAGCGCCGGGACGAGCAGGCGCAGGAAGGTCGTCCGGCTCGCCGCGAGGTTGCGCCGATCCTCCGCCACGATCACCCGCAGATCGGTCTCGGCGCCGCTCGGCCCGATCGTGAGGGGCTGGATCACCGCGATGAGCCGGCCGCCGTCCGGCCCGGTCGCGTCGACGGTTCCGGCCGCGTCCGCCTTGCCCAATTCCAGGCTCTTGTCCCAGAGCGAGCGCGACCGCAGGACGTATGATCCCGCCTCCACCTGCCAGTACAGGCCGCCATAGGGCGTGGCGAAGCGTGGGTCCGGGGGCTCCCGAGAGAGCGTCGGACTGCCGTCCGGGGCAAGGGTGACCCGGCCGGCGATCAGCTTGGCGGTCCGGTCGAGGCCGTCGGCGGTGCGCGCGTCGAGCACCCGATCGAGAATCACGGTCAGCTCGATCCCGGCGAGCAGGAGCGCCAGGGCGATCAAGGCCGCCGCCGCGAGGCCGAGCCGGAGGCGGAGCGAATCCCGGCTCACGGGCCGTCCGCGGCCGGGACACTGTAGCCCTGGCCGCGCCGCGTCTCGATCACCCCCGGCCCGAGCTTGCGGCGCAGGCGGGTGAGCAGCGCCTCCAGGGCATTCGCCTCGCGCTCGGTGCCGACCCCGTGGAGGTGGTCGAGCAACTCGCCGGCCGGCACCACCTGCCCCGGCCGGTGCAGCAGGAACGCCAGGAGCCGGTATTCCAGGGCGGTCAACTCGGTCGGGCGGCCATCGACGCTGACCGCCCGGGTCCGGGTGTCGAGTTCCACGGCGCCCGCGCGCAGGATCGGCGAGGCATGGCCGGCGGTGCGCCGGAGGATCGCCCTGAGTCGCGCCACCAGTTCTTCCATGCGGAACGGCTTGACGAGATAGTCGTCGGCCCCGGCATCGATGCCCTCGACGCGCTCGCGCCAGCCGTCCCGGGCGGTGAGGATCAGCACTGGCAGCGCGACGTCGGCGGCGCGCAGCCGCCGCAGCACCCCGAGCCCATCCAGGCGCGGCAGGCCGAGATCGAGCACCATGGCGTCGTAGGCCTCGGTCTCGCCGCGGAACCACGCGGCCTCCCCGTCCGCCACCACGTCGGCGACGTAGCCGGCCCGCTCCAGGCCCTGGCGGATATCGGCGGCGATGCGGGGCTCGTCCTCGACGATCAGGACGCGCACGGATGACCCTGTTCCTCAATCATCGTCGTCGTCGTCCAGGATCTTGGCCGAGCCGGCATCGACCTTGACGGTCCGGCGCTTCCCGTCGGCGCCGAGGATGCGCAGCTTGTAGCGCCAACGCCCGTCGTCGCGCTTCAGATCGACCGACACGACATCGCCAGGCACCGCTTCGCGGGCGGCGTGCAGGATCTCGTCGAGGGGGCGGATCTCGCCCTTCTCCAGGGCCTGGCGGGCGCGGTCGGCGTCCTCGGACGCGGATGCGGGTGCGCCGGCGAGGACGGCGAACACGCAGAGCAAGGCGGCGCGGCGGGCATTCATGCGGGTACGCGGTAGCGCGCTTTGCCTGACGGGAGGCTGACAGGCGCCGTCAGGATGGCGGGGCTGGGCTTCGGCACAAGGGGGCCATACCCCGTCCGGAGACCTGAAACCATGTCGCTGATCCTCGGTGCCCTCCTCGCCTGCGCGGCCGGTGTTGCCGGCACCCTCCTCTGCCCGGACGACAAGGCCGGCCGGTCGCGCCTGCCGCTGCTGGCGGTGCTCCTGGCCGGCGGCCTCGCAGGGCATACACCTGCCCGGGCCGGCGAGGTCCTTCAGGGCCCCGCCCAGGTGATCGACGGCGGCACCCTCCGTGTCGGCGCGCGTCAGGTCAGCCTGGCCGGCATCGTCGCGCCGGATGCCGACCAGTCCTGCTCGGACGCGCAGGACCGGACCTATGCCTGCGGCCGGGACGCCGCCCGGGCGCTCACCGACCGTATCGGCGAGGCGGTGGTCGCCTGCGAGCCGCGGGGCGGTGGGGAGACGCTCGTGGCGCTGTGCCGGATCGGCGATGAGGATCTCGGCTCCTGGATGGTGGCCCACGGTCTCGCCGTGCCCGAGCGCGACGCCGCGCCCGCCTATGCGGCGGCCGCCGACCGGGCCTGGGGGCGGCGCCTCGGCCTGTGGTCGGGGGTGTTCCAGGACCCGACCGAGCGTCGCCGCCGGCACGCCGCAGCGGGGCTGCACATCGCCGGCTAAGGTCATCGAGGCTCGCAGATCCGGGACGATCGGGGTTTCGAAAGGGCGAGCCCTTTCGCGGGTGCAGGGCGGAGCCTTGCAGGGTTCGGGCGGAGCCCGACCTCGGGGCCTGCCCCGACGCCCCGCCAAAGGGCATGGCCCTTTGGGATCCATGACTTCAGAGCGCCCGCGCGAGGAACGCTCCCGGGTGCGGCCCGGCAAGCCCGTCTCACCCAGGAACCGCGGAGGTCCCGCGGCACCACCCGCTGATCCGGTCGGTTACTGCGAGCGCCGGCTGAACGAGACCGCGTAGGCCTGCACCCGGGCGTCGATCAGCGGATCGTCCGAGACCTCGATTCCATCAGTGAGGTTGTTCGGCATGAACAACAGCGCCTTCTCGGCCTCGGCGCTGTTCGGCACCGCCTGCGAGACCGTCAGTGTGCCGAGATCGACCGTCTTGCGGTCGTCCGGCCAGGGCTTGGAGGCGTCGTTGGTCGGGTCGCCGGCGTCAGCCAGCTGGGCCAGGACACGGAACTTCGCCGGCTCCTTGGCGATCCGGGGCCCGATCTCCGCCATCAAAAAATTCGGATCGCGCTTGGCCGCCTCCTCCGGCGGCAGGATCTCCTCGCCCTGCACCGGCTCGATGCGGAAGCGGAACGGCTGGCGCTTGCCGTCCTTGTCCACGAAGATGAAGGCGTTGACGCCGTTATAGGTCTGCCGGGCGAAGCTCGATGGCGTCTTGGCGGTTTTGCCTGCCGTAGCGGCGGCCGGGTGGGTCGCGGCGAAACGCTCCAGCGCGGTCGGATGAGCCGCCTTCGGCCCGCTCTCGGCGACCGCTCTCAGGAGGTCGCGGAAGTCTTCTCCGGTGGCGACCGGGAAGTACTTCAAGGAGTTGGTGACGACGTCCATGTCCGAGCCGTCGCTGAGCTTGAACTTGAGCGACAGGCCGTGCGGATTGGCGTCGGCTGCGCCGTCCGGGATGGTCGGCACGCCGGTGGAGTCGGAGAAGCGGAACGTCACCGGCACCGTCGGCCCCTGGAACAGGGACGCCTTGCTGATTGTCGCGGCCTGCGCCGACGGGGTGAAGCTGCCCTCGGCGACCACGCCCTTGGCGTGGTTGGCCCGCGCGCCCGGATGCTTGCCGAACAGCGTGTTCATCGCATCGACCGTTTGCTCGGCCGTGGAGGCGTCCTGAGCCAGGGCCGGTGCAGCGGTCGCGAGCGCGGTGCTCAGCAGGAGGGCGAAACCCAATCTCGAATGCAGCATGAGGATCCTCTCGGCAGCGATGGCCAGCCCGGGCCCGGTCAATAGGGACCGGACCATCTTCTAGGGAGCCACGCGCTGGAGGCACAACCAAAAGCTATGCCGCTGCGGCGTGCGGCTTACGTCCTGGCGGCACTCATCCGTTCGCAGAGGCGTCGACGCTACCGCGCCCCGCGATGCAGGTCGCCGTCGATCAGGAGCGCGCTGCGGCTGTCGAGCCGGGAGCGGTAAACCTGCAGGTTCTCCATCACCCGCTGCACGTAATTGCGGGTCTCGGTGAAGGGGATGCGCTCCACCCAGTCGATCACGTCGACGCCCGGCTTGCGCGGGTCGCCATAGGCGTCGATCCACTTCTTCACGTTGCCGCCGCCCGCATTGTAGGACGCGAAGGCCAGCACGTAGGAGCCGCGCCAATCCTCCATCAGCTCGCCGAGATGGGCCTGACCCAGCTTGGCGCAATAGGCGGGGTCGCTGGTCAGGCGATCGACGTCGAACGATGCGGCGACCCGGCGGGCGGTGCGCTGGGCGGTGGCCGGCATCATCTGCATCAGGCCCCGGGCGCCGACGCCCGATTGGGCCCGGGGATCGAACTGGCTCTCCTGCCGGGCGATCGCGTAGACCATGGCCCGCTCCACCTGCGGCACCGCCGTGTAGGTCTCGTAGGCCGGGATCCCGATCGTCGGGTAGGCGTGGGCGTCGAGCGGCAGGCCGCGTTGGACCGCGAGCTTGCCGATCGCCACCAGGGCGCGCGGATCCTTCATGTCGGTGGCGAGGTCGCCGAGCGCCTGGATCTCGCGCGGGTCGGAGAGTTCCCGCGCGGCGTCGATGTAGAGCGGGAGGGCGAGATCCTTGATGCCGGCCTCGCCCAGCATCCGGAGGGCCCGGATGTAGAGCCGCCCCTCGAAGGCCTGCCGCTCAGGCCCTTCGAGATCCGCGGGCGCCCGCAGGGGCAGGCTGGTCTGGCCCAGCTGCGCCCGCGCGACCTGCCCGTAATAGGCGATCGGCTGTAGGGCGGCACGCTCGTAGTCGCGCCTCGCCTCGTCCGACCGGCCGAGCGCCTCGGCCGTGCGCCCCTGCCAGTAGGCGGCCCGCGCCACCGAGATCGGGCTTTCCGCGATGGTGGCCATCCGGGCGAAGTGCTGTGCGGCGGCGGCTGGATCGCTGGTGAAGCGCAGCGCGATCCAGCCGGCGTGGAACTCGGCCTCAATCCGCTTCTCCGGCGAGCGTGCCGCTGAGGCGCTCGCGACCCTGTAGGCCATCTTCGCGTCGCCGAGGTCGAGGAGCTTGCGCGCCACGATCCGGCGCTCGACCCACCACTCGTCGCCGTCGACCAGCACGTCCGGGTTGGTCGGGGCTGCGGCCAGCACGGCGGCGGCCTCCTCGGGCTTGTCGGCCCGGCGGAGATACTGCGCCCGGGAGAAGATGTAGGAGGCATCCCCGCGCAGCGACGGCGGCACCGCGGCGAGCGCCGATGCGGCCCCGGACGACTTGTCCTCCACGGCCCGCCGGGCGCGCACGAGGCTGGCATAGCCGCCGCCCGCGTAACCGGCCGCTCGGCCGGCGCTCTCCCAATCGTCCTTCAGGAGCGCCCGCTCCATCCGGAAGCGGTGATCGACCCGGGTGAGCGCTTCCGGGAAGGCATCGAGCACCTTGGCCTCGAGGCTGCGCCCGAAACTCTCGGCGCGCCAGAGGTCGCGGACCATCTCGGCCGCATCCGCCTCGTAGCCGTCGGCGCGGAGCGCCAGCGCCAGGGCGAACTTGCCCGGCGCGCTTGCCGGCTTCGCCGTGGCGAAGAAGGCGCGGACCGTCGTGGGGGGTTTCCGCTCGGAGAGCAGCGCCTCCTCGGCCCGCCGGCGCAGCAGGGGGCCGGCCGGCCAATCCGGATTGGCCCGGGCGAACGCGATCGTGCGGTTGAACCCGATGCCCGCGCCCGCGCGGATCGCCACCCATTCGAGCAGCGCCTTCGCGGCCGGATCGGTGAAGCCGTCGCGCATCCGGTCTCCGTCGGCGACCCGGCCCTTGCGGTAGAGGTCGATGGCGCCGCGCAGCAGCGTCGGATCGGTGTCGCCGGAGATTTTTGGACGCGCGGGGTCGGGCACTTCGGGGACCGGGGCCGCCGGGGCGACGGCCGCGTCGGGCATCGGGAAGGCCACCGGGGCGTCCGGGTCGGCCGACGCGTAGGCCGAGGCTGCGGCCGGCAGCGGCCGGGCGGGTTCCTCGCCCTTCTCGTCGCCGGAGGCGTGGATCGGATCGAGCTTCAGGGCGTCGGCCGCGACGGGGTCGGCGGCCTTCCCGGCTTCCGCACCGCGAATCTGCGCAGCCGAGAGGGCAGCGTCGCTGGCGGGGGGCGTCGGCTGCGTCGCGGGGGCGTCCGGGACCGCCAGCGCCACGCCGACGGTGGCGATGAGCGCGGCCACAGCCAGGGACGTGCGCTTCGGGGCCAGAGTCGCGGCGGCGGATCGGATCACGATGTCCCCCTGCTGATCACCGGGGCGGGAAAGAATGAGGATCGAACGGCGACCATAAAGATCGCGTTAACCGTCGCGACGATCTGTTTGCGCGCCGTGGCCCGACCGCCTATGTCTGCCCGTCCGCGCCCGTACGGTGCGGACCACGCCCGGCGCCGAGACCGCCGAGAAGATCCCCGTTGGGACCCTTTGGGACGCCTGAGATGACCGAGATGACCGGGAGCCGCCTGCGGGGCTCGCTCACCGCGCTGGTGACGCCCTTCCGCGACGGGGCCTTCGACGAGGCCGCCTTCCGCAAATTCGTGCGCTGGCAGATCGAGCAGGGCAGCCACGGTCTCGTGCCCACCGGCACCACCGGCGAGAGCCCGACCCTGACCCATGCCGAGCACGACCGGGTGGTCGAATCCTGCATCGACGAAGCGGGCGGGCGCGTGCCCGTGGTTGCGGGCGCAGGCTCCAACTCCACCGCGGAAGCCGTCGCGCGGGCACGGCACGCCGAGCGCGCCGGGGCCGACGCCGTCCTGGTGGTGACGCCGTACTACAACAAGCCGACGCAAGAGGGCCTCTATGCCCACTTCAAGGCCGTCAACGACGCGGTCGGTATTCCGATCATCATCTACAACATCCCGCCGCGCTCCGTCGTCGACATGAGCGTCGAGACGATGGCCCGGCTCTTCGAGCTGAAGAACATCGCCGGCGTGAAGGACGCGACCGCAAAGATCGACCGCGTCAGCCAGCAGCGTCAGGCCATGGGGCCGAACTTCCTCCAGCTTTCAGGCGAAGATGCGACGGCGCTCGGCTACAACGCCCAGGGCGGCCACGGCTGCATCTCGGTGGTGGCGAATGTCGCCCCCCGGCTCTGCGCCGACCTGCAGGAGGCGACGCTTTCGGGCGATTACGCCAAGGCGCTGACCATCCAGGACCGGCTGTTCCCGCTGCAGACCGGCCTGTTCGCCGAGGCCAACCCGGCGCCGGCGAAGTACGCGCTGGCCCGGCTCGGCCACATGACCGAGGAGCTGCGCCTGCCCCTGGTGCCGGTTACGGAGCCCACGAAGCGCATCGTGGACGCCGCCCTGCGGCATGCCGGCCTGCTCGAAGGCTGATCCGCAAGGCTTAAGAGAGTCACACAACAATGGCCCCGAAACCGGAGCCCGGCCGGCGCATCGTCGCCGACAACCGTGCCGCGCGTTACCATTATACGATCGAGGACACCCTCGAGGCCGGCATCGCCCTGACCGGCACCGAGGTGAAATCCTTGCGCGGCGGCAAGGCCACGATCGGCGAATCCTATGCCGGCCCCTCCGGCAACGACCTGATGCTGTTCAACGCCTATATCCCGGAATACCTGGAGGCGAACCGCTTCAACCACGAACCCAAGCGCCCGCGTCGCCTGCTGCTGCATCGCCGCCAGATCAACAAGCTGATCGGCGCGACCCAGCGCCAGGGCTACACAGTGGTGCCGCTGAAGATCTACTTCAACGACCAGGGGCGGGCGAAGGTCGAGCTGGGGCTCGGCAAGGGCAAGCAGGCGCACGACAAGCGCGAGGCTGCCAAGGAGCGGGATTGGCAGCGCGACCGGGCGCGGCTGCTGCGGGATCGGGGGTAGCGAACGGACAGTTCTTCTGCCCACCCCGAGATCAGGATAGGCTTACGGTCTCCGAGCGGAGCGACCCATGCCATCCAACCACAATGCCCTGCCCGCCGACCTCCCCGTCCCCGAGGATGACGGCGGGGCCGATCACCTGCGCGGGATGCAGCTGCCCGACGTGGCACTGACCGCCACGGATGGGCGCACGATCTCCCTGGCCAAGCTCTCCGGCCGCACCATCGCCTACGCCTATCCCCGAACCGGCGAGCCGGGACGGCCGGGCCTGACGCCCGATTGGGACGCGATCCCCGGTGCCCGGGGCTGCACGCCACAGGCCTGCGACTTTCGCGATCACCATGATGAACTGAAAGCCCGCGGCGTCGCCCAGATCTACGGCCTGTCGACCCAGACCAGCGCCTACCAGCGGGAGGCCGCTGAGCGGCTGCGCCTGCCGTTCTCGATGCTCTCCGATCCGCACCGCGCCTTCGCGATGGCGGCGCGTCTGCCGGTCTTCGAGGTCGGCGGTCAGGTGCTGCTGCGCCGTCTCACCCTGGTGATCGACGACGGCGTGGTCACGCACCTGTTCTACCCGGTCTTCCCGCCGGACCAGAGCGCCCGGCAGGTTCTCGATTGGCTCGGCGGAACAGGCGCCTGAAGCGCTATTCCTCCTCGGAATCCGGCTGGCGGATGCCGTAGCGGTTCTCCAGGCTCGGGCTCGGACGTCCCTCGCCGCGGTAGCGGCTCGACGAGTCGCCCGCGGTCCGCGCCGGCCGCTCGCTCGGCTCGCGTCCGATCCGCCCCGCGAGGCTCGCCAGATCGACGAACTCGTCGGCCTGCCGCCGCAACTCGTCGGAGATCATCGACGGCTGGGTCTGGATCGTGGAGATCACCGTCACCTTGACGCCGCGCCGTTGCATCGCCTCGACCAGCGAGCGGAAATCGCCGTCACCGGAGAACAGGATCATGTGATCGATATGGGCGCTGAGCTCGAGGGCGTCGATCGCCAGCTCGATGTCCATATTGCCCTTGTACTTCCGCCGCCCCATGGAATCCGTGAATTCCTTCACCGGCTTGGTCACGACGCGGTAGCCGTTATAGTCCAGCCAGTCGATCAGGGGTCGAATGGAGGAATATTCTTGATCCTCGATCATCGCAGTATAATAGAATGCGCGAAGAAGATTTTCTCGTGACTGAAATTCCTTTAGCAGTTTTTTATAGTCAATGTCGAAGCCGAGGGCCTTGGTGGTCGCATAGAGATTGGCACCGTCGATAAAGACTGCGCTGCGTTGATTTGCTGTCATGAACAGTTCAGTTCCTGAAACATTTGGGTGACGGGAAATCATATTTAGAAACGGTCATGCTCCGACCGCGACCTTGGGCCGGGGATGTATTGGCGCGATCGACCGTCGCTATGCTCTGCAATCCGGGGCGAAAAGCGCGGTCGTTATCCGGTAACCGTCGCCCAGGCAATTCGACCATTCGTCTCAAATGCGTCCGTGTCAAGCTTAACGGCGGCCTTGTTGCGGTAAACATCGGCGATAATGGGCAGTACAGTCGCGGCGATCCATCTTTGTCAGATGGCCGACCGTTTTCGCAAGACTTACTGACGTTGAGAACGCCAACTTGAGATGTGCAACCCAGCGGGTGGGCCTAACCGTTCACCCGCTCCACGCTGTTCACGGCGCGCTTGCCGCGCAGTTCTGCGATGATTGCATTCAGGTGCTGGAGATCCCAGACCGACAGATCGATGGTGATGTCGGTAAAGTCCTGGGTGCGCCGCTTCATTGAAATGTTATCGATGTTTCCGTCATGATCGGCGATCACCTGAGCGATCTGCGCGAACACCCCCGGCTCGTTGATCGACTTGAGCGCCAGCCGGGCGGGGAAGCGCTCACCGCCGAGCGCCTCGGTGTCCCAACGGACGTCGAGCCAGCGCTCCGGCTCGTTGTCGAAAGCGGCGAGCGCCGCGGACTGAATCGGATAGACGGTGACGCCGACCTCGGGGGTCAGGATGCCGACGATCCGGTCCCCCGGGACGGCGCCGCCATTCGGCGCGAACGTCACCGGCAGATCGCCGGCAAGGCCGCGGATCGGGATCGCGTCGCTGCGCCCCTCGGCCTCGCCGTCCTTGCCGTCGGCGCCCGGGAAGGTCAGCCGCATCGTCTGATCGGCGGAGCGCACGAGGCGGCCGGCACCGCCGGTCGGCCCCGGTGCGGCGGCCGGACGGCGCTCGTCGCGGTGGTCCGGATAGACGGCCCGGACCACGTCGCCCGAGAACATCTCGCCGCGCCCGACGGCGGCGAACACGTCCTCGGTGGTGGCGCGGGCGAGGCGTGGCAGGGCGCCGCGCAGCTTGTCCTCCGAGAAGGTCTTGGCGGCGCGCTCGAAGGCCCGATCCAGGATCTGACGGCCGAGACCGGCATATTGCCGGCGCACCGCAGCCCGGGTCGCCCGCCGGATCGCCGCCCGGGCCTTGCCGGTCACCACCAGGGATTCCCAGGCGGCCGGGGGCGAGGCGCCGTCCGAGCGCATGATCTCGACCTCGTCGCCGTTGGCGAGTTCGTGCAGCAACGGCGCCATCCGGCCGTTGATCTTGGCCCCGACCGCGGTGTTGCCGACATCGGTGTGGACCGCGTACGCGAAATCGATCGGCGTCGCGCCCCGCGGAAGGGCGATCAGACGGCCCTTGGGGGTGAAGCAGAACACTTGGTCCTGGAACAGCTCCAGCTTGGTGTGCTCCAGGAACTCCTCCGGGCTGTCGCCCTCGGCGAGCAGCTCGATGGTCCGGCGCAGCCACTGGTAGGCGCCGCTCTCGGCCGCCAGCTTCGGGTGGACGCTGCCTTCACCCTCGCGGCGCACCGTTTCCTTCCCGAATTCCTGGCCGAGTTCCTTGTAATGGGCATGCGCGGCGATGCCGTACTCGGCGATGTCGTCCATGGCGCGGGTGCGGATCTGCAACTCGACGCGCTGGCTCTTCGGCCCGATCACCGTGGTGTGGATCGAACGGTAATCGTTCTGCTTCGGGGTCGAGATGTAGTCCTTGTACCGCCCCGGGACCATCGGCCAACTGGTGTGGACGATGCCGAGCGCCGCGTAGCACGCCTGCACCGTATCGACGACGACCCGGAAGCCGAAGATGTCGGAGAGCTGCTCGAAGGCGACCGACTTGCGCTCCATCTTCGACCAGATCGAGAACGGCCGCTTCTGCCGGCCGTTGACCTCTGCGGTGATGCCCTGTGCGCCGAGCTTCTCGGTCAGCACCTGCGCGATGGTCTCGACCACGCTCTCGGATTTGGCGGTGAGCCGGGCGAGCCGCTGCGTGATGGTGGCGTAGACCTCCGGCTCGATGTTGCGGAAGGCCAGATCCTCCAACTCCTCGCGCAGCTCCTGCATGCCCATGCGGCCGGCGAGCGGCGCGTAGATGTCCAGCGTCTCCTGCGCGATGCGATGGCGCTTGTCCTCCCGCATGTGCTGGAGGGTGCGCATGTTGTGGAGGCGGTCGGCGAGCTTGACCAGCAGAACCCGCACGTCCGCGGCGACCGCCAGCAGCAGCTTGCGGAAGTTCTCGCCCTGGGCGGCCTGCTTGGAGACGAGATCGAGCCGCTTGAGCTTGGTCAGGCCGTCGACCAGCGCGCCGATCTCCGGCCCGAACAGGCGGCGGATCTCTTCGAGCGTCGCCTCGGTGTCCTCCACGGTGTCGTGCAGGACCGCGGCCACGATGGTGGCGTCGTCGAGGTGGAGATCCGTGAGGATCGCGGCGACTTCGAGCGGGTGGGCGAAGAACGGGTCGCCCGAGGCGCGCTTCTGCGTGCCGTGCGCCTGCATGGCGTACACGTAGGCGCGGTTCAGCAGCGCTTCGTCGGCGGTCGGGTTGTAGCGCTTGACCCGCTCGACGAGCTCGTACTGGCGCATCATCCGCCGGGACGGGGCGGGCTCCTGGGAGGTACGCGGGGTCGGGATCACGCGCGATTGTTCCGCAACCGCCGTCTCGGCGCCAGCCCCCTGTGGCGGGGACGTGCCGTTCGTCGCCGGGGCGGCCTCGGAACGAGAGAACCCGGCGTCTCCGCCGGGCTCGGTCGTGGTCAGGTCGTGCACGTCCAGGCCCACGTCTCCCGGCTCACTCGCCCTCGTCGTCGGTCTCGACCGGCGGGGCGAGGTTCTCGAGGCCGCGCAGCAGATCTTCCTCGCTCATGCGGTCGAATTGGGGAGCCGCATCGTCGCTGGAGGATTGCGGCGCCACCGCGGCGGCGGCCGGCGAGCTCGACAGCAGCGGCACGGTCTCGGCCTCCGGCTCGTCCACCTCGACGTATTTCTGCATCGAGTGGATCAGCTGCTCCTTGAGATCATCGGCCGTGATGGTCTCGTCGCCGATCTCGCGCAGGGCCACGACGGGGTTCTTGTCGCGGTCGCGGTCGATGGTCAGCGGGGCGCCGGCGGCCAGGAGGCGGGCGCGGTGGCTCGCCAGCAGAACGAGCTCGAACCGGTTCTCGACCTTCTCGATGCAATCTTCGACGGTGACGCGCGCCATGCGGGGCGGCTCCTTGGGCTTGAGCGACGGGTGATGTCGGGTATGGGCGCACCGTACACCGGATGCCGTTCTGCAACAAGCACAGCGGCTTGCGCAGGGCGCACGCCCGCCCGCGGGGCCACGGCATGGTGCGGCGCATTGTTGACACCTGCGGCAACGGGTGCGAGTCCGCCCGCCATTCCAGAGGTTCAGCCGACACGGGCGGCGCTCGCGCGCCGCGGAGCGATCAAGACCGATATGCGCGCACTCATCTTCCCCGGCCAGGGCAGCCAAGCGGTCGGCATGGCGCGGGACCTCGCGGCGGCCTTCCCGCAGGCGAAGGCCGTGCTCGACGAGGTCGATGCCGCCTTGGGCCAGAACCTGTCGCGCCTGATGTTCGAGGGTCCGGTCGAGGAATTGACCCTCACGACCAACGCCCAGCCGGCCCTGATGGCGGCGAGCCTCGCGGTGCTGCGGGTGCTGGAGGCCGAGCGCGGCCTGGACCTGACCCGCGACGTCGCGTGCGTGGCCGGCCATTCGCTGGGCGAATACGCGGCTCTGGCGGCCGCCGGCAGCCTGACGATCGCCGATGCCGCGAAACTCCTGCGGCTGCGCGGCGCGGCCATGCAGGAGGCGGTGGCGCCCGGTGTCGGAGCGATGGCGGCTTTGATCGGAACCGATCTCGAAGCAACTCGCGCTCTGGCCGAAGCGGCCGCCCGGGAAGCCGGCGGTGGCGCGGTCTGCGACGTGGCCAACGACAATGGCGGCGGACAGGTGGTTCTGTCGGGTGATCGGGCGGCGGTGGAGCGGGCCATCGGCCTCGCCGCCGGCCGCGGGATCAAGCGCGCCGTGCTGCTCAACGTCTCGGCCCCGTTCCATTGCCGGCTGATGGCCCCCGCCGCCGAGGCCATGGCCAGGGCGCTCGCCGCCGTGACGCTGAACGCCCCGCGGGTCACCCTCTATGCCAACGTGACGGCCGCGCCGGTCGCCGAGCCGGAGGCGATCCGCAAGGCCCTGGTGCAGCAGGTCACTGGCACGGTGCGCTGGCGCGAGAGCATCGCCGCCATGGCGGAAGCGGGCGTCGACGAATTCTATGAGCTGGGCGCCGGCAAGGTGCTCACCGGCCTCGTCAAGCGCATCGCCCCGCAAGCCACGGCCACCGCGATCGGCACGCCCACAGACGTCGCGGCCTTCGCGCTGTAACGGGTTTCCAAAGGGCCGAGCCCTTTGGCGGGGTGTCGGGGCGGAGCCCCGATATCGGGCTTTGCCCGGACCCAGCAGGGCTTGGCCCTGCACTTGGCCCTGCACCCGCAAAAGGCCACGGCCTTTCGAAACCGGACACCTATAGAGGAGCCCTGCATGTTCGATCTCACCGGCCGCAAGGCCCTCGTCACGGGGGCCACCGGCGGCCTCGGGCAGGCGATCGCCCGGTCGCTGCACGCGCAGGGCGCGCATGTCGCGCTCTCGGGCACCCGGCAGGCGGCCCTGGAGGCGCTGGCGGCCGAACTCGGCGAGCGCGCGAGCCCGGTGGTCGCCGACCTCGCCGACAAGGAGTCGGTCGAGGGCCTCGTCCCGGCCGCCGAGGCCGCGATCGGCCCCCTCGACATCCTCGTGAACAATGCCGGCATCACCCGGGACAACCTGTTCATGCGGATGAAGGACGAGGAGTGGGAGCAGGTGCTCGCCGTCAACCTCACCGCCGCCTTCCGCCTGTCGCGGGCGGCCGTGAAGGGCATGATGCGCCGCCGCTTCGGACGGATCGTCAATATCGGCTCGGTGGTGGGCTCGACCGGCAATCCCGGCCAGGGCAACTACGCCGCCGCCAAGGCCGGGCTCGTGGGCCTGACCAAGGCGCTCGCCGCCGAGGTCGCCTCGCGCGGGATCACGGTCAACTGCATCGCCCCCGGCTTCATCACCTCGCCGATGACCGATGCGCTGAACGAGAAGCAGCGCGAGGGCATCCTGACCCGGGTGCCGGCCGGGCGACTCGGCGAGGGCGCCGAGGTGGCGGCGGCCTGCCTCTACCTCGCCTCCGCGGAAGCCGGCTACGTCACCGGCCACACGCTGCACGTGAACGGCGGTATGGCGATGTACTAAGACCTTTATACTGGTCCTGGTCGCCTCCAAACCAAGGCGAATCAAGTGCTCCGGCACGCAAACGCCACACCGGTGAAGGGTTTCTGAACGGGCCCTCGCCAGGGCGGGAGCCCTGTGCTACCAACCCCCCGCAGCCGCGCAGGGGGTTGACGGTTCAGCGGGTTTTCAGTCCAAGGGCCTCCCGGTGGGGGCATCTCGGTGCACCTTGCCGGTTCACCGTCAGAAGCACGCGCAATCGGACACTGGCCGCTCAACAAGCCCGCAGGGGCGCGACGCGGCCAAGCACCACCCCGAGAAGACTGACAGACCTAAAAGGACGAGGACGGAAGACCGATGAGCGATATCGCTGAGCGCGTGAAGAAGATCGTGGTCGAGCATCTGGGCGTCGAGCCCGAGAAGGTGGTCGAGAGCGCCAACTTCATCGACGACCTCGGTGCCGACAGCCTCGACACGGTCGAGCTGGTGATGGCCTTCGAGGAAGAGTTCAACGTCGAGATCCCGGACGATGCGGCCGAGACCATCCAGACGGTCGGCGACGCCGTGAAGTTCCTGGAGAAGAACTCCGCCGCCTAAGAGCGGCTCACGAAACTCCCGGGCACCGGGAGTTCTCCCTCTGATCGCGACAGCGCAGCGGGCATTTCGTGAGAGACTCTCGGGCGCCGGGATTTTTCGGTTCACGCGGCGCGGGTGAGGCGAAACAGCCCCCGCGCCGTCATGCGTTTCAAGGCGCGCAGGCGTGATGCGTCCCATCGGGACCGAATCCGCCTCCGGCAGTTATAGACGATGCGCTCCGGCGGCGGCCCGGATGCGCCTCAAGACGGGACGAGTGCGATGCGGCGGGTGGTGGTCACGGGTCTGGGGATGGTCACGCCGCTGGGCAGCGGGGTGGCGCACACCTGGAGCCGGCTGATCGCGGGCGACAGCGGCGCCGGCCCGATCCGCGGCTTCGAATCCGCCGACCTGCCCTGCCGGATCGCCGCGCAGGTTCCGTTCGGCGACGGCACCGACGGCACCTTCAACCCCGACGCGGTGATGGAGCCCAAGGAGCAGCGCAAGGTCGATCCGTTCATCGTCTTCGCGATGGCGGCGGCCGACGAGGCGCTGAAGGATGCCGGCTGGGCGCCCAAGAGTCATGAGGACCAGTGCGCCACCGGCGTGCTGATCGGCTCCGGCATCGGCGGCATCGGCGGCATCTACGACGCCTCCGTGACCCTGCACGAGAAGGGCCCGCGCCGGATCTCGCCGTTCTTCATCCCGGGCCGGATCATCAACCTCGCCTCCGGCCAGGTCTCGATCGCCCACGGCCTCAAGGGCCCGAACAACGCCGTGGTGACGGCATGCTCCACGGGCGCCCACGCCATCGGCGACGCGAGCCGCCTGATCGGGCTGGGCGATGCCGACGTGATGGTGGCGGGCGGCGCCGAATCGCCGGTGAACCGCCTCTCGATCGCGGGCTTCTCCGCCTGCCGGGCCCTGACCACGGGCTTCAACGACACCCCGGAGAAGGCCTCCCGCCCCTACGACCGCGACCGCGACGGCTTCCTCATGGGCGAGGGCGCCGGCATCGTGGTGCTGGAGGAGTACGAGCACGCCAAGGCCCGCGGCGCGCGGATCTACGCCGAGGTCGTGGGCTACGGCCTCTCGGGCGACGCCTACCACATCACCTCCCCGTCCCCGGACGGAGACGGCGCCTTCCGCTGCATGAGCGCGGCGGTGAAGCGGGCCGGCATCTCCCCCGCCGAGATCGGCTACATCAACGCCCACGGCACCTCGACGCCCATGGGCGACGAGCTGGAGCTGAAGGCCGTGGAGCGCCTCCTGGGCGATGCCGCCGCGAACGCCACCATGTCGTCCACCAAGAGCTCGGTTGGCCACCTGCTGGGCGCCGCCGGCTCGGTTGAGGCGATCTTTTCGATCCTCGTCCTGCGCGACGGCGTGATCCCGCCGACGCTCAACCTCGACAACCCCTCGGTCCAGACCAAGATCGACCTGGTGCCGTTCGAGGCGAAGCGGAAGCAGGTGGATGTCGTGCTGTCGAATTCTTTCGGATTCGGTGGGACCAATGCGTCGCTGGTGATGCGGCGGGTCGCCTGAAAAAGCTTCCTGCAGAAGTCTAAAACTTAAAGGGCTCGATACAGCACCGGACTATTGTCTTCATGATCCTTCATGGATGGTGGGAGAGGCCCGTGCACATTAGCTCTGTCCTTATCTATGCCTGCTTGCAGAGGCCCTCAGATCGCGTCACTACATGGGCGAGGTTTTTGAGAGAAGACGTGGGGCGCGTGGGATAGCGTTCTCCCACGCGCCTTCTCAACCTGGGGGCCTGTGAAGCAGCCACGAAAGTGTACTTTGGAACGCCCTGCTATATCTCAGTTTTACATAATATAAAGTGACATGTTGTTTGAATAGCAGGATGAGGTGATTCTTCGTTGAAGATAAGGGCAGTATTTGTCTGTTCTTTACCATCCCCGCCGCTCCGCCTCCCCCGGCACCCGCCCCTGCGGCGTGAGCGTGTGCACCACCTCCGGCAGCGCCTGGGCGAGCTGCGACAGCAGCGTTTCGCGGTCCAGCCCGGTCTGGCTCTGGAGGGTGTCCACCGTGTCGGAGCCGAGCGCCCGGGCGAGCTGGTCCGGGGCCACCGGGCGGTTGGTGCCGTGGCCGATCCAGGACTCCATCACGTCGCCGAGGCCCCCCTGGCGGAACCGATCCACCAGCCCGTCCAGACCGCCGGTACCTCGTGACCGCAGTCGCACTCATCAAAAGGTTCGGTGTTCCAGGGCCACGCCCGCTTGCAAAGCCGAGACCGGCACGTATCCTCGCGCCATGGTGCTGGCCCGCGCATATCAGTTCCGCCAGGACGACCCGCGATCGGACCTTCGGGATCTGGATCGCGTCGCGCTGACGGCTGCCGTGGTCAGCGACGACGGGGACTCGCTGCCACCCGGGACGGAGGGCACCATCGTCAGCGTCTACCGCGACGGAGAGGCCTACGTCGTGGAGTTTCCCACGCCGCTCGGTGCCCTGGCCACGGTTCGGCCCAACGATCTGAAGCTCATCGAACGCGCGCCGATGTGACGACGGACGTCGCCGCCGTCGTCTGGACCGTCGAACGGCCCAAGATCGTCGGCTATCTGCTCAATGCCGCGCACACGGACGGCGCCTCCAAGGCGAAGTATCTTCTCGCGCTCGGCTATAAGGTCGAGACACCGGAGCAACTGGCCGACGATCTGGTGAGCCACGCCTTCGCCCATTGGCCGGGGCGCCGGGTGCTGCCCGCAATCGGGCGAGCGCGGTTGATCTTCGAAGGCCCTGTGCAGGCACCGGACGGCCGCTACGCGTCGCTGCGCAGCGTCTGGGAGGAGACCGCGCCCGGGCAGATGCGCTTTCTCACCGCCTATCCGTGGAAGCCCTGAGGGCTACCACCCCCGCCGCTCCGCCTCGCCCGGCACCCGCCCCTGCGGCGTGAGCGTGTGCACCACCTCCGGCAGCGCCTGGGCGAGCTGCGACAGCAGCGTTTCGCGGTCCAGCCCGGTCTGGCTCTGGAGGGTGTCCACCGTGTCGGAGCCGAGCGCCCGGGCGAGCTGGTCCGGGGCCACCGGGCGGTTGGTGCCGTGGCCGATCCAGGACTCCATCACGTCGCCGAGGCCCCCCTGGCGGAACCGGTCCACCAGCCCGTCGAGGCCGCCGAGATCCCCCTGCCCCGCCGGCGCGGCGCGGCTCGGGGCCGGGGCGCCGCCGGGGCCGTCGAGCATGCCGGACAAATCCGAGAAATCGCCGGGTGGCAGGGACGGGTCGGCGCTGCGCTCCGGGCCGCTGTCGCGGCGGCCGCCATACTGGTCCCAGCCGCCGATATCGCCGCTGTCGTCGGGCCGGCGTCCGCCGGCATCGGCGGGGTGCTGGCCGGGATCGCGCCCGTAGGGTCCGGCGCCGCCGGAGCGATCGGCCTCGGGGCCGGGCTCACCCTGGCGCCCGCCCCCAAAGATGTCGCCGAAGCCGCCGTTCGCGCCCTTGGCGAGCAACAGCATCAGCAGAGCCTTCACCAGGGGCGACATCCCGCCGGCGCCGCCCTTCTGGCCGCCGAATACCTGTCCGAGCACGCCGCCGATCGCCGATTCGAGCAGTCCCATGCGCCCCTCCCCCGGAGCCCGCTGCGGGCCCGGGGGAACAACCGCTCAGGAGCAGGGTCGGTTGCCTGGCGCGGGCCGCATCGGAGGGGTTCGAAGTCTGTCGGGCAACGCCGCCGCTCGGACTCGCGCGGCTCGTCGGCCGCCTCGATGGCCGACGATGGGCACATATCGATGTCTGCGAGGCGGGACGGGCCCCCTCTCCCGTGCGGGAGAGAATTGGGGTGCGGGAGGAGAACGGTCAGGATCGGGCGCAACATCGATGCGTGTGCCGATCGCGCATCGTTCGGACGGACCTGATCCCTCACCCTGTCCCTCTCCCGCTCGGGAGAGGGGACCCGCGCCTTAGCCCGCGGTCGCGTCGCCGCCCGCCGCATGTGAACACGCAAACCTCAATGGCGGAGGTGCGGAGAAGGGCGGACGTCCTCTCGTTAGCGGGTCGGGCTGGTCAGGGACGCCTGCGCGGTGCCGTGGGCGGTGGTGGCGTCGGCGGGCTCGGACAGCGGCATCGTCGCGGCGGCGAGCGCCAGGGCGGTCAGGAACAGGCCGGTGGCGGCGGCGCCCGCCCGGGGGCGCGGCAGACGGAGGGCGGCGCGGCGCGGACGGCGATCGGTCATCGACATGGTGGCCTCGTCGAAAGGGTGGGCCCCGGGCCCGTATGACCATGCAACGCCGGTCGGGGGCGGACCGGTTCCCGAGGCTTTCAGCGCCGAGCGACGAGGCGGCGTCCGAGCGCCCCGAGGGCGCATCCGGCGCAGTAGGGCGGCAGGATCAGGGCGGCGCCCTCCAGCCAAAGCCCCGGCAGACCGGGCACGAGGGCGGCCAGCGCCGCCGCCGCCAGGAGGCCCGCGGCCACGAACAGGCCGAGCGGCACGGCGGTGCGGTCCGGCCAGCCCGCGAGCGCCCCGACCACGAGGCCGAGCCCCCCCGCCCCGGCGAGTCCGGGCCAGAATCCGGCAAGCAGCAACATCACGGCCGGTGGGCCTCCCAATGGGCGCGGCACGCGTCGGGGCGCGTCCCGGCCGGCGGGCGCGCGGCGGAGCGACGGGGCCTCACGGCAGCAGCGCGAAGGTAACGGGGCCGGCGGGCGTATCCGCCCCGGCGCTCACCTGATCCGGCCGGGCGCCGGCCTGAAGCAGATACTCGACCACGGCCTGGGCGCGCAGCCGGGGCAGGTCCTGCGGCGGCTCGTCGGCGGTCGCCTCGGGTTTTTTGGGACTCGGCTTGGAACTCGGCTTGGGACTTGGCTTGCCGCTTTTGGCGGCCTCCTTGATCGCGTCCTTGCCGGATCCCTTGGCATCGGGCTTGGCCTGCGCCCCGGCATCGTGCGCTTTGGCGTCGTGCTTGGCCTCCGGCTTCGGATCCGCCTTCGCGTCCGCCTTGCCGGGGACCTCCGCCTTGGCCGCGCTGGCGACGCGGGTCGGCTCGGCTTCGGGCGGCGCGGCCGGAGGGGCGCCCTCCCCCGGGCCCGCGGCCGGTGTCGGCACGGCCTTCGCCGGATCGGCGGGGCCCGAGACGGTCAGGCGCACGCTGGGACAGGCCTTGGCCAGGGCCGCCAGGGCGTCGAGGGTCGGATAGAAGGTCGGGCCCGGCGCGGCGCTGCCCGCCGGGAAGCGCAGATCCGCCCCGGTGGCGGCGGCGGCGAAATCGGCGCGGCAGGTCGCCGGGTCGCGCCGCTCCGCCGGCTGCCGGGCCGAGACCGTGGCCTTCCCGGTCCAGCCCGGGGGCAGCGCCTCGGCGAGCCGGTCGGGCGCGCGGGCCGCGACCTCGCGGTAGAGGCTCTCGCCGGTCAGGGTCAGCGTCCGGTCCGAGACGCTGGCCTCCCCGGCGGCGAGGCTCACCACCAGCGGCGCCGCGGCGGCCAGCGCCGCCCCGAGATTCGGTGGCGCGCCGTCGGCG
Organism: Methylobacterium sp. GC_Met_3; assembly: GCF_026540775.1. NCBI lineage: Bacteria > Pseudomonadati > Pseudomonadota > Alphaproteobacteria > Hyphomicrobiales > Methylobacteriaceae > Methylobacterium > Methylobacterium sp. GC_Met_3. The sequence goes on from NZ_JALNUL010000001.1 coordinate 321,664, forward strand.
AGGCGCGTGCGGTCGAGGATCGGCTCGCGGAACAGGCGCGGCCGCAGGACATCGAGCACCCGATCCCGGGTGGCGGCATCCGGGACATGCCCGGTGAGCGTCACCGCCTCCGGCGTCCGGCGGATCGCCACCCGGTACGGCGAGAGCGGCCGCGCCGTCAGGGTGACCCGCCCGGCCGAGACGCCGGCGGGGCGGGCATCGCGCATCAGCGCCTCGGCGTCGGGGATCGCCTGCGCGTCCATGGCGTCGCCGCTGACCGAGATCGCGCCGTCCGTGAAGGTGACGCGGCCGGTCTGGATCAGCGCGGCGAGCCGGAACATGAAGCCGATCAGGGTTTTCGAATCGATCGCCGGGTCGAGCCCCCGGGCGGTCACCAGCCGATCGTCCACGGCCGCGCCGGGGGTCTCCTGAGCCACCTCCTGAGCGGCGCGCCGGGCGGCCTCGCGATCGGCCGTGGAGGGGATGAAGCCGTCGAGCGCGATTCCGCCGGTGGCCTTCTCGACCGTGAAGCGATACTGCGCCACCCGCGGCGGCAGGATCTCGACGCGGCCGATGCTGAACCCCGCCGGCGGATCCGACAGGGCGGCCCGCAGCGCCTCGTAGGCCGGCACGTCGAGGGCTTCGCCCGAGAGGCTGAGCACGGTGTCGCTGAGCGCGGCCCGTCCGCCCGCCGCCAACCCGGAGAGCCGCGCCGCCAGGAAGGCCGCCGCGCTCGGAAAATCCGGCGGCGCCCCCCGGGCGGCCCGGGCGGTATCGTCGAGGCTGGTGCCGGGGCCGAGCATCCCGGTGACCCGCGCCTCCAGCGCCCGCCGCCCGACCTCCACCGGGCGGCTGCCCTCCAGGGCGACCCGGTCCGGGCCCAGGCGGATCGCCGCCCACTGGAACGGCGCGGCGGTCTCGACCAGGCCGACGCCCGAGACGATGCGCCGGGGCCCGTCCAGGACGGCGAGGCGGAACAGGGTGGCGGCGCGGGCGCCCGCGTCCGGCGCCTCGCCGGCCGCCACGAGGTCGCGGCCCTCGACGGCGAGCCGCAGCCAGGGCTCGCCCGTGTCGGTGGCCGTATTGGCCGCCACGGCTGCCCCCTCGGCTTCGAGCCGCTCGGCGATGCGCGGGCCGGCATAGAGCGTCGCGCTCGCCCAGATCAGCGCGAGCGCCGGCAGGCCGGCGAGCCAGCCGATGCGGCGCAAGCCTCGGGCGAAAGGATGGGGCACGGGCACGCAGGGGAGTTGATCGGATCCTGGGCCGAAACGACACCGCCTTTCCGGCAGCATGAAGGCTGCGCCGCGGCAGCAGGTCGCCGGAACGGCCCGGGCCGGGTCCGGTTGGCTCTGGCATCCGCTGCGCGGAGCCCACCCTGGAGACTGCCTTGCGCGTCCTGCTCGCCGCTGCTCTGCTGAGTTCGATCGCCGCCCCGGCTTCGGCGCAGAGCCTGTCGGCCACCGCGACGGCGCCTGCCGCGGCCTCCCTGGAGCCGGTCACCGCCATCTCCAATCCGGGGCAGCTCAGCCTCGGCGGTGGGTCCACGACCGGACCGTTCCCGACCCTCTCGGCCCAGACCGGCGGTCTGCTGAACGCCGGTCAGCTCAGCTTCGGCGGTGGCGGGGGCGGCGGTGGCTCGATCGGGGCGCCCGGCAGCGCGGCCGGGGCCATCGGAACATTGAGCGGTTTCGGCACCACGCTGGGCTCGACATCGAACGCGGCCCTCGGCTCGCTCTCGGGAAGCGCCCTCTCGACGACCTTCGGGACGGCCAGCCTGGGGAGCAACGCGGCGTTCACGACGAATGCGACCGGCCTGACAACAGGTCTGACGACGGGCTTCAACACCGGCACGGGCGTGGGGCGGACGTCCGGTCTGGGGACATCCGCGTTCGGCACGTCGACCTTCGGTACATCCGCCACCGGGACCGGCAGCCCATCACGCACCACGACGAGCCTGGGCACCGACGCCACGACCGCATCGAACTTCGCTTCGGCTGGAACCGCCAACGCCGCCGACGCGGCCACCCTCGGCACCACGACCTCCGGGCTCGCGGCCTTCACGACCGGAGGCGGGACGGGGGCCGTCACGGGTCTCGTCCCAGGTGCGGTCTCGACCGGGACAGCGGGGGGAGCGGCTTCGGGCGGCGCCGGGATCGCGGCCGCGCCATCCGTGGTGGCGGCTCGGGATCTCGACCGCGTTCAAACGGCGCCGGCCGGCGGAGGGGCGTCCGGCGGTGCCGGTATCGGCGGTGCGGCTGCCGCGCCCGGCCGGCTCAACGATCCCTGCGGGGGCGCCCTCGCGGCGGCCTGCCTCGGCGGTGACGGCGCATTCTGAGCGGCGTGTTCCGGAACCGCAATTCCAGCGCCGCCGTTCTGTCCGCACCGGCGTCTCGGCCGGGACAGGAGACGGAGATGAGCGTCATTCTGAGCCGCGCTACGTGGGCGGCCGTTCTCGTTCTGGGTCTGTCGAGCGCAGCGCTCGCGCGCGAGGCGGGCTCTCAGCCGCGTGGGGCCGGGAAGGCTCCGATCCATCAGGGGCTGGGTTTCAACCAGCCGACGTTCCGAGCCGATATGCGCACGGTCAAGGACCAGCCCTACACCTGGCCGGTGAGCAACCGGTACCGGCCGGTCTCGCAGCCGTATTACGGCCGGGCCTTTTGAGGATATCCCGAACGGCACCGGCGCGAATGCGCCGGTCGCTGCCGTCCCTCACGGTGACCGCGCTGCGTGTGCGGTGCCGACGTGTCGTCGTACGCCTGTCCCTTGGCCTCCTGCCCCTCGCCTCCTTGTCCATCGCCGTGTTGGCGCCCGCCCAGGCGGGCGAGTTCGCCCAAGGGCTCCCGGCGCCAGGCATGGCCCTGACGCTGCCCGAGCCCGGCATGGCGAACAGCACGGTCGCGGAGCCGTCCGTGACCCCGGCCCCGCCCCAGATCGACCCTGACGCGGGCAGGCGCCGGCCCCGGATGCTCGGAACCGGGTTTCCGTCCATCGGCGGGCAGCTTCCGAACCAGCGCACCGGCGCCCGGCACGAGCACGTCGTGCGCGACATCTGCATCGGCTGTTGAGCTGCCGATGCCGCGCGGCGGCCGGTAATCCTACTGCAGCGCGCGCGACTGGCTGTTGGCGCGGATCCAGCCCGGCGAAAGGATGTCGCCCGCCTCTGTGATGATCCAGGGCTGCGCATCCTCTGCCTCGATCGCCTGCACGGCGACGGCCAGCGCTTCGCGCAGGGTCGCGAACGGACGGCCCCTCGCCGATCGGCCGGGGGCACGTTTCGGCCAGACGGTCAGCTCTGCGCGCTTGTCGAGATCGGCGGGCGTCATACCATCGCTCCGGCTTCTTCGCAGTTCGACCCCTGGGTAGCGCCTTGATGTGACGGGGCTCTGGCGGAGGTGTTGCTGATTCGTATCGTCCCGATCACAGCACCGCGAACGCCAATGCCGGGGCAGTCGACGCCACGCGCGGCCTCAGGCGAGAAATTATATCTTCTCTCGTCTCAACATAAATTTGAGCCTGCAGGGGAGGAAGTTTATTTCATTTGCGCTGAATGCATGGCGATCCGGACGATCGATTGAACGCCACACCTCATGCGGCGCCGTCATCCTTGCACGACAATGCCAACGTAGCTGTATGTTGCAATGCACGATGAACATGCCGCAGCGCACAAAAGTGTGGTTCTATGCGGCGTCGGTCGCTCTTCGCGATCCGACCTGCGATCGAAACGGAGACGCACCATGCGCACGATCTTCATCCTCGCGTCGGCGGCGCTCATCTCGGCCGCCACCTTCGCCGGCTCGGCTTCGGCCGAGGAAAACCTTCATCTGACCCCGCCGCTCTATCGCGATCAGGCTGTGGTCGCTCAACAGGGCCGCCGTCTCGCGCATCTGACGACCACGCCGCAGCTGGTGCCCGCGACGGGTGATCTTTGGATCGCTTCGACGACCAGACGGACCCTGGTCCAAGCGTCCGCCGAGGCGAGCCGCTGAGCTGAGCATCGAATCCGGGGGCGATCAACCCGATCGCCCCCAAATTCGAAGGCGCCGCAGTCGGGCATGTCCGACCCGGGACTCAGACGATGTGCAACGCCCGGGCGGCCTCCGCTGCCGGGACGCCGCGCAGGATGAGTCGGCGGGTCCGTTCGCGCTGGTCCGATCCGGCGTTCAGAACGGATGTCAGCGTCCGGTACCCTTCGAGACACAGATCCAGCCAAGCATAGTGAACCGCCGTCGTCAGGCGTACAGCCAGTTCGGCTTGCCGGATGCTCAGACGCAGACTTTCATCGGCCAGCCGGCCAATCTCCCGCTCGATCATCTCCGTCCCTGCCCAGATGTGGCCAGCGGCGTATCGAGCCGCCGGTTCAAGCCCTTGATGCGCTCACACTGCAGTCGCTCCGAAACCTGTTCCGTCGTCTGTCGGGTCATGTCTCCGCCGTACTGAAGCATCGCGTGGATGCACGCGGCGCTCTGGTGGAACGCATCCGGGACGAGGTCGCCGGTTCCGTTGCGCCATGAACCGTGTCGTTGGTGCGACGCACCACTTCAATGAAGCTTGCGAACGCCTTAGGCGGCTTTGCCAAACGACGCTCGGCGAAGTCGCGCCTGTGCGGCGGGAGCTCGAAGCGGGGACCGTCGGCCATGCTCGGGCTCCTCAGGTCCGCCCGGCCGCAGCCGTCGTAAGCCGGGTGTGTCGGATAACCATCGTCGGGCGTGCCCGCTCAAGATCCCAGGCTCAGATCTCAGTCTCACGCCGGAACACGGCGTCCGCGCCGGTACCCTTCTGAGACAGGCCGACATCCGGTTCCGCATCGGTTATCGGCAGCGGCTTGTTCGAGATGTCCTGCTCGAGATCCATGCGTCCGTCCGTGTCCGATTCGATCGGGTCGGGGGCGCGTTCCGGGATCGGAATGTCGCGGGCGTTCGTCATCGGGTGCCTCTCCCCGGATAACGCGATGGCAGCCTCTCGGGTCCATGCCATCTCGCCTCGCGACAGGATCGAGACTGCGGCGCTATATGAGCGCAAACGAGCGAGGAGAATGGTGTGTTCACCGTCAAGGGGATCGACCCGTCCGGGCGTATCATGACGTTCGCCTGCGGGACCGACGAGCAGGCCATGGAGAAGACCTGGGAGCTGACCCGACGGGGTTTTCGCGAGATCACGGTCGCCGACCCGAAGGGCAAGGAGATGTCGGCGGCCGCTTTCGAGCGATCCCTGAACATCGATTGGGACTAGAGCCGTGCCCGATCGCGTTGCAATCGTGCGCGGCTCTAAGCCTCTGTCTTGACGCGCTCTCTTGCGCCGAACCGGCGTCCACTTCGGCGGAGAGCGCTCTCAGAGGTCTCGATGCGCGCTGCCGCGACGGGGCCGCCTGTGCGGCGCGCCTCAGTGCAACTCATAGCAGTTCGTGACGACGCGGGGGTTGCGCGTCACATCGTACAGGATCGAGCACTGGACGAGATAGGCCCTGTCCCGCTTGCGAAACAGGATCAGGGATGAGCGATTGTCGAAGGTCCCCGTGTAGCCGGCAATCTCCCAACCTTCCCCGTTGAGCCGCTCGATGCTGAGAGGCTGATCGGCGGCGGAGCCTGGCGCCATCCAGCCGAGCCAGGCGGCGATGCTCAGGGCGTGTCGCATCCAGGTCCGTCGCCTGGAATTGCAGCGGGGGCTTCTCGATCGTCCCGCGACGGCGCCGTTCGCAATCCCGGTCAGCTCCGGCGGGGCGCCCGTCACAGGCCTGGGACCGCGTCGATATCGGGCGCTGGTTCCCCGCGCGGGGGCTCCGGATCGTCGGCCGGGGCCGGCGGAAGCCGCGGGGGCGGCATGTCGCCGGTGTTCGGTGGCATCGGCAAACCCTGCGGCAGGTCCGGCATTTCCTCCGCGTCGGGCGCTCTCGGATCCGACATGATGCATTCCCTCCCTTTCGCCGCGATCCCGCCGGCGGCAGCCGAGGGAGAACGATCCATCGGCGCGAAGGTGCCGCCTGGCTCCGCGGGCGGCCGAGGGGCGCCGCGTCAGACCGGCTCCAGCGCGTACCGCGAATCCGGCGTGGTCGGACGAGCCGGCGCAGAGATTTCGGTCGCCGCGCCGATCTCCTCCAGCCGGCGCCAGACCGCTTGGCAGACGAGGATCTCGTTGCTTGCATTGATGCTCAGCACGAAGCGATCCGGAACGATCTCCGCCTCCGGGAGGGCGATGCGGATACCGCCGACCGACCGATCGTAGACGATGCAGGGCAGGCTGCTGTGCTCGTCGACCGAGATGCTGCCGGTCTCGTTCAGGATCGTACGCGGAGCACTGCGCCGTTCGAACATCGCTGCCTCATAGAAGGTCATACAGCAAGGATCGTCGATGCGCCTTCAGGTCGGGTTCCGTTAAAAGATCAAATTGTCGGTTTCTGCAGTTCCAATCGTCGACTCACTGGTTTGTGAGACGGACGTATCGGGTCCAGCGATATTGACGGCGGATAGACCGAGAGTCGGATCGCGCACGATCGCCGAAGAACACATCCGGTCCGTCGAGACGGCGGACCCCGAAGCGGCTTTCGCCCCCGTGGCTTCCGGCTCTCGACAAAATCTTGCGATCGACCAGAGGCCCAGGCGTCGCTTCGATGCCCGCTTCGGCGAAGGCCGCTCTACTCGGTGATCACCTCGACGAGGGTCGTCAGGAAGCCGAGGGCGACAGCGCCAATCCCGCCCATGAACGCGACGTCCCAGCCGGCGAACTCCTTCGATCGAGGCGCGCGGAGGAAGGCGAACAGCGTCACGGCGGCGCCGCACACGACGAGGGCGAGGGCGAGATAAATCGGGCGCGACATGCGGTTTCCTCCTCCGCCGGTCCCTCGGCCCTTCAGGGCTCTTGTTCGGATGAGCGAGACCAGCGTGATCCGTTTCTATTCATCCGCCGACAAATGATGGCAGACGGGCGCGCGGTGAACAAGGATATAATGAGTTCTGCATTGCAGAACGTCACGCTGGCAAATGCGAGATCTGATTTTCCGGCAGATCGCAAAGTCTAGCGGGTGAAGGGCTGTCCTGCGGGACCTGCCCCACGGCCCCGTATCGCCGAACAGCCGCCACATGCGGCAGGGGGCGCATCAGTGCGCCCCACGCAATTTTCGATGACGAAGAATCCTCCCCTCGCACGCGATGGCGCGGCGGGTGTTTTGTCAGCAGTGTTCAGTCGAGGAAAACCCGAACGCCGTCGGTATTGAGGATGTCGCGCTGATCGGCGCACCAGCGGTCGGCGCCGACCGTGGTGATCTCATCCGCAGCGCGTTGGCCTTCGGCCGCGATGGCGGTTTCGGCCCGACGGCGGCCCAGGGCCGCCTCGAGGGCACGGCGGGCCGTCCGCGACAGACCATCCGAGATCGCGTCATCCACAGTATAGAGCGCCCGGCAATGCAGTACGATGCCGGCCTGGGCACCCACGATCCGCACCAACCCGTCGATCGTCTCGGTGCGCTTGGACAAAGCCGTGTCCGGCGCGTCCTCGGCCAGCGCGAACCCGCCGGGCAGCGGTGCGGCGGCGAGCAGAACCGCGAGCAGGGTGCGTCTCATCGTCGGCCAATCCCTGGCGGTACGGAGGGGCCGCGGCATGCCCGGCCGAGGCTGTCTGCACGGATCGGCGTGGAGCGATTCGGCCGCGCAATTCTGGACCGGGCGATTACTTCCGCGCGGCCATCAGATCATGGGCGAGCACCGTCAGCTTGCCGATCAAGCTGCTGATATCGCCGCTCTTGCACGACCATTGGGTTCCGATCGCTTCACCATCGGCCGAGACGGAGACGATCGCCAAAGAGCGCATCCGGCCTTCGCGGGCGAGCGCCAGATGATCCTGCAGCACGGCGATGATCGACGCGGTGTCCTCGTCAGCCACGGCCGGGGCGATATGCGCCGGGAAGGGCACGACCGAACTCTGCTTCGTCTGCTCTCGCTTCATCTCGCCCATCCCTTGGTTGTCGTCTCGGGATCCGACGTGCGCAGACGCTATGTGCAGAGTAAGGCAGCTTGTCCGTGTCGGACAATGTCCTGGACATGTGTGGCGCCACAGCAACGATGGCGCGGGTCACCGGCATCGCCCCGGGATCAGCCTTGTTGGCGGCCGAACGCCCGGGACCCCGTCGCCGAGCCGCGGCAAGGGCTCGTGCAGGGGTCCCTGGGACGCGATCCGATCTCAGGCCGCCTTGCGACCCTTGCGCTCGCGCTCGGCCATGGCGCCGGGCTGGCCGAGGCCGATCGCCTTGGCGAGGGCGGAGCGCTGCTCGGCGTAAGCCGGGGCGACCATCGGGTAATCGGCCGGCAGGCCGTAGCGGTCGCGGTAGGCCCGCGGGTCCAGCCCGTGGCTGGTGAGGTGGCGCTTGAGCGTCTTGTAGGTCTTGCCGTCGATGAAGCTGACGATCCCGTCGGGACGAACCGACTTGCGGATCTGGGCCGCGCTGGGCCGGTCGATATCGGGCTGGGCCGCCGTGCCGGTCTCCGCCGTCAGGGTGCCCGAGACGAGGCCCGCGATGGCCCCATGAACCCGGGCGATCAGCGCCGGCAGCTCCGCGGCCGGAACGGGATTGTTCGACACGTAGGCGGCGACGATGTCACCGGCCAGCTCGATGAAGTTGGGGGTGGGCCCGGTGGTTTCTTCTGTCACTTCAGCATTCCTAGTGTGCCCCTCACAAGTGATTTGCTACTTCCCCCCGCTGAATGCAAGTTACAAAATCGTTTGTGGACCGGCATCCGGTGCATGATTGGCATGCCCGGCACGGCCGGCAGCCGGGTATTTCCGGCAATCGTCCAAGAGATCTTAGCCGCGGCGGCCGGGCGATGCCGTCGACTGCCGGACTGTTAATCCCAGGCTGCGAAACGATCCAGCAATGCACCTAGAGTTCAGGAATATCCGTGGCCGCGCGCTTCAGGTATTCGGTCGACGGGGCTGCGACGGTGCGAGGCCGCCGTGGTGACGGCGCGGCCGCGACGTGGCATTGCGCGACCATGCTCCTGCTGGCCCTCATCCTCGCCCTCCTCGTCGTCTTGGTGATGATGATCGTCCTGCGGCGCTGGACCGGCCGGCTGGCCTCGCTGGCGACGCTGCTCGCTGCGGCGATCATGGCCCTCTGGCTGGCCGAGGTCGGGTTGCTCCCGGGGTCCAAGGGGCCGCTGACCGCCGACCGACCCCTCGTGCCCGGACTCGACCGGTAACGGTCCGATAAGCCTGTCGCGGCCAGCATGGACAATGCCCACGCTCTCCGCACCGCGCCTCCTGACCTTTCTCGTGTCGGCCGTTCTGATCGGTCTCGCCGTCGCCAGCCTGTACACACGGATCCCGATGGTCGGACGGACCGTGGTGGCGCACCGGCAATGGTTCTTCATCGGCGCCTACGTCCTTCTGGCGCTCGGTGTGACGACACGCAGCCTGTGAGCGGCGGGCCTCGGTCACGGAGGCCGCCTGCACCGAGGAGACCGCCATGGCCCTGAAAACCACCTTCGTGGTTCAGCCCTTCGAACTGCATCGCAAGCGTCTGCGCCCGGCACGCCAGGAGCCCGCGCAGAGCGAATTCGGCGCCCTCAAGAAGGCAGAGGCGCTGGCCGGACGCATGCCCGGCGCCGTCGCCCTGAAGGTCGTCGCCGACGACGAGACCGGCGAACTCGAGAGTGTGGCGATCCTCGGCCAGTTCGGCGACGTGCCGGACGACTTCGCCGAGAGCCTGGTCGGCGGCTGACAGGCACCTGCTTCCGTCCATGCGACACAGGCAGCGCAGGTTTATAGGTGGACCGAAACTACGTAGAAACAACGGATAGTGATTCTTGCGAGCAGTTGTGCTCGCTGAGCCAGAACCTGTGACACGCTATTTCATCGACATCCATGATGGCACCAACCTTGTCCGCGACCAGGAGGGTTTTGATGTTCCTGATCTGACCGCAGCGCGGGCGCAGGCGGTGCGGATGATGACCCGCATCGCCCAGGGCCTGTCGGATCCGCGGGAGCGGCAGGATTACGTGATCGCGGTGCGCGACGCGCAGGGCGAGGTCCGTCTGCGCCTGCGGCTCTCCTACGACATCGACCAAGGCTGACGGCGTTTGGGGGGCGAGACAGGGATAGCGCGGTCGGTCCGCCGCGTTGGTGCGCGTCGCTGGAGCGGTCGAGGAGGTCGGATGACACGGACAACGGGTGCGATCGGATCTTGTGCGGCGGCGCTCGCGCTGCTCTGCGCCCTGCCCCTGGCGGCGCGGGCGCAGACGGCACCGCCGCCCCCGGCGGGGTCCGCGACGGCGACGCCGGACAACGCCGTCCTGCTGACGGTCTTCCTGCGTCATGACCAGTCGCGTCCCTTGGCCGAACTGAACGCGCAACTCGCCAAGCAGGGTTTCTACAAGGCCTTCCCGCCCCCCGGGATCGAGGTCGTCTCGTGGAACGTCGTCATGGGGATCGGGCAGATCATCACGCTGCGGCTGCCCGCCACCCGACTCCGGGAGGTCAATCGCGTCCTCGAGGACACGGCCTGGGGCGCCTACCGCACCGAGTTCTACCCGACCTACGATTACCGGGCGGTGGGCCTCGCGGAGCACGAGAAGGCGCGCTGACGGCTCAGCGCTGGCCGCTATCGCTGTTGCGCTGCGTGCAGCGCCATCCGGCCCAGCAGGACGGCACATCGGCGGAGGGCTCGAAGGCCGGCGCGCCGGTCTCGTCCTGTTGGCATGATCCGGAATCCAGATGGACGGTCTCGTAGGCCGTCGCGCTCCGCGCGAGGATCACGCTGCGGTCTCGGGCGACGCGGGCCCGCAGGGCGGCGCAGGTCAGGCCGCGCGTGTCGATCCGCTCCTGTGCAACGGCAGCGGTCGCAAGGACGCTCAGGACGAGGGCACAGGCGAGGCGGGGCATGGGTCCCTCCGGATGTTTGTGGCCCGATACCGGAAGCCGGTTTCGTCAGTGTTTCCGGATGTCTTCGGCGCGCTGCCGGAACGCCGCGAATAGCGACTTCAAAGATCTATTCGAGGATAAGAACGAACGGTCCAGCGTCTCTCCCTCCCCCGCAGAGGGGGAGGGAAACACCCGCGGATATGCAGGCTGTCTCTGCCCGGAAACCATCTCCCCTCAGGGCGCGGGCTGCACCTCATGATGCCCGTCGAGCACCGTGTCGCTGGTCGGCACCGTCTCCGCCATCGCGTCGGCCCGGCGGCGGTCCGGAGCCGTCGCCTCCGCCACGAAGGCCGCCACCGCCTCGGTCAGCGGCAGCGTGCGGGTCTGCTGGCTGCCGAGCCGCCGGATCGAGACCGTCCGCTCCTCCGCCTCGCGCTTACCCAGCGCCAGCAGCACCGGCACCTTGGCCAGCGAGTGCTCGCGGACCTTGTAGTTGATCTTCTCGTTGCGCAGATCCGCCTCGACCCGCAGGCCCGCGCGCTCCAGGGTGCGGATGACCTCCCGGGCGTAAGGATCGGCCTCGCTGGTGATCGTCGCCACCACCACCTGCACGGGCGCCAGCCAGAGCGGGAAATGCCCGGCGAAGTGTTCGATCAGGATGCCGGTGAAGCGCTCCATCGAGCCGCAGATCGCCCGGTGGACCATCACGGGCGGCTTCCTTGCGCCGTCGGCGTCGATGTAGAACGCACCGAACCGCTCGGGCAGGTTGAAGTCGACCTGCGTGGTGCCGCATTGCCAGTCGCGGCCGATCGCGTCGCGCAGGACGTACTCGAATTTCGGCCCGTAGAACGCGCCCTCCCCCGGGTTGATCGCGGTCTTGATCCGCCCGGCCGACTGCTCCTCGATCTGCGCCAGAACCCGGGTCATCACCTCCTCGGCGTGGTCCCACAGCGCGTCGGAGCCGACGCGCTTTTCGGGCCGGGTCGAGAGCTTCACCACGATCTCGCCGAAGCCGAAATCCGCGTAGGTCGAGAGGATCAGGTCGTTGATCTTCAGGCACTCGTCGGCGAGCTGGTCCTCGGTGCAGAAGACGTGGGCGTCGTCCTGGGTGAAGCCGCGCACGCGCATCAGCCCGTGCATCGCGCCGGACGGCTCGTAGCGGTGGACCACGCCGAACTCGGCCATGCGCAGGGGCAGGTCGCGGTAGGATTTCAGCCCGTGCTTGAAGATCTGCACGTGGCCCGGGCAGTTCATCGGCTTGAGCGCGAACCAGCGCTTGTCTTCGGCCTCCTCGCCGGCCGATTGCGCGGCGAACATGTTCTCCCGGTACCAGCCCCAGTGGCCGGAGGTCTCCCACAGGGCCTTGTCGAGGATCTGCGGGGCGTTGACCTCGGCATAATCGCCGCGCAGGCGCCGGCGCATGTAGGCGATCAGCTCCTGGAAGATCGTCCAGCCCTTGGCGTGCCAGAACACGACGCCCGGCCCCTCCTCCTGGAAGTGGAATAGGTCCATCTCCCGGCCGAGCCGGCGGTGGTCGCGGCGCTCGGCCTCCTCCAGCCGGTGGAGGTAGCCGTCGAGGTCGGCCTGCGCCGCCCAGGCGGTGCCGTAAATGCGGGTCAGCATCGGGTTGTTCGAATCACCCCGCCAATAGGCGCCCGCGACCTTCATCAGCTTGAAGGCGGTGCCGACCTTGCCCGTGGAGGTCATGTGCGGGCCGCGGCACAGGTCGAACCACTCGCCCTGCCGGTAGATCTTCAGATCCTCGCCCGGAGGGATCGCGTCGACCAGCTCGACCTTGAATGTCTCGTCCTTGCCGGCGAACAGCGCCCGCACATCCTCGCGCGTCCAGACTTCCTTGGTGAAAGGCGCGTCGCGCGCAATGATCTCGCGCATCTTCGCCTCGATCTTAGGGAAGTCCTCCGGTGTGAACGGGGTCTCGCGGTAGAAGTCGTAATAGAAGCCGTTCTCGATCACCGGGCCGATGGTCACCTGGGTGTCCGGCCAGAGTGCCTGCACCGCCTCGGCGAGCACGTGCGCGCAATCGTGCCGGATCAGCTCCAGGCTGCGCGGGTCGGTGCGGTCGAGGAACTCGATGCGGGCGTCGCGCGCGATCGGATCGTCGAGATCGGCGACCGTGCCGTCGAGCGCCATGGCGACGGTGCGCTTGGCCAGCGACTTGGCGATGCCCTCGACCACGGCGCGGCCGGTGGTGCCGGCGGCGATCTCCCGGGTGTTGCCGTCGGGGAAGGTGAGAATCGGCATGGATCAAGCGTCTCCGGGCTCAGTCCTGCATACGGGGCAGGTAAGCGGTTTCGAGGGAGCGGCCGTGTAGACCGATTTGTGGGGCGAGGGAACAACGGTGCGGCGCAACTGCCCGCATTCCTGACCCGGCTGGCCTGCCCCAGCCTGTCCTCACCGCATGCGCCATCGTCCCCACCCGCCTCTCGGCGCCGGGGGCATGGCCCAACAAGCAACACGCGGGATGCCGCGGGAGCCCAGGTGTCGGCCAAGTAGGCGCGGGAGCCGGTCCCCGCGGCATTAATCGGGCTCCCCCCGGCCGGTGCCGTCCTTCTCGTCACCGTGCCTCCAACGGTGACGATGCAAGCCGACGCGCACTCCTCCCCCTTGCGGGAAGGGGAAAGCGGCCTGCTCTCAAGGCGTTGGCGCCGGATGGAGGTGTTTGAATCCGCTAGCCCGCCCGTGGAGGCCCGTCGCTCGCTGCAACTGCGGCCCCTATTCCAGCCGGGGATCGGCGCATCGACGCCCGCGGTAGAGCGAGACCCCCCGATTTCGCTGCTGAACCGCAGAACACCTCGACGCACTCGATGGTCACGCGGAGCCGCCCGCCTCACCCCACGCGCTGCAACCGGCTCGCGAAGAACCCGTCGAGCCCGCCGCGGGCGCCCGGCACGTCGGCGAGGTGGCACGGCAGGGTGCGCAGATCACCGTTGGCATCGATCAGCTCGGCCGCCCCGCCGACCTCCTCGGGCCGGACTGGCACGCGCGTGTACCGGGTGTCGCGGGAAAGGAAGGCTGCAATCTGCGCCTCCCCCTCCTCCGGCTCCAGCGAGCAGGTGCAGTAAACAAGGAGCCCGCCCGGCCGCACCAGCCCGGCCGCGTGGTCCAAAAGCTTCCTCTGAAGCACGGCGAGCCGGATGATGTCGGCCTCCGACTTGGTCCAGGCCACGTCCGGATGGCGGCGGATCGTGCCGGTGGCCGAGCAGGGCGCGTCGAGCAGCACCGCGTCGTGGTCCTGTCCCTCCAGCGCCAGGGCGTCGGCGACGACGATCTCCACGTCGAAGTTCAGCCGGGCGACGTTCTCGCGCAGGCGCTCCAGCCGCGGCGCGGACCGGTCGATGGCCGTGACGTGCGCGCCCGTGCCGGCGAGCTGCAGGGTCTTGCCGCCGGGGGCGGCGCAGAGGTCGAGCACGCGGGCGCCGGGCTGCGGTGCGAGCAGCCGGGCCGGGATCGCGGCGGCGGCGTCCTGCACCCACCACGCCCCTTCCTGGAAGCCGGGCAGCTCCGGGATTGCCGGCCCGTTCTCCGGCAGGCGCAGGGAGCCGGTGGGAAGCCGCACGGCGCCGAGCCGCTCGGCCCACTCACCCGGGTCCCCCCGCGGTGTCAGGTCGATCGCGGCGCCGGCCAGATGCGCCCGCGCGATCGCGCCCGCGCGCTCCGGCCCGTAGGCGGCGCTCCAGCGGCGGGCGAGCCAGTCCGGCGTGTTGGTGGCGAGCGCGTCGGAGCCCTCGGCCAGGATGGTCTCGCGCTCCCGGGCGATCCGGCGCAGCACCGCGTTCACGAGGCCGCCGAGATGGGCGGTCCGGTTGTCCGCCTTGGCGAGCCGCACCGCGAGGTCGACCGCCGCATGATCGGGGACCGCGAGATCGAGGATCTGGGCCGTCGCGGTGGCGAGCAGGGCCGTGAGCTGCGGCTTGGCGTCGGGGAGCCCGCGATCCAGCCGCTGGGCGAGCGCCGCGCGGATCAGGCCGTAATGCCGGAAGGTCGCGACCGCGATGGCGCGCGCCAGGGCGGCGTCTGCCGGCGCCAGCGCCTCGGTGCGGATCGCCAGCGCGAGGGCCTCGTCGAGCGCGGGCGGCCGCTCCTGGCCGATCAGCGCCACGACCGCCTGCTGCGCCGCGCGCCGGGCGCCGAGGCCCGCCGTATCGGAACCCGTGGCTGGCGTTGAAGTCTTTGTCCGCGTGTTGCGGTCGATGTCCCGCGATGCCACTTCTGCTCCAGAGCCGAATTCTCTCGTTCCACGCCCTCACACCCGAGCGAGCGCGATGCAAGACCTGAACTGGCAAGACCCCAACGGGCAAGACCCGAACACCACCGCGGCCGCGCCCCGAGCGCTGAGCCCCGCGGCGGAGCGCGCCCTCGCGGAGGCCGCCGAGCGCCGCGCCGCGATCGACGCCCGCGCGGCCGAGATCAGCGCCAAGCCCGAGCGGCAGGGCCGCGGGGGGCTGGAGCCGGTGCGCTACGACGATTGGGAGGTGAAGGGCCTCGCGGTCGACTTCTGACGCCGGAACGCGGCGGCCCGAGGGCCGTTGCCCCTGCCTGATCGACAGGGAGCGAACGCGATGGCGACGAAGGTATCGGCACGGGGTGCGGCCGAGGGGCCGCACGGCGAGATCACCCTGGCCCGGGGCGAGCGGCTCGGGATGCGGATGTGGCGCGCCGAGGAGCCGAACGCCGACAAGCCGATGACCACCTCCCCGCACGAGACCGTGGGCTACGTGATCAGCGGCAAGGCGGAACTGGTGGTGGGCGGCGAGACCATCGCGCTCGCGGCCGGGGATTCCTACTGTGTGCCGGCCGGGGCCGAGCACACGTACCGGATCCTGGAGACCTTCACGGCCGTCGAGGCGACCGCGCCGCCGGCTGGGTAATATCGGGTTCCCAAAGGGCGAGCCCTTTGGCGGGTTCTCAGGGCGGTGCCCTGAGAGCTTGGCCCTGAGGTCTCCGTCAGGGCTCTGCCCTGGACCCGCGAAAGGGCGAGCCCTTTCGAAACCGCGACTCGATCGTCAGTGCGTCATGTAGACCGGCGTGCCGACATCGACCCGGGCGTAGAGATCGACCACGTCCTGGTTGTACATCCGGATGCAGCCATAGGATGCGTAGGTGCCCACCGAGTTCGGCCGGTTGGTACCGTGGATCGCGTACTGGCCGCCCTGCAGGGTCATCGCGGCCGCGCCCATCGGGTTGTGCGGCGAGCCGCCCGCGATCAGGTTCGGCAGGCGCGGGTTGTCGCGCTTGACCTCGGCCGGGGGTGACCAGGCCGGCGCCACGTACTTGCCGTCGATGGCGGCGGTGCCGAACCATTGCTTGCCGGGCTTGCCCACCGCCACCGGATAGCGGAGCGCCGTCCCGTCCCCGTTGACCAAGTACAGCTTGCGCTGGGTCACGCTGATCACGATCGAACCCGGCGCGACCCCGTTCTGGAACGGCACGACCTCGCGGGCCTGCGCGCCGCCGAAACATCCGGCCAGCAAAGCGCCGGTCAGACCCAATAAAGCCGCCACTCGACCCGACATAACCCGTTCCTCGACCAGCAAGAGCGTCTGCGGCCGAGTAATCCACGGCCGAGCTTGCCGTTCCAGTGAGAGCTATGGTTGATACGTGGATGGCGCCTAAAACCACTGATTACGGTAAAGCAGCAACGTAAATTTGTGCGCCGAGATCTTACGCACGACTTCGGACCCTGCTCCGCGATCGCTCAGCGCTCGATGAAGCGGCGGCCGCGCGCGTCCTCGGCCTGCCAGCCGTGGCGCTCCAGCTCCGGATCGCAATGCTCCTCCACCGGATGGCCGACGCACAGATAGGCGACGAGCCGCCACGTCTCCGGCACCGACAGGATCGCGGTCACCGCCTCGGGTTCGAGGATCGAGACCCAGCCGACGCCGAGCCCCCGCGCCCGGGCGGCGAGCCAGAAGCACTGGATGGCGCCGACCACCGAATACGCCAGGGTCTCGGGCATGCTGGCCCGGCCGAGCCCGAGGCCGGTCTCGGTCGCTCCGTCGCAGAAGACCGCGAGATGGACCGGCGCCTCGCGCAGGCCGGCGAGCTTCAGCGCCCGGTAGCGCGCCGCCCGGTCCGCGTCGTAGCGTTCCGCCGCCGCCGCGTTGCACCGGCCGAAGCTCGCGGTCACGGCGGCGCGCCGGTCGGGGTCCGAGACCCGCACGAACCGCCAGGGCCGGCTGTTGCCGACCGAGGGCGCCCGGTGGGCCGCGGCCAGGCAGGCGTCGAGCTGCTCCGCGCCGACCGGATCGGTCCGGAACCGGCGCACGTCCCGGCGCCACGCGAACAGCGCGTCGAGATCCTGCAGGAAGGTGTCGTCGAAGGCGGGCGGCCCCATAACGGTGGCATACAAGCATCCCGGCCCGGACCGGAACAGAAAAAAGGCCGCCCGGATGGGGCGGCCTGAAGTCTTGGGTCTCGAAACCTCGGAGTGCCGGGTTCTGGGATCCCGACCGGCGACCGATGGCTGGGGAGCTGGGTCGCGGCGCCGGCCGGTCAGAAACCGGCGAGGTTCACCATCTGTTGTGCCACTGCAACGCGGCTCGCAAAAGGCGCGAATCGGGCGGAACGGTGTTTTTTGTCGCTTGGGTGTGTCGCGCGCGCCACGACCGGGCCCGACCCCACCCTTGCGGGCGGCTGCGGCGGAGGCCATCATCCGGCAAAGCAACGGCGTGCGGGAGTTAGGATGACCGAGAGGATGGGCCCCGGGCCGGGGCCCGACGAGGCGGCGGGGCATGTGATTCCCTTTCCCGCCCGCGCGGAGCCGCCCCAGGTGGCCTTCAACCGGGACGAATTGCGCGTGATCTTCAACCTCTACGGACGGCAGGTCGCCGCGGGCGAGTGGCGCGACTACGCCCTCGACTTCCGCCGCGACAAGGCGGTGTTCTCGATCTACCGCCGCGCCTCCGAGATGCCGCTCTACCGGATCGAGAAGGATCCGAAGCTCGCCCGCCGCCAGGGCGCCTACGCGGTGATCGCCGCCAGCGGCCAGATCCTCAAGCGCGGCACCGAGTTGGCACGGGTCATCGCCGTGCTGGAGCCGGCGCCGAAGGCGGTCTGACCGGGCGAACTCACGCGAGGGACATCCTGTCACAGTCCCGGCGATCCCGGCCTGGACCTCCGGCGTCAGCGGCTGGATCGGGCGCGGCAGCTCGGCCTGCTAGAGGCCCAGGATGTCGACTAGCGCTCGACGACCCGCAGGCTCGAATGGGCCTTGAACAGCCTCCAGAGCGGTTCGAGCGTCGCATTCAGCGCCCGGGCACGGTCCGCGTCGCCCGCCTCGACCGCCCGGACGATGACGCGGCTTATCTGTGGGAACAGGCTTGCGGCGACGCTGAACCACGCGGCGCCCCTGGCGATCAGGGCCTCCGTGGCGTTCCAGTCACCGCTGAAGCCGATGGGAAAACCGGCCGGCGCTGCCATGCGCAGGACGGAGACCCTGGCTCCGGCGGCGGCTTGTTCCGGCGCCCGACACCTGGCGGCTACCACGCCGGGCAGGCGCGCGATCCGGCCGGTCAGCTCTGGCGAGAACTGCACATCCGTGGCGTTGGGATCGTCGAAGATCACGAGCGGCAGGCCGCCCTCTCCGGCCACCGCCTCGAGATGCCCGACCAGCTCGGCTTCGGTGAGCGGCGTGTAGGAGACGGCGGCAAGGAGCCGCTCGGCCGCTCCCGCCGCCTGCGCATCCCGGGCCAGGCGGATCGCCTTGTCGGTGCGCAGCGCGCCAATGCTGACCCGGAGGGGCGCTCGCCCGGAGACCGTCTCGGCGGCGATCTCGTCCGCCCGCCGCCGCTCGTCGCGGGACAGGTAGGCGGAGGTGCCGGTGCTGCCGAGCAGGCCGATCCAATCGACCCCCGCCGCCGTCAGAGGCTCCAGCAGTCGGCGCAGGGCGGCGGCATCGACGCGATCGGGAAGGCGGAGAGGCCAGTCATCCTGTGCATGTGGGCAGCGTAGCGCGCCGGCCGGTCAGGCAAAAAGAAACCCCGGCGGTTGCCCGCCGGGGTCTCCTCAACCCATCAGTCCGTATCGCCTTAGCGGCGGTCGCCCATCAGGCTGAGCAGGAACTGGAACATGTTGATGAAGTCGAGATAGAGGGTCAGGGCGCCGTTGACCGACATCTTGGCCGCCATCTCACCGTCGAAGCCGCCGTAGAGATACATCTCCTTGAGCTTCTGGGTGTCGTAGGCGGTCAGCCCCGCGAAGATCAGCACGCCCAGCACCGAGATGGCGAACTGTAGGGCCGACGAGGCGAAGAAGATGTTCACCAGCGAGGCGAGGATGATGCCGATCAGGCCCATCATCAGGAACGAGCCCATGCCCGACAGGCTGCGCTTCGTGGTGTAGCCCCACAGGCTCAGCGAGCCGAAGGCCGCCGCCGTGATGAAGAACACCTGGACCACGCTACCCCCGGTGAACACCAGGAGGAGCGAGGACATCGACGCACCCATCACCGCCGCGAAGGCGAAGAACATCGTCCGCGCCGACGAGGCCGACATGCGGTCCATCCGCATCGAGAAGACGAAGATGAACGCCAGCGGGGCGAGCATCAGCACCCACTTGAGCGGGCTGAGATAGAGGGTCTGACCGAACGGGGTCAGGACCGGGCGCGTACCCTGATAGGCCGCGACCGAGGCCATGTTCAGGCCGAGGGCGACGAGACCGGAGATCCCGAGGCCGACGACCATGTTGTTGTAGACGCCGAGCATGAAGGCACGCAGGCCCTGGTCGACCTCGACCTGGGTGCCAGCGTAGCCCGACGGCTGCTGGGCGCCGTACCGGAAGGGACTGTTCTCGAATGCCATGGGAGTTTCCTTGCGGAGGCTCTCTCAGCGTGGTGTTTCGGGCGAGGCCCACGCAGGACCTCTGGCGCCAGGCTGGCACCTCGAACCGGAATATGTTGCGCCCGCGCCTCCGACACAAGTGCCCGGCCACGGTTGCAGGGGCGGTTTTCGGTGTCCGGAGGATGTATTTTTGTCCATCGGATCAGGGATTAAAACGCAGTCCCTGCTAGTGCGGGCCGCGTTCGACCCGCAATCGCCCGGCCCTTGCACTTCAACGGGCCCGGGCGAAATCTTGACGGCTGCTTAACGGCACCGGCAGATACGGCCACGCAACTCCGGGCGCCGCTGGCCGTCGCGGGGTCTCAGATATCCTCCATCCACTCCACGTGGCCGTCGGAGAGGCCGTATCGTGCACCCACGACCTTCACGGTGCCGGCGTTCAGCGCGTCCTTGATCACCAGGCTCTGGGTGGTGAGGCGCTTGGCGACCCGGCGCGCGTTGCTGCGCACGGAGGCTTCGAGCAGGTCGCCGCCCAGGGTCTTGGCCTCCAGAACCGCCGGCACGATCGGTTGCACCATCTCGCCGATCACGCCCGGGAAGGTCGCGTTGTTCTGCACCACCTCCACGGCCGCCGCGACGGCGCCGCAGGATTGGTGCCCGAGCACGATCACCAGCGGGACGCCGAGGACGCCGACGGCATACTCGATGCTGCCCAAAGCCGCCGTGTCGACCGTGTTGCCGGCGTTGCGGACGATGAACAACTCGCCGAGGCCGCGCCCGAACAGGATCTCCGGAGAGACCCGGCTGTCGGAGCAGCCCACGAGCACGCAGAACGGGGCCTGTCCGCGCGCCAA
Organism: Methylobacterium sp. GC_Met_3; assembly: GCF_026540775.1. Lineage (NCBI taxonomy): Bacteria > Pseudomonadati > Pseudomonadota > Alphaproteobacteria > Hyphomicrobiales > Methylobacteriaceae > Methylobacterium > Methylobacterium sp. GC_Met_3. The sequence continues at coordinate 342,140 of NZ_JALNUL010000001.1, forward strand.
TTCGAGGCGGCGCTCGCGGCCGTTCGCCGCCAGCGACGGCGCCTCGTTCCGGAAGTTGGCGTTACCCTCCTTCATGAGCTTGAGAGCCTCGGCGGGGGGCAGCGTGGTCTTCGCCACCGGCCCGGCCGCCTGCACGGCACCGCTCGGCAGCGCTGTGGCCGCCAGGATACAAGCGGCCCCGAGTAAGAGGCGGCGGCGCCCGAAACGCGTCAGGCCGGTCTCGGTGCAGCAATCGCAATTGGCGTGCATGAAGGCAGATCCCCCCCTGGCTCCCGCAGCGCCATGCCGCCCGCAGGATTCTCCAGTGGCGTATCGAACGTCCCCCACCCACCCTCTAATCCGGGCGTCCGGTGCGGCGTTTCGCTGCGTCGGTCGGGCGACGCCCCGCGGGCCCTGCGGGCGGCCCGACGCGCTCAGATCTGCCTCAAATACGGCGCGGGCTTCTGCCCCAGGATCCGCCACGTGCCCAGCAGCCCGAGCAGGATTGCCAGCGCCACCGCGGCGACCGCCGCCACCAGCGCCCCCGACAGGTCGAGGCGGAAGTCGAGGTGCATCACCTTGGCCACGATCACCCAGCCGGCGAGGCTCCCGGCCATCAGGCCGAACAGGGCCGTGGCGAGGCCGAGCGCCGCGTACTCGATGGCGTAGGCCGAGAGCAGCCGCGACCGGCTCGCCCCCAGCACCTTGAGCACCACGGCGTCGTAGAGCCGCGCCCGGTGCCCGGCCGCGATGGCACCCGCCAGCACGAACAGGCTGGCCAGCACCGCGACCGCGCTCGCCCCGCGGATCGCTAGGACCAGCCGGCCGACGAGGTCGCCGATCGCGTCGAGCGCATCCTTCACCCGCACGGCGCTCACCGACGGGAAGGTCTTGGCGACATCCCGCAGGATGTGGTTCTCGGTCCCCGCATCGGTGCCGCCCGGCAGGGTCAGGGTGGCGAGGTCGGAATGCGGCGCGCCGCGGAAGGTGCCGGGCGAGAACACCATCACGAAGTTGATGCCGAGGTTGCGCCACTCCACCCGGCGCAGGTTGAAGATCGTCGCGGTGAGGTCGCGGCCGAGCACGTTCACCGTCACGGTGTCGCCGAGCTTCAGGCCGAGCTGGCGGGCGAGGTCGGCCTCGAAGGAGACCAGCGGCTTGGCGCCCTGCTCCGGGCTCCACCACGCGCCCTCGGTCAGGTTCGAGCCCTCCGGCACCGTATCGCCGTAGGTGATGCCGCGGTCGCCGTCGAGCACCCAGGCGGCATCCTCCGGCGCGCGGATCTTGCTCGCCGGCACGCCGTTCAGGGCGACGATCCGGCCGCGCATCATCGGCACGTCCTCGATCTTCCCGTTGGGCGCCGCGCGCGCCAAAAACTCCCGGAACGCGCCCGCGTCCCGCGAGGGGATATCGAGGAAAAAGAGATTCGGCGCCCGGGCCGGCAGGGTCGCGCTGATCGTGCGGCGGACATTCGCGTCGATCAGGCTGAGCGTCACGAGGAGCGTCACGCCCAGTCCCAGCGACAACACGATGGCGGGCGTCAGCGCCCCGGGCCGGTGGAGGTTGGCCAGCGCCATCCGGGGCGCCGGCCAGCGCGGATGCGGCAGGCGCCGGGCGAGTGCCATCAGGCCGAGCGCCACCAAATGCAGCAGGCCGAACGCGATGGCGGCGGCCGCGATGAAGATCAGCGCCACCCGCCGGTCGAAGGCGGTCGCCACCGACAGCCCGACCAGCGCCGCGAGGCTCGCGGCCAGCAGGATTCGGTAGCGCCAGCGCGGGCTGACCCGGGCGGGATCGACCGTATCGCGGAACAGGCCGGAGACCGGCACGTCGTGGGCGCGGCCGAGCGGCGTGATCGCGAACGCGAAGGCGGTGATCAGCCCGTAGGCGGCGGCGAGCGCCAGCTCCCCCGGGGCGAGCGTCGGGTTGAGCGGCAGCGGCAGGTCGGCGGAGAACAGCGCGTCGAGCACGAAGGGCAGGCTCGCGCCGACGACGAGGCCGATGAGGGTGCCGAGGCCGGCGATCAGCATCACCTGCGTCAGGTAAAGCGCGACCACCTGCGAGCCCGGCGCGCCGACGCTCTTGAGGGTCGCGATCGAGGGCCGCTTGCGCTCGACGAAGGCGTGAACGGCGTTGCCGACGCCGACGCCACCGACGATCAGCGCGGTCAGCCCCACCAGGGTCAGGAACTGCGTGAAGCGTTCGATGCTCTTGGCGAAGCGCGGATCGGCGTTGCTGCGCGAGCGGATCTCCCAGCCGGCCTCCGGGGTGGCGGCGCGGATTTTTTCCTGCACGGCGCCGAGGTCGGCATCCGAGGCGCCGGGCGGCAGGATGAGGCGGTAGCTCCAGCGGTTCAGACTGCCGGGCTGGACCAGGCCGGTCGCGCGCAACGTCGGCTCGGAGATCATCAGCCGCGGCCCGAAGCCGATACCGCCCGCGATCTTGTCGGGCTCGGACACGAGGGTGCCGCGGATCGCCAGCGGATGGCCGGCCAGCGCGATCCGGTCGCCGACCTTGACGTCGAGCCGGGTGAGCAGCGCCGGGTCGGCCAGCGCCCCCGGCACGCCGTCGCGCTCCGCCAGGAGGTCGGCGACGGGCGCCTGCGGATCGGTGGCGAGTTCGCCCGCCGCCGGGTAGGTGGCCGGATCGACCGCCTTCAGCTCGACCAGGGCCGCATCGCCGCTGCCGGCCACCGCCATGGCCCGCAGGGAGGCGACGGTATCGAGCTTGCCCTCCCGCGCCAGGGCCTGCTTCTCCGCGTCGGTCGCCTCGCGGTTAATGAGGTTGTAGGCGAGATCGCCCCCGAGGATCCGGCGACCCTCCCGGCCGAGCCCATCCGAGAGCGAGCGCGAGATCGACGCCACCCCCGCGATGGCCATGACGCCGAGCGCGATGCAGGCGAGGAACACCGCGAAACCCGAGAGCCCGGCGCGCAATTCGCGCAAAGCCAAGCGTAGGGTGAGCGGGATGCGCCGGGGGGCGGGATCGGGGTGGGTGATCGTGCCGTGCATCAGGCGGTCACCGCCTCCTCGATCTGCCCCGAGCGCAGCCGCACGGTGCGGTCGCACAGGCGGGCGAGGCCGTTATCGTGGGTGACCAGCACCAGGGTCGCGCCGCGGTCGCGCTTCAGCCGGAACAGGAGATCGACGATCTGCCGGCCGGTGGCCTCGTCGAGATTGCCGGTGGGCTCGTCGGCCACCAGGATCGCGGGATCGGGGGCGACCGCCCTCGCGATGGCGACGCGCTGCTGCTCGCCCCCTGAGAGCTGCGCCGGGTAATGGTGCAGCCGGTGCCCGAGGCCCACCGCCTCCAATTCGGCGCGGGCCCGCACCAGGGCGCCGGGCCGGTCGGCGAGTTCCAGCGGCAGCGCCACGTTCTCAAGCGCCGTCATGGTCGGCACGAGGTGGAAGGCCTGGAACACGATGCCGATCCGCCGCCCCCGGAACCGGGCGAGCGCGTCCTCGTCGAGGCGGACGAGATCGGTGTCCTCGATGACGACGCCGCCGGAATCCGGCCGCTCCAGCCCGGCCATGACCATCAGCAGGGTCGACTTGCCCGAGCCGGACGGGCCGACGAGGCCCACTGCCTCGCCGCGGCCGACGCTGAGCGAGATCCCGCGCAGGACATGGACCCGGGCGGCGCCGCGGCCGAGGCTGAGATCGATGTCGGACAGCGCGATCGCGGGGGCATGTCCCATCTTGTCTTGGCTCATCGTGCGGACGATCTGTGGGCGATGACGAGCATGGCGCGCGAGGTCCTGTCTTGGTTTCGATCTTGGCTGCACGGGCCGTGGTTGCACCGCGATATGGGTCGCGCATTGGGGCCGCGCCATGATGGCGGCGCTGTGTTCCGGCGCACGGCCCTGTTTGCCGCAGCGCTAACGCTCCTGATGGTCCCTTTCATGACAGCTCTGCAGGCCGCCCCGGGCGGCCCGATCAAGCTCGTTGCGCTGGGCGACAGCCTCACCGCGGGCTACAAGCTCCCGGCCGACGCCGCCTTCCCGACCGTGCTGGAGCGCCTGCTCAAGGCCAAGGGCGTGGACGCGACGGTGGCCAATGCCGGCGTCTCCGGCGACACCGCCACCGGCGGGCTCGACCGGGTCGACTGGTCGGTACCGGATGGGACCGACGGGGTGATCCTCGAACTCGGCGCCAACGACATGCTGCGCGGCACCGACCCGACTGTGACCGAGGGCGCGCTGTCGGCGATCATCGCGCGGCTGAAGGCGCGCGGCATCCCGGTCCTGCTCGCCGGCATGCAGGCGTCGCCCAATCTTGGGCCGGACTACAAGGCGCGGTTCGACGCGATCTACCCGACACTCGCCAAGCGCTACGACCTGATGCTCTATCCGTTCTTCCTCGACGGGATCATCGGCGACCGGGCACAGCACCTCGATGATGGGCTGCACCCGAACCGGCAGGGCGTCGAGACCATCGCGTCCCGCATGCTGCCGACGGTCGAGACGTTTCTGGGCGGCCTCCGGCAGGGGGCGTCGCGGTAGTGCCGCGGCTGTTCACCGGGCTCGCCGTGCCGCAGGCGGTCACCGACGCGCTGACGGTGTTTCAAGGCGGCCTGCCCGGCGCGCGCTGGATCGAGCCCGGCGACTTCCACGTGACTCTGCGCTTCATCGGCGATGTCGAGGCACCCGAGGCCAATGACGTGGTCGAAGCTTTGTCCGAGATGCGGGCGCGCCCTGCCCTGACGGTGACGCTCGATGGTCTCGGGATCTTCGGCGGCGACAAGCCGCGGGCGCTCTACGCGTCGGTGGTGCCGGAGGCGGGCCTGACGGATCTGCAGGCCGAGCAGGAGCGGCTGGTCCGCCGGGCCGGACTCGCGCCGGAGCGACGGAAATTCACCCCGCACATCACGCTGGCCCGCCTGCGCCGCGACGCGACCCCAGAGGTCGCCGCGATGTACCTGTCGCAGGCGCCGGCCTTCGCGCCGCTGACGTTCGATGTCGACCGGGTGACGCTGTTCTCGGCGAAGGAATCGACCGGGGGTGGGCCGTATGTGGCGGAGGGTGAGTTTTCGTTCGTGTAGTTCGTGGTTCGGATCAACCGCGCGGTTTTTCCTCCCCGCAGAGGCTACAGGATTCACACATCTCTGCCGGACGCCAAGATCTTGAGAAATAAGCACGCTTCCCCTCCCCTGGCGATCCCGGGCCTGCCCGGGATCGCTCGAGCTTGCGGGGAGGGGTCGGGGGTGGGGGTGGTTCAGGATCGAGCGTGACGGTGCCTCCTGCACCACCCCCACCTCCAACTCCTCCCCACAGGGGGGAGGAGCGCGCGTCTCGGCCAGCGATATGGGAATCCGCTTGCCCGCAGAGGGGACAGGGAGACGTGTGGCGCCACCAGTGTCTCTACAACCGCCGCAACGCCACGCTCTCGATCCGGTGGCTCGCCCCCTTGGTGAGGATCAGGCTCGCCCGCTGGCGCGTGGGTAAGATATTCTCGCGCAGGTTCGGCAGGTTGATCGTGGTCCAGAGCCGGTCGGCGATGTCGAGCGCCTCGGTCTCGGGGATCTCGGCGTATTTCCGGAAGTAGGAGCGCGGATCGCGGAAGGCCGTCTGCCTCAGCTTCATGAAGCGCGTGACGTACCAGCGGTGCAGGTCGTCCTCGTGGCCGTCGAGATAGATCGAGAAGTCGAAGAAGTCGGACACGAACGGGATCGCGGTGCCGTCCCGCGGCAGGCGGGCGGGCTGGAGCACGTTCAGGCCCTCGACGATCAGGATGTCGGGGCTCTCCACCACCCGCTCCTCCCCGGGCACCCGGTCGTAGACGAGGTGCGAGTAGAGCGGTGCGGTCACGCGCTTGTGGCCGGCCTTCACGTCGTGGAGGAAGCGTAGCAGCGCGGCCGTGTCGTAGCTCTCAGGGAAGCCCTTGCGCTCCATCAGCCCGTTGGCGGCGAGCTCGGCGTTGGGCAGCAGGAACCCGTCGGTGGTGACGAGGTCGACCTTCGGGGTGTTGGGCCAGCGCGCCAGCAGGGCGGTCAGGATGCGGGCCGTGGTCGATTTGCCCACCGCCACCGAGCCGGCCAGCCCGATGATGTAGGGCGCCTTGGTCTCGCGCTCGGCCAGCAGGAAGCGCTGGGTCGCCTTGAACAGGCCCTGCGTCGCCGCGACGTAGAGGGCGAGCAGCCGCGACAGCGGCAGGTAGATCGCCACCACCTCCTCGACCGAGATCGGGTCGTTGATCGATTGCAGCCGCTCGATATCCTCTTGTTTGAGGGTGAGCGGCGTGTCGGCGCGCAATTGCGCCCATTCCTCGCGGCTGAAGCGGCGATAGGGCGAGAGCCCGGCCGACGCTTCGAGGATCGCCTCGACCGAGCCCGGCAGCGCGGCCGCGTTCACGTGGGCGGCCTCGCGGCCTTCTCGGCGATGCCGCTCTGGGCGGTGCGGCGTTCCAGTTCCGCCATCACGGCGTCGAGTTCGACCCCGCCGGCGCGCAGCAGCACCACGAGGTGGTAGAGCACGTCGGCAGCCTCGTTCCGCAGGCCGGTCTTGTCGCCCTGCACGGCCGCGATCGCCGCCTCCACGGCCTCCTCGCCGAGTTTCTTCGCCGCTTTGGCGGGGCCTTCGGACAGGAGCTTGGCCGTATAGGAGGTGGCCGGGTCGGTCCCGGCACGGCTCGCCACCAGGGCGGCGAGGTCGGCGAGCGTGTAGGCGGTCATGAAGCGATCTGCATGTTACGACGGCCCCTTATAGGGATCAGGACCGGATTTCGGCAGGAAACTGCGTCACGGCCGCCTCGCGGGCAAGCCGCGTGGGTGAAGCCGGGCGGGGATTGTCCGGTGCGCCGCCCTTTTCCCGGGCGCATGCAGGGGGAGCGGAATGCGACCCGGGATCCAGCAGAAGGCGGCGCGAAGCGTCCAACTGAACCAACCTGTGCCGCTTGCGCGGCGGGCCCCATGCTGGGTCCCGGATCGCCTTCCACTGCGTTCCAGGCGTCCGGGAAAGGGGGGCGTCTCATCGGCCCCACCGCGCCGCCTACTCGTTCGGCAGGTGCCGGGCCAACGCCTCCAGCACCGCCATGCGCACGGCGACGCCCATCTCGACCTGCTCGCGGATCAGCGACTGCGCCCCGTCGGCGATCTCGGACGAGATCTCGACGCCCCGGTTCATCGGGCCCGGATGCATCACCAGGGCGTCGGGCTTGGCCAGCGCCAGCTTCTCGCCATCGAGGCCGAAATACCGAAAATACTCCTTCACGGAGGGTACGAACGAGCCGTTCATGCGCTCGCGCTGGAGGCGCAGCATCATCACGATGTCGCAGCCGTCGAGGCCTTTTCGCATATCCGTGAAGGTCTCGACGCCGAAGCGTTCGATTCCCGCGGGCAGCAGCGTCGAGGGCGCGATCAGCCGGACCCGCGCGCCCATCGCCTGCAGCAGGATGATGTTGGAGCGCGCCACCCGCGAGTGCAGGACGTCGCCGCAGATCGCCACCCGCAGGCCCTCGATCCGGCCCTTGTTGCGGCGGATGGTCAGCGCGTCGAGCAGCGCCTGGGTCGGGTGCTCGTGGGCGCCGTCGCCGGCATTGACCACCGCGCAATCGACCTTGCGGGCGAGCAGATGCACGGCGCCGGCCGATTCGTGGCGGACCACGATGATGTCGGGCCGCATGGCGTTCAGCGTCGCCGCGGTGTCGATCAGGGTCTCGCCCTTCTTCACCGAGGACGAGGCCACCGACATGTTCATCACGTCGGCGCCGAGCCGCTTGCCCGCGAGCTCGAAGGAGGATTGCGTCCGGGTCGAGGGCTCGAAGAACAGGTTGATCTGCGTGCGGCCCCGCAGGGTCGTGCGCTTCTTCTCCACCTGCCGCGAGATCTCGACGGCGGCGTCGGCCGCGTCGAGCAGCGCTTCGATATCGGGCCGGGTCAGCCCCTCGATGCCGAGGAGGTGCCGGTGCGGGAAGGCCGGGGGCGCGGGCGTCGTCATGATGAGGCCCGGGTGTAGGTGCGGCGCGGCCTGTGGGCAAGGCTGTCGTGCACCGACATCGCGGTTCGGTCGCGACCCACTCTCCTCCCCTGGCGACCCCGGGCTTGTCCGGGATCGCCAGGGGAGGAGCCGGAGGTGGGGGTGGCTCAGGATCGAGCGTAGCGGTGCCTTCTGCACCACCCCCACCCCTGCCCCCTCCCCGCAAGGGCGAGGGGAAAAAGCTCATTTTTCTGAGACGGTTCAGCCGCGGAGAGCCGTGTATGCATCCACTAGCCCGCAAGGGAAAAGCAAAAGGCGCCTGCGGCTTTTCTTTCCGGCCGATGGTAACCGAACGCCCCTGCGCCACGTATCCGCCCGAACGATCGGGACCCATACGCTCCCGCCCCCCCACGACGCTGACCCGGGATCCAGACGCTTGGCCGCCTCCCCCGCCCTCGAAGCCCCCGAGACCATCGACCGGCAGGGCCGCCGCTGGTTCTACCGCCATCCGCTGGTGATCCGGCTGGCGCACTGGATCAACGCCGCGGTGCTGCTCGTGCTGCTGATGAGCGGCCTGCAGATCTTCAACGCCCACCCGGCCCTCTACTGGGGCGCGACCTCGACCTTCGACACGCCGGCGCTCGCCATCACCAGCGATCAGGGACGCGACGGCACCAACCGCGGCGTCGTGACGATTGGCTCCCACACCCTCGACACCACCGGCGTGCTTGGCCTGTCGGAGGAAGGCGGCACCGAGGTCGAGCGCGCCTTCCCGGCCTGGGCGACCCTGCCGGCCAACCAAGACCTCGCCACCGGGCGGCGCTGGCACTTCCTGTTCGCATGGCTGCTGGTGATCAACGGCGCGGTCTACCTCCTGTACGGGCTGGTCTCCGGCCAGCTCCGCCGCCGCCTGATCCCGGACGGCGACCAGATCCGCCATCTCGGCGGCTCCGTGAAGGAGCACCTCCTCCTGCGCTTCCCCGAGGGCACGGAGGCCAAGCGCTACAATGCGATCCAGAAGCTGACCTATCTCGTTCTGGTGCTGGGCCTGCTGCCCGCCATGGTGCTCGCCGGGCTCGCGATGTCGCCCGGGATGGATGCCGCCTGGCCCTGGCTCACCGAGCTGTTCGGCGGCCGGCAATCGGCCCGCAGCATCCACTTCATCGCGGCCGGGCTGATCGTGCTGTTCGTGGTGGTCCACGTTCTGCTGGTGATCGTCTCCGGGCTCGTCAACAACATGCGCGGCATGATCACCGGCTGGTTCAGCCTCGGCCGCGACCGGGAGAGCGCCCGATGATCCTCCACCGCCGCAAGCTCCTCACCGCCGGCGCGGGCCTGATGGGCACCGCGTTGCTCGGCGGCTGCGACAAGTTCGCCGGGACCGAGAGGGGGCAGCGCACCCTTCAGGTCGGCGAGGATGCCAACCAGTACGTCCAGCGCCTGTTGATGTCGCCCACGACCCTGGCCCGGGAATTCCCGGCCTCGATGATCTCGCCCTGGTTCAAGCCGAACGGTACCATCGACCCGCCGGACCGGGCGTTTCGCAGCCTCGTGGCGAAGAAGTTTTCGGACTTCAAGCTGACGGTGGACGGGCTCGTTCAGACGCCGCTCTCGCTCAGCCTCGCGGACCTGCGCGCCCTGCCTGCGCGCACCCAGATCACCCGTCACGATTGCGTGGAGGGCTGGAGCTGCATCGGGCAATGGAGCGGCGTGCCGCTCGCCGATGTGCTGAAGAAGGCCGGGCTGAAGCCGCAGGCGCGCTACGCGGTGTTCCATTGCGCCGACACCCTGGAGGTCGAAGCGGGCCCCAAGGGCGGGGGCAAGGGGCGCGGTCAGGGAGCGTCCCTATGGCGCCCGACCCATCCCGGGGCGGTGCGCGAGGCTTATGTCCAGCTCGCCGCCGCCGACGATTGGGGCGGCCCTGCCACCGCGACCGATGCGCCAAAAGACGATTGGGGTCAGGGCGATGCGGCCCCGGAGCCGGAGCCGGTCGGCACGCCGATCCGCTACTACGAGAGCATCGACCTCTACGACGCCTTCAATCCGCAGACGATCCTGGCCTACGACCTCAACGGCAAGCCGCTGCCGGTCTCGAACGGCGCCCCTCTGCGCCTGCGGGTCGAGCGCCAGCTCGGCTACAAGCAGGCCAAGTACGTGATGCGGGTGGAGATGGTGGAGTCCCTCGCCGGCATCGGCCAGGGCAGCGGCGGCTACTGGGAGGACCGCGGCTACGAGTGGTACGCGGGAATCTGAGCGCTCAGCGAGATTTCAACGTACGCTCGCGCTCAATCGCCTCCGTCAGCACGGTGTTGATGCGGGCTTGCCAACCCGGCCCTTGGGCGCGGAAATATGTGACGATTTCCGGCAGGAGATGGATTGCGACCATCTCGTCGGACCTGCCGGTCGACCCACGCCGTACGAGGCGGTCGCCGACATAAAAATCGGCGCGCGCGAGCATCGCGTCCGTCAACTCCGGGATCTCGTCGTACTCCTCCGGCGTGATCGTGTGTGCGTCTACCTTGGCCAGGTCGCTCTTGATCGCGGCCTCAGCGGATGAGCGGTGCGTAGCGCTTCTGCTCTCTGACATTGGCCTTCCTCATCGAGAAAACGTGACGGTCCCACCCGCGCGGAGTCCAGATTATGATCGCCATTCGACCGGCCAGGAAGCCGACGGTGACGATACGGCATTCGCCGTAATCCTGGCGGGTATCTTCGAACGTGAACACCGGGCCTTCGAACACAATGGCTGCGTCCTCGAAATCGAGTCCCCGTTCCGCCAGCGTCCGATCGCGCTTCGCGGGATCGTACGTGATCGCCATCGCACACGACTCTCATAGGCCTCGTGCGCGGCCTACGCCGGCTCCCTCGGGTGAAGCTTGCGTCACCCCCGCCATTTGACATCCCGCCGCCCGTGACCCACTTGTCCCCGGCGCGCGGCCCCGGCCCGACGGCGGGCATACGTCCCACGCGAATCTCGAACAGAATTCGTCCGTCGCGCCCAGGCTCCGTCAGGGGCAGAGGTCTGAATGAAAGTCGTCGTCGTCGAGTCGCCGGCCAAAGCGAAGACAATCAATAAGTATCTCGGCCGCGACTATGAAGTCATCGCCTCCTTCGGGCATATCCGCGACCTGCCGGCCAAGGACGGTTCGGTCGATCCCGAACAGGATTTCAAGATGATCTGGGAGCTTGCCGACCGCGGCGCCAGCCGGGTCAGCGAGATCGCCAAGGCCGTCAAGGGCGCCGACAAGCTGATCCTGGCGACCGACCCGGATCGCGAGGGCGAGGCGATCTCCTGGCACGTGCTGGAGGCGCTGAACGCCCGCAAGGTGCTCAAGGGCATCCCGGTCGAGCGCGTGACCTTCAACGCCATCACCAAGTCGTCGGTCGAGCAGGCGATGCGCAAGCCGCGCGAGATCGACCAGGCGCTGGTCGATGCCTACCTGGCGCGCAGGGCGCTCGACTATCTGGTCGGCTTCAACCTCTCGCCGGTCCTGTGGCGCAAGCTTCCGGGTGCCCGCTCGGCCGGGCGCGTACAGTCCGTGGCGTTGCGCCTCGTGGTCGAGCGCGAGATGGAGATCGAGCGGTTCAAGCCGCGCGAGTACTGGACGCTCATCGCCACGCTGACGACCGCCGACGGCGCGACCTTCGAGGCCCGCCTCGTCGGCGCCGACGGCAAGCGCATCCAGCGCCTCGACGTCGGCACCGGCGACGAGGCCGCCGCGTTCAAGCGCGACCTCGAACTCGCGACCTTCCAGGTGGCGAGCGTCGAGGCGAAGCCCGCCAAGCGCCATCCGCAGCCGCCCTTCACCACCTCGACCCTCCAGCAGGAAGCCTCGCGCAAGCTCGGGATGGCGCCGGCCCAGACCATGCGGGTCGCCCAGCGCCTCTACGAGGGCGTCGATGTCGGCGGCGAGACGGTCGGCATCATCACCTACATGCGGACCGACGGCGTCGATATGGCGCCGGAGGCGATCCAGGACACCCGCCGGGTGATCGGCAAGGAGTTCGGCGACCGCTACGTGCCGGACGTGCCGCGCAAGTACACCGTCAAGGCCAAGAACGCCCAGGAAGCCCACGAGGCGGTGCGGCCGACCGATATGGGCCGCCTGCCGAAGGCCGTCGCGCGCCACCTGGAGCCCGAGCAGGCCAAGCTCTACGACCTGATCTGGACCCGCACCATGGCGAGCCAGATGGAATCGGCCGAATTGGAGCGCACCACCGTCGACGTCACCGCGAAGGTCGGGCCGCGCCAGATCGACCTGCGCGCCACCGGGCAGGTGGTGAAGTTCGACGGCTTCCTGGCGCTCTACCAAGAGGGCAAGGACGACGAGGAGGACGAGGAGAGCCGCCGCCTGCCGCCCATGAAGGCCGGCGACCCGCTCAAGCGCGAGCGGATCAGCTCGACCCAGCATTTCACCGAGCCGCCGCCGCGCTATTCCGAGGCGAGCCTCGTGAAGCGGATGGAGGAACTCGGTATCGGCCGCCCGTCCACCTATGCGGCCGTGCTCCAGACCCTGCGGGATCGCGAATACGTCAAGATCGAAAAGAAGCGGCTGCAGCCGGAGGATAAGGGCCGGCTCGTCACGGGCTTCCTGGAGAGCTTCTTCCGGCGCTACGTCGAGTACGATTTCACCGCCAGCCTGGAGGAGCAGCTCGACCGGGTCTCCAACGCCGAGATCGACTGGCGGGCGGTTCTGCGCGACTTCTGGCGCGACTTCTCCGCCGCGATCGGCGAGACCAAGGAGTTGCGCGTCACCGACGTGCTGGAGGCCCTGAACGGCCTGCTCGGCCCGCACATCTTCCCCGACAAGGGCGACGGCTCGAACCCGCGCACCTGCCCGACCTGCGGGGCCGGCCAGCTGTCGCTGAAGCTCGGCAAGTTCGGCGCCTTCATCGGCTGCTCGAACTATCCGGAATGCAAATACACCCGCCAGCTCTCGGCCACCGGGGTCGACGGCGACGGGGACGGTTCGTCGGCCGAGGGCGGCCAGCCGGGCGTGCGGGTGCTGGGCAACGATCCCGTGACCGGGATGCCGGTGACGATCCGCGACGGGCGGTTCGGCCCGTTCGTCCAGCTCGGCGAGGCCTCCACCGAGAAGGACGCCGCGAAGCCGAAGCGCTCGTCGCTGCCGAAGGGGGCCAGCCCCTCGTCGGTCGATCTGGAGAAGGCGCTGGCGCTGCTGTCGCTCCCCCGGGAGGTGGCGCGCCATCCCGAGACCGGCGAGCCGATCCTGGCCAATCTCGGCCGGTTCGGGCCCTACGTGCAGCACGGGAAGACCTACGCCAATCTCGGCAAGGACGACGACGTGCTGGAGATCGGCGGCAACCGCGCCATCGACCTGATCGTCGCCAAGGAGCAGGGCGGCGGACGCGGCCGCCCGGCCGCCGATCCGGGCCGGCCAATCGGCAAGGACGAGACCAGCGGACGCGACCTCGTGGTCAAGGCCGGCAAGTACGGCCCCTACGTCACGGACGGCGAGGTCAACGCCACGCTGCCGAAGACGATGAACGCCGAGGCGCTGACGCTGGACGAGGCGATCGCCCTGGTGAACGCCAAGCGCGCCGCGGGTGGCGGCAAGCCGGCGAAGCGCGGCGGCGCGCGGAAAACCGCGTCCAAACCCGCGGCCAAGACGTCATCCCGTGCGGCCAGCGGCGACAAGCCGGCGGCCAAGAAGGCCCCCGCGAAAAAGCCGGCCGCTAAGAAGGCGCCTGCGAAGAAGACGGGGGCCGGTTGAACGTACGTTGGGGCTAATACGAAAGCGATCCTCTCAAACCCCCTCATCCTGAGGTGACCGCGTGAGCGGGCCTCGAAGGAGGGCTCCAGGGATCGCAGTGGGATGTGGAGGGCTCCTTCGAGGCCTCCGCTCCGCTACGTCAGGATAAGGCTGAGGACTGGGCTTCGCTCCGGTTCGCGCTGTGCCGGGGCACATCGTGGATCCTGTCCGGCTCAAACCAGATAGGTGATCGTCGCCGCGACTGCGGTTGCGAAGGTCGCCAGCGCGATCGTGGTGGCGTTGACCAGAGCGCGTGCAGGCGGAATGCCGGCCGCGTCGTCGTCACATCCGAAGGCGGCACCGGCCGCATGCTCGAAGCGAATCAGCGTCAGGCGACGGGCCTCGATCGCGGCGTCACTCATGGACTGAGCCTCCCAGGACTGCGGCCCGCTGGCCACGGTCAGGTTTTATCTTCGCCAACAACGTCGCGCATTCGCAGCCGTTCCGACGGAGATCTACTGAGATCCGGCGGTTGCGTCGCGAGAAAGCTTTAACTCATTGTTGTGCAACACTGCGATGACGTGCGGCCGAAAGGTCTCGTACGGGCGCGCCGAACAGCCCCTCGCTCGCGGCGGCGCAGCATGCGATGATACGGCCGCGTCGCCAGAGCGAAACGCTCGGGGCGAATGGCTTTGATGTTTCCGTTTTGTTCCGCTATGATGCGGGGATGAAGGCGCATGCTCCACGACCCCAGATCCGTCTGCGCGATTCCGAGCCGGCCGACGCGCCGCGCCCGCGGAGGCCGCGCGTGAGCGATCCGGCACGCGACATATTCGGGCCGGGCGGGAAGGGCTCGGCCGCCCGTTCGCCCGAGCCGCGGCGGCGCCTGGAGGCCTCCGCCTCGATCACGGCGCTCGCAGCCGCCGAGCCCGAGTCCGGCTACACTGCCTCCGACATCGAGGTGCTGGAAGGCCTGGAGCCGGTCCGGCGCCGGCCCGGCATGTATATCGGCGGCACCGACGAGCGGGCGCTGCACCACCTCTTCGCCGAGGTGATCGATAATTCCATGGACGAGGCGGTGGCGGGCCATGCCAGCTTCATCGAGGTCGAGCTGGAGGAATCCGGCTCCCTGGTGGTGACCGATAACGGCCGCGGCATCCCGGTCGACCCGCACCCGAAATTCCCCGGCAAGTCGGCGCTGGAAGTCATCATGACCACGCTGCATGCCGGCGGTAAGTTCGACTCGAAGGTCTACGAGACCTCGGGCGGCCTGCACGGCGTCGGCATCTCGGTGGTGAATGCGCTCTCGGACCTGCTCGAGGTCGAGGTCGCCCGCAACCAGACCCTCTACCGCCAGACGTTCTCGCGCGGTCATGCGCAGGGGGCCTTGGAGCTGGTCGGCCGGGTTCAGAACCGGCGGGGCACGCGGGTCCGCTTCCATCCCGACGCCGAGATCTTCGGCTCGCTGAAGTTCGACCCCCGCCGCCTGTTCAAGATGGCGCGCTCGAAGGCCTACCTGTTCGGCGGCGTCGAGATCCGTTGGCGCTGCGCCCCTGCCCTGCTCGAAGGGCTGGCGGACGTGCCGGCCGAGGCGGTGCATCGCTTCCCCGACGGGTTGCGCGACTACCTCGCCTGGGACATCGACGGCAAGGATCTGGTCACCGAGGCGATGTTCTCCGGCAAGATCACTAAGCCGGGCTCGCACGGGTCGCTCGAGTGGGCGGTGACCTGGATGGTCACCGAGGACGGGTTCTCGCACTCCTACTGCAACACGATCCCGACGCCCGAGGGCGGCACCCACGAGGCCGGCCTGCGGGTCGCCCTGCTCCGGGGCCTGCGCGAGCACGCCGAGCGCGTGAACCAAGCCAAGCGCATGACGGCGGTCACCACCGACGACGTCATGGCGACCTGCGCGTCGATGCTGTCTGTCTTCATCCGCGAGCCGGAATTCCAGGGCCAGACCAAGGACAAGCTCGCCACCGTGGAGGCGCAGCGCATCGTCGAGACGGCGGTGCGCGACGCCTTCGACCATTGGCTGGCCGCCTCCCCGGCCCAGGCCAACAAGGTCCTGGATTGGGTGATCGATCGCGCCGAGGAGCGTCTGCGTCGCCGTCAGGAGAAGGAGGTCGCCCGCAAGAGCGCCACCCGCAAGCTGCGCCTGCCCGGCAAGCTCGCCGATTGCTCGGCAGCCGGCACGGCGGGCTCGGAGATCTTCATCGTCGAGGGTGATTCCGCCGGCGGTTCGGCCAAGCAGGCCCGCGACCGGGCGACCCAGGCGATTCTCCCCTTGCGCGGCAAGATCCTGAACGTCGCCTCGGCGAGCCGGGACAAGCTCGGCGCCAACCAGCTGATCTCGGATCTGACCCTGGCGCTCGGCTGCGGCACCGGGACGGCCTTCCGCGAGGCGGATCTCCGCTACGACAAGGTGATCATCATGACGGACGCCGACGTCGACGGCGCCCATATCGCCTCGCTGCTGATCACGTTCTTCTACCGCCAGATGCCGAAGCTGATCGACCGCGGGCATCTCTACCTCGCGATCCCGCCGCTCTACCGGCTGCAGCAGGGTTCGAAGGTGGCCTACGCCCGGGACGACGCCGACCGGGAGCGCATCACCAAGACGGTGTTCAAGGGCGGCAAGGTCGAGATCGGGCGGTTCAAGGGCCTGGGCGAGATGATGCCGGCCCAGCTCAAGGAGACCACCATGGATCCGAAGAAGCGCACGTTGCTGCGCGTCGCGATCCTGGACGAGGCCCGGGAATCGACCGGCGACACGGTCGAGCGCTTGATGGGCAACAAGCCCGAGGCCCGCTTCGCCTTCATCAGCGAGCGCGCAGCCTTCGCTGAGGGGGCGGATCTCGATATCTGAGGCCCCTGCACAGGCCGCCGCATCGGGCGATGCGGCGGTGTAGGGCGTTGAGAATCGTCTTCGCTAACGTTGCGCAGGGTACACGACAGCGCGCTGTATCGGGTATTCCATCCACCCCCTTCATCCTGAGGTGCCCGCGTCAGCGGGCCTCGAAGGAGGGCTCCAGGGATCGCAGGTCCTTCTGGAGAGCTCTTTCGAGGCCTCCGCTACGCTGCGACACCTCAGGATGAGGCCGTGGGTTGGATTGGGATTGCCCGGCACGGCGCGGTCGTGTCCCGTCCGCGTTGCCCTCGTGCGCGCCTCGAAACGCGCGTTGTGACGCGCGCTCCTTGGCTTAGCTGATGTCTGCCTCGTGGGAGAGCGCTCTCGCCTAATGCGCGGCGATCGCCTTCGCGGGATCGAAGGGCTGGGCGGCGGAGATCGCGTCCTTGCTCATGTTGAGGACCGCCGAGAACCGGTCGCCGCCCGGCCGTAGCACCAGGGCGCCGGGCTCCACCGCGATGTGCTTGCTTCCGATGCCGAGGAAGCCGCCGACATCGAGCACGACCGCCTTGAGGGTCCCGCCATCGGCGATCAGCAGGTTGTCGATCTTGCCGACGCTGTCGCCCGCGGCGTTGCGCACCTCCACGCCGATCATCGTCGTGGTCAGGAACGCGACAGGCTTCAATCCCTGACGCTTGGCCGCATCCTGGGCATTGGCCGCCTCCATCAAGCGGCCGGCTCCGGTGCCGCCGTTGGTCGATGTCCCCGGCCCCGTTCCCGGCAGGACCGTGCCGTTGCCGATCACGCTCGTATCCTGGGCATGAGCCGGGGCGGCGGCGAGGAAGGCCGCCAGCGACAGGAGAAGATATGGGCTCCGCATGGCTGATCGCTCCGCTGCGCCCTGGTCCAGCGGGCGACGCGGACACAATCGTTCGGCCCTGGCCCGGTTCCGGCCCGCCATGTCGCACCCGCCCGAACCCGTCGGGCACCTCAGAACGAAAAAGGGCCCGGCCTTGCAGCCGGACCCCTTCGCGATGGGGCCGGGAAACCCGGCTCCGTGCATGAAGCTCAGTAAGAGCCGAACTTGTAGTTCACGCCGGCGCGGATGACGGCGAACTCGGTCTTCGCAGCGCCGCCGTTGAGGTAGACGGTGCCGTTCGGGGGCAGGACGCCCGAGAAGTAGACGCCCGAGGCGGCGTTCTTCTGGCGATCGAGGTTCACGTACAGGCCTTCGACCTTGAACGTCACGGCCGAGGACTTGAAGAAGTTCAGGAACGAGTCGGTGGGCAGCGCGTACTCGACACCGCCGCCGACCGCGTAGCCGGTGCGGAAGCTGTCGCGGAAGCGACGGCCAGCGAAGTTCTGGTCGTCCTGGCCCGAGCCGTAGGCGTAACCGCCGGTGGCATACACCAGGGTTCGGTCGAAGGCGTAGCCGATGCGGCCACGCGCCGTGCCGAAGTAGTCGAGGCCATTGCCGCTGGTGGCGACGTAGGCGCGCGGGCTGGTGAAGGCGGAGCCCGGATTGCCGAAACCGGTGTAGTTCTGCGTGCCGTTGGCGCGGCGGGCGAAGTCGACATACTGGGCGTCAGCCTCGAAGCCGATCACCACGCCCGAGCCCGGCGTGAACTGGTAGTTGTAGCCGATCTGCGCGCCGCCGGTGAAGCCGTCGTTGCTCGGCCGCTTGTTCACGCTGATGACGCCAGCGGTGTCTTCCGACCCGACGACCGAGCCGGCCGGCAGGTTGTAGTTCGTGGTGCGACGGCTGTTGGCGTCGATGCCGTAGCCGGCGTTTCCACCGAAGTAGAACCCCGTCCAGGTGAAGACCGGCACGGGCGCGAAAGCCGGCGGCGGGGCCGCGCCGCGCGGCAGGTCGGCCGCGGAAACTGCGGCGGCGGTGCCGACAAGCACAGTCGACGCAAGGAGAAGCTTCTTCATAGTTCCAAAGGTCCTGGGTTAACGGGAGCCGGCAGTCTTCTAGGCGCTCCGGTTCGCAAGGTCTGTCGCTTTCCTGCAACGAGCATCGGCAGATTAGATGCATCGATCCAACTAATCATGAAGACTTTTCCGCATTGTCATCCTTCATGAAGGCTCTATGAACGTCAAGATTGCTACCGTTATTGTCATACCGATTTGTACTCTGCGGGCGAAGCCGAAATTCAAGCCGCAAATAGATGGTCCGTGAGGGGTAATACAATCGAAAACGGTAATTCGGGAAGCTTCGGGTGCGGAAACGGTGCCGTCTCGTTTGGGCTCTGTCTGGCGGCGCGGCGCGTAAAGTCCAGGTTAACTTTGTCATCCGATGAATCCCGGTCGAAGGCCGGGCGCGCGCTCGGCAGAGTGAGTCGCTCATGCCCGTCCGCCACGATCAGGCTCCGCGATCCTTCGGCCGGCGGCGGCCGGTCGATGCGCCAGGCCCGGAACGCACGAGGCCCGATAGATCGGCGAGCCTGTTCGGCCGGACGCTGCGCGTGTCGGCGGTCGTCGGGTTCCTGTCCGTCCTCGGCATCACGCAGTTGGCCCGATGGATCGCGGCCGACGAGGCGCCCGCCCGGATCGCCCATGTGGCCGGTCCGGCGGCGGGCGAGCCCGAGACCACCGGCGCGATCACGGCGGCCGGGGCAGCGCGCGGCACGCATCTCGACCCCTGCCGCCTGGCCGACTCGACGCAGATCAGGCCCTGATCCCCTGTGCGTGGCGGCGCAGGGTCGCGCATTGCGAGATTGACAAGTCGCGCCAACCCCCTAACTGACTGCCGGCATGCGCCCCGCGGCCCCGGGAGCGTACCAGCGCCCCGCGCGAGCCATCCCCAGCCGTTGCCGCGACGGTGTCCTTCGCGCCGGCCGGGCGCGCAACGGTTCCTGAACGCAGATGCCTTTTTCCGACCTGGGACTGAGTGAGAAAGTCCTGAACGCCGTCGAAACGGCGGGATACACCGAGCCGACGCCGATCCAGGCGGAGGCCATTCCCCACGTGCTGGCGCGCCGCGACGTCCTCGGTATCGCCCAGACCGGGACCGGCAAGACCGCCGCCTTCACGCTGCCGATGCTGACGCTGCTGGAGAACGGCCGCGCCCGGGCGCGAATGCCGCGCACGCTCATCCTCGAGCCGACCCGCGAGCTGGCCGCCCAGGTGGTCGAGAACTTCGACCGCTACGGCACCAACCACAAGCTCAACGTGGCGCTGATCATCGGCGGCGTCTCCTTCGCCGATCAGGACGCCAAGCTGATGCGCGGCACGGACGTGCTGATCGCGACGCCCGGCCGCCTGCTCGACCATTTCGAGCGGGGCAAGCTGCTGCTCACCGGTGTCGAGCTCCTCGTGATCGACGAGGCCGACCGGATGCTCGACATGGGATTCATCCCCGATATCGAGCGCATCGTGAAGATGGTGCCGTTCACCCGGCAGACGCTGTTCTTCTCCGCGACCATGCCGCCGGAGATCGAGCGGCTGGCCGACATGTTCCTGCACAACCCACAGCGGGTGGAGGTGGCGCGGCCGGCCTCCACGGCCACCACGATCACGCAGCGCCTCGTCGCCACCGGCTCCGAGGGCCATTCCAAGCGCGAGCGGCTGCGGGACCTGATCCGCGGCGAGGCCGAGCTCAAGAACGGGATCATCTTCTGCAACCGGAAACGTGATGTCGCCCTGCTGCAGAAATCGCTGGTGAGCCACGGCTTCGACGCGGCGGCGCTCCATGGCGACATGGATCAGCGCGCGCGCACCACGGCCCTCGACGGGTTCCGGAACGGCGAGACCGCCCTGCTGGTCGCCAGCGACGTGGCGGCGCGCGGGCTCGACATCCCGGCGGTCAGCCACGTCTTCAACTTCGACGTGCCGCACCACCCGGAGGACTACGTCCACCGGATCGGCCGTACCGGCCGCGCGGGCCGGAGCGGCACGGCCTACACGCTCGCGTCGCCGGAGGATGCGCGCTCGCTCGGGGCCATCGAGACGTTGATCGGCCAGCCGATCCCGTGGTTCGACGGCGATCTGACCTCGGTGTCCGATTCCTCCGGCGAGACCAGCACCCGCCATCGCGGCCGCTCCGGCGAGGGCCGCCGGGGGTCCCGCTCGGCCAAGGGCGCTGCCTCAGGCGGTGGTCGGAGCGCCGAGGCCGGGGAGCGCCCGAAGGCGCGCGGCGGGCGCGGCGGATCTTCTGCTGCTCCGCGGGCCGAGAGCCGGCCTGCATCTGCGGCTCCGCGGGCTGAGAGCCGCCCCGCATCCGCGGCTCCGCGGGCTGAGAGCCGGCCCGCATCCGCTGCCCCGCGGGCCCAGAGCCGACCGGAGCCGCGCCGCGAGGAGCGGGTGCGGGACGAGCGCGGGCGCCGGCATGAGCCGGAGGGCGACACCCCCGTCGGCCTGGGGTCGCACGTGCCCGCCTTCCTGCTTCGTCCAGTCTTGGCGAAGAAAGATAAATAACAAGACTATTCCGGCTTAACGTCCCATCTACCCACCTGCCGTAGATTGGTTTTCAGGCCCCGCGCGCCCAAGCGCCGGTGGTCTGGGAGCGGCAGGACCGGAATGAGCCAGGAGACCCATTCGGATCGTGATCGCAGCTTCGCGCTGGCGAAGCGGGCGCACGATCTGATTCGCGACTACGGCCCTTCCGCGACCCCCCGCGCCTATGCGGTCTGGTACACCTACGTCGCGGCGGAAATTCCCCTGCTCAGCGACGCGGTGAAGCGCCTCACCACCGAGAATGGCGCCCTCACCGAGGCCGATATCGACGACCTGCACGAGACGTATCTCGACGGGCGGCGTCTCGCGACCGCGGCCGGCGACATCAGCGGCGTGGTCCTGAGCGAGATCGCCGCCGTCACCGATATCCTCGACCTCTCCCTCGGCTCCACCGCCCAGTTCGGCGAATCCCTGCGCGGGCTGGCCCAGGACCTCGCCCAGGGCCTGCCGAGCGGCGCGCGGCTGGGCGAGATCGTCGCGACGCTCGCCTCCACGACCCGCGAGGTCGCGGTGAACAACCGGGTGCTCGAAGCGCGCATGCGCGAGACCCGCAGCGAGATCGAGACCCTGCGCGAGAAGCTGGAGGCGACCCGCCTCGAGAGCCTGACCGACACGCTGACCGGCCTGTCCAACCGCAAGTCGTTCGAGGAGGCCCTGAAGGCGGCCATGGACGCGGCGCGGCTGCGGGCCGGCCCGATGAGCCTGATCATCCTCGACATCGACTTCTTCAAGCGCTTCAACGACCAGTACGGCCATCTGACGGGCGATCAGGTGCTCCGGCTCGTGGCGATCGTGATGCGCGAGAAGGCCGGCAAAACCGCGCAGCTCGCCCGGTTCGGCGGCGAGGAGTTCGGCATCGTCCTGCCCGGGGCGGACCGCAGCGCCGCGCGGCAGGTGGCCGAGACGGTCCGCGCCAGCGTGATGGGGCGGGAACTCGTGAAGCGTTCGACGGGGGAATCGCTCGGCAAGGTCACGGTGTCGCTCGGCGTCGCGGTTTTGCGCCAGGGCGACACGCCGGCCTCGCTGATGGAGCGGGCCGACCTGTGCATGTTCGCGGCCAAGCGCGGCGGCCGCAACCGCGCCGTGGACGACACGGCCGAAGCGCTGACGCAGGTGGCGTAACGGGTTTCGAAAGGGCGAGCCCTTTCGCGGGTGCAGGGCAGAGCCCTGCGATACGGCTCTTCCACCCCCTCGAAGGGGGTGAAAGAGCCGTTTGTCGGGGTTTCACCCCAACACCCCACCAAAGGACGCGTCCTTTGGGAACCCGGGACGTCAGACCGGAGCGGGGATCCGGTCGGCCGAGACCGGTGTGATCGCCACGGACTCGCCGCAGCCGCAGGCGGAGGTCTGGTTCGGGTTATTGAACACGAACTGCGAGGCGAGCTTGTTGGTGGTGAAATCCATCTCGGTGCCGAGCAGGAACAGCACCGCCTTCGGATCCACGAACACCCGCACGCCGCGATCCTCGACCACGTCCTCGCCGGGCTTGGCGGCTTCCGCATACTCCATCGTGTACGACATGCCGGCGCAGCCGCCGTTGCGGACGCCGACTCGCAGGCCGGCGATCGGCCGGTCGGCATCCGCCATGATCGCCTTGATCCGATCGGCGGCCCGATCGGTCAGCGAGAGAACCTTGAACCCAGTCGACATCGTCACCCTCCCGCCGATCCGGGTTCAAGGCCCGGGGGCGCGTATTCTGACCGCTACAAGATAAGCATTGGGCGGCAGTCGGTCCACCGCGCCCGGGTCACACCCGCCCGGCATTCGGCGCGTCAGGCCGTGAGCTGCGCAAACGTCGCGAGATCGACATTGCCGCCGCTGATCACCACGCCGACCCGCTTGTCCTTGATATCCACCAGCCCGTGCAGCACCGCCGCCGCCGCGAGGCAGCCGGTCGGCTCGACCACGATCTTCATCCGGCTCGCGAAGAACCGCATGGTCTCGACGAGCTGCGCGTCCGAGACCGTGACGATGTCGGCCACGTGGCTCTGGATGATCCCGAAGGTGAGCGCGCCGAGCGCCGTCGATTGCGCCCCGTCGGCGATGGTGCGGGGCACCGGGATCGTCACGATCCGGCCATCCCGGAACGAGCGCTGCCCGTCATCGCCAGCCTCGGGCTCGACGCCGATCACCCGGCAGCCCGGGGACAGTTCCGCCGCCGCGAGCGCGCAGCCCGCGAGCTGGCCGCCGCCGCCGAGGCAGGCCACCAGCATGTCGAGCTGGCCGACGGTCTCGATCAGCTCCTGCGCCAGCGTCCCCTGCCCGGCGATGACGTCGGGATGGTTGAACGGCGGGATCAGCGTCAGGCCCCGGGGCTCCGCGATCGACCGGCCGAGCGCCTCCCGGTCCTGGCTGTAGCGGTCGTACAGGATCACCTCGGCGCCGTAGCCGCGGGTGCCCTCGATCTTCGCCGCCGGGGCGTCCGCCGGCATGATGATCGTGGCCGGGGCGCCGAGCAGGCGGCAGGCCAGGGCGACCGCCTGGGCGTGGTTGCCCGACGAGAAGGTGATCACCCCGCGGGCGCGCTCCGCCTCGGACAGGGCGCCGATGGCGTTGTAGGCCCCGCGGAACTTGAAGGCCCCGGCCCGCTGCAGGTTCTCGGCCTTGAAGAACAGCTTTGCGCCGGTCATCGCGTCGGCGGTGCGGGAGGTGAGCACCGGCGTGCGGTGCGCGGCCCCCGCGATGCGCTCGGCCGCGCGCGCCACGTCGGCATAGGTGGGCAGGCGGGTGGCCGCCGCGCCGTGTTCGCCCTGCATCGGATCCCGCCTCGTTCCCGCTCCGTGGGTCCGAGTCATACGGACGATCGGGCCCCCGCGCATCCCGGTCCCACGCACAGCTGCAAGCGGAGCCATTCGCCGGCTCAGGGCTTATCCCGACAGGATCAATCTTGGCAGCAGCGCTGGGGGGCGGCGTCGTCATGCGGATGGGATCGAACGGACGGCGCGGCACGGCCGCTGACCGGCTGGCCGGAGGGGGCGCCCGGTGAGCGGCTGGGTGCGCGCGCAAAAGCCGGGCGACGGGGCGACCGAAGTCACGTTCCGGGGCCGCGGGCTGGCCCTGCGCGCCGGCGGGCGGCTGATTCTCCTGGTGTGTCCGCTCTGCTCGCAGCGGAACGCGCAAAGGGGGGCTGAGCGGGGGATCTGTGAGTGGTGCGCGTATGTACCCTCGCTGGAGGAGGCGGAGCCGGTGGAGGTGGGGCGGGGGTGAGCGAGCTTGGTGCGGTCACCGAAGAGAAAGGCACAGCTAAGTCTTACAGGTATGCCACACTGGGATCTTGCGATGGTTTGCCCGTTTAGTAGCGGCGTCACGCTGGGCAGTAGTAGCGGATGATGCTTGTTCTTTGTAAGGTTTGCGTGTTTACCTGAGGTATGGTGGGTGATTGAACCCATGCAGGTTGTCCAAACGCGCCGGCGAGTAGATACGCGTGCTTACAAAGCAGCATCGACAGGAGTCACTTAGCCGCTCATTTGTTCAAGCTATTGCCGTAACGGCCGGGGTAGATCCTGGATTTGATCAAGGTTTTGACTATGGTGTGGACGGCCAGTTTAGAACGATAGTTGATCGAAATGGGAGATACACTCGAACCGGCACGGCGTTAGATTATCAACTTAAAGCGAGCATAAATTGGTTTAAACGCGGAAATACGATAGTATATGATCTTGATGTCAAAAAATACAATGATCTAGTCGAGCGAAGTGAAGGTGTCGGACTAATATTGATACTTTTGGGCCTGCCGCGGGCGGAAAATCACTGGATCCACCATGCTGAGGATGCGTTGCTGCTTCGACACAGGTGTTTTTGGTACCATGTGCGAGGTAAATCAGTAAACAACAGAGAGAAAAAACGGATCTATATTCCGGCTCAACATCTGTTTAATGTGGATGCAATAAAGAGTTTGATGGAAGCCGCACGTGCAAGGGAGTTCGGCTAATGGCAGATCCTTGGTCGGCTTTAGCTAAGCAAGTCCCTGTAAGCGCCTTGCGGCGCTATCTCCGTTCCCAGCGTTGGCAGGTTCAGCTCCTTGATAATGATCGTACCGACCTATTTTACCTAACTAGTGGCGATGAATCCAGTGTAGAATTATTTATTCCAAAAACGAATGAGTCGATCGGCGCCACCAAGTACAAGATCTATGCCTTAGAAACACTTAGTGACCTGTTGAGGATTACGCCGACTCAGCTACTTAATAAGCTTCGATCTATTGGATTTGACGTGTAGCTTCTTGCATTGCCCGATGAGGCAGTCATGTGGAAGTCTATCAACCTTGATGTAGCTGAGGGCGTCATTAAGCACGCTAGACGGCTACTTTCTTTCTCTGCAACTTTAGACTCGGTCCGAGATGCTGCATTTCTCCGAGCATCATATCATGGCGACGAATACGCGGATCGTTGCCGCTTTGGCCATACTTTTGAAGGAAGTTTTGGATTTGCTATAGAATCCCCCGTTGGTCCTCATACAGAAGCTTTAATGGGACCAGATGATACCCCGCCGCCAGAGCGCCGCTATATTCAGCGCTTGGTGCGTGGTTTTCACATCATAAAGCGAGCTGAAGTTGAACGGAATCCTCGGCTCATCGTGGAAAGCTTTGGCGAGGCTTTTAATGCAAATATGTGCGATGAAATTGAAAAATTGATCAGGTCATCTTCGGCGGGGGCCATAACATCGTCATTTAATTTTTCGCCTGAATGGACAACGCCGGCAGATCTTCCATTCTCGGAGCCGATTAAATTAGGCTTGGGCGTTCTGCCGATATTGCGAGAGGCGTCCGCAGCTCTAAAGCATACCGATGTTGATCCGGATCAGACTGTTATGGGACCGGTAATCCTTCTTTCCTCACGAGAAAACCCAGCAGATCTTGAGCATACAACCGGATCACGGGAGTTTGCCATTGAGCATCAAACGGAGGATGGGCTTGTAATGGTCCGTTTGAGGGTCGACCCACTTACCTATAGAGCGGCTTATGAGGCGCACGGATCTGGATTGAGGGTTTCTGCACGAGGCAAGGTCGAACAAAAGCGGAGAACGTGGTTCTTGAGGGAGCTAAAGCATTTTAAAATAATTTAATCCTTAGGTTCGGTATGCTTCGGACTGCCTATGCGTCATTGATTGTTTGCGGACATGCTAACTTGACAGCTACTTCGTGACGTCTGCAGATGTCATCAACGTCCATGCTTCGTGTCACCGACCTGCCAGTTCTATGTGATTTCGGATCGTAATATTGACTACAGCACGCATTGGTGTTGGCTCCGAGACATAGGTCCATAGTAGCCCTACGGCCAACTTAGTGCCGTAGGATTCTGTGAAAGCTGCAGTTTACCAGCCTACGAATGGATCACCTTCCCATACGCATCCAACACGCTCTCGTGCATCATCTCGCTGAGCGTCGGGTGCGGGAACACCGTGTGCATCAGCTCCTCCTCGGTGCTCTCCAGGTTCATCGCCACCACGTAGCCCTGGATCAGCTCGGTCACCTCGGCGCCGACCATGTGGGCGCCGAGCAGCTGACCGGTCTTGGCGTCGAACACGGTCTTGATCAGCCCGTCCGGCTCGCCCAGCGCGATCGCCTTGCCGTTGCCCGCGAAGGGGAACCGGCCGACCTTCACGGCAAAGCCCTGCTCCTTGGCCTTGGCCTCGGTCAGCCCGACGCTGGCGATCTGCGGCTGGCAATAGGTGCAGCCCGGGATCTTGGCCTTGTCCATCGGGTGGGTGTGCAGGCCCTTGATGGTCTCGATGCAGATGACGCCCTCGTGCTCGGCCTTGTGGGCCAGCATCGGCGGGCCGGCGACGTCGCCGATCGCGTAGAGGCCGGGCACGTTGGTGCGGCCGAGCCCGTCGGTCGCCACGATCCCGCGGTCGATCGTCACCCCGAGCTTCTCGAGGCCGATGCCCTCGATGTTGCCGACCACGCCCACCGCCGAGATCAGCTTCTCCGCGGTGATTGTTTGTGACTTTCCGTCGCCGCTTTCGATGGTCGCCGTGATCGAATCCGCGCCCTTCTCGACCTTCGTGACCTTGGCACCGGTGAGGATCTTGATGCCCTGCTTCTCGAAGCGCTTGCGGGCCAGCCCGGCGATCTCGGCATCCTCCACGGGCAGGATCTGCGGCAGCAGCTCCACCACGGTCACCTCGGCGCCCATGGTGCGGTAGAACGAGGCGAACTCGATGCCGATCGCGCCCGAGCCCATCACCAGCAGGCTCTTGGGCATCGTCTCGGGCACCATGGCCTCGTAGTAGGTCCAGATCAGCTTCTTGTCGGGCTCGATCCCGGGGATCGCCCGGGGGCGCGCGCCGGTCGCCACGATGATGTGCTTGGCCTGGTAGGTGCCGGCGCCCTTGGCGCCCTTCGGCGCTTCGGCGCGCTTGGTCTCCTTCACGGTGACCTGGCCGGGCTGGTTGCCCTTCGCGACGCTGTCGACCGCGGCCTCGCCCCAGATCACGTCGACCTTGTTCTTCTTGAGCAGCATGCCGACGCCGCCGTTGAGCCGGCCCGAGACGCCGCGGGAGCGCTTGACGATGGCGGCGGTGTCGAACCCGACTTTTTCCGCCGTCAAACCGTAATCGCCGGCGTGTTGGAAATAATGAAAAATCTCGGCCGAGCGGAGCAGCGCCTTGGTGGGGATGCAGCCCCAGTTCAGGCAGATGCCGCCCAGGTGCTCGCGATCGACCACCGCGGTCTTGAACCCGAGCTGCGCCGCACGGATCGCCGTGACGTAGCCGCCGGGCCCGGCGCCGATGATGAGGACGTCGTAGGTATCGGACATCGTGTGCTCCGCCTCAGACCAGCATGCCCATCGGGTTCTCGATCAGCCCCTTGAAGGCCGAGACCAGCTCCGCGCCGAGCGCTCCGTCGAGCACCCGGTGGTCGCACGACAGGGTGGCGGTCATCACCTGCGCCACGGCCGGGGCCCCATCGCGCACGACGATGCGCTTCTCGCCCGCGCCCACCGCCAGGATGCTCGATTGCGGCGGGTTGATCACCGCGGTGAAGTGCTTGATCCCGAACATGCCGAGGTTCGACACCGAGGTAACGCCGCCCTGGTATTCCTCGGGCTTCAGCTTCTTGGCCCGGGCGCGGGCGGCGAAGTCCTTCATCTCGTTGGAGATGGTCGAGAGCGTCTTTTCGTTGGCCCGGCGGATCACCGGGGTGAACAGCCCGCCGTCGATCGCCACCGCGACGCCGACCTCGGCGTTCTTGAAGCGCAGGATCCGGTCCTCGGCCCAGACCGCGTTGGCGGCGGGCACCCGGGTCAGCGCGAGGCCCATCGCCTTGATGACGAAATCGTTCACCGAGAGCTTGAAGGCGGGCTTGCCGTCCTTGTTCTTGCCGGCGGAGGCGTTCAGCGTTTCGCGCAGCTTCATCAGCGCGTCGAGCTCGCAATCCACCGTCAGGTAGAAGTGCGGCGCGACCTGCATCGCCTCGGTGAGGCGCTTGGCGATCGTCTTGCGCATGCCGTCGAGCGGCACTTCCTCGTAGGAATCCTTGGCGAAGAAGCCCCGGACCTGATCGGTCGTGAGCCCGGCCGGCGCGCCGCCGGCAGGCGCGGCCTTCGGGGCGGGGGCTGCCGCCTTCGGCGCCTCGGCGGCGGCCTTTGGCGCCTCGGCGGCGGCCTGAGGCGCGGCGGGTGCCTTGGTGGCGCCGGAGGCCTTCGCGGCCTGGACGTCGCGGGCGATGATCCGGCCATGCGGGCCGCTGCCCTGGACGGCACCGAGTTCCACGCCCTCCTGCTTGGCGATCCGGCGGGCCAGCGGCGAGGCGAAGACCCGGCCGCCCGCGCCAGCCTGCGGCGTCCCGCTCGGCTGCGCGCCCTCCGGTGCCGCGTTGATCCGCTCGTACGACATATGGCCGCCGCCGGGCGTGGTGTTCTGATCGGCAGCGGAAGCGTTGGCTTCCGGCTTGGCCGCGCCGTTGGAGGCCACCTTCGGCGCAGCGCCGCCGGCCTGCACGCTCGCCGGATCCTCGCCCTCGGAGGCGATGATGGCGATCAGGTCGTTGACCGGCACGTCCGCGGTGCCCTCGGGCACGAGGATCTTGGCGAGCACGCCCTCGTCGATCGCCTCCACCTCCATGGTGGCCTTGTCGGTCTCGATCTCGGCCAGCACGTCGCCGGACTTGACCGGATCGCCCTCTTTCTTCAGCCACTTGGCGAGGTTGCCCTTCTCCATGGTTGGGGAGAGCGCGGGCATCAGCACGTTGATCGGCATGGCATCAGGTCTCGGGCTGGGCCGGGGCGGCCGGATCGTCGAAGGGGAAGAGGTCGTCGAGGGGGAACGGAACGGCGTCGAAGGGCGGCAGGGCCACGGTCTCGCCGCGCTGGATCGTGGCGAGGAGCACCCAGCGCTCGTTCATGAAGGCAAAGCCTTCGAGTACGCCGGCCGCCGGATCGAGCAGCCAGAGATGGCCGACACCGGCCTCCCCGTAGATGCGGCGCTTCGGGCCCCGGTCGAGCCGGGTCGTGGACGGCGAGAGGATCCCACAGATCCAATCCGGGGGCGTCTCTATGAAGACATCCTCGGGTTCGGTCGGCATCCGCTCGCGGCGCCAGCCCGCCAGATCGGGCACGACCACCTGCAATCCAAGGTGAAGCTCCGGCTCGATGATGAAGATCCATCCGCCTGGACCACCACGCCCACGTGCGAATGGCCGATCCAGCTCTCCCGACAGGCGGGCTGCAGCCATGCCATGCCGTGGCCTCGGACGCGGATGCGTCTCCAACGTCCCATCGATGATCTCGGCGACGAGATGCGCCGGGACCGCTTCGAGATCCGCGTAGGTCGCCTGCCGGACGGCCGCCTCAGCCATGGTCGGATGCCATCGCTAGTTGAGGCCGCCGGGGTCGAGCCCCTCGGCCTCCCACCCGGCGCGGATGCGCTCGACCGCCTCCTCCTCCGACATGTCGGTCTCCAGCGCGTAGGCGCGGGCCGCCTGCCGGGCGAGGTCGGCCAGAAGCCGTCCCCAGGTCGCCGGATCGTCGAAGGAGCGGCGCAGCGCGACGCTTACCGCGCCATCGACCACGGCCGCGCGCAGCACCTCGACGCCGCCCTGTTCCCGGGCGTCGGGCGGGATCGCGAGTTCGGCGAAGTCGCTGCTGGAATCTTGGCTCATGGCGCGCCGGCTGTTCCTTGACCCCCTGCCGGGACGGGGCGGGACCAGGCCCGCCCACGCACCGGTCACTTGTAGCAGACGCTCTTGGCCGCCTCGACGACCTCGGCCACGTTCGGCAGGGCCAGCTTCTCGAGGTTGGCCGCGTAGGGCATCGGCACGTCCTTGCCGGTGATGCGCAGGACCGGGGCGTCAAGGTAGTCGAAGGCATCGACCATCAGGCGGGCGACGATCTCGGCGCCGATGCCCGATTGCGGGAATCCCTCCTCCACGGTGATGCAGCGGCCGGTCTTCTTCACCGACCGGACCACCGTCTCGGAATCCATCGGGCGGATCGTGCGCAGGTCGATCACCTCGGCCTCGATCCCCTGCTCGGCCAGGATCTGGGCGGCCTTGAGCGCGTAGGTCATGCCGATGGCGAACGACACGATGGTCACGTCCGTGCCGGGGCGGTGGACCCGCGCCTTGCCGATCGGCAGCACGAAATCGTCGAGCTGCGGCACCGGGAAGGACTGGCCGTACAGGATCTCGTTCTCGAGGAAGATCACCGGGTTCGGATCGCGGATCGCGGCCTTGAGCAGGCCCTTGGCGTCCGACGCCGTGTAGGGCGCGATCACCTTGAGGCCCGGCACGTTGGAGTACCACGCGGCGTAATCGTGGCTGTGCTGGGCGCCGACCCGGGCGGCGGCGCCGTTGGGGCCGCGGAACACGATCGGGCAGCCGAGCTGGCCACCCGACATGTACAGGGTCTTGGCCGCCGAATTGATGATGTGGTCGATCGCCTGCATGGCGAAGTTGAAGGTCATGAACTCGATGATCGGCTTCAGGCCGGCAAGCGCCGCGCCGACGCCGATGCCGGCGAAGCCGTGCTCGGTGATCGGGGTGTCGACCACGCGCTTGGCGCCAAATTCCTGCAGCAAGTTCTGGGTGATCTTGTAGGCGCCCTGGTACTCGGCGACCTCCTCGCCCATCACGAACACGTCGCCGTCGCGGCGCATCTCCTCCGCCATGGCGTCGCGCAGGGCCTCGCGCACCGTGGTGGTGACCATCGGCGTGCCGGCCGGAAATTCCTCCATCACCGGCTCGTCGGCCTTGTTGGTGATGATTGCCGGCGCCGCCGGCGCCCGCGGGGCGTCGTCGCTGGTCTTCGACGCCGGGGCGGCCGTGTCGGCCATGCCCTCGGCCTGCATGTCGGGGGTCGGGGCCGGATGGCCGCCGGCGCCGTTGGGCTTCGGCGCCCCGCCCGACTGGACGCTCGCCGGATCCTCGCCCTCGCCGGCGATGATAGCGATCGGCGTGTTGACCGCGACACCCTCGGTGCCCTCCGCGATCAGGATCTTGGCGAGCACGCCCTCGTCGATCGCCTCCACCTCCATGGTGGCCTTGTCGGTCTCGATCTCGGCCAGCACGTCGCCGGACTTGATCGGATCGCCCTCTTTCTTCAGCCACTTGGCGAGCTTGCCCTCCTCCATGGTCGGGGAGAGGGCGGGCATCAGGATGTCGGTCGCCATGCTCAGCTCTGCGGTCGTCGTCTCGATAGGGGGGCGGCCAGCGTCGTCGGCGACGCGCTCAGGCGTGCGCGTCCAGCAGGATGTCGGTCCAGAGCTCGGACGGATCGGGCTCGGGATCGTTGGTGGCGAACTCGGCCGAGGCGTTGACGGTCTCGCGGACCTTGGCGTCGGTCGCCTTCAGATCGGCCTCCGGCACCCCGTGCAATTCGAGCAGGCGCTTGCGCACCATCTCGATCGGGTCGTGCTCGTCGCGCATCTTCGAGACCTCGTCCTTGGTCCGGTACTTGGCCGGATCGGACATGGAATGGCCGCGGTAGCGGTAGGTCTGCATCTCCAGGATGTACGGGCCCTGGCCGGTGCGGGCATGCTCGATCGCCCGGCCGGCGGCCTCGCGGACCGTGCGGACATCCATGCCGTCGACCTGCTCGCCCGGGATGCCGAAGGAGAGGCCGCGCTTCGAGAAGTCGGTCTGCGCCGAGGCCCGGGCCACCGAGGTGCCCATGGCGTAGCGGTTGTTCTCGATCACGTAGACAACCGGCAGCTTCCACAGAGCCGCCATGTTGAAGCTCTCGTAGACCTGGCCCTGGTTGGCGGCGCCGTCGCCCATATAGGTCAGGCTGACCTTGCCGTTCTCCCGGTAATGGTCGGCGAAAGCGAGGCCGGTGCCGAGCGAGACCTGGGCGCCGACGATGCCGTGGCCGCCGAAGAACTGCTTCTCGCGGCTGAACATGTGCATCGAGCCGCCCTTGCCGCGGCTGTAGCCGCCGCGGCGGCCGGTCAGCTCGGCCATGACGCCCTTCGGGTCCATGCCGCAGGCCAGCATGTGGCCGTGATCGCGGTAGCCGGTGATGACCTGGTCGCCGTCGACCGAGGCCATCTGCATGCCGATCACCACGGCTTCCTGGCCGATATACAGGTGGCAGAAGCCGCCGATCAGGCCCATGCCGTAGAGCTGGCCGGCTTTCTCCTCGAAGCGCCGGATCAGCAGCATCTCGTGGTAGGCGTGGAGGTCTTCCTCGCGGGTGAATTGCGGCATGTCGGGCGCCGCCGGCTTGTGCGACTCGGCGGCCTGAGGACTTCCGGCCTGCGATGACCCGGACGAGGCGTCCTTGGCGGGCTCCTTGGCGGCATCCATCGGCGCTCTCCCCGTGATTCCACGCGACTTCGTGGGGGTGTAGGACAGCGACGAAGGGAAAGCGAGGGTCACCGCTCTGACAGGAGGCCGCTCTTGTCAGAGGATCGCGGGGACTAAGGAATACTTTGATGTGGGCAATCAGGGCGTAATGATCACCACGTCGTTGGCGTGAACCCGCCCGAGCACGATCCGCGCGCGCTCTTCCAGGAGATCGCGGTCGATCTGATCGCTCTTGAGGAGCGCCACCCGGTGCTCCCAGGTCGCCCGCTCGGCCTTCACGGCGTTGAGTTCCTGGGTGAGCTGGTAGGCGCGGATCTTGAGGACCTTCTTGGCCTCAAGGCCGCGGTTGCCGCTCTCGGCCTGCCACACGAAATAACCGACCACGAGCGCCGACAGGGTCCAGAGACCCAGCGGCAACACAACCATTCTGACTCGGCGGCGCACGACCATGGCGTGACCCTCGCGCGGAAAGGTTAACGGATCTCTTCGATCACGCACCGCGACCGGCACGAACAGAGGGCGAGCCTGAGGGATGGACCTGATGCATCTGAGGCGCTGGATCGCCGAACACGCCACGGCGACCGACGACCACGACACTCTGCTCTCCGGCTTCTGCGAGTCGCTGGTCGAGGCCAGCATCCCGGTCTGGCGGGTCAGCGTCATGGCGCCGGCCCTGGACCCGATGCTGCGCGGCGTCAGCCTCAACTGGCACGCGGGCGAGGGGATGTCGTTCGTGGCCAATGCCCACGGCGCCGACGAGGAGAGCGACTGGCTTCTCAGCCCGGTCTACGCCCTGGTGGAGACCGGCGAGACGTTCGGCCGCTGGCGCCTCGACGCCCCCGAGCTGGAGGCGGACTTTCCGGTCCTGAAGGCGCTGGGGGCGCAGGGCGGGGTCGACTACGTCCTGCACATCGTCGCGTTCGCCCCCGGCACGGCGCTCCAGGGCATCGCGGTCTCGTTCTGCACCCGCGAGGCCGCCGGCTTCACCGACGCGCACCTGTCGGCCATCGCGGACGTGCTGCCGTTCCTGACCCTGGCGATCGCCAAGATGGGCTTGGCCCACACCTTCCGCGAGGTGTCGGCCACCTATCTCGGCCGCTCAACCGCCGAGCGCGTCCTCGACGGCCAGATCCGGCGGGGCGAGGGACGCGCCGTGCCGGCCGCCATCCTGCTGACCGACCTGCGCGGCTTCACGGCCCTGGCCGACCGGGTGGATCCGGCCGACATGGTCACTTGGCTCAACGAGCATTTCGACGCCCTCGGCGACCCGGTGGAGCAGCACGGGGGCGAGATCCTGAAGTTCCTGGGGGACGGGTTCCTGGCGATCTTCCCGGTGCCGGACACCGGCGCCCTCCCCTGCCCGGTCTGCGGCGGCGCCCTCGATGCCGCGACCGAGGGACTCGCGGCCAATGCGGCGCTCAATGTCCGCCGCCGCGCGGCCGGGCTGCCCGAACTGCCGGCCGAGTGCGTCGTGCATTTCGGGACGGTGATCTACGGCAATGTCGGCACCGCGCGGCGGCTCGACTTCACGATCATCGGGCGGGCGGTCAACGAGGCCAGCCGGATCGAGAGCCAATGCGCGGCGCTCGGCCACGAACTTCTGGTGTCGGATGCCTTTGCCGAGCGGTGCGCGCGGCGGCTGGAGGCAGTCGGGACGATCGAGTTGCGGGGCCTGTCGCGGCCGATGCGGGTCTGGAGCGTGCCGGGGGCGTGAAAGCCGGCCTTCTCATAGAGCGCCGCACGGATGGCTCGAGGCGCCGCCCTTTTCCCGGGCGCATGCAGCGCCAGCGGAATGTGTCCCGGGATCCAGCACGGAAGGTCGCGAAGCGTCCGTCTGGTTTAACCAGTGCCGCGGTCGCGGCCTGTTCTTGTGCTGGTTCCCGGATCAGGTTCCGCTGACGCTTCACCTGTCCGGGAAAAGGGTCCGGTTCGTGACAGGAATGGCCCACCTCGCTCAGGCGAGGCGGGCCTGCGCGGCTTCAGCGGCGGGCGAGCTGCTTCAGCGCCGACGGGCCGGCGTAGAGCGCCTGCGGGCCGAGGCCCTCCTCGATGCGGATCAGCTGGTTGTACTTGGCCAATCTGTCCGAGCGGGCGAGCGAGCCGGTCTTGATCTGCCCGCAATTGGTGGCGACCGCGAGGTCGGCGATGGTCGAATCCTCGGTCTCGCCGGAGCGGTGCGACATCACCGCGGTGTAGCCGGCGCGCTGGGCCATATCGACCGCCGCCAGGGTCTCGGTGAGCGTGCCGATCTGGTTGACCTTGATCAGGATCGAGTTCGCCGTACCCTCCGCGATGCCGCGGGACAGGCGCTCGACATTGGTGACGAACAGGTCGTCGCCCACGAGTTGGCAGCGATCGCCGATCTTCTCGGTCAGCAGCTTCCAGCCGGCCCAGTCGTCCTCCGACATGCCGTCCTCGATCGAGACGATCGGGTAGGCGTCGACGAGCTGGGCGAGGTAGTCGACCTGCGCCTCGATGGTCCGGCTCGTGCCCTCGCCCTCGTACGCGTAGGCGCCGTTCTTGAAGAACTCGGTGGCGGCGCAGTCGAGGGCGAGCGCCATGTCCTGGCCGGGCTTGAAGCCGGCGGCGCTGATCGCGTCCATCACGAAATCGAGGGCGGCCTCAGCGGACGGAAGATTCGGGGCGAAACCGCCCTCATCGCCGACATTGGTGTTGTGGCCGGCCTTCTTCAGCTTGCTCTTGAGGGTGTGGAACACCTCGGAGCCCATGCGCACGGCCTCGGCGAGCGAATCGGCGCCCACCGGCATGATCATGAATTCCTGGAAGTCGATCGGGTTGTCGGCATGCGCGCCGCCGTTGATGATGTTCATCATCGGCACCGGCAGCACCCGGCCCTGCACGCCGCCGACGTAGCGGTAGAGCGGCAGGCCGGAGGCCTCGGCCGCGGCCTTCGCCACCGCCAGGGACACGCCCAGGATCGCGTTCGCGCCGAGCCGCGCCTTGTTGGGCGTGCCGTCGAGCTCGATCATCGCCTCGTCGATCGCGACCTGTTCCTCGGCCTCCATGCCGCCGATCGCGTCGAGGATCTCGGTCTGTGCCGCCTCGACCGCCTTCAGCACACCCTTGCCGAGGAAGCGGTTCGTGTCGCCGTCGCGCAGCTCCACCGCCTCGTGGGCGCCCGTGGAGGCGCCCGAGGGGACTGCGGCGCGGCCGAACGAGCCATCCTCCAGGATGACGTCGACCTCGACCGTGGGATTACCGCGGCTGTCGAGGATCTCGCGGGCGCTGATATTGGTGATCGCGGTCATGGAACGTCCTCTCGCGGGGCCGCTTGTCGGCGGCGGCAGCCCCGATTCGGGGTGCGGCGCATCGCGGCGGCTTATCCGTCAAGCCGCGTTCGGCGGCAAGCACCGCCGTAGGCCGTGCCTGTGCACGTGTCGTGACAGCCCGAACTGGAAAGCGATCAACTAAGGGGATCCCAAAGGGCCAGCCCTTTGGCCGGGGCTTGGGGGCAGAGCCCCCAATGGACCTGGGCTCTGCCCTTTTGAATCTGGAACTCTCCAGATCTATACCGCTCACATGACCGCACCTGAGACGCTCCAACTCGGCCAGCCGACGCCCTTCCCGACCTCCCCCGAGGAGGCGCGGCTCGACCGGGTCCCGAACCCGCACGCCGATACAGACTACGTAGCCCGCTTCACCGCGCCCGAATTCACCTCGATCTGCCCCGTCACCGGCCAGCCGGACTTCGCCATCCTGGTGATCGATTATGTGCCGGGGGACTGGCTGGTGGAGTCGAAGTCGCTGAAGCTCTATCTGGGCGCGTTCCGCAACCACGGCGCGTTCCACGAGGATTGCACGGTGGCGATCGGCAAGCGGCTGCGCGACCTTCTGGAGCCGCGCTACCTGCGCATCGGCGGGTTCTGGTATCCCCGCGGCGGCATCCCGATCGATGTGTTCTGGCAGACGGGCGATTTGCCCAAGAACGCGTGGCTGCCCGATCCCGGAGTCCCGCCCTATCGCGGCCGGTGATGGGCGACGGATCCCGCCAAACGAAAAGGGCGACCGGCTTGCGCCGGCCGCCCCTTCACTGACGGTTACTGGATCTCAGTAGCCGTAGCCATAGTAGCCGTAGCCCGGAGCCGCGTAGCCGCCGCCGTAGACGGGCGCGTAGCCGTAGCCATAGGACGGGGCGTAGCCGTAGCCGCCACCGTAGTAGCTGTCACGGGCCGCGCCGGCGGCGATCGCGCCAGCCGCAAGGCCGGCGATGCCGAGGCCGATGGCGGCACCGGTGCCGATGCCGCGACGGCCGCCGCGGTAGTAGCCGCCGTGACCGTAGCCGCCGTAGCCGCCATGGTAGCCGTAGGGACGTGCCTCGGCGCTGGACGTGGCGGCAACGCTGCCGAGGGCCAGAGCGGCGGCGGTGGCGATGATACCGATCTTGCGCATGATGTTCCTTCTCGATCCTCGATCGAACCTGCCCAATAACGTAGCCACCGCGGGACAGTTCCAAGTTCTCACAGGTCTTGGCGTGCGGCTCCGCACACAGTCAGTTTTATGAACCGCGGTTCATCATGCGCGATGCCTCGGCCGTGCGGCGCTGCTTGCCGTTCCGGGGAGCGTCCGATCCGAAACCTTGCGAAAATATTCCGATGCGCGCGCATCTCGGCCCAATCGGGTCGCCATCCCGCGACGCAGGGGCCGCCTCTGCTCGAAGCACGCCGAGATCGCCTCCGCCCCGTGCCGCCCTATGATGGCAGCCCTGGAGGACTGACCGCATGGATGCCCTGACCCTGATCCGCGAGACCTTCGCGCCGCTGTCCCGCAAGCGGATCCTCGACATCGGGTGTGGCGGCGGAACGCTCGCGAAACGCCTGAGTGAGGATGGTGCTGCGGTGACCGGCATCGACCCGGGCGATGCGGCGCTTGCGCAAGCCCGGGCCGCGGTCCCGGAGGCGCGGTTCGAGGCCGCCTCGGGCGAAGCCCTACCCTTCCTCGATGCCAGTTTCGACGGGGCCGTCCTGCTCAACGCCCTGCACCACGTGCCCGACCCCGCCGCCGCCCTCGTCGAGGCGGCGCGCGTGCTCGTCCCGGGCGGGTCGCTCGTCGTGGTGGAACCGCTCGCGGTGGGCAGCTTCTTCGACGCCCTGCAGCCCATCGAGGACGAAACTGCGGTGCGCGCGGCCGCCCAGGACGCGATCGCGGCAGCCCTGTCCGGCGGCACGTTTGCATGCCGCCGCGACGTTACGGTCGAGCGGCGGGAGAGCTTCGCGTCCCTCGATGCCTTCCTGGCGCGGGTCTGCGCCGTGGACCCCGCCCGCGCGGCAACGGTCGAGGCCCGGCGCCCCGTCGTGGAGGCGGCATTTGAGGCTGCGGCAGAACGCGAGGCGGATGGCCGCTACGGTCTCGTCCAACCCCTGCGGATCCAGGTGCTGGCGCGCCCCTGATCGGGGTTTCGAAAGGGCGAGCCCTTTCGCGGGTCCAGGGCGGAGCCTTGGAACTCAGTCAAGGCTTTGTCCTGACAACCCACCAAAGGGCCCGCCCTTGGGAAATCCCATCTACGCGACGCGGCTCTTGGCCAGCTTATCGAAGGCGATGAGTTCGGCGAGCAGCGCCGGCAGGTCCTTCAGCGCTACCATGTTGGGGCCGTCGGAGGGCGCCCGGTCGGGGTCGGGATGGGTCTCGATGAACACCCCCGCCACCCCCACCGCCACGGCGGCCCGGGCCAGCACGGCGACGAATTCGCGCTGGCCGCCGGAGCTCGCGCCCTGGCCGCCCGGCTGCTGCACGGAATGGGTCGCGTCGAACACCACCGGCGCGCCGCCCGTCACCTGCGCCATGATCGGCAGGCTGCGCATGTCGGAGACCAGGGTGTTGTAGCCGAACGAGGCGCCTCGCTCGGTGACGATGACATTGGGATTGCCGGCCTCCGTGACCTTGGCGGCCACGTGCTTCATGTCCCAGGGCGCTAGGAACTGGCCTTTCTTGATGTTGACCGCCCGGCCAGTCGCGGCCGCCGCCAGGAGCAGGTCGGTCTGGCGGCACAGGAAGGCCGGGATCTGGAGCACGTCCACCGCCTCGGCGGCCCGGGCGCAATGCTCGGCCGCGTGCACGTCGGTCAGCACCGGCAGGCCCAGGGATTCGCGGATCTCCGCGAAGACCGGCAGCGCCTCGTCCAGGCCGACGCCGCGGGCGGCGCTGCCCGAGGTGCGGTTGGCCTTGTCGAACGAGGTTTTGAAGACGAGCCCGATCCCGGCACGCGCCGTCATCTCCTTGAGGGCAGCGGCGATCTCCAGGGCGTGGTTTCGCCCCTCCAGCTGGCACGGGCCTGCGATCAGCGCGAGCGGCAAGTGGTTGGCGAAGCGCGCTTGGCCCACCTGGACGACGGGACCGGGGTGTTCGGGATTCGACATGGGTGCGGTCTAGCCCGCACGGCGGATCCGCGAAAGCCCGGTGCGGGGCGCGACCCGGCAGACCGTGAGATCCTCCCGGAGGCCATCGGTCCGAGGGCCGATCTCGCACAGCATCGACGCGCGACCGGAGCTGCCGCGGCGCGGGGCGTTGGCCAGGAGGCTGGCCTGATGCAGGTTGAGCGCCAGCACCTCGGCGGCGGCGGGATCCGCCCCGGCCAGGGCTTGGGCCGCGCGGCCGACCAGGATGAAATAAGCCTGAGACGGCTCCCGATCCCGGGAGGCCACGGTGATCCGCGCGGGCGCCCGGCAATCGAGGCTCATCCGCTCCGCATCCTCGGCGCGGAACACCGCGTAGGGGCCGGCCCGGCCGGCGAGCGAAGCGCCGGTGTCGTGGATCACCCGGGCGGCCAGGCTATCGCACGCATCCGCGGCAAGGACCGGAGCTGTGCTGAGGCCGGTCAGGATAGCAAGCGTTAAGATCGTTTTTGTGGTTCGTGTCATTGACTCGTTCCAAATCCTTTGCAAAAGCTCATCCCAGGCTCGGCCGTAAGAAGGGTAAAATAGTCCGCGTTGTTCTTTACTTGTATCGATCTTATCTTTCGATACGTGCAGAATGACGTTGGTTTATTCCCAATATGGGCTCTGTATTGTATGTGGGCGAATTCATCCGGGTTGGATTGTTCTTGCCTAGTTCCGTCAATCGGCCGGTCGTCCGGTGCGGGGGCCTGAGCGGGACAGGCAGAATGCCACGCTGATCGATGAATGTCGGCCCGGAAGGTTCCGGGGATCTGCGACGGACCGATCGCTCGGACGCGTATGTAGAGGAGTTAATCGTGGAAAATGAGCTTGGAATCGTCTTCAGGTCGGTCTTGAGTGTTCGAGACACGCTCGAAGGATCGATCGCGGAGATCAAGAAGCTCGTCGGTCCGGGCCAGGAGGCTCACGCCGAAGCGATCGACTTCCTCACCTTCGCGGCCCGGCGCGCGGCGCTCTCCAGTGCGCCGCTCCTTCAGGATCTCTGGGCCCTGTTCGAACTCGGTGAGAAGCGGAACGGTTATTTCGTCGAGTTCGGTGCCGCGGACAATCGGGGTGCCAGCACCACGCGCCTGCTTGAGAAACTCTATGGCTGGCAGGGTGCGATCGCGGAACCGGCACGCAGCCGGCACGAGAAGCTGCGCGCCGACCGGACCTGCTACGTCACGAACAAGTTCATCTACACCGACGATGGCTTGAAGATCCTGTTCAACGACCCGGACAGTGCCGAAGATGCGTCGGCCGGGACTGCTCCGGCAACGGGCACGCGGCGGGGTGGAAAGCGGTACGAGGTCGAGACCATCACGCTGCGCAGCCTTCTGCAGGCGGCGGATGCGCCGCGCACGATCGACTTCCTGAGCATCAACGCCGAGGAGGATACGCTCGACCTTCTGAAGTCCTTCGATTTCGCCGAACACGATGTGACGCTGCTCTGCGTCGCGAATACCGATCCGCAGCAGAACGAAGCGCTCGCCGAACTTATGGCGCGGAAGGGGTACGAGCGCCGGTTCGCGTCGTTCTCCATGTCCGACGCTTGGTACACCAAGCGCGATCAGGCTGCCGTGGCGCAGCCGGCCGCGGCCTGAGGTTACTCCGCGCTGCCCGGGCCCGGTCGCTGACGCACCGGGCCCGCAGCATGGACAGCGCCCTCCGGATGCCCGATCTGTGCCGGCGGCGCGGCGCCTGACGCCGCTGGCATACGAGGCTCCGACGCGACCATGCTCCGACCCATCCTCGCCGCCGCGCTCCTCGCGCTGGCCTCTGCCGGCGCGGCGACGGCGGACCGTGTCGCCACCCCGGCCTTCGGACCGGAGCTGGAAGGGTTCGACTATCCCTTCCCGGTCAAGCGCTTCACCTTCCCGTCACAGCGCCAAACGCTCCAGATGGCCTATCTTGACGTGCCGGCCGGGACGCCGAACGGCCGGACCGCTGTGCTGCTCCACGGCAAGAACTTCTGCGCCGCCACTTGGGAGAGCCAGATCCGCGCGCTCAGCGCGGCCGGCTACCGGGTGATCGCGCCCGATCAGATCGGCTTCTGCAAATCGAGCAAGCCGGCGGCCTATCAGTTCACCTTCCGGCAACTCGCCGAGAACACGCACGCGCTGCTGGAGCAACTCGGGGTCGAGCGCCCGATCCTGGTCGGCCACTCGACCGGCGGCATGCTGGCCGCCCACTACGCCCTGCTCTACCCGAAGGCGGTGGAGCAGCTCGTGCTGGTCAATCCCGTCGGCTTGGAGGACTGGAGCGCCAAGGGCCTGCCGCCGATCTCCCTGGCGCAGTGGTATCAGCGGGAGCTGAAGACTTCGGCGGAATCGATCCGCGCCTACGAAACCGGGACCTATTACGCGGGCCAATGGGAGCCCCGCTACGAGCCGTGGGTGACCATGCTGGCCGGCCTCAACAGCGGGCCCGGCAAGGAGGCGGTCGCCTGGGATTCGGCGCTCGTCTACGACATGATCGTCACCGAGCCGGTGGTCTACCGGTTCCCGCAGATCGCGGTGCCGACGCTGCTGATGATCGGCCAGAAGGACAACACGGCGATCGGCAAGGACCTCGCCCCGCCGGAGGTGCGGGCGAGTCTCGGCCACTATGCCGAATTGGGCCGGGCGGCCGCGCAGGCGATCCCGGGTGCTCGGCTCGTCGAATTTCCAAACCTAGGCCACGCGCCGCAGATGTCCGACCCGGAGGGCTTCAACAAGGCGCTGATCGAGGGGATCGCGGCGCGGTGAGCGCGGATGGCCCCTTCCCTGATCCGGTTTGGCGGATCCGAGCGCCTTGATTTGGCGCCAAGGTCTTCAAAAACAAGGCGCTTTTCCCTCCCCCTTGTGGGGAGGGGCAGGGGTGGGGGTGGTTCAGGATCGAACGCAGCGGTGCCTTCTGCCCCACCCCCACCTCCAACTCCTCCCCGCAAGGGGGAGGAGAGTTCTGCCGTGGTGTTAGGCTTTCGCGACTATCAAAAATACGACTTCAGCACACCCCGGCGGCGCACGTCGAGAGTCGCGCAGTGGAACGAGCCGCCGAACGGGCCATAGCTCAGGAACGGCGCCGGGATCGGATCGAAGCCCCAATCCTTCAGCGCCTTGATCAGCGTCGGCTGGCTCTGGTCGACGACGATCTTCTTCTCGGTGATCGCGAGCACGTTGATCGAGGTCCAGGGCGAGCACATCGAGATCTTGCTCATGAAGCCCTCGACCGGGTCGGGGCGCGGGGCGATCAGCACGTCCCACTTCTTGAGCACGGCCGGCAGCTTCTCGACGTCGACGTAGTCCGGGTTCACCAGCACCTTGCCGGGGGCCAGCGGCATGAACGACGAGTCGATGTGCATCGGCTGGGGGCAGCGGCTCTCGATCTCGTGGATACGGAAGCCCGGGCCGAGGTGGCGGCGCAGCCACTCGATGCCCATCAGGTTGGTCACGTTCGAGCGGGTGACGAACAGGTCGCGGCCGCAGCGGACGAAGTCGGCGGCGTCGAAGACCGGCTCGAACTCGTTGACCGTGAACTGCATGGGTTCGCCGGCCTTCAGGTTCGGCACCCGGTAATCGTAGTTGTAGAGGTCGTCGGTCAACTGCGGACGCGGCGCCGAGGTCCAACGGGCGCCGGCGCGGAAATACTCTTTGAACAGAGACCGGTAGGCGTCGCCTTCGAAGTAGCGCGAGCGCCAGCACATCGGGCTCTCGATGATCTCGTCGCCGATGACGAGGTACGGGTCGCGCGGGCAGGCCACGCAGAAGCCCCGGGAGGACCAGCGCGGCGCCTTGAACTTCTTGGAGAAGTCTACCGTGTCGGGGCGGCGGACCTTCACGCCCTCGCCGGCCAGGATGGTGATGAAGTTGTCGAGCTCGGCTTGCGCCAGCTTCTTCATGAACCCCGGATACTTCCAGCCGCTCGCCAGCCGGTAGAACGGCTGCGCGGCGCGCGGCAGATTGAAGATCACCGTCAGGTGGTGGGTCGGGATCGTGGCGCCGTCGAGCGAGCCGACGATCACCTCCTCCAGCGGATCCCACTCGTTCCACGCCATCACGGGGGAGTGCGGGGCCGGCACGCCCGGCGCCGCTCCACCCGCATAATGGCCGGCATGCGTGTCCTCGCTCACGGCCTCGAGGGCCGTGATCGGTGATTCGCGCTCCATGACGTGTGCCCCTTCTGCGACGT
Source organism: Methylobacterium sp. GC_Met_3 (assembly GCF_026540775.1). Lineage (NCBI taxonomy): Bacteria > Pseudomonadati > Pseudomonadota > Alphaproteobacteria > Hyphomicrobiales > Methylobacteriaceae > Methylobacterium > Methylobacterium sp. GC_Met_3. The sequence continues at coordinate 385,359 of NZ_JALNUL010000001.1, forward strand.
GCCGCGGCCTTCTACGCAGGCGCTCTTGCGCCGCCGCCGCTTTGGCCCCCGGTGTGTTAAACGGGTGATAGACAGCGCTCATCCGTGCTGCAACGTGGCAGAAACGTTCTCGGCCCGTCGGACCTATTTCTGCCGCGACCGTGGCCGATTTCCCGCATCAAGCCTTTTGCGAGCTTGAAAGACGACAATGAAGCGCCTGACGACCTTGGCCTCGATCGCCGGTCTCTGCACGGTCGTCGGCCTGTTTATGTCCTCCGGTCTTGAGGATGTTTCGGCCGCCGTCGTCTCTGCCGGCTGGGGTACCGCCCTGGTGGTGCTGGCCCGCATCGTGGCCGTCGCCTGGGCGGGGCTCGGCTGGCAGGTGGTGTTCCCCAAAGGCGCCGCCAAGCTCGCCGATTGCGTGTCGCTCCGCTTCGTGCGCGAGGGGATCAATACGCTGCTGCCGGTGGCCACCGTCGGCGGCGATTTCGTCGGGGCGCGCCTCCTGTCCAAGCGCGGCGTGCCGGGCGCGCTCGCGGGGGCGAGCATGTTCGTCGACCTGATGACCCAGGCGCTGACGCAGCTCCTGTTCACCGTACTTGGCCTCGCCGTGCTGATCGTGATCTGCGGCGACGGGCCGATCGCGCGGACGGTCGCGGGCGGTCTCGCCCTTGCGGTGCCGGCGCTCGGCGCCTTCTACCTGATCCAGCGGCGGGCGGGGCACCGCCTGATCCAGGGCCTGCTCAGCCGCTTCGCATCGGGCCGCGAGTGGCGCGCCTTCGGGGCGATCGACCAGCTCTACGACAGTCTGCGCCGCCTCTACGCCAATCACCGCCGCTTCGCCGCCGCGCTGGGCGTCCACCTGATCGGCTGGGTGATCGGGACGCTCGAAGTCTATGTCTGCCTGCACTTCATGGGCTACCCGATCGACTTCGCGCAGGCTCTGATGATCGAGAGCTTGGCCCAGGCGGTGCGCGGCGCGGCCTTCGCGGTGCCCGGTGCCCTGGGGGCCCAGGAGGGTGGCCTGATCGCCCTGTGCGGCCTGTTCAACATCCCGGCCGAGGCGGCGCTGGCCCTCTCACTGGTCAAGCGCTTCGCCGATCTCGGGGTCGGCCTTCCGAGCCTGCTGCTCTGGCACCGGATCGAGACCAAGCTGCGCGCGGAGGCGCCGGAGGACGAGGAGCGCGAGGCGGTGGTGGACACCGCACGCAGCGCCAAGCGGGTGCCGCAGGCCGCGACGCTCGGGCCGTTCTACAGCTACGCCCCGCCCCGCATGGGCGCTCGGCTCGGCGAGGGCGAGGAGTTGAAGAAGTGCGCCTGACCCGCCGGCTCGTTGCCGCCCTGATCGCCGTTCCCCTGCTCGTCCCGGTTCCGTCCTGGGCCGCGGACGATCCCGCCGTTCAGACGGTGCGCGACCTCTACGCCGCCTTCACGGCCGCCCTGAAGGACGGCCCGGCCCCCCTGCCCGCGCGCGTCGAAGCCGTGGGTCCGGCGATGGATAAGGCCTTCGATTTCCCCGCCATGGCGCGCATCGCAGTGGGCTCGAAATGGTCGAGCTTCACCCCGGAGCAGCAGGAGGCGGTCACCGACGCGTTCAAGCGCAGCCTGACCGTCACCTACGCCAACCGCCTCGCCCGCGCGGCCGGCGGCAAGTTCGACGTCACCCCTCAGGTCGAGGAGCGCGGCGCCCAGCGGGTGGTGGCGACCCGGGTGACCACGGCGGACGGCGACGATTCCGCGGTCGACTTCGTCGTGAATGCCAATAACCGCATCCAGGACGTCCTGCTCAACGGCGACGTGAGCGAGGTCGCAGCACAGCGGACCGCTTTGTCGGCACCGCTGAAGTCGGGCGGCGCGGACGGCGCCGTGAAGTTCCTGCGCCAGCGGGCCGACGGCATGCTCGCCGCCAAGCCCACGCCGTGATCGCCGCCGAGAGTGCCGCCTTGAACCGGCCGTTCGCGGCCATCGCTGCCTGAGGCGGCGGGACGATCGCACGGACCCGATCGGATGGATGTTACCGCCCTGACGTTGCTCGCCCTCTCGTGGCTCTCGCTGCTCTGCCTGATCCTGGCGGCGGCAGGCTGCCTTTACGGGCTGGCTGCTGCCTTCTGCGCCGGCCGTTACGCGGCTCGTCCCATCCCCGCCCTGACGCCCGGCGCTCCGCGGCCCTCCGTGACGGTGCTCAAGCCCCTCTGCGGGCTGGAGCCCTCGCTCTACGGGAATCTCGAGAGTGTCCTGCGCCAGGATTATGCCGGGCCGGTCCAGATCGTGTTCGGCGTCCAGAAGGCCGCCGATCCGGCGATCGGCGTGGTGGAGCAACTCAAGCAGGCCTATCCGGCGGCGCGCATCGACCTCGTGATCGACGCCCGGCAGCACGGCTCGAACCGCAAGGTCTCGAACCTCATCAACATGTCCGAGCGGATCGCCCACGAGGTGGTGGTGCTGGCCGACAGCGACATGGTGGTCGGTCCCGACTATCTGGAGCGCCTGGTCGCCGAGCTGTCGCAGGATGGCGTCACCGGGGTCACCTGCCTCTACCACGGGGTGCCGGCGTTCCGGGGCCTCTACGACCGGCTCTCGACGCTGGCGATCGATACGCACTTCCTGCCCAACGTCGTGATGGGCTTGAGTCTCGGGCTGGCCAAGCCCTGCTTCGGCTCCACCGTCGCTTTCACCCGGGCGAACCTGGAGGCGGTGGGCGGCTTCCGCACCTTCCGCAACGACCTCGCTGACGACTATGCCATCGGCGCTGCGCTCCGCGGTCTCGGTGGCCGGGTGGCGATCCCGAGCTTCACCATCGGCCATACCAGCGTCGACACTGATCTCGCCGGCCTATGGCGGCACGAGCTGCGCTGGAACCGCACCATCCGCACCGTCGACCCGGCGGGCTATGCCGGCTCGATCGTCACCCACGCCTTCCCGCTCGCCGTCCTGGGTGCCGTGCTGTCCGGCGGCGGCCCGGTCGCCCTCGGGGTGGCGGTCCTAGCTCTGGCGAGCCGCATCCTCCTCTGCCGGCAGCTGGAGCGGGCCTTCAACCTCGCCCCGCACCCCTACGGACTGTTGCCGATCCGCGACAGCCTGTCCTTCCTGAACTTCGCCTGGGCCTTCGTGTCGGGGGCGGTGACATGGAAAGGTCATGATTATCACGTGGTTGCGGATGGCACCCTGATCCCCGACGCGGAGCTCGGCAGCGACGCCGGCGCGCCGCTCCGCTGAACTGACCCACTCCTCCTCCGCCCCCTCCCCCGCATTGCCCTGAGGCCTTGAACCCCATGCGCACGCTCTTCCTCCAGGCCCCCACCTTCGACGGTTTCGACGGCGGTGCCGGCTCCCGTTACCAGGCCAAGCGCGAGATCAAGTCGTTCTGGTACCCGACCTGGCTGGCCCAGCCGGCCGCCCTGGTGCCGAACTCGAAGCTGATCGACGCGCCGCCGCACAACATCAAGCTCCCCGAGATCGTGGCCCAGGCCAACGATTTCGACCTCGTCGTGCTCCACACCTCGGTGCCGTCGTTCAAGTCCGACGTGAAGACCATCGAGGCGCTCAAGGCCGCCAATCCGAAGCTGATCGCCGGTCTGATCGGCGCCAAGGTCGCGGTCGACGCCGCCGGCGCGATGGCCCAGGCTCCGGTGGTCGATTTCTGCGCCCGCAACGAGTTCGACTTCACCGTCAAGGAAGTCGCAGACGGCGTGCCGATGGCACAGATCAAGGGTCTGTCCTATCGCGATGCTAACGGTGTCGTGGTCCACAACGAGGACCGCGAGATCATGACCGACATGGATCAGCTGCCCTTCGTCACCAGCGTCTACAAGCGCGACCTGGAGATGGAGAAGTACTTCATCGGCTACCTGAAGCACCCCTACATCTCGTTCTACTCGGGCCGGGGCTGTAAGAGTCGCTGCACCTTCTGCCTCTGGCCGCAGACGGTCGGCGGCCACACCTACCGCACCCGCTCGGTCGCCCACGTGATCGAGGAGATCAAGTACTGCCTGAAGGAGTTCCCCCAGACCAAGGAGTTCTTCTTCGACGACGACACCTTCACCGACAACCTGCCGCGCGCGGAAGAGATCGCCCGTGAGCTGGGCAAGCTCGGCGTCACGTGGTCATGCAACGCTAAGGCGAACGTGCCGCGCGAGACCCTGAAGGTGCTCAAGGAGAACGGCCTGCGCCTGCTGCTGGTCGGCTACGAGTCCGGCAACCAGACCATCCTGCACAACATCAAGAAGGGCATGCGGGTCGAGGTCGCCGAGAAGTTCACCCAGGATTGCCACGACCTCGGCATCGCCATCCACGGCACCTTCATCCTCGGCCTGCCGGGTGAGACCAAGGAGACGATCCAGGAGACGATCGCCTTCGCCAAGCGGATCAACCCGCACACGATCCAGGTCTCGCTGGCGGCGCCCTACCCGGGCACCTTCCTGTACAAGCAGGCGGTGGAGAACGGCTGGCTCGACATCGAGAACGCCGAGCTGGTTGACGAGAACGGCGTCCAGGTCGCGCCGCTGCACTACCCGCACCTCTCGCACACCGAGATTTTCACCTCGGTGGAGGAGTTCTACAAGAAGTTCTACTTCCGGGCGCCGAAGATCGCCTCGATCGTCAGCGAGATGGTGCGCTCGCCCGACATGATGAAGCGCCGCCTGCGCGAGGGCGTCGAGTTCTACCGCTTCCTCAAGGAGCGCCAGGGCACCGCCAAGGCGGCGTAAGGACAGGGGTCCGGGGCCCTCGGCCCCGGCGGGGCGTGCGGGGCGGAGCCCCGCATCCTTCCCAGGGCCCCGCCCTGGGCCCGCGAGAGGGCGAGCCCTCTCGACACCCATGATCGAGGTTCTCGTGAAGCGTCTGGTCGTCACCGCGGATGATTTCGGGCTGAGCCTCGAGGTCAACGAGGCCGTCGAGCAGGCGCATCGCGACGGGATCCTCACGTCGGCCAGCCTGATGGTTTCCGCCCCGGCCGCCGCCGACGCGGTGGTGCGAGCCCGCCGGTTGCCGTCCCTGCGGGTCGGGCTGCACCTCGTGTTGGTGGAGGCGTGGCCGACCCTGGCGGCCGCCGAACTGCCTGACCTGACCGACGCGGCCGGCCTGATGCGGTCCGATATGGGCCGTCTCGGCCTCGACTTCGCCCGCAAGCCCGCCGCCCGGCGCCAGCTCGCCGCCGAGATCAGGGCGCAGTTCGAGGCCTATCGGGCCACCGGCCTGCCGCTGGACCACGTCGACGCCCACAAGCATTTCCACGTCCACCCGCTGATCGCCGGGGCGGTGCTGCGCATCGGCCGCGACTTCGGGATGCGCGCCCTGCGGGTGCCCCGTGAGCCGAGAGAGATCCTGCGCTGCGCCGAGCCCGGCGCCCGCCCTCGCCCAGCCCTCGACATCGCCCCCTGGGCGGCTCTGCTCGCTGTCCGCGCCCGGCAGGCCGGCCTGCTGATCCCGGATCGGACGCTCGGCCTCGCATGGTCCGGCGCCATGACGCCCGACCGCGTGGCGGCGCTCCTGCGGCATCTCCCGGATGGGTTGACCGAACTCTATACGCATCCGGCCACCGCGAGTGGCTTCGCAGGCCAGGCACCGGGCTATCGATACGCTGACGAGCGGGATGCGCTGGTGGCGTCCGCCGCCCGGGCGGCGGCCGACGCGTCCGGCGCGGTACGCGGCGGATTCTCCGATTTCCTCGGTTGACCGGCCTAGTTGTCTGATTTTAGTCAGATAATATGAAGACGATCGAAATTGCCCGCGTCCGCCGGTTCGCGCGTGCCGTTACCGCAGAGGTCGGAGCGCTCGATTCCTCATTCCTGGGCCGCGGCCGCCCCTTGGGCGCGGCGCGTGTCCTGAACGCCATCGGGGCCGGCCGCACCGCGGTCGGCGAAATTCGTGGCTATCTTGGCCTCGATTCCGGCCTGATGAGTCGTCTCCTGCGAGGTCTCGAGGATGAGGGGCTCATCGTGACGGCGCCGCATCCTGCGGATGCCCGACGTCGGGTCGCGTCCTTGACCGAGGCAGGGCGGCGCGAGTTCGAGGCCTATGAGGCGCTGTCGGATGCCCGTGCTGTCGATCTTCTCGAACGTGCACCGCAGGCGGATGCCCTCCTGCACGCTATGGATCGGGTCGCTCTCGCCCTGAGCCGCGACTCCATTGCGATCGAGGAATCCGATCCCACGAGTGAGCCTGCCCGCGCCTGCCTCGCCGCCTACTACGCCGAACTGGTGACCCGCTTCGCCGGCGGGTTCGACGTCGCCCTGTCCTGCGACCCGGAGGCGGCCGCCATGGTGCGGCCCCGCGGCACCTTCCTGCTCGCCGTCGCGGACGGACTCCCGGTCGGCTGCGTCGGCCTAAAGGGCAGCTGTGGCCCCGTGGCGGAGATCAAGCGGCTCTGGATCGACCCCGCCGCCCGGGGCCTCGGCCTCGCCAAGCGCCTGATGCAGGCGGCCGAGACGGCAGCCCGAGACCTCGGCATCCAGACGCTGCGGCTCGACACCAACAGCGCCCTTCCCGAAGCGCTTGCGCTCTACCGGAAGGCGGGCTGGATCGAGATCGACCGCTTCAACGACGACCCCTACCCGGACCACTTCTTCGAGAAGGCGCTCTGATCGGCTACTTGGCCGGCACCGGATCCTTCAACCCGGTGCTCTTCCGCAACGCTGCACCGACAGCCTTCTCGGCCTCTGGGCGATCTTCGTCGGGCTGAGCGGGCGGCTCGCCCAGCGTCGCCGGCACCACGAAGAACGCTGCCACCAAGGTGAAGAACAGCGACAACGCGAGCAGCTTGCCCATGCTCGCCGTGCCCGGATGGCTCGACAGGACCAGCGACCCGAAGGCGCTGCCCGTGGTCAGCGCCGAGAAGAAGATCGCTCGGGTCAGGCTGGAAGCGAGCATGTCGGTCACGCCCGCCCGCCACGCGATCACGTAGTAGATGTGGAACGCCACACCGACCGCCAGCATCAGCGGCAGCGCGATGATGTTGGCGAAGTTGAGCGGCATGCCGACGATGCGCATCGCCATCAGCGTCCAGAGGGTCGCGATCACCAGCGGACCCAGCGTCATCGCCACGTCCCACGGCTTGCGCAGCGCGACCGACAGGATGACGAAGATCAGCACGAGGGCCGTCACCGCCGCCTGCACGAAGGCGCCCAGGATCGTGTAGCTCGACTGGGTCGTGGCCACCGGCGCACCTGTGGCGTGGGGGGCGACCTTCAGAACCTCATCCGAGAAGCGGCGCAGCACGGCGTCGTCGTTCGAATCGCCCTTCGGATGAACCTCGATGCGCGCGCGCCCATCGGCCGCGACCCAGTCGGCCTTCAACTGCGGCGGCAGGTTGTCCAGGGTGATCTTCTCGGGGTGCAGCAGGTCGCGCAGGCGTGCCAGCAGCGGCCCGAGATCCTTGGTCAGGGCGACGGAGGCCGCCTCGCGCTGCGGTACCGCGCCGGAGGCGAGCGTGTCGAGGGTGCCGGCGAGCTGCTTGGCAGCCTGCGCCCCCGTCTGGTCGCCCTTGGCATCGTTCGAGACGCCGTTCAGCGCCGCCGCGGCATCCTTGAGCGCCTTGACGTTGTCGGCGTCGGTGGGCGGCGGCGGCCGGCGGCCCGGGTTGAGCACCGGATCGAGGAGCTGCGCCGTGTCGGCGATCTGCGCGAGCTTCTTGTCCTGGTCGCGCGGCACGAAGGTGTCGATGCTGTTGACCGAGGCGGAGACCGGCAGCGCCATCAGCGTCTTCGACAGCGCCGGGACGGACTCGACGCTCGGTGCCAGCACGTCGATGAAGTTCGGGCTGGTCTCGGGGTTCTTGATCAGATCGAGATAGGTCGCGATCGACTGCGTCTTCGCGCTGCGCAGGTGCATCGGGTTGGAATCAAACGGCAGGTGCCAGAGCAGCGGCGCGCCCGCGAGCGTGATCAGGCCGACCGCGATCAGGATCGGCTTGCGATGCTGGATGATCCAGGGATCGACGCCGACCAGCCAGTCGGTCTGCACTGCGGCCTTCTCGGCCTTGGGATTGAACACGGCGATCAGGGCCGGGAGCAGCGTCAGGGCGAACAGGTAGGCCACGATCATGCCGACGCCGGCGATGAGGCCCAGTTCGGACACGCCGCGGAAGGCCGTCGGCAGGAAGGCGAAGAAGCCGGCCAGCAGCGAGATGGCCGCGAGCGTCAGCGACCAGCCGACGCCGCGGGCCGCGGCACGGAGCGCGGCGCCGATCTCGGGCTGCTCGAAGCGGTCGGCCCGGTAGCGCACGGCGAACTGGATTCCGAAATCGATGCCGAGCCCCACGAACAGCGCCGCGAAGGCCACCGAGATCGGGTTGAGTTCGCCGACCATCGCCAGTCCGAGGCCCGCGGTGACGATCAGGCCCGCGAAGGTCGTGATCAGCACGGCCGAAACCAGGGGGGCGGAGCGCAGGGCGAGCCAGATGAACAGGACGATCGCGCCGACCGTGACGCTGTAATTGACGCCCGCATCTTCCGAGAGCGTCGCGAATTCCTCGTCGGCCACCGCCACCGTGCCGGTCAGCCGCATGCGCAGGCCGTGCTCGGTATCGATCCTGAGATCCTGGGCGACGTTCCGAATCAGCTTGGTCGCCTGGTAGCCGGGCTCCAGGGCATTGAAGTCCAGCACCGGCTGGATGACCACGAACTTCATCTTGTCGGTGACGCTGCTCTGGCCGTTGGAGAGCAGCTCCTGCCAGGACATCCGCGCCGGCTGGCCGGCCAGCACCTTCTTCAGGGTGGCATCGATCTGCCCCATGGGCTTCTCGAGATCCTCGAGCTTGGCGTCTCCGGTCTTCACGCCGCGGGCGCCCAGCGTCAGAACCCGCATCACGCCGCGCAGCGACGGGTCGGCGGCGAGCGGGCCGAGCAGCCCCTGCTGCTGGGTCAGCGATTCGAGGGTCTTATCGAGCTCAGCCTGGGACATCAGCAGCAGGCCGTTCTTGTCGAAGAACGGTCCGCCATCCGGCCGATAGACCGTCTCGATCAGGTTTTTATGTGCGGTCAGCGCCTTGGCGAGGTTGGCGGCCGCCTCCTCGGTCTCCTCGGGCGTCTGCCCGTCGATAACCGCCGCGATGGTGTTCGACCGCTGCGGGAAGGCCTGCTCGAAATTGATCTCGTCCTGACGCCAGGGCTCCTTCGGATCAATCAGGCGCTCGACATCGGTGTTGATCCGGAACAGATGCGCCGCCACCCCGGCGCTCGCGACCGTGACGAACGCCACGATGGCGATCACGATCCACCGATACCGTACCGAGAACGCGACGAGACTTTCGATCACGAGCACCCTGCCTGTTCGCCCCGGACACGCACACGGCGCGGCCGACACATACCATCGAACATATCGAACGCCTCGGGATCCCGGAGACCGGCTCCGGCAGGGCTCAGTGCCCGCGTGCCGATCGCCCCGCAATCCGTTCGGATGCGGACCGGGGTCGAGGAACGCCGCGTGGTCCGCCCCGGACGCACGAAACGCGTCCACTCGCCGATCGCGGCCGAAATGGATCGCGGCGCCGCCATCCACCCTAGGCCACGGCTCGGGCCACGGCTTGCATCGCTGCCCCGAGGTTCAGTAAAGAGGGTGGTGCCAGATTGCAACGCGGCCGACCCGGTCCGGTCGCCGGGGAGGATATGTGCGCTGGCGCACGGCGTCTGTTGCATCGCGGCCGGAATTCCGGATGTCCGGTCGCATTGCCGACGCAATGCACGTGCTGTCCTCAACGTCTGAATGTCCCTGCCCACGAGGCCGCGATAAGCGGCTCATGTGGCACCGTTGCGTCAGGCGCGGAATAAGATGTCATCGTGCCGCCGAAACAGGGCCGATTGAGATTAGTTCCAAGCTAGATCGCTGGAAATCGCGTTTTTTTTCGTGTTAAGCACCCCGATGCCTCCGGGGCCGACGAAGTGAAGGAGCCGCTATCTTGGGTATCCCCCTCCGGTACGTCGCGAAGATCGGCGGCTATATCCTGAAACAGCACCTGACGGGTCGCAAACGCTACCCGCTCGTGATGATGATGGAGCCGCTGTTCCGCTGCAATCTCGCTTGCGCCGGCTGCGGGAAGATCGATTACCCGGACGAGATCCTGAACAAGCGGCTGCCGGTCGCCGACGCGCTCGAGTCTGTGCGCGAGTGCGGCGCGCCCGTGGTGGTGATCGCCGGCGGCGAGCCGCTCCTGCACAAGGACCTGCCGCAGATCGTCGAGGGCATCATCGCCCAGAAGAAGTTCGCGATCGTGTGCACGAACGCGCTGCTCCTTGAGAAGAAGATCAAGGAGTACAAGCCGAGCCCGTACTTCACGTGGTCGATCCATCTGGACGGCGACAAGGAGATGCATGACCAGTCGGTCTGCCAGCGCGGCGTCTACGACAAGGCGGTGGCGGCAATCGCGAAGGCTAAGGAGATGGGCTTCCGCGTCACCATCAACTGCACCTTCTTCAACAATTCCCAGCCGGAGAAGATCGCCGACTTCTTCGACAGCGTGACCCGCATGGGCATCGACGGCATCACCGTCTCCCCGGGCTACGCCTACGAGCGCGCGCCGGATCAGAAGCACTTCCTGAACCGCAAGGCGACGAAGGATCTGTTCCGCGGCGTGTTCCGGCACGGCAAGGAGAAGGGCCGCGAGAAGTGGACCTTCCAGCAGTCGGGCCTGTTCCTCGACTTCCTGGCCGGCAACCAGACCTACCATTGCACCCCGTGGGGCAACCCGACCCGCACCGTGTTCGGCTGGCAGAAGCCCTGCTACCTGCTCGGTGAAGGCTACGCGGCGACCTTCAAGGAGTTGATGGAGGAGACCGCCTGGGATTCCTACGGCACCGGCAACTACGAGAAGTGCGCCGACTGCATGGTCCATTCGGGCTACGAGGCCTCCTCGGTGGTCGATTCGGTCCGCAAGCCGTGGAAGCCGCTGGTCCACGCCATCCGCGGCATCAAGACCGACGGTGCCATGGCCCCCGAGGTCAGCCTGGAGAACCAGCGCCCGGCCGAGTTCGTGTTCTCGCGCAACGTCGCGCAGAAGCTGTCCGAGATCAAAGCGGCCGGCGTCGACACGAAGCAGGAAGCCCGCAAGCGCACCGCCGCCTGATCGGCGCAGCACGGACGGAATTCGAACCCGCGGCCGAGAGGTCGCGGGTTTTGCTTTTCCGGGGTTTAGTAGGGCCGAGTCTGCGGCAGGCCCCTATCTGACGCGCACTTCTGTCCCGGGCAGGTGGAGCGCCAGCGGAACCTGATCCGGGATCTGGTTCAGGAAACGCCGCGTAAGCGGCCCGAGTTGATCCCGAACGACGCTTCGCGACGTCTTGTGCCGGGTCCCAGGTCGCATTCCGCTGACGCTGCATGCGCCCGTGAAAAGGTTCGGGTCGTGGGCTGACCGGAGCTTGGAAGCAATCAGCTGCCGCGCAAAGCTTCCAGAACCTTGCCGCCGGGTCGGCCGGTCGGGGTCATGCCGAGCCGGCGCTCCACGTCCTTGATGGCGTCGCGGGTCTTCTGGCCGACCTTGCCGTCCGGCTCGCCGACATCGTAGCCGCGGGCCGCCAGCCGGGTCTGGAGATCGCGCCGCTCGGCGCGGGACAGGGGCGGATCGTCGGTCGGCCACGCCGCCTGGACGCCCGCCTTCCCGCGCAGCCGGTCCGAGAGAACCGCGATGGCGAGGCCGTAGGATTCGGCGGCGTTGTACGAGTAGATCGCGTCGAAGTTCTTGGTGACTAGGAAGGCCGGGCCGTCGATCCCGGCCGGCGCGATGATCCCGGCGGGCCCCTCCCCCGAGAGCGGGCGGCCGTCCGCGCGGGTCACGCCGAGCGAGGCCCAATGGGTGATCGGCTTCTTGTTCTTGCGCCCGGCGGACGCGACGCTGAAGCCGCGCGGCAGCTTCACCTCGTAGCCCCAGACCTGCCCGTTCTGCCACTTGGCGACGTGCAAAAAGTTCGCCGTGGAGGCGACCGCGTCGGCCACCGAATCGACCACGTCGCGCCGCCCGTCGCCGTCACCGTCGACGGCGAGGCGGTGATAGGTGGTCGGCATGAACTGGGTCTGGCCGAAGGCCCCCGCCCAGGAGCCGGTGAGCCGCTCCGGCGCGATGTCGCCGCGCTCGATGATCCGCAGCGTGGCAATCAATTCGCCGCGGAAGAAGTCGCGGCGGCGGTTGCCGGAGCAGGCCAGGGTCGCGAGCGACTGGACCAGCGGCATCTTGCCGAGGTTCTTGCCGAAGTTCGATTCGACCCCCCAGACCGCCGCGATCGTATAGCGGTCGACGCCGTAGCGCGCCTCGGCCTGTGCGAGGGCGGCCGCGTTCTGGCGCATCGCCGCCCGCCCGTCCTCGACGCGCTCGTCATCGACCAGGGCGGCCATGTAATCCCAGATCGGCGTCTTGAACTCGGGCTGCGCCTGGGACAGCTCGATGACCTTGTCGTCGAAGCTGATGCCGCTGGTCGCCGACCGGAAGGTCTGGGCCGACACGCCGGCCGCCGCCGCCTGGGCCTGGATGCCGGCGAGGCAGCCGTCGAAATCCGCCCGCGCCGGCTGGCTCGCGGCGCCCACGGTGAGGAGACCGAACCCGAGCGCGAGGCCCGGCCCGAAGCACTGATGGCGCATCCTGGCGTTCCCGTTTCTCGCCCGCATTGTAGCGGCCGGATCAGGCAGCACGAGGGTTAACGGCGCGTTAGCGCGGACCGTCCGATGCGCCAGGGCCCAGCCCCGGCAAGCCGCCAAAGGGCTGAGCCCTATGGGATCCCCGTCCGATCCGATCAGGCCCATTCCCGCTGGGCGAGCTTCTGCTCGTAGGCGTCGATCGCCGAGGCGCGTTCCAGGGTCAGGCCGATCTCGTCGAGCCCGTTCAGGAGGTTGTGCTTGCGTCCGGCCTCGATGTCGAAATGCAGGCTGCCGCCATCCGGCCCCCGGATGGTCTGCGCCGCCAGGTCGACCGACAGGGTGGCGTTGGCGCCGCGCTCGGCGTCCTCGAACAGCTTCTCGAGATCCTCCGGGGCGACGGTGATCGCCAGGATGCCGTTCTTGGCGCAGTTGTTGAAGAAGATGTCGGCGAAGCTCGTCGAGATCACGCAGCGGATGCCGAAATCGGCCAGCGCCCAGGGCGCGTGCTCGCGCGACGAGCCGCAGCCGAAATTGTCGCCGACGACCATGATCTTGGCGTTCCGGTAGGCCGGCTGGTTCAGCACGAAATCCGGGTTCTCCGAACCGTCCTCGCGGTAGCGCATCTCGGCGAACAGGCTCTTGCCGAGCCCCGTCCGCTTAATCGTCTTCAGGTACTTGGCCGGGATGATCCGGTCGGTGTCGACGTTGATCGTCCGCATGGGCGCCGCGACGCCCTCCAGGGTCGTGAACTTTTCCATCGTCTGACGGCTCTCGCAGCTCAGTGTTCTATCGGGGGGTTTATCAGCGCCGCGTGCGCGCCGGAAGCGTCAGGCCAGATCCGCCGCGTCGGCCCGCAACAGGGTGCCGTCGTGCAGCGCCGAGGCCACCAGGGCGCCGGCGATCCCGGCTTCGCGCAACGCCCGCAGGTCGTCCGGCCCGCGCACGCCGCCCGCCGCGTAGAGGCTGCGATCCGGGGCCCGCGCCTGCAGGGCCGCGAGCGCCGCGAGGTCGGGGCCGCTGCCGGCGCCGACCTGGGCCAGCGTCATGGCGATCACCTCGGGCGGCCAAAGCGACGGATCATCGTGGAGAGCGGCGGGGCCGAGGCGCTCGGCGCCGCGCGTGTCGAGGGAGAGCACTGCGCGACCCCCGAATCGCGCCGGCAGGCCGGCATCCGCCTGGCTCTCGCTGCCGATCACCGGCCGGCCGAGGCCGGTGGTCAGAAAGTCCGCGATGCCCTCCGGATCGGCGAAGCCCGCATCCACCCACAGGGCGACGCCAGGACAGGCGCGGGCAATCGCCGTCAGCGCCGCCAGATCCGGTGGTGCGTGGTCGATGATCGCGTCGAGATCCGCCACGTAGAGGATCGTGGCCGGCCACGCATCGCACAGGCCGCGCGCCACCGCGTCGGGGGCAGACCCCTTTGCCAAGGGCGTCTCGATCGGGGCATAGGAGGAGCGCTCGCCCCGGCGCGCCCGCACCACGCGGCCGTTCCGGAGATCGAGCACCGGGATCACCGCGAAGCCGGGGCGCCCGGATTCGTGGTCCATCGAGGTGTTCATCGCGGTCCCATGCTCTCACCATCCCTGAAGACGATCGGGTGGGACCTCGGCGGGGTTCACGTCAAGGCCGCGCTGGTGGAGGCCGGGCGCGTGGTTGCGGCCGTCCAGGTGCCCTGCCCGCTCTGGCAGGGGCTGCCGGCCCTCGATCAGGCCCTCGCGCGCCTTCCGGACTGGGCCCGAACTGAGGCCCGGCACGCGGTCACCATGACGGGCGAATTGACCGACTGCTTCGCCGACCGCCGGGCGGGTGTGGCCGCGCTCGCAGGCTGGGCCGCGGCGCATCTCGATGGATCTGTGCGGATCTATGCCGGCCGTTCGGCCTTTGTCGCTCCGGAGGCGGCCGCGGAGGTTGCCGCCGACGTGGCCTCGGCCAATTGGCACGCCACCGCGGCGCTCGTCGGGCGGATCGCGCCGGACGCGCTGCTGGTCGATATCGGTTCGACCACCACCGACCTGATCCCGATCGTGGGGGGCCGCCCGGCAGCAACGGGCTACAGCGACGCCGAGCGCCTGGAGACGGGGGAACTGGTCTACACGGGCGTGGTCCGCACGCCGGTGATCGCGCTCGCCGACCACGCGCCCTTCGCCGGCCGGCGCACCCGGCTGATGACCGAGACCTTCGCCCATATGGCGGACGCCTACCGGATCCTCGGCTTGCTCCCCGAGGGGGCCGACCAGCAGGCGAGCGGCGACCGCAAGGGCAAGTCGGTCCCGGAGAGCGAGACTCGGCTCGCCCGGATCGTCGGGCGCGACCGCGCGGAGGCCCCGGGCTCGGCCTGGGCGGCGCTGGCGGCGCATTTCGCCGAGGCGCAGCTGCGCCTGCTGCACGATGCAGCCGCGCTCCTGCTCGGCCGGCCGGATTGTTGCGAGACAGCTCCCCTGATCACCTGCGGGGTCGGGGCCTTCCTGGGGGAGCGCCTCGCGGACCGGCTCGGCCGCAGAGCCGTGCCGCTGGTGGATCTTCTGGACGACCGGATCGCCGGCCCGCGCGCATGGATCTCGACCTGCGGCCCGGCGGTGGCGGTCGGCCTCATCGCCACGGAGGAAACAGTCGCATGAGCGCCATCAAGATCCTGGCTCGGATCCTCACCGCCCGGGTCGGGCCGCATATCGAGCTGGCCGTGGAGACGGAGACCGGCGAGGTCCTGAAGGTGCTCGCCACCGAGGAGCAGATCGACCGGCTGGTCGATGAACTGGACGACATCCTCAACTCGCCCGCCGAGCCGGAGGACGACGGCCCGCCTGCGGCGGCTTGAGCCGATTATGAGCCTGATCGCCGCCAAGATCGCCATCACCCCGACGCTGATGTGGGCGGTCTCGGCGGCGGCGCGCCGCTGGGGCAGCCTCGTCGGCGGCATCCTCTCGGGATTGCCGCTGACCTCCGCGCCGATCTCGATCTACCTCGCGGTCGAGCAGGGGGAGCGCTTCGCCGCCGAGGCGGCCATCGGCTCGGTGGAGGGGTTGGGCGCGGTGACGCTCTGCTATCTCGCCTACGCGCTCTACGCCCCGCGGATGGGCGCTGTCGCGTCCATCGGCCTCGCCCTGGCGGCTTTTGTCCTGGGCGGTGCCGTGCTGCACGGGCTCGTCCGGCCCGGCCTGTGGCTTGCCACGGCGATCGACCTCCCAGCGATGGCGCTCGTCGTCGCCCTGTGCCGGCGGCGCGCCGCGTCCGGTGTTTCGGCCCGCCGGCCCCCGCGCTGGGACATGCCGGCCCGGCTGGCGGCGGCCACGACCCTGGTCCTGCTGGTCTCGACCCTCGCGCCCCTGCTCGGCCCGGGCCTGAGCGGCGTCCTGGCGCCGATCCCGATCATCTCCTGGCCACTCATCGTCTTCGCGCGGGTGCAGGACGGGGTCGGCGCATCGCTCGACGTGGTGCGCGGCAGCGCCCAGGGGGCGTTCGGGGTGCTGGCCTTCTACATCGTCGTCCACGCGACGCTCGGGGCGATGGATCCGGTACTGGCCTACACCCTGTCGATCGCGGTGTCGGCTGCCTGTGTCCTGCCGTGGCTGCTCGCGCACCGGAATCCGCGGGCGGCGTGAGAGGTGCTGTCACTCACCGAAGCGCTCCGGAGACGGCCCATGATCACCGCCACCACGACGCTCACAGTTGGCTACGCCGCCGTACCGCCCGGCCACCTCGCAACGATCGTGACGTCTCTGGAGATGGTTCGGCCGCCAGCGCTGCGGCCTGTGCGGCCCTTCCCGCCCGGGATCGGGCTGCAGCCCCTCGTGGATCGCGATCCGGAAACCTACCGAAGTCTGTTCCGGGACGTGGGCGCCGACTGGCTGTGGTTCTCGCGCCTCGCCCTCAGCGAGGAGGCACTGGCCGCCATCCTGGCCGATGAGGCGGTCGAGATCCTGGTCCTTCGGCAGGCGGGCCGCGGCATCGGCATGCTGGAGCTGGATTTCCGGCAGCCCGGCCAGTGTGAACTGGTCTTCCTCGGCCTCACCCGCGACAGGATCGGGTCGGGTCTCGGCGGCTGCCTGATGGACCACGCCCTGCGCCGGGCTTGGTCGCGCCCGATCGAGCGGATCTGGCTGCACACCTGCACCCTGGATCATCCCGCAGCCCTGGCGTTTTACCGGCGCTTCGGCTTCGAGCCCTTCGCGGTGCATGTCGAGGTCGCCCGCGATCCGCGTCTGACCGGCGCGCTCCCCCGGGACTGCGCGCCCCAGGTGCCGCTGCTCGGATGAGACGGGTCGGCCGGGCGACGCTGCTCCGGCGCAAAAACCCAAAGAAAAAGCCCGCCCCGATGCGTCGGAGCGGGATTGAATCTAGGATCAGCGAAGGCCAGCCGTAAAGGCCGGCCCTGCTTCGATCACTCGGCGGCGGCGGGTGCTGCGGCCGGGGCTTCCTTGGTCTTGTAGCGATCGGTGCGCTCGACGATACGGGCCGACTTCCCGCGGCGGTCGCGCAGGTAGTACAGCTTGGCGCGGCGCACCTTGCCGCGGCGGACCACCTTGATCGAATCGATCATCGGCGAATGCACCGGGAAGACGCGCTCCACGCCCTCGCCGTACGAGATCTTGCGGACCGTGAAGCTCTCGTTGAGGCCGCCGCCCTGGCGACCGATGCAGACGCCCTCGTAGGCCTGGACGCGGGTGCGCTCACCTTCCTTCACGCGGACGTTGACGATGAGCGTGTCGCCCGGCTCGAAATCCGGAATGGTCTTGGCGAGGCGCGCGACTTCCTCGCGCTCCAGCTGCTCAATGATGTTCATGGCATAGCTCCAGCCGTCGCGCCGTGACGCCCCTCATGGGCAGCCGGCGCCAGGATTTCGGCGATCCTGTTGTGAGTTGGCCGGCTCTCTACAGGATCGTCCCCGGCTTGTCGATTGCCGTTGCGAAGCCCGCGCGGGATGGCCGTCAGGCCGGTACGGCGCCGGCCTCGGGCAGCACGCAGTTCGACAGGAACGTCGCGAGGTCGTCGGTGATGTGGTCGATATGCGGCTCGCGCACCGCCTCCTGCTCGAACGCCTCCCGGTAGGGATCGATGATCTTGGGCACCACCAGGACGGTCGCCATGCCGAGGTCGTGCGGCACCGCGAGGTTGCGAGCGATGTCCTCGAACAGCGCGGCGCGGGTCGGCTCGACGTCATGCGCCTTCAGGAAGCGTTCGTAGGTCGAGCGCTCGGGCTTCGGTACGAAATCGGCGGCCGCGATGTCGAACACGTCCTCGAAATGGTCGAGGATGCCGAGCTTGGCCGCCACGTTCTCGGCGTGCCGGCGTGAGCCGTTCGTCAGGATCAGCTTGCGCCCCGGCAGCCGCTCGATCGCGTCGCCGAGATCCTTGTCGAGCTTGATCGTCGAGTGATCGATGTCGTGCGCGAAATCGAGGAAGTCGTGCGGATCGACCCCGTCCTCGACCATCAGCGCCTTCAGCGTCGTGCCGTAGCGATGATAGAAGTACTTCTGCAGGGCGCGGGCCGAGATCCCGTCGAGCCCGTAGAGCCCCATCACGTAGAGCGTGATTCGCTCATCGACCTGCGGCCAGACCCGGGCGTCGCTCGGGTAGAGTGTGTTGTCGAGGTCGAACACCCAGGTGTCGACATCGCTGAACCCGCGCGCGCCGGGCGTGGTGAACTGGGCCTTGTCGGGGTGATGCACCGTATCCCTTTGGATTCGTCCCCTGGAAGGCAAGTCTGGACCGTTGCGGTCAAGCTCGCAACCCTGGCCGGTTCGGGCCGATCGGGAGCAGGACAATGCCCGTGCGGGACGGAGGTTGCCGCCCCGCACGATTTCCTGCCGCTGCCGGTGCTCAGCCCCGCCGGATCAGCGTGCCGGCACCGTAATCGGTGAACAGCTCCAGCAGCACCGCGTGGTTGACCTTGCCGTCGAGGATGACGACCGCCTCCACGCCACGCTCGATCGCGTACATGCAGGTCTCGATCTTGGGGATCATCCCGCCGGTGATGGTGCCGTCGGCGATCAGGCGGCGGCAATCCTCCACGGTGAGTTCCGGGATCAGCTTCTTGTCCTTGTCGAGGACACCCGGAACGTCGGTGAGCAGCAGCAGCCGCTTGGCCCGGAGCGCCCCCGCGATGGCCCCCGCGAACGTGTCGGCATTGACGTTGTAGGTCTGCCCATCCGCCCCGTAGGCGACCGGCGCGAGCACGGGAATCAACTCCGCCTTCAGCACCGCGTCGAGTACGCCGCGCTCGACATGGTCCGGCTCGCCGACGAGGCCGAGGTCGATGGTCTGTTCCAAGTGGCTCTCGGGATCGACCATGGTTTTCAGCGCCCGCTTGGCCCGGACCATGTTGCCGTCCTTGCCGCACAGGCCGATGGCCCGGCCGCCCTCGGCCGAGATCCAGCCGACGATCTGCTTGTTGATCAGGCCGGCCAGGACCATCTCGACCACCTCGACGGTGGCCTCGTCGGTCACGCGCAGGCCGTTGCGGAACTCGGACTGGATGCCGAGCCGGTCGAGCATCTTGCCGATCTGCGGCCCGCCGCCGTGGACGACGATCGGCTTCAGCCCGGATTGTTCGAGAAGAACGATGTCTTCGGCGAAATCCTCGGCCGCGGACCGGTCCCCCATGGCGTGGCCGCCATACTTGATGACCACGATCTCCTGGTCGTAGCGCTGCATATGCGGCAGCGCCTGGACCAGAACCTCGGCGCGCACGTGGACGTTGGGGAGTTCGGTCATCGCGGTCCTTCGCCGATCCTTCGCCGCTTCTTGGGTCAGGGCCTGAGGGCGGGATTGCGCCTACGCCCGTCGGGCGGGGGCGCTTCTACAGGAAGGTATTGGCACTGCGAAGCCGCTCCTGCGACAATGCGGGCAAGAAAGCGCGAGGCGCGGCGATGCGGCTCGAAAACCGCGGTGCCGACGCATGACCGATCCGCCGCCGCGGCCGAACCGTCAAAAAACAGTCACCCTTCCCGTGTGTTGCAATCGGGCTACAGGCTGGAGACGATCCAGGCTGGACCGGGTTGCACCCCCGTGATGCCCGGACCATGCTGCATTGCAGCAAGTCGGGGGCGAACTGCCGAGAGGACCGGATGCGGATCGCGATGATTGGGGCCGGGTATGTCGGCCTGGTATCCGGGGCATGCCTGGCGGATTTCGGCCACGGCGTGGTCTGCATCGACCGCGACCCGGACAAGATCGCGAGCCTGAACGCCGGCCGCATGCCGATCTACGAGCCGGGGCTCGACGCCCTGGTGGCCGAGAACGTCCGCCAGGGCCGGCTCGCCTTCCGCTCGACCATGCGCGAAGCTGTGGCCGAGGCCGACGCGGTGTTCATCGCGGTCGGCACCCCGTCACGCCGCGGCGACGGCTTCGCCGACCTGAGCTTCGTGTTCGACGCGGCCCGTGAGATCGCCGGCGCGCTCTCCGGGTTCACCGTCGTGGTCACCAAGTCCACGGTCCCGGTCGGCACCGGCGACGAGGTCGAGCGCATCATCCGCGAGACCAACCCGTCGGCGGATTTCGCCGTCGCCTCCAATCCCGAGTTCCTGCGCGAGGGCGCGGCCATCTCGGACTTCAAGCGCCCCGACCGCATCGTGGTCGGCACCGAAGAGGCCCGGGCCGAGGCGGTGATGCGCGAGGTCTATCGCCCGCTCTACCTCAACGCGGCGCCGATCCTCGTGACCAGCCGCCGCACCGCCGAGCTGACCAAGTACGCCGCCAACGCGTTCCTGGCCGCCAAGATCACCTTCATCAACGAGATCGCCGACCTGTGCGAGGAGGTCGGCGCCGACGTGCAGCAGGTCGCCCGGGGCATCGGGCTGGACAACCGGATCGGCACCAAGTTCCTGCATGCCGGCCCGGGCTATGGCGGCTCGTGCTTCCCAAAGGACACCCTGGCGCTGGTCAAGACCGCCCAGGACGCCGGCACACCGCTACGGCTGGTCGAGACCGTGGTGGCGGTCAACGACCAGAGGAAGCGCGCCATGGCGCGCAAGATCATCAAGGCGTGCGGCGGTTCGGTGCGGGGCAGGACGGTGGCGCTCCTCGGCCTGACCTTCAAGCCCGATACGGACGACATGCGCGACGCACCGTCGCTGGCGATCGCGGCGGGCCTTCAGGATGCAGGCGCGAAGGTGCGCGCCTACGATCCGGAGGGCATGGCGCATGCGCGGGTCCTGATGCCGGCTGTGGATTACACCGAGAACGCCTATGCCTGCGCGGAGGGCGCGGACGCCCTGGTGCTCGTCACCGAATGGAACGCCTTCCGGGCGCTCGATCTCGACAGGCTGCGCGAGGCCATGGCGTCCGGTGGATCAGCGCCAGTCCTGGTCGATCTGCGCAATATCTATGATCCCGAGAGCGCCGCGCGCCACGGCTTTAGCTATTGCGGCGTCGGGCGAAACGGGGCGGGGGCCGTGTCGGACCGGTCCTGACCTCGCGATGATCCGAAGATCACTTCGGAAGATCTTCTGGCGGCCGCGGCGCGATGCCGTCAGACGGGCAGCCGAAGGCGGGGCGAAACTGTGGCTTTCTGATGATCGTTTCAGCGTCTCCGCCGGCGGTCGACCGGTCCAAACTTGGCATTCTGATCGCCGGGATTGGATAGGACGCTGATGAATACATGTCACAGCCTTGGGCAATTTCGTCGCGCGGGGATGACCTCGCGTCCAGGCTGGTTGGACACCGCAATGGTGCCACAGTAAGGGGTGAGAGGGTACTCACTCGTCGCGAGCCGAGCCGACTTCCGATAACGAGCGTGTGCGAACCGAACGTGACACAACGTACAGATATTGCGATTGTCGGACGCGCATGCCGACTGCCCGGGGCCCCCAGTGTGGACGGGCTGTGGTCACTCCTCTCCGAGGGGCGCTGCGCCGTCAGCAAGGTGCCGGCCGATCGGTTCTCCCTGGAGCGGTTCGCGCATCCCCGCGCCCATGAGCGTGGCAAGAGCTACACTTGGTCGGCGGGCGTCATCGACGATGTGTGGTCGTTCGACCCGGCGGTGTTCGGCATCTCGCCCCGCGAGGCCGAGCAGATGGATCCGCAGCAGCGCATGCTGCTGGAGCTGACCTGGGAAGCCCTCGAGGATGCGGGCCTGCGCCCGTCGAGCGTGGCCGGCAGCCATATCGGCGTGTTCGTCGGCGCCTCCTCGCTCGATTACGGCAACCTGCGCATCCTCGACGCGGCCTCGGGCGACGCCTACGCGGCCACTGGCAACACGCTGTCGATCATCTCGAACCGCATCTCCTACATCTTCGACCTGAAGGGCCCGAGCTTCACGGTCGACACGGCCTGCTCGTCTTCGCTCGTCGCCTTCGACAACGCCGTGCAGGCGATCCGGTCGGGCCGCGTGGACACGGCCGTCGTCGCCGGCGTCAACGTGCTGGCGAGCCCGTTCAACTTCATCTGTTTCTCCACCGCGCAGATGCTCTCGCGCACCGGCCTGTGCCAGGCGTTCTCCAAGAACGCCGACGGCTACGTGCGCTCGGAGGGCGGCGTGGTGTTCGTGCTGCAATCGGCTGAGGCCGCGCGGCGCAACGGCGCCACCGTGCGCGCCGTGGTGTCGGCGTCGGGCATCAACTCCGACGGCCGTACCACCGGCATCTCGCTCCCCTCGGGTTACGCCCAGGGCGCCCTGCTGGAGAAGGTCTACCGAGAGGCCGAGATCGGGCTCGACGACCTCGCCTTCATGGAAGCCCACGGCACCGGCACGCCGGTGGGCGACCCGATCGAGGCCTCGGCCATCGGTTCCAAGCTCGGCCGGGGCCGGCGGGCGCCGCTGCCGATCGGCTCGATCAAGACCAATATCGGCCACACCGAGCCGGTCTCGGGCCTCGCCGGCCTGATGAAGGCGACGCTGGCGCTGGAGCACGACCTCGTGCCGCCGTCGCTGCATGCGGCGGAGCTGAATCCCGACATCCCGTTCGACGAGTTGAACCTGCGCGTCGTGCAGGAGGCCATGCCGATCAGCCGTGGTTCGCGCGAGCGCTTCGCGGGCGTGAACTCCTTCGGCTTCGGCGGCACCAACGCCCACGTGGTCATCACCGACGCCCCTGCCTGGGCGACGCAGGCGGACGCCACCGCGGAGCCCAAGGCCCAGGTGCTGCTGCTCTCGGCACAGACCCGCGCCGCCCTGAACGAACTCGCCCAGGACTACGCCGAGCGCCTCGAGGCCGAGCCGGCCCAGGTGCCGAAAGTGGCGGCCGCCGTCGCGCATCGCCGCGAGCGCATGCCGGCCCGCCTCGCCATCGCGCTGGACGGCAAGACCGATGTGGCCGCGGCGCTCCGTGCCATCGGCGAGGGCGAGGACACCCAGGACGCCTTCACCGGCACGGCGGTCGACCGCGTCGCCGAGGTGGCCTTCATCTACTCGGGCAACGGCAGCCAGTGGGCCGGCATGGGCCGCGAGGCCTACGAGGAGAACGCGACCTTCCGCGCGACCTTCGACCGGATCGACACCCTGTTCCAGGTCTACTCGGACTGGTCGCTGAAGGACGCACTCTACGCCGACGATCTCGACGAGCGCCTCGCGTTGACCAGCGTGTCGCAGCCGCTGATCTTCGCGATCGAGAGCGCCTCCACGGCTGCCCTCAAGGCCAAGGGCCTGATCCCGTCCTACGTGCTGGGCCACAGCGTCGGCGAGATCGCCGCCGCCGAGGCCGCCGGGATCCTCAGCCTGGAGGATGCGGTCCGGGTCATCTACTACCGCAGCCACCATCAGGAGACGACGCACGGCCAGGGCACCATGGCGGTGCTGCTGATGCCGGCCGAGGAGGTCGAGACCTTCCTCAAGGATTTCCCGACCCTCGACATCGCCGCCTACAACAGCCCGAAGGCCGTGACGGTCGCCGGGCCGGTGGCCGATATCGAGGCCGCCCTGAAGGCCCTGTCGCGCAAGCGCCGGCGCGGGCGCAAGCTCGACCTCGCCTACGCCTTCCACGGAAGGCTCATGGACCCGACCGAGAAGCCGCTGCTGCGCGATCTCGCCGGGCTGAAGGCCAAGGCCGGCACCACCGCGATGGTCTCCACCGTCACCGGTGAGGTGCTGGATGGGTCCCATTTCGGCGCCGGCTACTGGTGGCGCAACATCCGCGAGCCGGTCCGCTTCTCCGAGGCCGTGCAGGACGCCACCCGCCGCGGCGCCCGCGTGTTCGTCGAGGTCGGTCCGCGCGCGACCCTGATGTCCCATGTCGGCGACGCGGTCGAGCCGCTCGGCATCGAGACCGCGACGGTCGGCGTGATGCACCGCAAGGCGTCGGGCGGCGATCCGATCGCGAAGGCGGTCAGCGCCGCCCTGGTCCAGGGCGCGCAGGTCGACGAGGCCCTGCTGTTCGGCGACGCGCCGAAGGGCGACGTGCGCCTGCCGACCTATCCGTGGCAGCGCCGGCCGTTCCGCCTCGCCGACACCACCGAGGGCGTCGGCGCGATGAGCGCCCGCCCCTACCACCCGCTGATCGGCTCCCGCACGACCTTCGACGGTCTGGAGTGGAACGGCTTCGTCGATCCCGCGACCGTGCCGGAACTCGAGGACCACAAGGTCGACGGCCAGGTGATCATGCCGGGCGCCGGCTTCGTCGAGATGGCGCTCGCCTGCGTTCGCGAAGCGATGCGCGACGACGAGGTCGTGCTCGCCGATTTCGAGATCGTGGCGCCGATGGTGTTCGCCGAGGAGGCCCTGCGCGAGGTCGCGGTGCGCCTGTCGGGCTCCGGCAACGGCATCCAGGTGCTGAGTCGCCCGCGCCTGACCCAGACGCCCTGGCAGCTCCACGCCCAGGCCAAGATCGTCGAGGGCACCTTCTCGGCGCCGAAGGTCCCGGACCTGAACGGGTTCAGCTTCGACACGGCCGGCGAGCACGTGCTCTCCGGCGACGCGCTCTACGCCAAGGCCCTGGCTTCCGGCCTCGCCTTCGGCCCGAGCTTCCAGCAGGTCGCCATGAGCGCCCGGCTCGACGACGCCACCATCGTGTCCGACCTGCTGCCGGCCGAGCCCGACACCCGCTACGGGCTGGTGCCGAACCGGCTCGACGCCTGCTTCCACGGGCTGATCCTGCTCTTCGCCGACCTGCTCGGCGAGAATGGCGGCAAGGCCTACATCCCGGTGCGCTTCGGCGAGGTGCGGCTGGTGCGCCCCGGCGCGGTAATCGCCCGCTCGATCATCCGCACCCGCCGGTGCAACGAGCGCTCGATCCTGGCCGACTTCACCCTGCTCGATGCCGAGGGTGAGATCGTCGCCACGATCCGCGAGGGCCGGTTCCAGGCCTTGCGCGCCAAGACCGGCGGTGACCTCTCGGCCTTCGCGATCTCGCAGGTGCCGGAACTCGCCACCGAGCCGACTGCGATCCCGATGGAGCGACGTCCGAGCGTGGCCGCCCGGCTGCGTCCGCTGGCCGCCGAATCGAAGGGCCCGGCCGATGCCGCCCTGTCGCCGGGGCACCTCCTGCTGGAGGGCTGGGCGACCTCGCTGGCCTACCGCCTCGCCTCCGGGCTGGCGCAGGGCGAGACCGTCTCGGCCGAAGATCCGCGCGTGCCCGAGGCCCTGCGCCCCTGGTTGCTGAACGCCCTTTACGCCCTGGAGAGCAGCGGGCTCGCCGAGCGCGCCGGCCAGAACTGGACGCTGGGCGACGGCTCCGCGCTGCCGGCCCCCGACGAGATCATGCGCTGGATCGCGGGGGACCACCCGGATCTCTCGGCCGAGCTGGTCCTGATCGCCGATGTCGGCGCCCTCGTGGACCGTCTGCTCGCCGGTAAGCTCACCGACGCACCGGCCCTGCCGCAGGGGGCGATCGACGCCTTCGTGCTCCGCTCGGCCACCGCGCGCCACGGCGCCGACGTGGTCGCCGGGCTGATCGAGCGCAGCCGGAGCCAGCTCCCCAAGGAGCGGGCGCTGCGCGTGCTCCAGGTCGGGTTCGGCCCGCTCTCGGCCCAGACCGCGACCTTCGCGGCCGCCGCCGAGGCCCGGCTTACCGTGTTCGAGACCGACCGCAGGCTGGCTGAGCGTGCCCGCCTGTCGCTGGGCCGCACCGCCGCCGTGATCGAGGCCGCCGACGAACTCGCGCCCGGCAGCTTCGACCTGATCCTGGCGGCCGGTAGCCTGCATCGCGGCGACCGGGCTCTGCCGGGCCAGCTCGCCGGGGCGCTCGCCACCGGCGGCCTGCTGGTGGCGGTGGAGCCGGGGTCGTCCCTGTTCCGCGACCTCGTGTTCGGCCTGACCCCGGGCTGGTTCGAGGAGGCGGTCGGCGGCCTGCCCGTGGGTCGGCTGGAGGATATCGAAGGCTGGCAGCGCACGCTCAGCGCCCACGGCCTCGTCAAGGTTGAGGTCGAGCGCTCGGCCTCCGCCAACGGCGACGACCTGCTCCTGACCGCCGAGGCCCCGGTGCGCCCGGGCCCGGCTCCGGCGCAGAGCTTCGCCTTCATCATCGGCTCGGACGACGAGTTCGCCGCCGAGACCGCCTCGTCGCTCGCGACCCTACTGGTCGCGGGTGGTGTGCACGTCTCGATCATCCTCGACTCCGAGACCTCCCTGATGGAGCTCGAGCGGGAGACCCCCGACACGGTTGTGTTCCTGGCCGGCGCCTTCACCCGCGGCGGCGAGGCGGCCGAGCGGCTGCGCGATCGCTGCCTCAGCCTGAAGCGCTGCATCGAGCATCTCGGCGCCCGCCAGACCCGCCTCTGGGTCGTGGCCCCCGGCGCGACCCGCGATCGCGGCGGCCAGACCACCAACATCGAGGCCGGCGTGTGGGCCTTCTCCCGCACGCTCGCCAACGAGGCCCCGAACCTCGACGTCCGCCGCATCGACCTCTCCCCCGAGATGTCGTCGAAGCGCGCCTCCGAGCGCCTGCGTGACCTCATCCTCTCCGGCACCCCGGAGACCGAGATCGTGCTGGACGACGAGCAGACCCAGGTCGTGCGCTTCCATGCCGGCAAGCCGCAGCACCGGGATCCGGCGGATCTGGTCCCGGCCGAGGCCGCGCGTCTGGAGCGCAGCAACACCGGCGGTCTCAGCGAGATGGTCTGGGGTCCGGCCGAGCGCCGCGCCCCCGGCAAGGGCGAGATGGAGATCGCGGTCGAGGCCACCGGCCTCAACTTCCGCGACGTGCTCTGGGCGCTCTCGATGCTCCCCGAGGAGATCTTGGAGGACGGCTTCGCCGGTCCGCGACTCGGCCTCGAATGCGCCGGTCGCGTCACGGTGGTCGGCCCGGGCGTGAAGGGCTTCAAGGTCGGCGATCCGGTCGTCGCCTTCGCCCAGTCGGGCTTCGCCACCCACATCGTGGTGCCGGACCTCGTGGTCGCGCCGATGCCGCCGGGTCTCGACCCGATGGCGGCCGCCACCGTGCCGGTGGCCTTCCTCACGGCCTATTACGGCCTCGTCTCCTGCGCCCGGATGCGGCGCGGCGAATGGGTGCTGGTCCATGGCGGCGCGGGCGGCGTCGGCCTTGCGGCTCTGCAGATCGCCAAGCTGAAGGGTGCGCGGGTCATCGCTACGGCCGGCTCCCGCGAGAAGCGGGCGCTGGTCAAGGCGCTGGGCGCCGAGCACGTGCTCGATTCCCGCTCGCTGGCCTTCGTGGACGAGATCCGGGCGATCACCGGCGACGGCGTCGATATCGTGCTGAACAGCCTGTTCGGCGAGGCGATGGAGCGCTCGCTCAACGCGCTCCGGCCGTTCGGTCGGTTCGTCGAACTGGGCAAGCGCGATTACGTCGCCAACACCCATATCGGCCTGCGCCCGTTCCGGCGGAACCTCAGCTATTTCGGCGTCGATCTCGATCAGGTGATCCAGCACCAGGGCGATGACGGCGCGCGGATGTTCCGCGAGGTCATGGCCCTGTTCAACGACGGCGGTCTCAAGCCCCTGCCCTACCAGCCCTTCACGGCGGCCGAGACTTCGGACGCGTTCCGGCTGATGCAGCAGTCCGGCCACATCGGGAAGATCGTGATCAGCCCGCCCAAGGCCGGCACGATCATGAAGGACACGGCTAAGCCATTCAGGGTCTCGGAGACGGGTGTTCACCTGCTCACCGGCGGCCTTGGAGGTTTCGGCCTTGAGGCGGCGCGCTGGCTGATCGACCGGGGTGCGAAACACCTCGTGCTCGCCGGCCGCAAGGGCGCGGCCACCGACGAGGCCAAGGCGGTCGTCGCCGAACTCACGGCGCGGGGCGTGACCGTCGAGGCCAAGGCCGTCGACATCACCAGCCGCGCCTCGGTGGATCGCCTGATCGCCGGGATCGAGCAGGGCGGCAAGAAGCTCGCGGGCGTGCTCCACGCCGCGGCGGTGCTTCAGGACGGCCTGATCGCCAATATTGACGCGGCCGCGCTCGACGCGGTGATCGGCCCGAAGGTAGTGGGCGCCCAGCATCTCGATGCCGCGACCCGCGACCGGAGCCTGGACTACTTCGTCCTGTTCTCCTCGGCGACGACCTTCATCGGCAATCCCGGTCAGGGCTCGTACGTGGCCGCCAACGGCTTCATGGAGGGCCTCGCCCGCCAGCGTCGCCGCCGCGGTCTGCCCGCTCTGGCGGTGGCCTGGGGTGCGATCGGCGATGTCGGCATGCTCGCCCGCAACAAGGCGGTCATGGAAGGCCTCGCCGGCCGCGTCGGCGTGACGCCGATGGAGGCCCGCCGCTGCCTCGACCTGATGGCCGAGGCACTGGGGCACCAGGGCACGTCCCCCGACGAGGCGGTCATCGCCATCGCGGCGATGCATTGGGGCAAGGCGCGCGAGCGTCTCGCCACCATGCGCTCGCCGAGCTACGCCGAGCTTGGGTCGGACCAGCAGGCCGAGGCCGGCGGTGTCCAGGCGATCAACATCGGGGCGCTTCTCAAGGGCGGTGATCTCGATTCGGTCCGCAAGATCGTGTCGGACGCGATCGTCGAAGACATTGCCCGGATCCTGCGCCTGCCGAAGGACGACATCAGCCGCGTGCGGCAGCTCTCGGAAATCGGCCTCGACTCGCTGATGGGTGTCGAGCTCGGCGCCAGCCTGCAGGAGCGCTTCGCCCTCGATGCGCCGCCCGCGGGCCTGTCCTCGGGCATGACCGTCAACGAGCTGTCGGAGTCCTTAATTCAGGCGGTTTCGGCCCCCATGGATGAAGCGGCCGGTGTCGCGATGAGCCTCGTCTCGAAGCATATCGGCGGTGAGATCGATGCGGCGATGATGGCGCCGCTCCGGGAACTCATCGAGCAGACGTCCAGCCCGATCAAAGAGACCAACACATGACCGATACGGCACGGCCTGACGGCGGGCGCGCGGCGCTCGCCGGCTTCGTGACGAACCGCCTCGGGCGCGCGACGCCGCGCCCGGCACCCGCCAAAGCGGCCTCCCCGGCCGGGCAGTCGGCTGCGCAGAATTTCGAGAATCTGCCGGGCTACCGCGAATTGCAGCTCCAGCGTCAGGCGGCGCAGCTGATCGGCCTGGGCAACCCGTTCTTCCGCGTCCACGACGCCAAGGCCGGCGCGACCACCCGGATCGACCAGAAGAGCTTCACCAACTTCTCGTCGTACGACTACCTCGGCCTGAACGGTCACCCGCGGGTGAGCAACGCGGCGCGCGAGGCGATCGACGCCTACGGCACCTCCGCGTCGGCGAGCCGTGTGGTTGCGGGCGAGCGGCCGGGCCATATCAGCCTGGAGCAGGCTCTGGCCAAGCACTACCACACCGAGGGCTGTGTCGTGATGGTGAGCGGTCACGCCACCAACGTCACGACCATCGGCGCCCTGCTCGAAGCCGGCGACGTGATCTTCCACGATGCGCTGTCGCACAACAGCATCGTCACCGGCGCGCAGCTCTCGGGCGCCCAGCGGCGCTCCTTCGCGCATAACGACCTCGACGCCCTGGAGACCCTGCTCCAGTCGACCCGCCACGAGCACCGCCGGGCGCTGATCGTGGTCGAGGGCCTGTACAGCATGGACGGCGATGCGCCGGACCTCGCCGGCCTGATCGCCCTCAAGAAGCGCTACGATGCGTGGCTGATGGTCGACGAGGCCCACGGCCTCGGGGTCACCGGCCGGACCGGCGCGGGCCTGTTCGAGCATTGCGGTGTCGATCCCAAGGAGGTCGACATCTGGATGGGCACGCTGTCGAAGACGCTCTCGACCTGCGGCGGCTATATCTGCGCCCCGATCGCGCTGATCGAATACCTGAAGCACTCGGCCGGCGGCTTCGTCTACAGCGTCGGCATGTCGCCGCCGCTCGCCGCCGCCGCCGAGGCCGCGCTCGCTGTGATGCATGCCGAGCCGGAGCGGGTCGAGCGTCTGCGCCAGAACGGAAACCTGTTCCTGGCGACCGCCAAGAAGCTCGGCCTCGACACCGGCTTCAGCCTGGGTCTCGCGGTGGTGCCGATCATCGTGGGCGACTCGCTGAAGGCCGTGACCCTGTCGGATCGGCTGTTCCGGCGCGGGATCAACGTGCAGCCGATCATCCATCCGGCGGTGCCGGAGCGGGCCTCGCGCCTGCGCTTCTTCCTTACCTCCGAGCATACCGCCGACCAGATCCGCGACACCGTGAACGCGGTGGCCGAGGAGATGACGGCGATCGACAAGGGCGGCTCGCTGATCGAGCAGCTGCTGGCCAAGCGGGCCTGAATGCGTCCGGGGCCGCGCGCCCCGGATCGCGATCGGTCTTCGCTGAAAACGAGAACGGGGCGCGGATGATATCCGCGCCCCGTTCTCGTTCGAGATCTGTCGGACTGATCGCCGGCCCGGCGGGCCGGCGGCTTGCCTACTTCGTGTAGGCGTAGGCGGTCGCCACGGAGGCGATCGGGCCGGTGACGCCGCTGAATGCGGTCAGCACCTTCGACAGCTCGGTGAACGGCGCGTTCGACACGTAGACGAGGTCGCGGTTGCGCATCCGGAACGCCTGGGACACGAACAGGCTGTTGGGGTCGCGCATGTCGATCCGGTACACCACCGGGACCAGTGGCGTGCCGAGCAGCTTCGAGCCCGGGTGGAGCCGCCGCACCACGCTGGCCGGCTCGAACCGGAAGATGAACGTCCCGGACGGGTCGGCGGCGAAGTCCGATAGGCCGCGCGCCTTGGCCAGCGCCTGCGCCAGCGTGATCCCGTCGGCCTGGAACGGCAGCTCGGTGGCCTGGCCCAGCGCACCCACCGCCAGGAAGGTCTGCGGGTCGCGCACGAGCGTGAGCACGTCGTTGGGCCGCAGGTAGATGTTCTCCTTCGGGTTCGACACCACCGTGGTCAGCGGCACGGTCGCGGTCACCGGCCCGCGCGAGAGCCGCACGAAGGTCTCCGAGACCGGCGAGCGGTTGCCGCCTGCGGCCGCGATGACGTCGAGGATGCGGTCGCCGTGGCCCGACAGCGGCAGGCGGGCGCCGGCCGCGCCCTCGCCGGTGATGGTCACGGCCTGGGAGATCGGGCGGGTGACCGAGACCAGCACCTGCGGCTGGATCGCCTTGCCGGCGAGTTCGCTCTCGATCAGCGTCTGGACGTCCTGGGGCCGGCGGCCATCGACCTTGATGCGGCCGGCGTAGGGCACCGAGATGGCGCCGTCGCGCCCGACCGGCTGCTCGGGGATGAGGGCGGACTTGGACCCGGCCGAGAAGCGGTCGGCGACCAGCGGGCCGGAGAACAGGCCGCCGGATCCGGCCTCCCAGATCGAGACCGAGACCATGTCGCCGATGCCGATCACTGGTTCGGCGGAAGGGCGGTGATCGCCGAAGGAGGCGAGCAGGCTGTCGAGCGGGCGCCCGCGGAGGGCCTCGACGACGGCGGGGTTGACGTCGATGATCTCGTAGCGAGCGACCAGACCGCCATCGGCGGTGGCCACTTCCGATCCCGCCTGGATCGCACTCGCCGTCGGACCCGCCGCAGGCAGGTACGTGCAACCGCCAACGGATCCAGCCGCCAGGGCGGCCATCAGGGCGGTGCGCGCCGTCTTACGCAGCATCACAGAGTCTTCTCCAGCCGATCCCGCGCCATCGCTGGCCCGGACCGGGACATCCAGTTAGATCGCCAAACGCTGCGATCGCTTTAACGGCCGTGCGATCGCCCTCGCGGAGCGCTGCATCATCCGTCGGTAATACGTCACCAGCATGGCACCGCCACGCTTCACGCCGGCAAGCGTGACCATATCACGTCGCTGCGGCACTGTCCGCAGGCGCGGTGGCGATGGCGCCGCGCAGTTCCCGCCCCAGGGCGTCGGCCGTGATGTCGAGCCGGCGCGGGGGGGCCACCGGCCGTCCGAACCGGAACAGCGCATAGTCCGTCGTCCGGCCGCCGAATCCGGGGGTGCAGGCGGGGAGCGAGGGGGCGTGGTCGCCGAACACGCACAGCGTCATGGTCTGGCCCCGCTCGCCGGCGAGGCGTTCGAGCCCGGCGAGCACCGCCTCCACCATCTGCCCGGTATGGACCACGTGGTGCATGTACTGCGCCTGCGGATCGTCGATCCCGGGGAGCCGACCGGGCTTCCACGGGCCATGGTTCTCCATGGTCACGCAGAACAGGAGCAGGGGCGTGCGCCGCGCCCCGACCTCCGCCAGCAGGCGCTCGCCCAGCGCCACATCCCCGACATAGGGCCCGACCCGCTCGGCCCCCGCGAAGGCCTCCTCCATCACGATGTCGCTGAAGCCGAAGGTCTCCATCACCTGGGCCCGGCGGAAGAAATTCCGGTGGAACGGGTGCAGGAACAGGGTCTCGTAACCGCGGCCGCGGGCCAGCCGGGCAAGGCTCGTGGGCTCGTCGCCGCTGCGTGACGTGTAGGGATCGTAGCGGCCAAAACCGAGCGTTTCGGAGGGCCGCCCGGTGAGTACGGCGTGCTCGCTGCGCATCGTGTAGGCGCCGTGCGCCGGAACCTGGAGGCGGCCGTACTGCGCGGCCCGGCTGCGGAACAGCTCCATCACCGGCAGGGACGGGCCGCCCAGGCGCTCCGGATCGATGAACGATTCGAGCTGGATCACCACCACCACGTCGTCCCCCGGACCGGGGGGCAGCACAGGCGGCCCGGGCACCGGCTCGCTGCCCGCGAAGGCCCGGGCGGTGTAGCCCAGCAGACTCGCCGGCAGGCCGACCCGGGCCACGTCGCCTTCGAGGTCGGGGCGCGGAAACCAGCGCGTGACCAGCCGGGCGAGCGGCGGGCGCGGCGCAGCCCAGGCCAGCAGACCGAGCAGCAGCGGCAGGCCGAGGAGCGCCAGGATCCGCGGGAGAGCGGCGGCCGGCAGCACGCTCGGCTCGGTCCGATACCAGAGCGCGGTCGCGCCCAGGGTCACGAGGACGGGGATGCTCACGCGCGGATGCCACAGGGGCGGGATGTAGTAGAGCTGCGGGTGCCGCGGCACCTGCGGCAGCAGGGCGAAATCGCTGAACAGCAGCGGCTCGCCGATCACCGAGCGCTTGGCCCGGCTGACGAAGATCAGCGCCGTGACCGAGATCACCAGGGTCAGCCCGGCGAGCCAGGGCCGCCAGGAGAATGCGAACCAGAACAGCAGGATCAGCAGATAGCCCAGCAGCCGCAAGGCGAGGTCGCGGGGGGCGAGGCTTGCCCGGGTGATCGAATCGCCCACGACCACCTCTAGGACAAGGCAGAGCGCGAGTGCGAGGCCGGTGGCGGTGAGGAACGTCGTCAAGACTCGAAACACTCGGCGTGGGACAGCTTCGGCGCTGCCGGGAAAAGGTGTGCGGTAACAAAGTTTTGTAGGCGGTTCCTAAGCCCGCAGCGAAGGAGCCGGCCCGGTGGCGAGTTTCTGAGTATCGACATGAGCCGTACGCGCTATCGCTTTGAAGCCGCTGGCATGTCACGCCTTAGGGTCTTAGTCCGTCTTAGGTTTTTGTCGCAGAACCGGCGGCCACTTTTGCGAAACCTGCTCAACGCGGACCGGCCTCGCGGCCGACGCCCCGGCGGCTGCGCAGCGCCCGCACGAGCGGATTGAGCAGGCCGTAGCGTACGCGCATCGCCCAATGGGCGGCGCGGCCGATCGAAAGGGCACTGCGTGGGGCCGCGTCCCGGGCCGCGCTCAGGCGGTCGAGGAGCTGTTCCGGGCTGCACGGCTTCATCGCCACCGGGTCGAGGTACCGCGGATAGAGGATCATCGCCCCCGCCACCAACGCGTCGAGGTCGAGCCTGCGGCCGCGTTCGGCCCCGGGTGCCAGATCCTCCGACAGACCCCAGCCCGCGTAGAACGGCCGGCCATGGGTCGCCACGGTCAGGCCGCGGATCAGCGCTTCGAACCCGGCGAGCGATGTCATGGTCTCGACGTGATGCACCCGGTCCAAGAGATCGACGATGCTGGTGCCAGCGACGATCCGGTCGGCGAGCGTCAACGCCTCCACTTCCGGGATGATGCCGGGGCGGAAGCCCGCCTCGACGTCGGGATGTGGCTTGTAAAGCAGGAACGCGTCCGGGTTGCGCCGCCGCGCCGCTTCCAGCAGCGCCCGGTTCGAGCGGACCAGCGGGGAGCCGTGCCGCACCGAGGCGTCGTCCTCCACCTGGCCCGGCACGAGCACGATCTTGCGCCCGGCGGGCCAGTCGAGCGCAGTCGCGTCGAGTCCGACATTGTACTTGCTGAGCCGGCGCGCCACGACCTCCTCGCGCAGGCGCTTCGCCCGGGCGAGGAGGTCCGGCGTGAACTCCGATTCCGCCAGCAGGCGCTGCAGCCGGCTCTCCCGGCGCGGGTCGTAGTAGATGCCGAGATC
The DNA here is from genome assembly GCF_026540775.1 of Methylobacterium sp. GC_Met_3. Taxonomy (NCBI): domain Bacteria; kingdom Pseudomonadati; phylum Pseudomonadota; class Alphaproteobacteria; order Hyphomicrobiales; family Methylobacteriaceae; genus Methylobacterium; species Methylobacterium sp. GC_Met_3. The sequence continues at coordinate 419,511 of NZ_JALNUL010000001.1, forward strand.
GTCCACCACGATCGAGGCGCCCGGCCGCAGGCTCGCGCCGAGGCCGACCGAGCGCAGGAATCCGTCCTCCACCCGGGCGAGGGGCAGGCCGGCCTCCGCGCAGGCGGCCTCCAGCTGGCCCGGCGCCCGGGTTGCCCAGGCGAGGACACGACCCTGGTGGCGTTGACCTGCCGCGACCGCGGCCTCGGTGGTCATGGTGTGGACCGGGCGCCCCGCGGGTCCGGCCCCGAGCACGTCGAGGGCCGGCCGCTTCCAGCGCGACATCCCGACATAGACGACGCGCCGGTCGTTCTCGGCGAAGCGCGCCTGGAGCCACGCCACCCGCTCCGCGCAGGATGCGTGGTCGACCGGCATCCGGGTCCAGGGATCGAGGTAGTGAACGCCGCCCTCCCCGCCGAGCGGCCGTCCGTCGAGGCTGATCCGCAGGGATGCGAAGCCGCGCTCCGGATCGTCGTAGGGACTGAGGATCGGTCCGGGCGCGACCACGAGGCGGCGGCGGCCGGTCAGCCTCAGCAGCCGGTCGGCCGCGCGCCCCGCCCCCCAGGCCGCGCCGACGGCGCCGAGGCGCGCTTGCCCGAAGGCGAAGCCCGTCGCGGCCTCGATCTCCGCCCGGAGCAGACGGATCGTCCGGCCGGTCGCGTAGAGCGACAGGGTCGGTTCAGGGGACATGGCTATTGGGGCATCTCTGGTTGTCGGGCTCCGCGCGGTCGCGACGTTCGCCTGCCTGTAGCGCATTTTCGCGCGGATAGCGCGGGGCTCGCAGGTGTGGGATTTCGGGGACAACCCCGACGGTCCGGCACAAGCGCCATACCCTTGAAGGGATTTGGACATACCGTCGCCGCGATTGGTCGCTCAATCCGGGTGAGAGCCGCAAAAGCGCGACCGTTGCAGACGGGCCACGCGGGTGCGGAAAAGCCGTGCTGCGGCGCCCCCTCGGATTGCGGGGCCGCCGAGGCTCGTGCCACCTCAGGGTAACGTGCCGGCCCGTTGGGCCGGTCTCAGGGTCAAGGAAGAAGCGCCGCGGAATGCAACAACCCGCCTCCGATGCCCTCCGCGACCGCCCGGCAACCTTCCTCTTCCTGCAGGGCATCGCCACGCCGTTCTTTTCCGATCTCGGGACGGCGTTGCGCGCACGGGGCCATCAGGTCCGGCGCATCAATCTCTGCCCCGGCGACTGGCTGTTCTGGAACGGCGCGGCCGACAATTACCGCGGCCGCCGTGAGGCCTGGGGTATCTATCTCGAGGCCTATCTGACCCGCGAGGGCATCACCGACATCGTGCTGTTCGGCGATTGCCGGCCGTTCCACAAGGCCGCGCGGATGATCGCCGAGGATCGCGGCCTGCGAGTCCACGTGTTCGAGGAGGGCTACATCCGCCCGAACTGGATCACCTGCGAGCTCGGCGGCGTGAACGGCTTCTCGTCTTTGCCCCGTACCGCCGACGAGATCCGCGCGCTGGCCCGGCGCCTGCCGCAGCCCGGCCGGGCGATGCCCTCCACGGGCGACATGGCGCGCCGGAGCGTCTGGGACGTCGGCTACAACCTCGCCAACATCCTGTTTCCCTACCTTTATCCGCATTTCCGCAGCCACCGGCCGACCCACATCGCCGCCGAATACGCCGGCTGGATCAAGAAGTTCGCCCGGCGCGCCCATACACGCCGCGAAGCGGCGCGCTGCGACGAGATCTACCGCGCGGTCGGCTGCGACTACTTCCTGCTGCCGCTCCAGCTCGACAGCGATTACCAGATCCGGGTCCACTCGCCGTTCCTCGGCGTCGAGGGCTTCATGGACCGCGTAATCAAGTCGTTCGCGGATGCCTCGGCGGCGCCGACCCGGCTCCTCGTGAAGCTGCACCCGCTGGACAGCGGCCTGATCAACTGGCGCAAGTTCGCCCGCGCATCGGCCCGCCGCCACGGCGTCAGCGACCGGCTCGACTTCATCGACGGCGGCGACCTGCCGGCCCTGATCAAGGGCGCCCGGGGCGTTGTCATCGTCAATTCGACGGTCGGGATGCTGTCCCTGGAGATGGGCTGCCCGACCCATGCGGTCGGCACCGCGATCTACAACATGGCCGGCCTGACCCATCAGGGCGACCTCGACGGCTTCTGGACGAACCCGACCCCGCCCGACATGGGCCTGATGGCCGATTTTCGCCGGGTCGTCCTGCACCGGACACAGGTCAACGGCGGCTTCTTCTCCAAGGAGGCGATCGACCGGTCGGTGGCCGGCTCCGTGCCGCGCATGGAGTCCGCCCTTCCCGATTCGATGCTGGCGGCCGCGCGGGCGATCCGCGAAGGGACGATGCGCGATGGGGAACTCGCGCCGGTCTACTGACGGCTTACGCCCGAGGGCTTTCCTGGCCTGTGAGTCTTGCCGACCCTTGATCTTTCTACGCCGGCCGGCGTAACCCGCCGCATGCTTCGCATCCTGATTACCGGCGCGTCGAGTGGTATCGGCGCGGCGCTGGCGCGCCATTACGCGCAGACCGGCGCGAGCCTCATCCTCATTGCGCGCAACGCCGAGCGCCTCGAACGAGTCGCCGGGGATTGCCGCGCCAAGGGGGCCGTCGTTGAGGTCGCCCGCCTGGATACCCGAGACCGCGCGGCAGCGATCGCGCTGGTTCACCGGGTGGATGCGGCCCAGCCCCTCGACCTGGTGATCGCCAACGCCGCGGTGAATGGCGGCAACCAGCGGGGCGAGGTCGAGACCGAGGAGACGGCGTTCGAGACCGCCGACATCAACTACACCGGCTCGCTCAACGTGGTGCTGCCCAGCCTGACCCTGATGCTCCAGCGTGGTCGCGGCCAGATCGCGCTGATGTCGTCGCTGGCGGCCTATGCGCCGTTGCAGGATGCGCCGGCCTATAGCGGCGCCAAGGCTGCGCTGGTGGCGCACGGGCTGGCCCTCCGTCAGAAGGTCGGGCCGCGCGGCGTGAAGGTCAACGTCGTGGCGCCGGGCTACGTGAAGACCCCGATGGGCGGCGAGCTGAAGGGCTGGCGCCCGCTGGAGATGAGCGCCGACGAAGCGGCCGTGCACATCGCCAAGGGCATCGCGAAGGATCGCGACGTGATCGCCTTCCCGTTCGTCCTCGCGGTCCTGGCGCGGACCGTCCTGCTGCTCCCGGAAGGCATTCGCCGCGCCAGCCTGTACGCGTTCCGGTTCCAGAGGCGGGAGCGGCGCTGATGGCCCGGCCCCGGATAGCGCTGTTCGTCCTGGAGGCGCTGCCGAACGCCCGGGTGGTGCGCCGGTTCGTCGCCGATCATCGGGCCGACATCGCGTTCGTGGGCCTGTCCAATGCCGAGCGGCCGTCGAGCGGCGGTCTGACCGGGCAGATCCGGCGGCACCTCACGCGCTCGGGCACCGGCATCCTGCCCTATCTCGCGGTCAATTTCGGGCTGCCGGACCTGCTGCGTCCGCTCGCGCCGCTGACCCAGGCGGCGACCGGCAGCGGTGATACGCCGGAGGCGACGCCGCTCAAGACCCTGTGTCGCCGCCTCGGCATCCCGACCCTGACGGTCGACGACGTCAACGGCCCTGAGGTCGCGCACAGGCTGCGCGCGGCGGCGCCCGACCTGATCCTGACCTACCATTTCGACCAGATCCTGAAGCCGGAGACGATCGGGCTGGCACGGCTCGGGGGCATCAACGGCCATCCCGGCCTGCTGCCGCGCCATCGCGGCCCGGTGCCGACGATCCACGCCCTGGCGGATTCGCCCGGCAGCTTCGGCATGACCCTGCACCGGCTCGCCGCCGCGATCGATACCGGCGCGATCCTGTCCCAGGAGGCGGTGCCGCTGCCCGCCGGCACCACCGCCACCCGGGCGGCCGTGGCCCTCCACGAACACGGCCGCGGGATGCTCGACCGCCTGCTCGATGAGGTCGCTCGCACCGGCACCCTACCGGAGGGCCGGAGCTTCGAAGTCTTGCCCTATTGCCCGTTCCCGGACCGCGCGATGCTGGCCTCCCTGCGCCGCCGGGGCCTGCGGCTCACCGACGGGCGGGATCTGCGGGAGGCGGTGAGCCTGTCCGGGCGGGCCGCTTAACCGCCGGTTAAGCCTGTTTGACAAGGATTCGTTCGGCTCATTTCCACCCGCCGACGAGGCCTCGCCCATGCCGGATACCAGCGCCCTCCACGCGGCGTCCGACGTTCTGGCCGCGGGTCGGCAGGTTCAAGGCGGCCGGATCCGGGCGATCTCCGAGAACCTGGCCAACGCCGATTCGGTGTCAGAGACGTCGGGCGGCGCGCCCTATACCCGCAAGATCGCGGTGTTCGCCCCCGTGGTCGCCGACAACCCGCGCGATCCGGTCGGCCGCATCGTGCGCGACACCACCGCGTTCCGCACGCGCTACGACCCGTCGAACGTCGTGGCCGACCGCCGCGGCTACGTCCAGTTGCCGAACGTGAATGCCGCCACCGAGTCGGCCGACCTGCAGAAAGTGGTCCGGAACTACGAGGCCAATCTCAGTGCCTCGGGTATCCTCGACAGGTTGAGCCGCGCAACGCTCGATCTCCTCAGCTGATCCGGGCGTGGCGCCTTCCGTAGCCGGCGTAGAGGGCGAGCCCGATCGCCAGCCAGAGCGCGAGGCGGATCCAGGTCTCAGCCGGCAATGAGGCCATCAGCACCAGGCAGGACAGGATGCCGAGCCCGGCGATGAACGGCGCCGCCGGGACCCGGAACGGGCGCGGCCGGTGGGGATCGGTCCGGCGCAGGATCAGCACCGTCGCGCAGACGAGGCAGAACGCCAGCAGCGTGCCGATGCTGACGATCTCGCCCAGGATGTCGATTGGCACGAGCCCGGCCAACGCGGCCGTGAACAGGCCGATCACCGTCTGGCTGGCCGCGGGCGCCCGCGTCACCGGGTGGACCCGGCAGAAGACCTCCGGGAGCAACCCGTCGCGGGCCATGGCGAAGAAGATCCTTCCCTGCCCGTAGAGGGCGGTCAGCGCCGAGGTGGTCAGGCCGATCAGGGCGCCGATCTTGATCACGATCGCAAAGCCCGAGAGCCCGATGGCGTCGACCGCTTTGGCGATCGGATCGGCGACGTCGAGGTCGCGGTACGGGACGAGGCCGGTGAGCACAGCGGCCATCGCTACGTACAGCACCGTGGTGATCAGGAGCGAGCCGATCAGCCCGACAGGCGCGTCGCGCTGCGGCGCCCGGCACTCGCCCGCGGCGGTGGCCACCGTCTCGAAGCCCACGAAGGCGAAGAACACCACCGCAGCGCCACGGAAAACGCCGCTCCAGCCATAGGCGCCGAAGGTCCCGGCATTGTCCGGTATGAAGGGGTGCCAGAGTTCCGGCCGGAGGTGGACGGCGCCGACGCCCACGAAGGCCAGGATGATCGCGATCTTGCACGCCACGAGGAGCCCGTTCACCAGCGCGGTCTCCCGGGTGGCGCGGGTCAGCAGGGCCGTGAGCAGCAGCACGATACCGACGGCCGGCAGGTTGACGATCCCGCCTTCGCCGGGCGCCCCCGCGAGCGCCGCCGGCAGGCGGAGGCCGAAATCCGCCGCGAGCGACTGCGCGTAACCCGACCACCCCACCGCCACCGTGGCGGCCGCGACGGCAAATTCCAGCACGAGGTCCCAGCCGATGATCCAGGCGGGAAACCGGCCCAGGCTCTCGCGGGTGTAGGTGTAGGTGGAGCCGGCCTCCGGGATCATCGCCGCCAGCTCGGCGTAGCACAGGCCGACGAATCCGCAGGCGATCCCGCCGATCACGAAGGACAGGCTGAGCGCCGGCCCGGCATATTGTGCGGCGGCCGTCCCGGTCAGCACGAAGATGCCGGCCCCGATCGTGGCGCCGAGCCCGATGGCGATGAGGCCCGGAGCCGTCAGGCTCCGGGCGAGGGTCCGGTCCTGACCGGACGCCGCCACGCCACCCCTGGTCGCCGCCGATTCCGCCATCCCACGCCTTCTCCCTGATCGCCCGACATTCGGCCGGGCAAAAGGCGCGCCGCGGGGCCTGTGCCAGGCGCGCGGCCCCACTGTTGCGCAGACTGGATCACCGTCTGCGTCCCACGTCGAGGCCCCTATTCGGGAGGCTTCCGGCGCGGGCTCAGGGTCGGCGCCGACACCGCCTCGGGTGCCGACGCCCCCATAATCAACCGCGTATCGGTCCGGAAGAGCCGGGCGACCACGCCAGCGAAGCGGATGAAGGCGCGGCCCTGCGGGGTGATCACGTAGCCGTCCGCGGTCGGGGCCACGTTGCCCGAGGCATTCTGCTCGGAAAGCCGCCGCTCCATCTGGCGGTACGTGCCGAGGTAGACTGCGTCGAACACAGCCCGGGCGCGGTTCGCGTCGAAGCTCTTATCGGGATGCGCCGCCATCTGCCCGAGCAGGAACACGCTGACCGAGCGGTCGACCGTGACGGGCAGGATCACGAAGCCGCTCAGGTTCAGGGACAGCGACAGCACGCAGGCCCCGAGGGCATCGCGCCGCCGCAGCCCCCAGCGGCGGCCAAGGCCGGCGAGCGCCACGGTCGCCGCCAGCGTGATCAGGAAGGCCACGACCAGCAGGAGGAGACCGCGATAGAACAGGATCGTCACGCCGGACCAGAGATCCGTCTGGAACAGCAGCACGAAGGTGCCGAAGCCGAGAGCCAGGGCCCCCGCGTGCAGCAGCGCCTGGGCGCCGATCCAGCGCAGGACCCGTCCGGTGCTGGGCGAGAAGGAATCAGTCATCGAGATCCTCGACGCGCAGGATCCGCACGAGCGGGTCCGCGTAAGCCGCGTGCGTGCGCCAGATCCAGGACTCGGGTTCGCTCCAGGCGGCGTCCGCCGCGGTGACCACCAGCGCGCCGATCCCGGCCTCGGCCGCCCGGCGGCGCACCTCCGCGACCGGCAGCGTCGCGTCGAAGATCGGCGACACAGCGGCGAGGCGCGCCGCAACTGCCTCGGGCGCCGCGCCGAACAGGCGCGCCTCGCGATCGGCCACTGCCACGGGCTGCGTGCCGTAAAGCCCGAAATCGAACACGCGGCGCGGAAGCGGCGAGGCTTGCAGGACGAGATCCACGGGCAGATGCCTACCGGCCCAGCTGTAGGCTGCGCGCATCGACCGATCGATATCCGGACGCCCGTTCAGGATGGCGAATTGCGGATGCTTCGCCGCGGGATAGGCGCGCATCCCGACAAAGCCGTAGAGCGTCGAGGCGTATCCGAGGAGCAGCAGCACGCCAAGCGATCCCGAAAGCCTGAGCCGCGGGCCCGGGCTGATCCGGGTCACGGCCACGGCGGTCCAGACGAGCGCCGAGACCTGCGCCAGCAGGACCACGCGGGCGCCGAGGTCGTTGTTGAGGATCGCGGAGCGCAGGAACCCGCCGAGCAGCAGCCCGGCCGCGGCGCAGATCGTGAGCAGCCGGCCCGCCTCGCGGGCATGGGCCTCCCGGCGCGGCACGACGTGCCAGAACAGGAGCGCGCCCCCTGCGAACACACCCAGCGCGACGTAGTAGTTCATCGGCAGCAGGATCAACTGGAGGAGGTCGAGGCCCGGCCCGTCGTAGATCTGCTCCAGAGGGCCGAAGCGCCGGATCGCGAACCGGAGCGTGCCGCCGGTATCGGCCCGGTTCGCCAGGATGCCGACGATGTAGGGCGCGGCCAGGACCACGCCGACAAGCCCGGCCGCCGCGAGCCGGGCCACGTCGCGCCAGCGGCGCTCGGATCCGAGCAACGCCAGCCAGATCCCGGCGGTTGCGGCCGCGCCCAGACAGACCCAGATCGACAGCCCCGCGCAGGCCGCGAAGGCGAGACCCGCCGTGGCGATCGCGGCTGCCTCCGCCCGGCGATCCGGCGTCGCCCCGTCGGCGCGTTCGGCCAGCACCAGCAGGCCGAGCCAGCCCGCCAGGGCGGCGGCCACGTGGTGCGGGACCCAGACCAGGGAGGTCGGCCAGTTGACGACCTGCTCGTTCAGCCATTCCGGGACAGGGATCCAGAACCCCGTTCCGGCCCGGTTCGAGAGGACCATCAGGATGTCGAGGCCGCCCGCCGGCAGGAGCACGAGCACCGCCCGGCGCAGGAGCCGGGGGGCAACGTCCCGCGCCAGGCCTGTGGCGGCCAGAAACCGGTCCAGTAGGCCCAGCAGTGCGATTCCAGTCCAGACGGCGAGGCCCGCGAAGGCGGTGCGGCCGTCGACCAGCCGGCCCCCGGCCCAGTCCACGAGGGCGGTCAGCGTATAGAAGAAGTAGTAGTACCCGGCCCGCTCGGGACGGGCGAAGAACGGGTCCACTGGCGGCAGGCCGTGCTCGACGATCGCCCGGGTCAGGGCCGCGTGCTTGACCAAGTCGATGATCGTGAGCGGCTGGTGGAGGGCGGTGCCGGTGTCGATGTCGATCAGCGCGTAGGTCACGATCCCGAGCCAGAGCGCACCCATCGCCAGGGCCGACCGGTCGAGTGGGCCGCGCAGGTCGCGGAGGGCCGGGCGCAGGGCGGCGAGCCCGAGGCCCGCGTTCGCCAGGGCCGCCACGGGCACGCCGGCCGCCTGGATCAGCAGCGCGTCGAGGGCGGGCAGGAGCGCGATGCCGAGGAGGGCCGCGCACAGGGCGCGCCGGCCCGGCGGCAAGGTCCGAAATTCGAGCACGCCGGTGATCGTGCCCAGCGCGTAGCCCGGCAGGAGGACGAGGGGAACGCCGAGCAGCGTCGCGAGCAGGACACCGCACGCATCCGAGAGGGTGCCGTTCATCGCCGGGCCGCGTTTCGTGCGGGTTCCGATTAACACCGGGGCGTTAACCGTTTCCTGGCCGAGCTCCTGGCTGGGTTCCTGGCCGAGGTCCCGGCCGCGCCGCCGCGTGCCGGCGGATCGACCGCAATACGCCCCGGGGCTGGCATAACCGCTGGTTTCGTGTATGGATCGCGCAGCCTCGACCCGGGTTACCGGGCAGGGCTTGAACCGCTTTGCGCTGTGACCGTGCTGGACGACATCCCGGCACCGGCCGAACGCCGAGCTTGCGCGCGCCCGGATGGGGCGCCGCATCCGATCAGCACAACCCGAAAGGCATGCGATGTCGATCACGGCAGAGCGCAAGACCGCGCTCATCAAGGAACACCGCAAGGACGCCAAGGACACCGGGTCCCCCGAGGTCCAGGTGGCGATCCTGACCGAGCGGATCGCGAACCTGACCGGCCACTTCAAGACCCACGCCAAGGACAACCATTCCCGGCGCGGCCTTCTGAAGATGGTCTCGCAGCGCCGCTCGCTGCTCGACTACGTCAAGCGCAAGGATGAGGCCCGCTACCGCGCCCTCATCGAGCGTCTCGGCATCCGCCGCTAAGGCGTCTATCGCGCGGTTCCGGGCCCGGCCCGGAGCCGCGTTTCACGATCACGGGCTGCCGGAATGGGTCCGGCCTCCCGACAAGCGGGCCGCTTCGAGGCGTCGGCATCGGGGCAGGATCGCGAGACACTTCCACGCGGAGTGTCTCGCCGTCTTGCCCCCGGCGGCGCCGGGCCAACGCCCGCCGCAGGCAAGGAAGAGATTAAGAATGTTCGACGTTCAACGCGAAGAGCTGATGTGGGGCGACCGCAAGCTCGTCCTCGAGACCGGCAAGGTCGCCCGGCAGGCCGACGGCGCCGTGGTCGCCACCTACGGCGAGACCTCGGTGCTCGCCACCGTGGTCGCCACGAAGGAGCCGAAGGCCGGCATCGACTTCATGCCGCTCACCGTGAACTACCAGGAGCGGGCCTACGCGGCCGGCCGCATCCCGGGCGGCTACTTCAAGCGCGAGGGCCGGCCCTCCGAGAAGGAGACCCTGGTCTCCCGCCTGATCGATCGCCCGATCCGTCCGCTCTTCGTCAACGGCTGGCGCAACGACACGCAGGTCGTCGTCACCGTCCTGACCCACGACCTCGAGAACGATCCCGATATCGTCGCCATGGTGGCGGCCTCCGCGGCGCTGACCCTCTCGGGCGTGCCGTTCATGGGCCCGATCGGCGGCGCCCGGGTCGGCTACATCAACGGCGGCTACCGGCTGAACCCGCTGGTCACCGAGACCAAGGAGGAATCCTCCCTCGACCTCGTCGTCGCCGGCACGCAGGACGCGGTGCTGATGGTCGAGTCCGAGGCCAAGGAGCTGTCCGAGGACGTGATGCTCGGCGCCGTGATGTTCGGCCACAAGCATTTCCAGCCGGTGATCGAGGCGATCATCCGCCTGGCCGAGAAGGCCGCCAAGGAGCCGCGCAACTTCCAGGCGCCCGAGAACGGCGAAGTCGAGAAGGCCGTGCTGGAGGTCTGCGAGACCGAGCTGCGCGCCGCCTACACCAAAACCGTCAAGCAGGAGCGCTACGCTGCCGTCGACGCCGTGAAGGCGAAGGTGATGGCCGCCCTCTGCCCCGAGGGCGCCGAGAAGTACCCGGCCGAGAAGGTCAAGGCTGCCTTCAAGGAGGCACAGTCGAAGGTCGTGCGCTGGAACGTGCTCGATACCGGTTCGCGCATCGACGGCCGCGACCTAAAGACGGTCCGCCCGATCGTCTCCGAGGTCGGCGTCCTGCCGCGTGCCCACGGCTCATCGCTGTTCACCCGCGGCGAGACCCAGGCCCTGGTGGTCGCCACGCTCGGCACCGGTGAGGACGAGCAGTTCATCGACTCGCTCGACGGCACCTACAAGGAGCGCTTCCTGCTCCACTACAACTTCCCTCCCTATTCGGTGGGCGAGACCGGCCGCATGGGCTCCCCGGGCCGTCGTGAGATCGGCCACGGCAAGCTCGCTTGGCGGGCGATCCGCCCGGTTCTGCCGCCGGCTCACGAGTTCCCGTACACGATCCGTGTCGTGTCGGAGATCACCGAGTCGAACGGCTCGTCCTCGATGGCCTCGGTCTGCGGCGGCTCGCTGTCGCTGATGGATGCCGGCGTGCCCCTGCGCCGTCCGGTGGCCGGCATCGCCATGGGCCTCATCCTCGAGGGTGAGCGCTTCGCGGTCCTGTCCGACATCCTGGGTGACGAGGATCACCTCGGCGACATGGACTTCAAGGTGGCCGGCACGGACGAGGGCGTGACCTCGCTCCAGATGGACATCAAGATCGCCGGCATCACCGAGGAGATCATGCGGGTCGCCCTCGATCAGGCGAAGGACGGGCGTGCCCACATCCTCGTCGAGATGGCGAAGGCCCTCACGGCTGCCCGTCCGGAGCTCGGCGAGTACGCGCCGCGCATCGAGACGATGCAGATCCCGACCGACAAGATCCGCGACGTGATCGGCACCGGCGGCAAGGTGATCCGCGAGATCGTCGAGAAGACCGGCGCCAAGATCAACATCGAGGATACCGGCATCGTCAAGATCGCCTCGGCGGACGGCAAGGCGATCAAGGCGGCCTACAACTGGATTCGCTCGATCGTGGCGGAGCCGGAGGTCGGCGTCATCTATGACGGCACGATCGTGAAGTGCATGGAGTTCGGCGCCTTCGTGAACTTCTTCGGCGCCAAGGACGGTCTCGTCCACATCTCGGAGCTCGCCGCGAACCGCGTCGCCAAGGTGACGGACGTCGTCAAGGATGGCGACAAGGTGAAGGTGAAGTTCCTCGGCCAGGACGACCGCGGCAAGATCCGCCTGTCCATGAAGGTGGTCGATCAGGAGACCGGCGAGGACATTACCGAGAAGGTGAAGGCCCAGCGCGACGCCGACCGGCCCGAGCGCGGCGACGAGCCGCGCGAGCCCCGCGAGGGCGGCCGCCACCGCGGCGAGCGCCGCCGCGAGTCGGGCGAGTAAGCACTCCCATCACCCGCGCGGGCTTCGGCCGGCGCGGGTTCTTACGACAGGCGCGGTCCTCCGGGACCGCGCCTTTTTGTTTGCGGATTACCGTCCTTGCTCGCGGAGGGAAGCAATTCGTAGCGGCACGCCGATCGGCCTCGACCATCGGAACTAGGTCAAGGCGGGAACGCTGCTCGCCGGCCCGCGTTCGCCCGGCGCCCCCTCAACCAAGGATCCTTCCATGGCCAATGACATGATGCACGACATCTTCAGCGGGCAGCCGAACCTGTCCACCACGGAGCGCGCCGTCTCGGTGGCGCTCGGCCTCGGCATCGCGGCAGCGGCCGCGCAGCCGCGGCCGAACAAGCTCCTGAGCCTGCTGGCGCTCGTGGTCGGCGTCGGGCTGGCAGTACGTGGCGCGACCGGCCATTGCGCCGTGAAGGCCGCCTCCGAGCATCTCTGAGCGCACGGGACGGTACGACAAAAAAGGGGCGCCCCGCGGGGCGCCCCTCGTCGTGTCCGGGTGCGCCGGAGAGATCAGTAGGTCGTGGTGCGGCGGCTCGCGATGAAGCCGTAGATGAACAGCACCACCACCGCGCCTACGATGGCGCCGATGAAGCCTGCCCCCTGGTTAGGCCCGTACCAGCCGATGGCCTGGCCCAGGAAGGTCGCCACGAAAGCGCCGACGATGCCGAGGATCGTGGTCAGGATGAAGCCCGACGGCTCGTTCGGTCCCGGCATGAGGAACTTGGCGATGACGCCGGCGAGGAACCCGATGATGATGGTCCAGAGGATACCCATAACAAACCCCAGTGCTTGATTGTCGATGCCGGCAGAACGCTTCGGGCCCCGCGACGGTTGCCCGCACCCTGAGACAGGACGACAAATTTCCGCAACGAGCCGCGATGTGCGGACGCAACACCCTTTACGGCCGGCCCGTCACGACGGCAGATGAGCCCGTTCTGAGAGGTCGGAGACGGGTATGGACATTCAACGGATCGAGCCGGGCAAGCGCATGGCGCAGGCTGTCACCTTCGGCGACATGGTCTACCTCGCCGGGCAGGTCGCTGCCGACATGGTCGGGACCGGGGTGACGATCCAGACCCAGCAGATCCTGTCCGAGATCGACCGGCTGCTGGCCGCAGCGGGCAGCGACAAGGAGCGCATCCTCTCGGCCACGATCTATCTCGCCGATATCGCGACCTTCGCGGAGATGAACGCCGCCTGGGATGCCTGGGTCTCCCCGGAGAACCCGCCGGCCCGCGCCACCGTCGAGGCCAAGCTCGCCGCCCCCGAATATCTCGTCGAGATCGTGGTCGTGGCCGCGAGAAGCCGGTGAGCTCTCCCCGCCGCCCGATCCTGGCGGCCGCCGCCCTCACCGTCCTCGCGGCGCTGGGCTCGGCCGCGATGCCCCGGGCCGCGGAGGAGCGGGTCCTCAACATCTACAACTGGTCGGACTATATCGACCCGCAGGTGCTTGAGGCCTTCACCCGGGAGACCGGCATCAAGGTCGTGTACGACACCTACGACAACAACGAGATCCTGGAGACCAAGCTGCTGGCCGGCCGGTCCGGCTACGACATCGTCGTGCCGTCCGGTCCCTACCTGCAACGGCTGATCCGGGCCGGCGCCTTCCTGCCGCTCGACAAGTCCAAGCTGAAGAACCTCGGCAACCTCTGGCCGGAGGTCACCGGCCGGCTCGCCGCCTACGATCCCGGCAACACCTACGCTGTCGACTACATGTGGGGCACCACCGGAATCGGCTACAACATCGCCGCTGTGCGCGAGCGTTTGGGCGCCAACGCCACGGTGAATTCCTGGAACCTCGTCCTCAACCCCGCCTCGGCCAACAGGCTGAAGGAATGCGGGATCATGATGCTCGACAGCCCGGAGGATCTGATCCCCAGCATGCTGCCGGCCTTCGGCGCCAAGGCCGATTCCAAGCGCTGGGACGACATGACCCTGGTGACCGACGCCCTCTTCAAGGTGCGCGGCACCGTGCGGAAATTCCACTCGTCGGAATACATCCAGGCGCTTGCCAACGGCGATATCTGCGTGGCGGTCGGCTATTCGGGCGACGTGATGCAGGCCAAGCGCCGGGCCGACGAGGCCAAGAACGGGATCGAGATCGCTTACGTGGTGCCCAAGGAAGGCGCACTGATGTGGTTCGACACCTTCGCGATCCCGAAGGATGCCGCTCACCCGGCCGAAGCACTGGCCTTCATCGACTACATGATGCGGCCCGAGGTAGCGGCGGCCAACAGCAACTTCGTCTCGTATGCCAGCGGCAATCTCGCAGCGAAGAAGTTCGTGAAGCCCGAGATCCTGAACAACCCCGGCATCTATCCGGACGAGGCGACGATGCAGCGGCTCTCGACCAACACCGCCTGGGACGACCGCACCCAGCGTTTCGTCACACGGCTCTGGACCCGAGTTCGGATCGGGCGCTGAGCAGGGAGCCGGCGGACCGGCTCCCCCGTTTCCTATGGCCTAGTGCTTCAGATCGTCCGGCACCTTGCCGCCGTTCTCGGCGAGCTTCTGCATCACCTGCTTGTGCAGCCAGATGTTCATCGTGGCCGAGTCATCCTTGTCGCCGCTGTAGTGCAACTCGTCGGCGAGCTGCTTGCGCGAGGCGAGACCGGAATCGAGGCCCAGCAGCTTCATCAGGTCGACGATGGAGTGGCGCCAGTCGAGCGTCTGCGGGTTCTTCTCGGCGAGGCCGGTGAGAACCGCCGCGACGTCCACGGGCTCGCTGCCGCCCGCAGTTCCGGGTGCCGAGGGTGTCGACGGGGTGCTGGTGCCGGCCGGGCTACCCGAGCCTGCGGTTGGCGCGGGCGCGGCATCCGCGGTCCCGCCGCCGAACGGGTGGAGGATCTTGCCGACGATGCTGCCGAGGAGGCTCATGAGTCCGCTCCGATAAATGCGGCCCGGCTCACGTGCCGGGCGGGCGTGTAACGGGCGGTTCCAGCCTGGCGTTCCGACACGGATGCCACGACTCGGTCCCCGCCGGCCGAATTCTACCCGTGGGCGCCGTGGAGCGCTACGCCGAGCAAGCTCAGACCGAGGACGAGACACACGCCGCTCCAGCGCTCCAGCACGGCGGCGCGGGCGGGATCATGGAGCGAACTGTATGCGAGGGCGATCCCGCTAATCAAGCAAACCAAACTTATCACGACGACCAGCGAGTTCCCCTGAACCAAAATCTACGCGACCAGCCATAATCAGTTTTCGCGCTTATGCGAGTCAAAAAATAACGTAGTCAATTTGGATGAGGACAATTTACGCGGCTGGGTCACGTGGACGTGTTCTGGGGTTCATAAACATAATCTGAAGTTGCAGGGCGACCGATCCTGTAACTATGAACCTTCTGTCACGCAGACGAGCGATCTAACGACCTGACAAGATAAAGTGTCTTAGATTAGGCAGGGGTTCGAAGACTTTTCACTTGAACGTCCCGCGCATATGTGCGGCCAGGAACGACGACAGAGCGTATTTCGATCCCTTACAAAACTCTGATTTAGACCCGGTCGAGTAGGGCCGAGACGATCGTGGCCCATTCCTCCGCGACGCTTCCCTGCGGATCTGTGCGGCCGGCACAGCCGTACCAGTAACGCGCATTCCCCGCGTCGCCCTCGATGCGATGGAGATGGGCGTGCACCCAGGCGGCATCGCGGCCCGGTTCCGCCTGCACGAGGGCGTGGGCCTGCTCCCAGCCGCTCGAACCCGGTCCGGAGGGCGCCTGCGCCAGCCACCAGAGCGCGGCCAGCGGGGCCGGCCATTCCGTGGGCGGGGCGGGCTCGGTCAGGGTCGCCGTGAAGGCGGCGAATGCCGGGTCGGCGACAGGCAGGATCTCGGTCACGGCGCTTTCCTCGTTCCCGCGGCGTTTCAGCGTCGGGCGGCGCGCTCCAGCGGCCAGCGGCCCCGGCGCTGGCGGGCAGACCACGCATAGCGCGTATCGCCATCGAGGCAGTCGAGATGGTCCGACAGGCGGTTGCGTTCAAGCCAGCCGAGCGCCGCCTCCAGCTCAGGCAGGGTCATGGTCGCGCGGCCCTTGCCGAGCACGCGCTTCAGCACCGCGTTGTAGCGGTGCGCGAGGTTGCTGCCGCGGGGTACCCGGAGGGACGCCTCGTCCTCCACCGCCTGGGCCGCCACCGTGGCGGCGAGCCTCTGGCGCAGGGTCCGCTCGGTGACGGAGGGCGGCTCGGGTGCCGGGGCTGCCGGGGCGGGCTCGACGAGGCGCGGGCGCAGCAGGGCATAGCGAAGGCCGATCGCATTGCTCTCCAGCGGGGTGATCCCCCCGGGATCCTCGTCGCGCCAATGAGTCCGCTCGGGTACGACGGCGCTGACCGGCCGCTCGCGCCGGGGCCGGATGCTGCTGCCCTGCTCGGTCTCGAGCTCCAGGCGAAACCGGGCGAAGAGCGGGTCGTCGGGGTGGAAGACCAGCGCCTGCTGCGTGTCGTAGGCGCCGGCATGCGGATCGACCCGGGTGGCCCGGGCCAGCATCTGCTCCAGCCAGGGGCGCGAGCGGATATGCGTGAGGGCCGCCACCACGGCGACCTCGGGGGCGTCGAGCCCCTCATAGGCCATCGCCACCGTCACGAGGATCGCCGGCTCCGGCGTCAGGCGGAAGGCAGCCAGCGCCGCATGGGCATCCCCCTGGCCGGAGGTGGCCAGCCGGACGTCCCGCGCCCCCTGCCCCGCCGGCATCCAGCCCCGGAGAGTTTCGAGGTAGGCGCGGGCGCTCGCCTGATCCGGCGCCACCACGAGGAGCTTGCCGAGGCCCCGCACCGCCTCGCCGGGCGGCAGAGCGCGTTCGGCCCGGCGCCGGGCGCGCAGGCGCTTCGTGGCGTGGAACGCCTCGCTCAGAAGGTCGCGGGCGAAGCCGGTGCGCAGCGCCGTGAACAGGGCCGGCCGGGTGGTGATGCGGACCGACCCCGCGCCCAGGCGATGCGGCCCGACCCGGGGGCTGTCCCCGGCGATCCGGCCGCCTTCCAGCCAGCTCGCCTCGCCGTCGATGGCCCCGAACGTTACCGGCAGCACGGCCCGCTCGGCCAGCGCCTGCGACCGGGAATAGCCGATCACCGCGAGCCCGGGTGTATCCAGATTGAGCTCGGGCCCGCGCCCCGGTGCGGCGGGCCGGTAGGGCAGTCCGAGGATGCGCTTGCCGTCGGCGCGCTCCAGCGTCCCGGACAGGTAGAGGCGGAACGTGGCGGCCTCCATCACGGGGAGCATGGCCCGGGACCACGCCCCGGCCTCCGCATCCTCAGTGCTGCCCTCGTCGGATCCCGGCCGTCCGGGGGCCGGCAGGTGATGGACCTCGTCGATCACCAGGAGGGTGCGGTGCGCCCGCGCCTCGGCGAGATGGAGAGCCGGCGCGGCGGCGATCGCCTGATAGGTGGTGATGTAGCCGGACAGCCCCCGGGCGGGATCGCGCTCGTTGTCGGCCGCGCGCACGCTGAGCGCGTGCCCGAAAGCCGCGCGCCAGAGCGGGTCGGCAAAGGCTTCCTCGGCCTGCAGGCGCAGGGAATCCCGCGGCACCACCCAGACCACACGCTCGACCAGACCCGCCGCGATCAACTGGTGGGCGGCGATCACCGGCAGCAACGACTTGCCGCCGCCGGGCGTCACCGCCGCCAGAATATCGCGGACGGCGCCCGCCTCCCCGCTCGCCATGGCCGCCACCAGGGCCATCAGCGTGCGCTGGTGCGACCGCAGGGACGGGGCGGGACGGGTCAATGGCCGACGAAGCAGGGCGACATAGGCCCACCGTGGCCGATCGCGATTCCTTTGTGAATCCCTTCCGTCGCGGAACGTTCGCGTTTTCTTCCGGACGGGTGGTACGGCTGCGTGTCAGCGGCGCGGCGCGGCGCTGCACAGCCCGGTGCCGGATCGGCGCACGAGAAGCGTTGACACCCGGCCCACCCCTCACCATAAGGGCGCCGCGGGCGAAAAAACCTGCCTTGGGGGAATGTCCCGAGCGGCAAAGGGGGCGGACTGTAAATCCGCTGCGTAAGCTTCGTAGGTTCGAGTCCTACTTCCCCCACCAAGTCGATCCCAATCCCGTCAGCCTTGTTTCGCCAGCGCCGCCTCGATGCGCGCGGCGGCTGCGGCGGAAAACCCTTTCCCTTCGAGCCCTTGCCCCGCGGCCGCTTGGCCCGTGAGGCTGCGGCGCTTGCCCGCCGGCATGTGCGCCTTGCGGAGCGCGTGCGAGTCCCGGTGGCTGGCATGGGTGATGGCGATCGCCAGCGCGTCGGCGGCGTCGGCCACGCGGAACTCGGCCTTCGGCAGCAGGAAGCGCACCATCGCCTGGATCTGCACCTTCTCGGCGTGGCCGGAGCCCGCCACGGTCTTCTTGATCAGGTTGGCGGCGTATTCGAACACCGGCAGCCCGGCGAGTGCCGGCACCACCAGCGCCATGGCGCGGGCATGGCCGAGCTTAAGCGTCGCCTGCGCGTCCTTGTTGACGAAGGTCTCCTCCACGGCGACCTCGTCGGGCTGCTGGCTCTCGACGATGCGGCCGATCCCCTCGAACAGCTCACGCAGCCGCAGGGCCAGGGGCAGGTCGCCGTCCGAGGTGACGACACCGCACGCGCCGTAGGTGAGCTTGGACCCCTGCGCAGTGATCAGGCCCCAGCCGGTGCGGCGGAGCCCGGGATCGATCCCGAGGATGCGGACGGGGCTGGTCATGATGCTCCACGGCTCGACGAACGGCCCGAGGCTGCCGTACGTATCGTGAACGCTTGGTTTCACCAAGACGCGGATTTCGTGAGGACGATCATGAGCGCGGACACCCCGATCAGCCGCTTCCCGGTGCTGAAGCTCTCCGACATGCCGGAGGATCTGCGCGTCCGCATCGCCCTCGTGCAGGAGAAGGCGGGCTTCGTGCCCAACATCTTCCTGGCGCTGGCGCATCGGCCGGAGGAGTTCCGCGCTTTTATGGCCTATCACGACGCGCTGATGGACCGGCCCGGCGGCCTGACCAAGGCCGAGCGCGAGATGATCGTGGTCGCTACCAGCGCGGCCAACGATTGCCTGTACTGCGTCGTGGCCCACGGGGCGATCCTGCGGGTCCGGGCCAAGAACCCGCGGATCGCCGACCAGATCGCCATCAACTACGCCAAGGCCGACATCACCCCGCGCCAGCGCGCCATGCTGGATTTTGCGGTCAAGGTAGCAACCCGCTCCCAAGCCGTCGGGGCGGAGGATCACGCCGCGCTGGCCGGGCACGGGTTCAGCCCGGACGACATCTGGGACATCGCCTCGATCACCGCCCTCTTCGCCCTTTCGAACCGGATCGCCAGCGTGACGGACCTGCGCCCGAACGACGAATTCTACGCGATGGGCCGCTGATCAGGGCCGGCGGCCGAGCAGGATGATCGCCGTGCCGACGAGGCAGATCGCGCCCCCCGTGAGATCCCAGCGGTCCGGCCGCTGGCCCTCTACGAGCCACAGCCACAGGACCGAGGCTGCGATGTAGACGCCACCATAGGCCGCGAAAGCACGACCCGCCGCCGGGCTGTCCACCAGGGTCAGCAGAAAGGCGAACAGCACCAGCGATGCGACGCCCGGCAGCACCCACAGAGGGGAGCGACCGACCCGGAGCCAGGACCAGAACGCGAAGCATCCGGCGATCTCCGCGAGGGCGGCGCCGGCATAAGCGAGGAGGGTCATGGTCAAAGCTTGGCACGGCGTCGCGCATGAGGCGAGTTTCGGGCCTGAACGGTGGGCTGCGTTAAGTCTCCCGCAAGGCTGATCCGGTCGATTGGCACCATGAACGCGCACGCCTCCACCGACGACCTGTTGCTGTTCCCCGGCGACGCGCGCTTGCGCGCCGTGGTCTTGGCGTGGCTCGACGGGCTGGCGCGCGAGCGGCGGATGGCGCCCAACACCGTCGAGGCCTACGGGCGCGACCTGCGCCAGTTCCTCCACCACCTTGCCGGGCGGCTGGGCACGCCGACGATCCCGATGCTGGTTGCCCTGAAGGTACGCGACATCCGCGCCTTCATGGCGGCGCGTCGGGCCGACGAGGTTTCCGGGCGCTCGCTGATGCGCATGCTGGCGGGGCTGCGGTCCTTCGCGCGCTTCCTGGAGCGCGAGGGCCACGGCACCGTTTCGGCGCTAGGTGGCGTGCGCTCGCCGAAGGTTCCGCGACGGCTGCCCCGCCCCCTGCCGGTCTCCGCCGCGGTGGCGCTCACCGATACGGGAATCCGCGCCGGCGAGGAGCGCGAGCCCTGGGTGCTCGCCCGGGATGCCGCCGTACTGGCCCTGCTGTACGGCGCCGGGTTGCGTATCTCGGAGGCCCTGGGTCTCACCCGCCGCGATGCCCCGCTGCCGGGCGTCGATCAGGTCACCGTGCTGGGCAAGGGCGGCAAGCAGCGCATGGTGCCGATCCTGCCGGTGGTCGCGCAGGCGGTCGCCGACTACCTCGCCGCCTGCCCGCTTCCGCTGCCGCCGGAGGGGCCCCTGTTCGTCGGCGCCCGCGGCGGCCCGCTCTCGCCGCGGATCATCCAGTACACGGTCGCCCGTGCCCGGGGCACCCTCGGCCTGCCGGAGAGCGCCACGCCCCATGCCCTGCGCCACTCCTTCGCGACCCATCTCCTCGCCCGGCAGGGGGAACTGCGTGCAATCCAGGAACTCCTCGGCCATGCCTCGCTGTCGACCACGCAGCTCTACACCCAGGTCGATGCCGCCCGGCTGATGAGCGCCTATGCGGCCGCGCATCCCCGGGCTGGACGCTAATCTAGATTGCTATTCTTGCGAATTCGGCGGCCGATTGTCTCCAGAACAGTAAGCCGGTCGGCTATAACGGTGAACATCCGTTTTCTTTAAGGGCTTCGTCACCATCGGCGCCCATTCTGACCGTTACGGGGTGGGTCGGCACGGACGGTCGTGATGGAGCTTGCGGAGGCGCGGACGCCCATACGGGTCGTGATCGCGGATTGTGACGCGGGCCGCCGGGCAGCGCTCGGTGATGTGGTCCAGCGATTCGATCCCACGGCCGTGATCGACGAGGCGACGTCCGGTCAGGCTTTGTGCGACATCTTCCTCCGGCATCGACCGACCCTGGCCTTCGTCGGCCTCCAGCTGGAAGATCTGAGCGGGCCCGAGGCGGTCGCGGTGGCGCGGCGCGCGGGCGCGGAGCCGCCCTGCCTGGTCCTCGTGGCCAACCGTGTTCTCGCCCAATGGCAGGAGATCGCCACGAGCCTCGGCGCCTATGAGGTGCTCAAGACGCCCCTCGACCCGAGCCATATCGAGCAATTGCTCCACGCCAATGCCCGCCGTCGGGCGCCGACGCGGGCGCTGCTCGCCTGCTCGTCTCCGGCCGGGCGTTCGGCGATCAGCCGGGTCGTGGCCCGAAGCGGCTTCACCATCGAACTCGACGAGACGGATGACGGCCGCCACGCCCTCAAGCTCCTGAAGCTCGCGGCCTATGACTTTGCGTTCATCGACGTGAAGCTCACCGGCATCGACGGGCTGGAACTCGCCTGCCAGATCCAGCCTCTGGGCCTGGCCACCCGCATCACCCTCCTGACCACCTCCGAGCCGGAGTCGGTTGCTCAGGCGGGCCGCTATTTTGGTGTCGACGCGGTGCTGCGGATGCCGTTCTACGCACGCGACATCGACCTTGCCCTGCACAACGCGCTGGGCCTGCGCCGGCCGTATCTCCTGAACGCGCTGACGGCGCCGCCGGCGCCGAGCGCGCTGCTGCGGATCGTCGATCTACCGAACGCCCGGCGCAAGATCGCCTGATCCCGCGCCGTGGGGATGGACCAGGTCACGGTTTCGAAAGGTCGAGACCTTTCGCGGGTCCATGGCGGAGCCCGGGTCAAGATCTTAGGGCTCTGCCCTAAGAACCCGCCAAAGGGATGAAGCCCTTTGGAAACCCGGTATCTTACGGCTCGAACAGGTTCTCAGACGTGGATGGCGCGCTTGTTCACCGCGAGCGCGGCTTCCTTCACGGCCTCGGTTAGCGTCGGGTGGGCGTGGCAGGTGCGGGCGATGTCCTCGGACGAAGCGCCGAACTCCATGGCCACCGCGACCTCGGCGATCAGGTTGCCAGCATCGGCCCCGACGATGTGGACGCCGAGCACCCGGTCGGTCTGGGCATCGGCCAGCACCTTCACGAACCCCTCCGTGGTGCCGTTGGCCTTGGCCCGGCCGTTCGCCGTGAAGGGGAATTTGCCGGCATTGTAGGCGATGCCGTCCTTCGTCAATTCCTCTTCGGTCTTGCCAACCGAGGCGACTTCCGGGAACGTGTAGACCACGTTCGGGATCACGCCGTAATTCACGTGGCCGGACTGGCCGGCCAGCATCTCGGCGATGGCGACGCCCTCGTCCTCGGCCTTGTGGGCCAGCATCGGGCCGGCGATCACGTCGCCGATGGCATAGATGCCGGTGACGTTGGTGGCGTAGTGCGAATCCGTCTGGATCCGGCCCTTGTCGTCCCGCTGCACGCCGACCGTGTCGAGGCCCAAGCCTTCCGTGTAGGGCACCCGGCCGATTGCCACGAGAACGACGTCGGCCTGGAGCGTCTCCGCTGCGCCGCTCGCGGCCGGCTCGACCGTAACGGTTGCGCCACCTTTCTTGCCGACCTCGACGCCGGTCACCTTGGTGGAGAGCTTGAAGGCGATGCCCTGCTTGGTCAGGATCCGCTGGAACTGCTTGCCGACTTCGCCGTCCATCCCGGGGAGCACCCGGTCCAGATACTCGACAACAGTGACCTCGGCGCCCAGGCGCCGCCAGACCGAGCCGAGCTCCAACCCGATCACGCCGGCGCCGATCACGAGGAGCTTCTTCGGCACCCGGTCGAGTTCGAGGGCGCCTGTGGAGGAGACCACGACCGTCTCGTCGATGGTTACGCCCGGCAGGCGCGTCACGTCCGAGCCGGTGGCGATGACGATGCTCTTGGTCTCGAGCATCTGGTTGCCGCCATCCTCGGACACGACCTCGACGCGGCCGGCGCCTGCGATCCGGCCGGTGCCGTGGAAGGTCTCGACCTTGTTCTTCTTGAGCAGGAACTCGACGCCCTTGGTGTTGCCGGCCACGCCCTCGGCCTTGAAGCTCATCATCTTCTTGAGATCGAGCTTCACGCCGCTGACCTCGATGCCGAGATCGGCGAAGTGCTTGGTCGCCTCCTCGAAGGCCTCGGAGGCGTGGAGCAGCGCCTTCGACGGGATGCAGCCGACATTGAGGCAGGTGCCGCCGTGTGTGGCGCGCTTCTCGACCACGGCGGTCCTCAGGCCGAGCTGCGCTGCGCGGATCGCGCAGACATAGCCGCCGGGGCCGGTGCCGATGACGACGAGATCGTAGGACATGCAGGTTCGCTTCCGGTCGGTCGTGCCGCGTGCGGGACGGGCAAGGATAAGTCAGGTGAGGATCAGCGGCCGCCGCCGATATCGAGGATGGCGCCCGTGGTGTAGGAGGCTTCCTCCGAGAGGAGCCACACGATCGGCGCGGCGACCTCCTCGGCGGTGCCGGCGCGGCCCAGCGGGACAGCCGGGCCGAGACGCTCCACCCGGTCGGGCTCGCCGCCGCTGGCGTGGATCTCGGTGGCGATAATGCCGGGCGCCACCGCGTTGACGCGGATCCCCTCCCCCGCAACCTCGCGGGCGAGGCCGATCGTCAGTGAATCGATCGCGCCCTTTGAGGCGGCGTAATCCACGAACTGGCCAGGACCGCCGAGGCGCGCCGCCACCGAGGACAGGTTGACGATCGCGCCCCCTGCCCCGCCGCGCTTGGTCGACATCCGCCGCACCGCCTCGCGGGCACACAGGAAGCTGCCGACCACGTTGGTGTTCATCATCCGCTGGAGCCGGGCGAGGCTCATGTCGGCGACGTCCGCCTTCACATCGACCACGCCGGCATTGTTGACCAGCGCCTTGAGCGGGCCGAGCGCGTCGGCGGCCTGGAACAGAGCGATCACGTCGGCCTCGCTGCCGACATCGCCCCGTACGGCGAGCGCCCGGCCGCCCTTGGCGGTGATCGCATCGACCACGCCTTGCGCCGCGGCGGCATCCGACACGTAGCTCAGGCAGACCGCGTAGCCGCGCTCGGCCAGCAGCAGCGAGACGGCCCGGCCTATGCCGCGGCTGCCGCCGGTGACGATGGCGACGCTGGTTCCGTTCATCGACTCACTCATGCGGCTGCGATGTGCTTCCTCTCGAACCGATCCGCCAGATCCTCCACGATCTGGGTCTCGATCCGGATCCGAGTCGCGTCGGGACAAAAATCGATCTCTTTCCCCTCGCCATCGAGGTTCCAGCCGAAGGTCCAGCCCTGCTCACCGACTGCGACCGTCCGGAAATAGGCTTCATCCTTCAGCGGCGCGAAGACGGGACCTTCGGCGATCAGGTCCGACAGGTCGAGAACACCTTCGAGGCCGTCGTCGAACGTGACGCGGAGCGCCGGATAATCCAGAGCCTGTACGGCGGAGACCCGATGATGTGTCACGCGATCATCCCTCCACTGTAGCGGCCGGCCCGAATCTCCCGCCAGATGTAGGAGACCTGTTCGCGGTTGGCATCCAGCCACATCTGGACCGCCTTGAGTTTCGTGCGCGACAGCTTTCCGCTGAGGACTTCACCGGTGGCAATCGAAAGCTTGGCTTCCTACCCGGCAAACAGCGCGTGCAGGTGGGGAGGCAGATGATCGTTGAGGAAGATCATGATCCGAACCCCCTCGACGATGGCGATGGTCGGCATCGATCAGGCCGCCTCCGATCGATGCCGACGTCACGGCGCCTGGACGCAGCTCAGAGATCCAGCACGAGCCGCGCCGGGTCCTCTAGCGCCTCCTTGACCCGCACCAGGAAGGTCACGGCCTCCTTACCGTCGACGATCCGGTGATCGTATGACAGCGCGAGGTACATCATCGGACGCGCTTCGATCTTGCCGGCACGGACCACCGGGCGCTCCTCGATGCGGTGCATGCCGAGGATGCCCGATTGCGGCGCGTTGAGGATCGGCGTCGACATCAGCGAGCCGTAGATGCCGCCGTTGGTGATCGTGAAGGTGCCACCCTGCATGTCCTCGATGGACAGCTTGCCGTCGCGCGCCTTCTTGCCGAAGCCCGCAATAGTCTTCTCGATGCCGGCGATCGACAGGTCGTCGGCATTGCGCACGACCGGCACGACAAGGCCCTTATCGGTCCCGACCGCGATGCCGATGTGGTAGTAGTTCTTGTAGACGAGATCCTGTCCGTCGATCTCGGCATTGACCGCCGGCACATCCTTGAGGGCGCCGATCACCGCCTTGGTGAAGAAGCCCATGAAGCCGAGCTTCGTGCCGTGCTTCTTCTCGAAGATGTCCTTGTACTGGCTGCGCATGGCCATCACGGCCGACATGTCCACGTCGTTGAACGTGGTCAGCATCGCCGCCGTGTCCTGCGCGTCCTTCAGGCGGCGCGCGATGGTCTGGCGAAGCTTGGTCATGCGCACGCGCTCCTCGCGCGACGCATCGTCCGGCGCGGAGGGGGCCCGCGGCAGGGTCGGGCGGGCCTCCTTGGCGGGCGCGGACGGAGCCGGACCCTTGGCGATGGCGCCGAGCATGTCGCCCTTGGTGACCCGGCCGTCCTTGCCGGAGCCGTTCACGCCCGACGGATCGACGCCGGATTCGCGGGCGAGCTTGGCCACCGCCGGGCCGTTGTCGCCGACCGGGCGCTGCTGGGCTGCGGGGGCCCCCGCTTCGCCGTGATTGCCGTAGCCGGCGGAAGATTCCTGGGCTGGCGCCTCGGCCTTGGCGGGGGAAGCGGCCTTCGGGGCCTCGCTTCGGCTCTCGGCCTTGGTCTCAGTGGCCGCTTTCGGAGCCGCCTTCTTGGCTGGTGCCACGCCGGCGCCCGCCTCGACGATCGAGCCGAGCAGGGCGCCGGGCTCCACGGTCTCGCCGTCCTTCACCAGGATCTCACCGAGCTGGCCCGCCGCCGGGGCGTTGACCTCCAGGGTGACCTTGTCGGTCTCGAGTTCGACGATCGGCTCGTCGGCCGCGACGATGTCGCCGGGCTTCTTGAACCACCGGCCGATGGTGGCCTCGCTCACGGATTCGCCGAGGGTCGGGACGAGGATGTCGGTAGCCATGTCGTTTCGCACTTCCGGATCGGTTCGGCCGTGCCGGACGGCCTGGACAGTGACGGCGGCGGCCCGAGCGGGCCGCCGCCAAATCCCAAAAATCAGACCGCTAGGGCCTCGTTGAGGAACGCCTGAAGCTGCGCCTGGTGCTTCGACATCTGGCCCACGGCCGTGGAAGCCGAGGCCGGGCGGCCGACATAGCGGGCCCGCTTGACCGCGGAGCCGGCCTGACCGAGCACCCATTCGAGGTAGGGCTCGACGAAGGCCCAGGAGCCCATGTTCTTTGGCTCTTCCTGGCACCAGATCACGTCGGCGTTGCGGAAGCGGGCCATCTCGTTGGCCAGCGCCTTGAGCGGGAACGGGTACAGCTGCTCGACGCGCATCAGGTAGATGTCGTTGAGGCCGCGCTTCTCCCGCTCCTCCAGCAGATCGTAATAGACCTTGCCCGAGCTCAGCACGACGCGGCGGATCTTGTCGTCGCGCACCAGCTTGTTGGGCGCGCCCTCCTCCTCTGCATCGTCCCAGAGGACGCGATGGAAGGTCGAGCCCTCGGCCAGCGCGTCGAGGTTCGAGACGGCGCGCTTGTGGCGCAGCAGCGATTTCGGCGTCATCAGCACAAGCGGCTTGCGGAAGTCGCGCTTCAGCTGCCGGCGCAAGATGTGGAAGTAGTTCGCCGGGGTCGTTACGTTGGCGACCTGCATGTTGTCCTCGGCGCAGGCCTGGAGGTAGCGCTCCAGGCGGGCGGAGGAATGCTCGGGCCCCTGCCCCTCGTAGCCGTGCGGCAGCAGCAGCACGAGGCCGGACATGCGCAGCCACTTGCGCTCGCCGGACGCGATGAACTGGTCGATCACCACCTGGGCGCCGTTGGCGAAGTCGCCGAACTGCGCCTCCCACAAGACCAGGGCGTTCGGCTCGGCCAGCGAGTAGCCGTACTCGAAGCCGAGCACCGCCTCCTCGGAGAGCATCGAGTTGATAATCTCGATGGATGCCTGCCCGTCGCGGATGGCGTTCAGCGGCGTGAAGCGCTGCTCGTTCTCCTGATCGATCACCACGGCGTGGCGCTGCGAGAAGGTGCCGCGCTCGACATCTTGGCCCGAGAGCCGGACCCGGTTGCCGTCGAGCAGTGTCGCCCCGAAGGCGAGCGCCTCGGCGGTTGCCCAATCGATACCCGTTCCGGTTTCCACCGCCTTGGCGCGGTTGTCCATGAAACGCTGGATCGTCCGGTGCAGGTGGAAGCCCGGCGGCACCTGCGTGATCTTCCGTCCGATCTCCTGCAGCGTCTCGGCCGGCACGGCAGTGCGCCCGCGGCGCGGGTCGTCCACGTCCTCGTGCACGGCCTTCACGCCGGACCACCGCCCGTCGAGCCAATCGGCCTTGTTGGCCTTGTAGTTGTTGGCGACGTCGAGCTCGGTATCGAGCAACTGCCGGAACTCGGCCTTGCGAGCGTCCAGCGCCTCCTGGGTGACGGAGCCGTTCTCGACCAGCTTGCGGCCGTAGGTCTCCAGCACCGACGGATGCTTGCGGATCCGCTGATACATCTTCGGCTGGGTGAAGGCTGGCTCGTCGCCCTCGTTGTGGCCGAAGCGGCGGTAGCACAGCATGTCGATCACGACCGGCTTGCCGAACTTCTGGCGGTACTCGACGGCGACCTTCGCCGCGAAGGTGACGGCTTCCGGATCGTCGCCATTGCAGTGGAAGATCGGCGCCTCGACCATCTTGGCGACGTCGGACGGATAGGGAGAGGAGCGCGAGAAGCGCGGATCGGTGGTGAAGCCGATCTGGTTGTTGATGATGAAGTGGATCGAACCACCGGTACGGTGGCCCTTCAGGCCCGAGAGGCCGAAGCACTCCGCAACCACGCCCTGGCCCGCGAAGGCGGCATCGCCGTGGATCAGCAGCGGCAGCACCGTGCGGCGCTCGATGTTGGGCTTGGCCCACTGGTCCTGCTTGGCGCGGACCTTACCGAGCACCACCGGATCGACGATCTCCAGGTGCGATGGGTTGGCGGTGAGCGACAGGTGGACGTTGTTCCCGTCGAAGGCGCGGTCCGAGGACGCGCCCAGGTGGTACTTCACGTCGCCCGAGCCCTCGACCTCGGCCGGGGAGGCCGAGCCGCCCTTGAACTCGTGGAACACCGCCCGGAAGGGCTTCGCCATCACGTTGGTCAGCACGTTCAGCCGGCCGCGATGGGCCATGCCGAGCACGATCTCGCGCACGCCGAGCGCGCCGCCGCGCTTGATGATCTGCTCCATGGCCGGGATCATCGCCTCGCTGCCGTCGAGGCCGAAGCGCTTGGTGCCGGTGTACTTCAGATCGAGGAACTTCTCGAAGCCCTCGCCCTCGATCAGCTTGTTGAGGATCGCGCGTCGGCCCTCGGGGGTGAAGGAAATCTCCTTGTCCTTGCCCTCGATGCGCTCCTGGATCCACGCCTTCTCGGCGGGGTCGGAGATGTGCATGAACTCGACGCCGAGCGTCTGGCAGTAGGTCCGCTCCAGGATATCGACGATCTCGCGGATCGTGCCGAACTGGAGGCCGAGCACGTTGTCGAGGAAGATCGGCCGGTCCCAGTCGGTCTCCTCGGTGAAGCCATAATGCTGCGGGTGCAGCTCCTCGTGATCGCCCCGCGGCGCAAGGCCCAGCGGATCGAGCTTGGCGTGCAGGTGGCCGCGCATGCGGTAGGAGCGGATCAGCATGATCGCCCGCACCGAATCCTTGGCGGCCTGCTCGACCGAGACGCCGGTGGTCGCGGTGACGCTGTCCTGCGGCTTGCCGGGCTTGGCCTCCTTGGCATCGCGGGCGACGATCCGGTCGCCGACCGCCTTCTCCAGGGCGCCCCAATTGCCGTCGAGCGCCGAGACCAGCTCGCCGTTCAGCGGCACTGGCCAGTTCTGCCTCTCCCAGGAGGCACCGGCGGCGTTCTTCTCGACGAGCGTCTCGTCCTCGCCGAGGCCCTTGAAGAAGGCCTGCCACTCGGGATCCACCGAAGCCGGATTGCGGGCATAGGCGGCCTGCAATTCCTCGATGTAGGCGGCGTTGGCGCCGTAGAGGAACGAGGTTTCGAGGAGCGCTTCGTTCACATCCTGGCGTGCCATGGTGCGTCCATCCTGTCGCGCGGGCAGGCTGCCCTGCCCTTCAGGCGTTCCGTCCGCGCGGCGGATCGCCTTCAAACCGAAACGGGGCGGGTGGCCGCCCCGCTGAATTTATCGTCTGTCCGATATGGGTGTTGCAGCCCTGCGATGGCTGCAACGCTGTCGCCTGGAACTCAGCCCTTCAGGACCTCGACCAGCGTCGAGCCCAGCCGGGCCGGCGACGGCGACACGCGGATGCCCGCGGCCTCCATGGCGGCGATCTTGTCCTCGGCGCCACCCTTGCCGCCCGAGATGATCGCGCCGGCATGGCCCATGCGTCGGCCCGGAGGCGCCGTGCGGCCGGCGATGAAGCCGACCATCGGCTTCTTCCGGCCGCGCTTGGCCTCGTCACGCAGGAACTGCGCGGCTTCCTCCTCGGCTGAGCCGCCGATCTCGCCGATCATCACGATCGACTCGGTCTTCGGGTCGGCCAGGAACAGCTCCAGCACGTCGATGAACTCGGTGCCCTTCACCGGATCGCCGCCGATGCCGACCGCCGTGGTCTGGCCGAGGCCGGCATTCGAGGTCTGGAACACCGCCTCGTAGGTCAGCGTGCCGGAACGCGACACGATGCCGACCGAGCCCTGGCGGAAGATGTTGGCCGGCATGATGCCGATCTTCGACTCGCCCGCGGTGACGATGCCGGGGCAGTTCGGCCCGACCAGGCGCGACTTCGAGCCGATGAGCGCCCGCTTCACCCGTACCATGTCGAGCACCGGAATGCCCTCGGTGATGCAGACGATCAGCGGGATCTCGGCGGCGATGGCCTCGCAGATCGCATCCGCCGCGCCGGGCGGCGGCACGTAGACAACCGAAGCGTCGGCACCGGTGGCCTCGCGGGCCTCCGCCACCGTGTCGAAGACAGGCAGGCCGAGATGGGTCGCGCCGCCCTTACCCGGGGAGGTGCCGCCGACCATCTTGGTGCCGTACGCGATGGCCTGCTCGGAGTGGAAGGTCCCGTTCTTGCCGGTGAAGCCCTGGCAGATGACCTTGGTATTGGCGTCGATCATCACCGACATGATCAGGCTCCCTTCACGGCGGCAACGATCTTCTGGGCAGCGTCGTCGAGGTCGTCCGCCGGAATCACGTTGAGGCCGGAATTGCGGATGATCGCCTTGCCTTCCTCGACGTTGGTGCCTTCCAGGCGCACCACCAGGGGCACCTGCAGGCCCACCGCCTTGACCGCAGCGATGACGCCATTGGCGATCACGTCGCACTTCATGATCCCGCCGAAGATGTTGACGAGGATCCCCTTCACCTGCGGATCGGCGGTGATGATCTTGAACGCCGCCGTGACCTTCTCTTCGGAAGCGCCGCCGCCGACATCGAGGAAGTTCGCCGGCTCCTCGCCGTAGAGCTTGATGATGTCCAGCGTCGCCATGGCGAGGCCGGCGCCGTTGACCATGCAGCCGATCGTGCCGTCGAGCGCGATGTAGGCGAGGTCATATTTCGACGCCTCGATCTCCTTGGCGTCCTCCTCGGTCTCGTCCCGCAGGGCGACGATATCGGCGTGCTTGTAGAGCGCGTTCGAGTCGAACGAGATCTTGGCGTCGAGGCACTTGAGATGGCCGTCTGACGTGAGCACCAGAGGATTGATCTCCAGCATGCTCATGTCCTTGGACACGAACGCCGCGTAGAGTTTTTCCGTCAGCGACGCGGCTTCCTTGGCCTGGGCGCCGGTGAGGCCCAGCGCCTTGGCGACGGCGCGGCCGTGATGAGGCATCACGCCCGTGGCCGGATCGACCGCGATCGTATGGATCTTCTCGGGCGTGTCGTGGGCCACCGCCTCGATGTCCATGCCACCCTCGGTGGAGACCACGAAGGCGACCCCGCCGGTGACGCGATCGACCAGCATCGAGAGGTAGAACTCTTCGGCGATCTGCGCACCTTCCTCGATGTAGAGGCGGTTGACCTGCTTGCCGGCCGGCCCGGTCTGGATCGTGACCAGGGTCTGGCCGAGCATCTCGCCGGCATATTGCTTCACCTCGTCGATCGACTTGGTGACACGCACGCCGCCCTTGGCGCCCTCGGGCGCGCCCTTGAAGGTGCCCTTCCCGCGGCCGCCCGCGTGGATCTGGCTCTTCACGACCCAGACGGGGCCGCCGAGCTCCTTGGCGGCGGCCTCGGCCTCCGACGGGTTGAAAATGGCCACGCCGCGGGAGACGGGCAGGCCGAACTCCTTCAGCACGGCCTTGGCCTGATATTCGTGAATATTCATCGGAGCCTCGTAGGGAGGAGCGAATAGGTGGAAGCGAACGGCGCGTCGTGAAATCAAGTGATCGGAAATTGGATCTCCGAACCCAACGCGCTGCCCGGTCTCCGCTTACCGGTCAGGCGAGGTTGCTGTCGACGCCTTTGCAGGCCTCGATCAGGCCCGTGACCGAGGCGACCGACTTCTCGAACATCGCCTTCTCGGCGGCGTCGAAGGTGACCTCGAGGACGCGCTCCACGCCGTTGGCGCCGATCACGATCGGCACGCCGATGAACATGCCCTTCACGCCGTACTGGCCGTCGAGATAGGCCGCGCAGGGCAGAACCCGCTTCTTGTCGCGCAGGTAGCTCTCGGCCATGGCGATGGCGGAGGCGGCCGGCGCGTAGAAGGCCGAGCCGGTCTTGAGCAGGTTCACGATCTCGCCGCCGCCCTTGCGGGTGCGGTCGACCATGGCGTCGAGCTTCTCCTGGGTGGTCCAGCCCAGCTTGACGAGATCCGTGAGCGGTACGCCCGCCACCGTGGAGTAGCGGGTCAGCGGCACCATGTCGTCGCCGTGGCCGCCGAGCACGAAGGCGGTGACGTCCTCGACCGAGACCTTGAATTCCTCGGCGAGGAAGTGGCGGAAGCGGGCCGAGTCGAGCACGCCCGCCATGCCGACGATCTTGTTGGTGGGCAGCCCCGAGAACTTCTGCAGCGCCCACACCATCGCGTCGAGCGGGTTGGTAATGCAGATTACGAAGGCGTCCGGCGCGTAGGTCTTGATGCCCTCGCCCACCGCCTGCATGACCTTGAGGTTGATACCGATCAGGTCGTCGCGGCTCATGCCGGGCTTGCGCGGCACGCCGGCGGTGACGATCACCACGTCGGTGCCCTTGATGGCCGAATAGTCGCTCGCGCCCGCATAGGTCGCGTCAAAGCCCTCGACCGGGGCGGCCTCGGCGATATCGAGCGCCTTGCCCTGCGGCACGCCGTCGACGATGTCGAATAGCACGACGTCCCCGAGATCCTTGAGGCCGGCCAGAAGGGCCAGGGTGCCGCCGATCTGGCCGGCACCGATGAGCGCGATCTTGTTGCGAGCCATGTCGGATCCGTTTCCCTTGCGTGTCGCTATCGAGGATGCGTCGGGCGTTGCTGGGATTGCGCTTCCGTTCCGGTTCGCGGTCAGATTCGCGGCCCCAAATCTGCGCGGTTGTGTGGCCGAAAAGCACCGTCGCTTCAACCCGATGCGGGTCGAGCCTCGGCGTCGGCGTCGAGGCCCAGCTGCCGGACGGAGGCGCTTATGGATGGAGAAACGTCAGCGCGGCGAAGGTTTTAGGTGCAGTGCAACCTGGATCCGACGCGCGGCGAAGCTTCGATGACAGATTCCGAAAGCTGTCATTTGCACGTTTCGTCACCGACGGCGGTGCTGTGAACATCCGGACATAACAAAGGCCCGGATTTGGGGTCCGGGCCTCGGAGAATCCGTCACGCTGGCGTCGGGTTTGTCAGAGAACCCCGGATCGCAGAACCCTCTGGATCGCGTGAATGACGGCGCCGAAGCGCGCCTCGATCAGATCCCTCGGCACTTCGGCATCATGCTGGATCGCCAGTGGATGCGTGAAGCGGTAGCTCGCATCGAAGATGTAGGCGATCGCCCGCTCCCGATCCCGGGCTGAGAAGATCCCGGAGGTGATTCCCTCCTCGACGACCCGCTCCACGAGGCTGCGCAGGCGGACACGGTGCCGCCGGGCGATCGGCCGGGCCGCCACGGTGGCGTCGAGATGGACTGCGAACAGGTTCGGCTCGTCGACCAGTGCATCGCGTTGAACGGTGGCCAGCGCGGTAAGGAGACGCTCGATCTTGTCGTCAGCCGGGTCGGGTGCGTCGGCGATGCCGGAGAGCCGGGCTTCGACCTCGCGCAGCCAGCGCCCTGCCACAGCGTCGAGGAGTGCGTCCTTCGACGGGAAGTAGCGGTAGACGTTGGCGTGGGTCATGCCCGCTTCGGCGGCGACGGCCACCACCGTCACGCGCTTGGGGCCGAGCCGGGAGAGATGCTTGGTGGCGATGCCGAGCAGCCGAACGTCGGCAGCTACGGGTGCGCGTGGCCTCGATCCGCCAGGCACATCAGCCGCTTCCCGGGGCGTGCCGGTATCGGCGACCTCGGCGACGGAGAGCTTGGATTTGGCGCTCAGCGCCTCTTCCTTGGACCCGTCAGATTCTGGCTTCAAAAAAGGCAGCGGAAGGCGGGAAGTGGACAGGTGGTAGGGCGAGACGGACCCCCATCATACCGGCTGAAGCGTCCCGGCGCTTCGCGTTGACGTTACGGCTTCCCCCCGGGAGCCCGTTAACCTGAGCGGATTTAGTCCGCTTAAACACTCCTATGTGTCAGTTTGCCTTGAGAAGGCAACAAATTTTTCTCGTTATCCCTGCGTCAGAAGCGGTTCTTCCACGCCCTAAGAGCGACGAAGACCGATTCTGGATCGCTTCCTGGTGGCAGATCGACGGATTTAGCCAGTGCTGGGACTGCGCAGCGCAGGAACGGGTTGGTGGCGCGCTCTGTGCCCATGGTCGAGGGAACGAGAAAACGGCTCTCCGCCTTCGCGGTTTCGGCCTCGGCGAAGCGGGCCTTGAGCGCTGCGTTGTCCGGCTCGGCCGCCAGGGCGAAGCGCGCATTGGAGAGTACGTAGTCGTGGCCGCTGAAGACTTGAGCGGAATCGGGGAGATCGTCGAAGCGCCGCAGGGATCGGTAAAGGGTCTCGGGCGGGCTCTCCATCACCCGGCCACAGCCGAGGGTGAACAGCGTGTCGCCGGCGCAGACAAGCCCCGCCTCGGAAAACCAGTACGTGACGTGATCGGCGCAATGGCCCGGCGTCTCCCAGACCTGCGCGGTGAGACCGCCGACCCGTACCGTGTCGCCCTCCCGAACGGTGACATCCACCAGGGGGACTGCGTCGCCGGCTTTGGCGGGCGCGACGACCCGGGCGCCGGTGGCCTGCTTCAGCGCGGGGATGCCTTCGACGTGATCGGCGTGCCGGTGCGTCACGAGGATGTCGGTGAGCCGCCAGCCGGTCTCATCGAGCACCCTCAACAGCGCGTCGGCCTCCGGCACGTCGATCGCCGCGCAGGCCCCGGTGGCGGGATCGCGAATCAGGACGCCGATATTGTCGCTGCGGCAGAGGAAGGTGCGGATCTCGGTCTGGGCGGCCATCGGGGGATTCTCCTCGGGGCGCAAACGCTGTCGCCGTGAACAGGCGGTCCCACGGCCGGGTTCCGCGTACTTCGGTTCCGTAACGCTTGCCGCGGGCGACCCGGGTCACCATTGAGTACGGCGACCGTTCCCGTGTCGGTAGCCTGCCTCTTCATGCGTCTCGACGTCAACGATTTGCGGGCCTTCTATGCCAGCCCCCTGGGCCGCACGACGCATCGCGTGGTCGGCCGATCGATCGACGCGTTCCTCGGCTCGGTCTCGGGCCTGCGTGTGCTCGGGATCGGCTACGCGATGCCGTATCTCGGCCCGATCCACTGTATCGCCGAACGCACCCTCGCGTTCATGCCGATCAGCCAGGGTGTCGTGAACTGGCCGGCGAGCGGCCGATCCTGCACGGCGCTGGCCGATCCCACCATGATGCCGCTGCCCGAATCCGCCGTCGACCGGATCCTGCTCATCCACGCCCTCGAAGCCGTCGAGAGCCCTTCGGAGCTGCTCCAGGAGGTGTGGCGGACCCTCACCCCCGGCGGGCGGATGATTCTGGTGGTGCCGAACCGGCGGGGGGTCTGGGCCCGGCGGGAGGCGACACCCTTCGGCCATGGTCAGCCCTACAGCCGCTCGCAGCTCGGCCGGCTGATGCGCGAGACGCTGTTCTCGCCGGTGAACTGGACCGAGACGCTCTACATGCCGCCGGTGCGCTCGCGGCTGATGCTGCGCACCGGGCCGGCCTGGGAGTGGACCGGCACCAGCCTGTCCCTGCCCTTCGCGGGCCTGCACGTGGTCGACGCGACGAAGCAGCTCTACCGGCCGGTCACGGTGCGGCAGGTGCGGCGCGCCCGCCGCCTCGCCCCGGCCCGGGTGCTGGTGCCGGCGCCCGCCCCGGGCTGAGCGGGCGTTGGCACGGGCGGCCGGCGGCGGAAACCGCATTCTGTCGGCGCGCCCGGTGGCCTAAGCACGTTTCGCAAAAGTGGCTGCCGGTTTTGCGACGAAAACCTGCGATCGATGAAGAACCTAAGCGGAGGTTGCGTTGGCGTGCCAACGCAACTTTGCTTAGGAGGACGGTCCGCACGGACCGATCCTGATGAGCATCGATTTCACCGTCCAGCAGTTCCTGCTCGCCCTTTCGGGCTTGGTCGCGATCGTCAACCCGATCGGCGGCGCTTTCATCTTCGCCCAGGTGACGAGCGCCTACAGTCACGCCGAGCGCGTACTCCTGTCGCGCCGGATCGGTGTCTACGCGGCGCTGGTCATGCTGGGCGCTCTCTGGGCCGGGACGCCGATCCTCAACTTCTTCGGCGTCACCCTGGCGGCCCTGCGCGTCGCGGGCGGCTTGGTGGTGATGTCCTCGGCCTGGACCCAACTCAACCGGCCGGAAGCCCGCGAGGCGCGCAAGCAGGCCGAGGCGTCGGGCTCGGCCGGGCCGGGCGCTGCGGCCCCCTCCGAGCCGGTACCCACCGCGGCGCTTTCCGAGATCGCCTTTTTTCCGCTGACCCTGCCGTTCACCACCGGACCGGGCACGATCGCCGTGGCGATCACCCTGGGCGCGAACCGGCCGGCGGCTTACGCCGAGCGGGCCGGTTTCTATTTCGGCGTCACGGTGGCGGCGCTGGTGGTCGCCGTTACGGTCGCCCTTCTGTACGCCTCGGCCGACCGGGTCGTGGCGCTCATCGGCCCGGCCCGGGCCCGGGTGGTCGGACGCCTGTTCGCCTTCCTGCTGCTCTGCGTCGGCACGCAGATCCTGATCAACGGCCTGACCGACGTGATCGCGCCGCTGCTGGCGGCGCGATGATCCCGGTCCGAGCCGCCGTCAGATGACCGGCAGGGTTCCGAGGCCGCCGAACAGGGCTGCGTGGCCGGCGTAGTAGAGGAACAGGAAGGCCGCCAGCGCCGCGCCGTACCAAGCCGGCGCCAGGAGCACTTGGCGTGCCCGCACCCGAACCCGGACATCGTCGGCGGCGATCGCCAACAGAACCACGATGATCCCGGAATGGCCGATCGCGTCCACTTTGCCGAATTCGACGATCGCCGAGACGAAGATCGCCGCCAGGATGATCGCCGCGCAGCGCCGGACCAGGGGCGTCCAGATCAGCGCGAAGGCGAGGGTGAACTCGATCACGCCGGCGGCCTGCATGAACAATTCGGGGGTCGCGCCCATGGTCATCTGCGGCTTGGCGGCGAGCAGCGGCGCCGACCATTCCGGATAGGCCCACTTCTCAATCGAGGCCCACATCAGCGTGACCGCGGCGGACCAGCGGACGAGGTCGAGGGGGCGGATGTCGAAGGGCTTCAGGTCGAGTCCCTGCACGATCAGGTAGACGGCGATCCCGAGGAAGATCGGATAGTCAGCGAGGTGGAACAGCCCGTATTGCGCGGTCGCGTAGCTGAACAGGAAGACGAGGCCCAGGCCTGTGATCGGCATCGTGCGGCGCCAGATCAGGCAGCCGGCGAGCGCGAGCTGAAACCACGGGATCCAGGCCACGTCGGTCTTCAGCTCCGGCGTCAGGATGATGCCGCCGAGGACGAACAGCGAAACGAGGAAGAAGCCCAGCGTGGCGCGGACCAGCAACTCCGTGTCGGTGCGGATCCGCGTGGTCACGCGATCGAGGGCGTTGAGCAGCGCGCCGCCCAGGGGCGTGCCCTCCGCCAAGCATCCGAACATCAGGCAGAGCAGCGCGAGGCCGGTGAGCCACTCGAAGTCGAGACAGAGGACCTGTTCGAGGCCCTGCGGCTGCCCGGCCACGTCGAAGGCGCAGAACCATTTAACGTGCGCCTCGGCGGCGTTCGTCCCCGCGAGGATCAAGGGGCCGGTGAGGCCAAGGGCGCGGGCGACCGCCAGGGCCGACTTTTTGTTGGATGTTGGCATTGAGCCCTCGTCGCAACGCAACGACACCGTGGTTACCGGTTTACTTAAATATACCCGGCGCATTTTAGCCAAGGGTTTGTTAACGAATGTGAGTGAACGGTTAACGCTGTGGATTGTGCTTAGGTAGCGTCGAATCCCGTTGTGGCGGTGCGGAACGTCCGAGCGGCGCCACGACCCTCAGCGGCGCGTTACCGGACGGATTGCTGCTCTGACGGCCGTCGGCTCGACTATCCCCGTCAGATGGCAAGTCTCGACCGGGCCGGGCCTTGCAGCGACCACGCCTGTACCGCGCTGTCGACAAGTCTCGCAGGTCCGAGCTCGATCAGAGCCGCGATCCCGGCGCCGAGCCGGAATGATTTTCGTTTACACGTCCAATGTTGATAGTATCAGCACAACTAATGCGCCCAAGATCAATATCTATCAAAAATAATACACGATATAAAGCCATTCAGGCAGGAATTTAGACTAGTAATATGGGTAATCGTCGTGAGATTGATTCATTAATGTTTAGGCTGTAGCGGAAAGATGCCTGCAGAGACGGCAGGTATCGGGTTCGCATCTTGCGTGAGCCGGCACGTTGTCTTGGTCGGACCGAATTCAAAGGCTGGTCCTGCGCGGCTGGTCCGCCGGAGCCAGCGACTGAGCGACGAGGTGCACGCAATGGGGAGGGACGCCATTCCGAGGCCCGACACACCTGTCGACCTGCGGCGGTCGCGCATCCCTGAGCCGTGGCACCGGGTAGCCCATCGCTCTGCCGCCGGCCCACCGGGCGAATCGCAGGGGTTGGCGCATGTCCGAGTGGGCGTAGCCGGGGCATCGGAGATGACCGAAGCGAAGCCCTGACGGCGTCCCGGCTCCGGTTGCAGCGCATCACTCCTGACATCCCGCGGGACGGTCCCTCGGTGCTTCGGCGCGCGGCACCGCCCTATCCATCAGCAAGGAGAGACTTCATGGCCGACGATACGCAGACCAAGGTTCCGGCCTGGTACGGACCGGACGAGATCCAATTGATCCAGCGCGACCTTCTCGGTTCGGCGGCGAAGATCCTGATCCTTTGCCTGGGCGGCAAGGGCGGTGTCGGAAAGACGACGATCGCGCTTCAGGTCGCCGATCTCTGCGCCGAGGTCAGTCCGGTCCTGGCGATCGACACCGATCCGGCCAATCGCCATTTCCACACGGCTTTAATGCAGGAGATCAACCCCGGCAGCGAGAGTTTCGTGCCGCGCCGGCCCGACATCACCTGCTTCCGTCAGCGCCTGCGCGCTGAGGACAGCACCGGCCGCGTCGACCCGACCCTGTGCCAGGACATGATCGAGCACGTGATCGAGGCCGCCGAGCGCTTCGTGGTGGTCGATTTCCCGGCCGGCGACACCGAGACGACCCGCCGCTGCGCCGAGATCATCGTGGAGAGCTGCCGGGAGTCGAACATCCGCCTCGCCGTGGTCGTCGCGGCCGGTGCCGTCGATCCGACCGCCCTCGATGTCCTGCGCGAACTCAAGCCGATGCTGATCGAGTGCGACCGGGCCATCCTGGCGAAGAACACCGCTCAGGCGACTAATTTCGACTACCTCGAATCCTCCGAACTCGTGAAAGCCCTGCGCAAGCAGCCGAATTTCCGTGTGATCGAAATCGAGAAGATCGGCGAGCGCCTGATCGAGGCCCTGCGCGTGCAGAACATGACGTGGCAGACGCTGGCCAACACGGCGCCGATGCGCCTGCGCGTTGAAGGCCGCCGCCTCCGGCGCAACTTCCACCAGGTGTGGCGGGAAGCACTCCGGCCGTGACCAACCTCGAGCGGTTCTACCGGTCGGTCCACGGCCGCGATCTTCAGCCCTGGGAGCGTCAGCTCGCCGTGCGGATCGCGGCCGCCTTGAACACGACGACGAACGACGATTTCGTCGTTCACCTGCTCCTCGTATATATGTCGACGAACTCGATCACCAACATGTACAACGAGTTGGTGGCCGCGCGGAACACGCTCGCCGAAGACAACCGCGACCTGATCCAGACCGTCACGAAGGATCTGCGCCGCAACAAGCTGATGACCTACGGTCTGATCGGCGCGGTGGCGCTCGCCGTCATCGCGGGGGCCTGGACGCTAGCCACGGTGGTCAGCCTCTCGAACGGCGCGGCGGCGAACGAGGCCCGCCTCGCCGCCGCGCTGGAAGCCTGCGAGCAACGGAATATTGGACGCCCCCCGCGCGGGCTCGACCTCGGCCGTTGAGCCGGATCCGGCGTCAGGGCGTCGGCGGCTGGGTCGAGAACGACGCGGTCACGAGGTCGCGCTCCGTGCGCGCCGATAGCGTCGCGAGGAAAGCCAGGAGATCGCTCCGCTCCGTGGCGATGAGATGAAGCGGCTTGATCAACCGGGAGCGGCTCGGGCGGTCGATCCCGCCGCGGTCGTAGAGATCGATCACGGCTTCGAGGTTC
Organism: Methylobacterium sp. GC_Met_3; assembly: GCF_026540775.1. Classification (NCBI taxonomy): domain Bacteria; kingdom Pseudomonadati; phylum Pseudomonadota; class Alphaproteobacteria; order Hyphomicrobiales; family Methylobacteriaceae; genus Methylobacterium; species Methylobacterium sp. GC_Met_3. The sequence goes on from NZ_JALNUL010000001.1 coordinate 459,068, forward strand.
GGCACCGACCCATCGTGCATGTAGGGCGCGCGCTGGCCGACCTCCCGGAGCGTCGGCGTCTTGAAGGCGTAGCGCAGCGCGACCGAGGTCGGCTTGAAGCGGCCCCGCCCGATGTCGGTTCCTTGAGCCACGCCGATGTCGTGGAACGAATTGTCGGTGAACGACCAGCCGGAATGGCAATTGGCGCAACCGGCGCGACCGTTGAACAGGTCGAAGCCCCGCTTGGCCGGCTCGGCGATCGCGTCTTCCTGGCCGGCGATCCACCGATCGAACGGGGCCGGCTCGGTCACGATCAGGCGTTCGAAGGTGGCAAGCGCCGCTTCTAGCCGTTCCCGCGTGACGGCCGGATCCGCGAAGGCGCTTGCGAAGGCTGCCGTGTAGTCCGGGTCGGCGGAGAGCCGGGCCAAGGCCTCGTTCATCGGCAGGTTCATGTTGCCGGGCGCCGTGATCGGCATCGCCGAGACCGATTCGAGCGTGTGGAACTTGCCGTCCCAGCCGAGCGGACCGTCCTGCCAAGCGACATTGAGGACCGTGGGCGTGCGCAGGTCCATGTCGCCTTTCTGGCGCGTCGCCGCGCGGGCGCGCCCGTCGGCCCAGGCCAGATCCGGGACGTGACAGGTCGCGCAGGAGCGCGTCCGATCGCCGGACAGGATCGGATCGAAGAACAGGCGACGACCGAGTTCGGCCTTGGCGGCCGTGTAGGGATTTTCGGCCGGGAACGGGATCTCGGCGGGCGGGCGATAGGTGTCGCGCCAGGCGGCACGGCGCGAGTCCGAGCCGCTGCCGAGCCCCACGCCGACGCCGACGAATCCAAGAATCGCCGCCACCGCGGCGCTGACCTTCCACGCCATCATCAACCTCACAGGGCACGTTTATACCGCTATTCGTTGATGACCGATGAATCTCCGCATGAATATTCAGGGGCCGGACAATGCACGCGTATGCAAAACTTCGGAGCCGCCAAGCTTCCGTCATGCAATCGGTGGTTTCGTGCTATTCCAGCCGCACCGCAACGCTGTCACTCGCTCCAGTTGAATCAAGGACGGAGATCCGCGCGAAGCCGACCCCTTGGGGAAACCATTCGGCTCGGTGACGCAGCGTTTGCGCGACCGGCTGACCATCGATCAGCCATGTCAGCGGTGGCACCCCGCCCAGCGCCTTGAGGGCCACGGCCTCGCCGTCTCGGCCATGCCCGTCTGGTGCCAGACCGAGGTCGATCCGTGCGCCATCGGGGGGATAAGCGATCCGCAGGGTCGGACCCCGTGCGCCAGCCGCGTCGCGACCGAGCCGCTGCAGCGGCGGCGGCAGGCTGCTCGATCCGGCCATCAGGGTGTTGGCCGGCCGGGGAACCGGCTCGAACTCGCCGCCGAGGCGCGCGAAGGCGTCGAACAGGATCGGCGCCGCACCGACCCGGCCGACGAGGCCCGGAACCGCCGCCCCGTCCGGCCGGCCGACCCACACCGCCACGGTCACGCGCCGGTCGAACCCGGCCGCCCAGGCATCGCGATAGCCGTACGACGTCCCGGTCTTGTAGGCGATGCGGTTCGGGAGGGCGTTCTCGGGCGGTGGCGTTCCGCGCAGGATGTCGGCGATGTACCAGGCGGCTACAGGGCTCACGACCTGGCGGCCGGATCCGGGCGCCCCCGCCTCGGCGCGGCGCTGGATGTCGGGCAGCGTGCCGCCACGGGCGAAACCGGCATAGAGCCGCGCGAGATCCGTGAGCGTGATGCCGAGCCCGCCGAGCGCCACCGGCAGGCCGGGCGCCGCTTCGCGCGGGAGCTGGATCCCGGCGCCGGCCGCGCGCAGCCGCGCGATGAAGCGGGCCGGGCCGACCGCCTCCATCAGCGCGACTGCGGGGACGTTGAGCGACAATTGTAGCGCGCGTCGGGCCGTGACCGTGCCCTGGAAGGTCAGGTCGAAATTCTCCGGGGCGTAGCTCGCCGAGAAGCGCGTCGGGCGATCTTCCAGCAGCGTCTCGGGATGGGCCAAGCCGTCTTCGAACGCCATGGCGTAGACGAACGGCTTCAGGGCGGAGCCGGGGGAACGGATCGCCAAGGTCATGTCGATGGCGCCGCGCCGGGTCGCATCCAGGTAGCCGGCGCTGCCAACCTGGGCGAGGACGCGCCCGTCCCAATTGTCAAGGACGAGGATCGCCGCCGAGAGGTCGGGTCCTGTTGCGGCGGCGCGCTCGGCTGCCAGAACCTCCAGTCGCTCCTGCAGGGGTGCATCGATGGCAAGGCGGATCACCGGATTCGTCGGCTCGGCTGCCACCGCTTCCTCGGTGGCGTGCGCGGCCAGCATCGGGAAGGGCTTTCGTGCAGTCGGAACCGGCTCCGCCTTCGCGGCTTCGGCCTCCGCCGCGGTCAGGACGCCCCGGGCGCTGGCGATATCCAGAACGCGGTCGCGGGCGGCGCGGGCGCGCTCCGGGAAGCGGTCCGGACGGCGGGCCTCGGGGGATTGCGGCAGGGCCACGAGCAGCGCGGCCTGCGCCGCTGTCAGCCGCGCCGGCTCCCGTCCGAAATACGCGAGGCTCGCCGCCCGGACGCCCTCCAGCGGACCGCCATAGGGGGCGAGCGCGAGATAGAGGTCGAGCATTCCGCCCTTGCCGAGCCGCTGCCCGAGGGTGACGGCTCGGACCATCTGCCGGAGCTTCGCATCGAGGGAGCGTTCGCGCCGCGGCTCGACCAGACGAGCCACCTGCATCGAGAGGGTCGAGCCGCCCGACACGATGCGCCCGCGCACCAGCCATTGCCCCGCGGCGCGCAGCAGGGCCGCGGGGTCGATCCCGAAGTGATGCGCGAAGCGGCGATCCTCGTAGGCGAGCAGCATCGCCTGGAAGCGCGGGTCGACCGCCTCCGCGGTGACCGGCAGTCGCCACCGCCCGTCCGCGGTCGCGAAGGGGCGCAGCAGCGTCCCGGATCGATCGAGCACGACGGTGGAGCGTGTCGCCGCAGACGCGAGGTCCACGGGTGGCAACGCTGCGGCATAGATCCAGGCCGCGCCGAGGCCGGCCGCCAACAGGCCGAGCCCAAGCCCCGCAGCGACGAGACCCGAGCGCACGGCCAGGCGCCGCGCCGGGGGCGCTCCTCCGTCGGGGTCGAACCCGTCCTGCGGCACGTCTCCTCCGGGGTCCGGACCCGCCTTGCGGCACGCAGGATTCCCGGTTCCCGCAGCGCAGGCAAGCCCGTCCTTGCGCGGCCCTGGCTACGCGATGCCGATGCTGCGCTGATCCACGAAGTTCGGTCGCTCCTGCCGTTCGAACCGGACCGGGAACGGCACCACGTTCGATGCGAGCGGCGCGACCGCCGCGTCGTAAGTCGGACCGGTCCCGCGGGCCTTGCTGGGCTTCATCCAGCGCCCGACGCGCTTGAAATACGTCCGCCTCGCCAGCCAAGCCGGAACTTGCCCGTCCTTCGACATGATCTGCCCCTCTCGATGCAACCCGCCGCGACGATATCCAGCCCGGCAACTCGATCGCGTCACCGGATCGAATCGGAGCTGTATTCGTGATACGAATGCATGCCAGGAGTTGTTGCATCCTCCGTTTGGGTGATGCCGCCCCACCGCTCTGAGGCGGTCGGGCAAAACCGTCAGAGCGCTTGCCGCCGAAGTGGATGCCGGTTCGACGCGAGAGAGTGCGTCACGACAAAGGCTTAGCGCCAGGCCCGATTGGAGCGCGATCGGGCACGGCTCTAAGCAGCAGCGGTCTCCTTCGCCCGCTCCAGCGCCATCTTGGTGACCGCCACCTGATCGACCTTGCCGGTGCCGAGCATCGGGATCGCCTCCAGCAGCACCACCTCGGCGGGGATCGCGACGTCGGAGGCGCCGCGATCCTTGGCGAAGCTCTGGTAGGCGGATCGCGTCGCGTCCTTCGCCTGCGTGAACAGGATCAGCCGCTCGCCCTTGCGTGGATCCGGCACCGCCGCCACCGCGCTCAGGTGGTCGGGCCAGAGTTCGGCGGCCAGCGACTCGATGCCGGCGAGCGACACCATCTCGCCCGCGATCTTGGCGAAGCGCTTGGCCCGGCCCTTGATCGTGACGAAGCCCATCGCGTCGATCGCCACGATGTCGCCGGTGTCGTGCCAGCCCCCCGGCGGCGGCTCCAGCACCCCCGGCTTCTCGGCGCGCAGGTAGCCCAGCATGATGTTGGGACCCTTCACGGAGAGGCGGCCGCCGTCGTCGATCCCCGGTACCGGCTCGAGCCGTGTCTCGATGCCCGGCAGCATCCGCCCGACCGTGCCAAAACGGTTGAACATCGGCGTGTTGAGCGCCACGACTGGCCCGCACTCGGTGACGCCGTAGCCTTCCAGGATGCGCAGGCCGAACTTTTCCGCCCAGGTCTTCCGGGTGGTCTCCTTCACGGCCTCGGCGCCGGCCACGACGTAGCGCAGCGAACGCAAATCGTAGGAATGGGCCGAACGGGCGTAGCCGGTCAGGAACGTGTCAGTCCCGAACAGCACGGTGCTGTTCGAGCCGTAGATCAGCTCCGGCACGATTCGGTAGTGCAGTGGTGACGGGTAGAGGTAGACCGGTACGCCCGAGACCAGGGGCAGCACCAGCCCGGCCGTGAGGCCGAAGGCGTGGAACACCGGCAGGACGTTGAACACCTTGTCCATCGGCCCGAAATCGATCCGGGCCGCCACCTGCGCCACGTTGCCGAGCATGCAGCGATTGGCCAGGACCACGCCCTTCGGCGTGCCCTCGCTGCCCGAAGTGAACAGCACCGCCCCCGGATCCTCGCCGGAACGCGCCACGAGGGGCCGGCGGGGTGCCAGCAGGCCCCGGATCTTGTCCCCGGTCGTGATGCCGGCCCGCACGTCCTCCAGGTAAATCAGCTCGACCGATCCGCGGATCGCCTCCACGAGCGGCCCGAGCCGCCCCTTCTCGATGAAGGCCCGGGAGGTGAGAACCTTGCTCACCTCGGCGGCCCGGCAGGCCGAGAGGACGTTGGCGGGACCGGCGGAAAAGTTGATCATCGCCGGCACCCGGCCCGCGGAGGCGAGCGCGAACAGCGTCACCGCGGCACCGTTGGCGTTCGGCAGCATCACCCCGATCCGGCCGCCCACGGGGGCCAGCGGCATAAGCTTGCGGCCCAGGATGTTGGCGCCCATCACGAGCCGGCTGTAGGAGAGCCGACCGCCGACAGGGTCCTCCAGGGCATTGCGGCGCCAGCCGTGGAGATCGCCCGCCTCGATCAAAGCCGCCATCAGGCCACGGTCGATATCGGTGGTGCGGAACACGAGGTCGGACATGATCCCGTAGAGGGCCGCGCCCGCCGCCTGCCGCCGTGCCTTGCCCTTGAGGGCGGGATCGACGGTCAGGCGCACCGGCGGCATCACCGTCACGATCACCTTCGGCCACCACTTGCGGCTGACCTGCCGGCGCGACAGGCGCGAGAAGACCGTGCGCTCCAGCCCGTCGATCTTGACCGGCACGACCATCGCGCCGGACTTGTCGGCGATCAGCCCGGCGCCGTCATAGACCTTCATCAGGCTGCCGGTGACCGTGAGCCGGCCCTCGGGGAAGATGATCAGAGTCTCGCCGCTCTTCACGGCGTTGATCAGCGTGCGCGTGGCGAGCGGGCGCGTCGGGTCCAGCGGCATCGCCTTGGTGACCCGCAGGAACGGCCGCACCCACCAGCGCTGCGCGATCCCGCTGTCGATCGCGAAGACCGGCTCCTGCTCAAGCAGCGACAGGGCGAGCGGCGCGTCGAGGAACGAGACGTGGTTGAGCGCCACGATGGCGTTCGGCCCGGCCGCCGCGACGTTGTCGAGGCCGCGGACCTCAAGCCGGTAGAAGGCCCGGAACAGGATCGACAGGGCGTCCCGGAACGGGCTGGTCGGCAGGGTCATGAACACGATGGCACCGACGATCAGGTTCAGCCCCGCGACGACGGCGAGCAGGCTCGCGATCGACAGGCCAGCCCCCTGCAGGGCAGCGAGCGCCAGGGTGCCGGCCACCATGAAGGCCGCGGTGACCACGTTGACAGCGCCGATGATGCGCGCGCGCATCGCCTTCTCGGCCCAGGCCTGCACGGCCGCGAAGGACGGGACGATGTAGAGGCCGCCCGCCACGGCGAGACCCAGGAAGCCGATGGCGACGCGCAGGCCGTCGCCGGTCCGCAGGAAGTCGAACGGACCGATCGGGTCGGCGGCTGGCGGCGGCAGGTGGCCGATCGTCCAGGCGAGGTCGAGGCCGAACAGGCCCATCAGCACGGCGCCGACCGGCGTCGGCAGCAGCACGATCCGGCCGCTGGCGAGCCAGGAGGCCAGCCCTGAGCCCAGCGCGATGCCGACGGAGAACAGCGCCAGCAGCAGGGTGATCACCGTCTCGGTGCCGTTGAAGGCGCCGCGCACCAGCACCGGCAGCAGCGAGAGCACCACCACGCCGACCAGCCAGAACCAGCTCACGATCAGCGAGCCGCGCCACAGGCGCGTGTCGGCCCAGAGGTCGCGCAGCAGCGACAGGGTCGAGCGGCCGATGTTGGGATCGACCCGCAGGTCCGGCGCCCCCTCCCCGGTCGCCGGGATCATGCGGGCCGAGAGCCAGCACAGGATCGCGAAGCCCATCACCAGGGCACCGAACAGGACGCCCGAGCCGCCCATCGCCGAAGCCGCGCCGGCCGCGATCGTGCCGAGCAGGATCGCCAGGAAGGTCGCGGCCTCGACCAGCGCGTTGCCGGCGGGCAGCTCCTCGCGGCGCAGATGATCGGGCAGGATGCCGTACTTGATCGGGCCGAACAGGGCCGCGATCGTCCCGAACAGGCCGAGCGCCACGAACAGCACCGGCACGGAATGCAGCAAGAAGCCCAGCACCGCGGTGCCGGCCGCGAAGATCTCCGCGAATTTGAGCCGCCGCGCCATCAAGGCCTTGTCGTACCGGTCGGCCCATTGGCCGCCGAGACCCGACAGGAGGAAGAAGGGCCCGATGAACACGGCGCTCGCCAGCGTCACCAGCACGCCCGCATGGGCATCGGCCTCCCCGCCGATCCCGAACAGGATCAGGAAGGCGAGCGCGTTCTTCAGGAAATTGTCGTTGAAGGCCGAAAAGAACTGGCACCAGAACAGCGGCGCGAAGCGCCGCGCGGTCATCAGGGTACGGAACATGGCGGTCTCTCGTTCCGGACCTGACTGGCCTACCCGGTATGGTCAGGTCAAATCGGAGCGCGGACAACGCACAGCGACCACGGCTGCGGCGAACCTCGCCGTGCGGGTCCGCACCGCTGCGTGACGGGAGCGGCGCCCCGGGCTTACGACGCGCAGATCCCTTTCCCGGACAGGTGGAGCGAAGCGGAACCTGATCCGGGGCCGAGCACACGAAGCGCCGCGCCAGCGGCACAGGTTGATCCAGATAGACGCTTCGCGACGTCTTATGCTGGTTCCCGGATCGCATTCCGCTGGCGCTGCATGCGCCCGGGAAAAGGCCGGGGCTCAGACCTTCCGGACCACCCGGCCGTGGCGGCCCGGAATGGCAGCGTGCCGGACGATGACGCCGCGTAGCGAGGCGCCGAGGTCATAGGACCAGGAGATGTACGTCGCGACCACTGCGATCACGCACAGCGCCACCCCAGCCGCGCAGGCCGGAATAAGCAGCAGGAAGGTCAGCACCATCCCGACCGCCGTCCGCTCGGCCAGCGAGGCCTGGGGCCAGGGATCGATCGGTAGGGAGAAGCGTCGTCCGGAGCGCATGACTTCGACCTTCGGTGGTTCGGCATGACGCAACACGAGGGGTCAACAGCGGCCGGACTCGGTCGTTGCGTGGTGGAACGCGAAATAGATGCCCCCCGTGACGTTCCGGCCCGATGCCGAAGGGCAACCGACCGTCGCGATCCGGGTTGCCGTTCGAATTCCTGACGACGATGAGGTGGATATGGCTCGGGTTGCGGTCGTGACCGGCGGTACGGCCGGGATCGGACTGGCGGCGGCGCATGCCCTCGCCGAACGTGGATGGTCGGTGGCGGTGATCGCGCGCGATCCGGACCGGCTCTCCGCGGCCGAGCGGGCGCTGGCGGCCTACGGGCAGCCGGTGCTGGCGATCAGCGCCGACGTCGCCGATCCGAAGGCCGTGGACGCCGCCGCCGCGCGTATCGAGGCCGAGCTCGGGCCGATCCGCGCCTGGGTGAACAACGCGATGTCGACCGTGGTGAACCCGGCCGACCAGATCACCCCGGACGAGTACCTGCGGGTCACCGAGACGACCTATCTGAGCCAGGTCTACGGGACGCTCGCCGCGCTGCGCTACATGAAGCAGCGAAACCGGGGCGCGATCATCCAGGTCTCGTCCGGCCTCGCGGTCCGGGCCGCGCCGCTGCAGGCGCCCTACTGCGCCGCGAAGTTCGCGGTCTCGGGCTTCACCGACGCCCTGCGCTGCGAATTGCTGCACGACCGGGTGAATGTCAGCCTCAGCGTCATCTACCTGCCGGCGGTCAACACGCCGCAGTTCAATTGGGCGCGTAACCGGACCGGGCACCGGCAATACGCCCCGGATCCGGTCTTCGACCCGCGGCTCTGCGCCGAGGCGATCGCGTACGCCGTCGAGAATCCGCGCCGGGAGGTCTGGGTCGGGCGCTCGTCGATGATGATGGCGGCCGCGCAGGTTCTGGCTCCGGCGCTCGCCGACCGTAAGGCCGCCTCCATGTGGTCGGCCCAGCTCTCGGACGAGACCATCCCCGAGATGAAGGGGAACCTGTTCGAACCTGTACCGGGCCCGGTCGGGATCGACGGCCGTTTCTCCGGTCGGACCAAGGCGAGCCGCAGCGAGTTCGTCACGAGCCGCACCCGCGACCTCGTGGTCGGCGGGCTCGCCGGGCTGGCGCTGATCGGGCTCGCGGGCACCATCCACGCGGCCCGCTCGGCGCGCCGGCTGCCGGATCGGACGTAAACGGCTGCACCCCATCACGCCGCCTGCTACAGCCGCCCCGAAGAAGGTTCAAAAAAAATGCCCGGCTATCTGCCCTTCGCGGGCGCCCTGAAGCTGCCTGCCTACACCTGTGACAATTGTGGGTTCTGGCAGCGCCACTTCGAGACCCCGCCCGCTTGCCCGATGTGTCTCGATGCCCGCCACGTCGTGCCGCAGGACGGCTGGCGCTTCCGCACGGCGCGGGAAGCACAAGATGCCTTCCCGTGCCACTGGCAGGAACTGGAGCCGGGCGTGTGGCGGTTCTGGAACGATCCGGTTTCCGGCATCGGCCCATCCGCCTACCTGATCCAGACCGAGCACGGGAACATGGGTTTCGAGGGCTGCCCGGTGTTCAGCGAGGCCGCCCTCGACCAGATCGAACGCCTCGGCGGCATGGCGGTGCTCTCCGCCTCGCATCCGCACGCCTACGGGGCATTGCCGCAATTGCAGGACCGGTTCGACCCGGAACTCTGCCTGGCCGCCGCCGACTTCACGTGGAGCGCGGCGCTGCAGGTGAGCTGGCCGTTCGACGATTTCTTGGAGCCGCTGCCGGGGCTGGAGCTGCATCGGACCGCGGGTCATTTCGACGGCCACGCGGTTCTCTACGATCGTTCACGAAAAATCTGCTTCTGCGGCGACGCCCTGAAGTTCGAACTCGATCCGACGGATTTCCGCCGGGCGACCACGATCTCGGCCCACAAGGCCTTCGTGCGCGGCGTGCCGCTCACCCCGAACGAATTGCGCCGTTACCGCGACGTGTTCGAGCGCCTCGATTTCGTGCAGACTTGGACGCCGTTCGAGCCGGCGCGCAATTGCGGCCGGCCGGAGGTGCTGGCCCTCCTCGACCAGCTGATGACCGGACGGTCGCACGCCGCGCCGGTGCCGCTCGAGAGCCTGCGCGTTCAGGGTCGGTAGAGCGGGTCGTTCTCCAGGTGGATCGGCTCGCCGTGCGGCGTCGCCTCGGCGGCCCGCCGAAACGCCTCGGTGCGCGCTGCGACGTTCTCGGGGTCAGCCACGCCGCGCTCGGCGAGGATGCCCTCCAGGGTGGCGAGCCACGCGCCGTAATCGGCGGGTCGCTCGGGCGCGCCCGCCGGGCGGATGCCCTGGCCGAGACGCTCCGCCCATTCCGACCACGTGAACAGCCCGGCCTCGCGCAGGCTGACCACCATGGCGAAGACCTGGGCCTCCCAGGGCGCCGAAAAGGGGCTGGGCGACGGATCGGTCACGCGGGTTCCAGATAGGGTTCGAAGGCCGCCACCGTGACGGTCCCGCCGGGATCGCCGCTCTCGCCCCATAGGTCCTGCGCGGTGAACGCAACCGTGTAGAGCCAGACCGGATTTTCGCCCCCCTGATAGGCGTTGGTATCGGGAAAGACGAAAGCCCCGTCGACTCGCACGATCCGCCCGCGCTTGCCGCGGACGTAGCGCGGCAGCCTCGTATGCGTGGTCGGGTGGATGTTGCGGGCCAGGACTTCGTCGCCGAGCGCGAAGCGGGCGGGGGCGTCGGTCGCCCGGCTGCTCGGGAAGCCTGCCCGGAAGCGTTGCTCCAGCCCATCGCGCGCCAGGGTCCGCGCCACGGGCTTGGCCGGCTCCACAGCGCGGCCGGCCTCCATCTCGGCAGGCGTGGCCAGCCCGGTGGCGGCGAGCTGCTTCTCCAGAGCCTTCAGCCAGATCGCGTAGTAGCTCGACGCGAGGTATTCGGCCGGCGGCAGCGATTCGCGGGCGGCGCGGCTGCCGTCGAGGTTCCAGGCGCCGGTATAGCCCATGGCGAGCGCCATCGCGAAGACGCGCCGCTCCCACGCGGCGTGGAACACTGGTTCGTTCGGCTCCGGCACCACCGGCCCGAAGCCGTGCGCGCCGCCGAGATCCTGGGCACCGTTCATACCGGCATCTCCGCGGGTTCGACTGGCAGGGCCTTGGGTAGCCCGGTGCCGATCATGGAATCGCGCGTGACGAGGGCAGCCAAGGCGTCTTCGGAAAAGCCCTCGGTCCCCGCAGGACGCAGCGGCAGGACCATGTAGCGGGTCTCGGCGGTTGAATCCCAGACCGTGATGCGCGTGGTCTCCGGCAGCGTCACCCCGAACTCCGCGAGCACGCCGCGGGGATCGATCACCGCCCGGGCCCGGTATGGCGGCGCCTTGTACCAGACCGGCGGCAGGCCGAGCACCGGCCAGGGATAGCAGGAGCACAACGTGCAGACGACGAGGTTGTGCATCTCGGGCGTGTTCTCGACCACCACCATGTGCTCGCCGCCGCGCCCGCCGATGCCCAGTTCCGCGATCGCCGGCGTGGCCTCGGTCAGCAGCCGCGTCCGGAATGCGGGATCGACCCAGGCCCGGGCAACCACCCGGGCGCCCAGATGCGGACCGACCTTGGTCTCGTAGAGTTCGACCAGCGCGTCGAGGGCGGCTGGGTCGAGATACCCCTTCTCGGTCAGCAGCGATTCCAGCGCGCGCACACGGGCTTCGACCGGCGAGAGTTCGCTGCCGTGATGCACGTGGTCGTGATCCCCGTGGTGATGATTCATCGCTCGCTCCTCACGATGCGCAGTCTGCACCGTCGGACAGCCAGCTTCCAGCTCGGAAGCACGGATGGATTAACCTCGGCCGTTAGGCGCACGTTGCCTCTACCTCCCGATACCGCTGGGAGCGTTTGGTATCGGTTCATATTTCCACCGGTACGGATGTTAGAGAAATTCCAGTATACAAGTAACGGGATCCGGATACGTCCATGATCGAAGACGCCACGAAGCCGTCGAGCAGGGCCGAAATCGACCGCAAGGCCGATGGCTACGCCACGGCCATCGGGCAGCACCTCGCCCTGCCGATCCGCGACTATTTCAAGCTCGTCGAGCTGGAGCCGCTGCCGGCGCAACTCGGAGATCTGCTCGCGCGGTTCGAGGTCGCGGTCGCCGCCCACGGCCAGCTTGTGCCCTTCGATTTCCGCGGCGACATCATCAAGGCGCTGCCGGCGCTGCGGACCTTCGCGCTGTCCCTGGCGGGGGACGTCAATCGGGCCGATGATCTCGTCCAGGAGACCTTCGTCAAGGCCTGGGCCAACCAGACACGGTTCCGCCCCGGCACGAACTTCACTGCGTGGCTGTTCACGATCCTGCGCAACCAATTCTACTCGGAGCTGCGCAAGACCCGGCGCGAGATCGAGGATGTCGACGGAACGCACGCGGGCCAGATGACCAGCCTCGCCGATCAGGAGGATGCCAGCACCCTCAAGGTCGTATGGGCGCGCCTCGAAGGATTGCCGGTGGCGCAGCGGCAGGCACTGCTGCTGGTCGGCGCCGAGGGCCATACCTACGAGGAGGCGGCGAGCAAGCTCGGGTGCCAGGTCGGCACCGTGAAGAGCCGGGTGAGCCGCGCCCGATCCTCGCTGCTCGGCACCCTCGGGGTTGTCGTGGCCGGGCAGGCTCCGGCAGCCTGATTGGACGGCCTCGACTGCGCAGCTCCGGCGCGGGAAGGCGCTTGGCACCCGCAGACGATGTGCGCCGCCCGACATGACAGCATGTCGCAGCCCCTTATGATCGGTGCCGGTCATCGATTCGGGGGCGAAGAGGGAGCCGATTTCACAGAACAACGGCACGACAGCGCAATGGTGGGCGGCCCATCCCACCCTCTTGGCCTTGTGCCTGTGCCTCTTCGGCCTCGCCATCGTCACGGCGGCTTGGGGAATCGGCCTCCTGTCGACATCAACGGCGCAGGTGATCGGCTTCCTCTACGTGGCCTGCCTCTACGCCTTCCTCATGCACCATTTCGGAATCAATAAATTCATCGCATCGACGAAGTCCGTCTGGTCATTGCTTGCGGCGATCTGGTTCTGTGTGACGGTCATCTATGGCCTGTTCAACAGCTGACGCGGTTAAACTGACGCGTCTTTCAAGATGGGCATGGCCGCCGCGCGGAACCACGCGCGGCGCGTAGGCCCCGGTCCTCACAGGGATGGCTGACGCAGATGCCACTCGGTCGCCTGCTGGAAGGCCTGCCCGATCCGCAGCGCCATCGCCTCCTCGTAGCCGCCGCAAACGATCTGGAGCGAGAGCGGAAGCCCGTCGGCTGTGAAGCCGTTCGGCAGCGCCAGGGCGCAGAGATCGAGTAGGTTGCCGAACCGGGTGAACCGCGAGGGCAGGTGCGCCTCGTCGACCGCGGCGAGCGGCACGGCAGCCGACTCCGTGGTCGGCGTCAGCAGCGCATCGATCCCCTCCAGCGCCTCGGCATAGGCCTGCTTCATCGCGGCGCGGCGGTGGAGCGTGCCGAGATACGCCTGCGCCGAGACCGTGGCGCCGGCCAGGATCCGGGCCCGCACGGCGTCGCCGAGCTGCGCGGACGGGTCCTCAGCCAGCGTCCCGTTGACGAAGTAGGCTTCGGCGTTCGTGATCGCGCTCATCGCCACGCAGTCGCTGAACCGGAACGGCAGGGCCACGTCCACGATCTCGGCGCCCGCGCGGGCGAGCCGGTCGAGGGCGTCGTCGTAGGCGGCCAGCATGTCGGAAGAGACGCCCTGCCGCTCGACCGCTGGCATGCGGCCGAGGCGCAGGCCGCGCACCCCGCGGTTGAGCGTGGGCCAGGGTGCCTCCGGCTGGACGCCGCGGGTGGTCGGATCCAGGGGATCCGGCCCGGAGATCGCCTCGTAGAGGAGCGCGGCGTCCTCTACCGTGCGGGCGAGCGGCCCCGGCGAGTCGAGGGTCGTCGAGAGCGGCACGATCCCCCAGGTCGAGACGCGCCCGACCGTCACCTTGAGCCCCGTCAGCCCGCAGAAGGCGGCCGGCAGGCGCACGGAGCCGCCGGTGTCGGTGCCGAGGCCCCACGGGGCCATCCGGGCCGCCACCGCGACGCCGGTGCCGCTGCTCGATCCGCCGGGCGTGCGTGGAACCTCCGTGTCCCAGGGGTTCCAGGGCGTGCCGAGATGCTGGTTGGTGCCCCAGCCGCCATAGGCGAACTCCACCGTGTGGGTCTTGCCCAGCACGATCATCCCCTGCGCGATCAGGCGGCGGGCGACGGTTGCGGTGCGCTCGGCCCTCCGGGCACGGTGCGCGGCCGAGCCGCCCATGGTGATCCGGCCCTCCAGATCGATCAGGTCCTTGAGTACCACCGGCACGCCATGGAGCGGCCCCACCGCGTGGCCCGACCGGATCGCCCGGTCGGCCCCCTCGGCGGCGAGGCGCGCATCGGCGGAGAACACCTCCGTGAAGGCTTGAAGCTTCGGCTCCAGCTGCGTGATGCGCCCGAGCAGCGCGTCCACCGCATCGACCGGCGAAAGGCTGCGTGCCCGGATCGCCCGGGCGAGTTCGGCCGCGGAGGCGTGGACGGGATCGAGATCGGGCATCGGCTTACTGCACGCTGACGAGGGTGAGGTCGACGAACCAGGATTGCGGCGAGACGAAGCCGTGGACCGTCTTCGCCATCCCGCGCGGGTTGAGGTCGTGGACGATGAACAGCCAGGGCGGGTTGTCCACGAGGCGCTCGTGCGCGGCCTTGGTCTGGGCGTCGATCACCTTGGCGTCGGCGGTCTCGGCCAACGCCTTGAGGGCGGCGTCGAACGCGTCGTCCTTCCAGTTCGGGAAGTTGAAGCCGGCCGGCGGGAAGCGGTCGCCCCCGAAGTAGCGCGCCATCACGGCGGCGTCCGACGAGGGCGAGGAGACGTTGAGCGCCAACGAACCCTGCAGGCTCTGCGCATCCGGCAGCGCGCGGCTGGAATTCAGCAGCACCTGCCACTCGACCACGTTGAAGCTGAGATCGACGTTGCAGGCCTGTTTCAGGTTCTCCTGCAGGTACTCGTTCATCGGCATGGGCAGCATCTGGCCCGAGCCGGACGACGAGATCATGATCTTGAGTTTCAGGGGTTTCGTATCCGAATACCCGGCCTCGGCCAGCAGCGCCTTCCCCTTGGCGGCGTCGAACGTGTAGCGGTTCTTCGGAGACCCGAAATTCGGGTCCTTGTCGTTGAGCCATCCCGTGGCCGGCTCGGCCGTTCCGTTGAGCAGCTCCACCAGGGCGGACCGGTCGACGCAGTAGTTCAGCGCCTGCCGGACACGCACGTCCTTCAGAGGGCTGTCCTTGGCGCCCATGTTGTAGATGTAAGGCCAGACATGCGGGTAGGAGCCCGTGGTGATGGTGAAGCCGGCCTGCTTCAGGGACGGGATCGCGTCGGGCGCCGGCACCTCGATCCAGTCGACCTGTCCGGACCGCAGGGCCGCGACCCGGGCATTCGCCTCCGGGATCGGCAGCAGCCGGACCCGGTCGACCTTGGCCATCCGGTCCGGGTCCCAGTAGCCATCGAACTTCGCGAGATCGACCGCTTCCCGCGGGGCGACGCGGGTGATCTTGAACGGCCCCGTCCCGGCCGCCGGCAGCGCGGCGACCTTGCTCCAGTCGCGCCCCGCCTTGTCGAAGGATGCGGGTGAGGTGAACAGCAGATAGACCACCATGTAGGGGAAGTACGACGCCACCTGCGTTGTGGTGATCTGAACCGTCGCGTCGTCGATCTTCTTGTAAGATCCGACCAGCGGCGCCCGGGCCCGGGAGATGCCCGCGCCCTGCGGCTCGAATTGCGGGCTGTCGTTCTTGAAGTAGCGGTCGAGATTCCAGATCACCGCGTCGGCGTTGAACGCGGTGCCGTCATGGAACTTGACGCCCTGGCGCAGGTGGAAGGTCCAGAGCGTCTTGTCGTTCGGGTTCTGCTCCCAGCGCTCGGCCAGGGCCGGGACGATGCCGGCGAGCTTGGTGGTGCTCTTCAGGTCCCACTGCACCAGCCCCTCGAAGATCGGGTAGCCGAGGAAGCGCATGCCCTCGAAGCCGTTGTTGGGCATCCCCGTCGTGGTCGGAATGTCGGTGGCCGTCATGGCGATGCGCAGCACGCTTTCGGCGCTGGCAGGCCCCGCCAGGACGACCGGTCCAGTCAGGGCGACGGAACCGGCCAGGGCGGCGGCAATCAGGCGGCGCATTTTCATCGGACCCCACGGGTGGAAGGTGCGGCTCGCCTCGGGCAAGTCCCGCGCCAGACCGTGCCATGATGCCAGCGTTCGGCGAACGGGAGATGTCACTTGCCGCCCCTTGCGTTGGGCCGCCACGGCGTCACGATAATACAGAATCCATGGCGCCGCCGAGGCCGCCAGCGAGAGGGAGAGCTGCCCGTGAGCGATGGGATGCCGGCCGCCATGAATGGGGCCGAGAGCCTCGTCCGGACCCTCGTGGAGGGCGGGGTCGAGGTCTGCTTCACCAACCCCGGCACCTCAGAGATGCATTTCGTGGCCGCCCTCGACCGGGTCGAGGGGATGCGCTGCGTGCTGTTCCTGTTCGAGGGCGGGGCGACCGGCGCTGCCGACGGCTACGCCCGAATGGCCGACAAGCCGGCCTCGAACCTGCTCCATCTGGGGCCGGGCCTCGCCAACGGCTTGGCCAATCTTCACAACGCCAAGAAGGCGCGCACGCCGGTGGTCAACATCGTCGGCGAGCACGCGACCTACCACCGGGAATACAACGCGCCGCTGACGTCCGACATCGAAGGTCTGGCCTGGCCGATGTCGTCCTGGGTGCGGACCGGCATGAGCGCCGCCGAGATCGGCCCGGACGGCGCCGCCGCCATCGCGGCTGCCTGTACCGCGCCCGGTCAGGTCGCGACCCTGATCCTGCCCGCCAACACCGCCTGGGATCCCGGGACCGGGCCGGCACCGGTGCCGGCGATCCCCGAGCGGGCCAAGGCCGGTGACGCCGCGATCGCGGCCGCGGTAAGCGCGCTGCAGAGCGGTGAGCCGGTGCTCCTGCATCTCGGCGACCGGGCGGTGCGGAACGAAGGCCGGGTCATCGCCGCCCGGATCGCCCGCGAGACCGGTGCGCATCTGATGGCGATGACGTCGAATGCCCGGATCGATCGCGGCGCCGGCACCGTGCCGATCGAGCGTCTGCCCTATCCGATCGACCAGGGCATCGACGCCCTGAAGGGTTTTCGCCATATCATCCTGATCGGCGCGACCCCGCCGGTGGGGTTCTTCGCCTATCCGGGCAAGCCGAGCCTGCTGGCGCCCGAGGGCTCCTCCACCATCACGCTGGCCACCCCCGAGGAGGACCAGATCGACGCCCTGGAGCGGCTGGCCGAAGCCGTCGGCGCCCCACCCGCCGAGCCGGTCGCCGCCGCCCCTCGACCGAAGCTCCCGACCTCGGGGCCGCTCGATCAGGACACGATCGGGCAGGTGCTCGGCGCGCTGATCCCTAAGGGTGCGGTGATCTGCGACGAGTCGATCACGACGGGCCGCAACTTCTTCGCCCTGACCCGGGACGCGGCGCCCCACACGTGGTTGCAGCTCAGCGGCGGCTCGATCGGGCTCGGCATCCCGATGGCGACCGGCGCGGCCATCGCCTGCCCCGACCGGAAGGTGATCAACCTGCAGGCCGACGGCAGCGGGCTCTACACCGTGCAGGCGCTCTGGACCCAGGCGCGGGAACGCCTCGACGTGGTAACGCTGGTCTGGTCGAACCGCTCCTACGCGATCCTGCGAGCTGAGCTGACTAATGTCGGCGCGCTCAATCCCGGCCCGAAGGCGATCGGCATGCTGAGCCTCGACGATCCGGCTTTGGATTGGGTGAGCCTCGCCAGGGGATTCGGCGTTGAGGGACGGCGCGTCGAAACCCTCTCGGACTTCATCGAGGCGTTCCAGCACGCGCTCGCCAACCCGGGGCCGCACCTCATCGAAGTCGCCCTGTGAGCGGGGCCACATACGCCCTCCCCGGGCTCGACGGCCCGGCCGAGATCCGAGTCGACCGCTGGGGGCTGGCGCATATCCGGGCTGGCTCGACCCGCGACGCCTTCCGGGCGCAGGGCTTCAACGCGGCGCGGGACCGGCTCTGGCAGCTCGACCTCTGGCGTAAGCGCGGTCTCGGGCTGCTGGCGGCGAATTTCGGACCCGGCTACCTCGCGCAGGACCGCGCCGCCCGGCTGTTCCTATTCCGGGGTGACATGGCGGCCGAATGGGCTGCTTACGGGCCGCAGGATACGAAGGCCATCGTCACGGCCTTCGTGGACGGGCTCAACGCCTATATGGCACTGACCGAGACGCGGCCCGAACTGCTACCGCCGGAATTCGTCCTCACCGACACCCGCCCGGCCCACTGGCAGCCGGAGGATGTGGTGCGGATCCGCAGCCACGGTCTGGTGCGCAACGTCCTCTCGGAGGTCGCCCGCGCCCGCGTTCTGGCCCGCGCCGAATCCCGGGAGGCCGGGCTTGCCGCGGACGACCTGCGCAAGCGGATCAGCCCGCCCCACGAACCGTTGGTGCCGGACGGACTCGATGCCGCCGACTGGCCGGACGATCTCCTCGACGATTTCCGCCTCGCCACCGCGACGGTGGGCTTCTCGCCCGAACGTCTGGCGGCGACCCGCGACGAGGCCTGGGCCTGGAGCAAGGTCGACGCGCACGGCGCCGTCACGCGGGGACCGCGCGCCGCCCCGAAGGGGCCGGCTGAAGGCTCGAACAACTGGGTGGTGGGGCCATCCCGCACCGAGACCGGCCGTCCGATCCTGGCGAGCGATCCGCACCGGGTCTACCTGCAGCCGTCCCTGCGCTACGCGGTCCATCTGACAGCGCCGGGCCTCGACGTGATCGGGGCCGGCGAGCCGGCGCTGCCGGGCATCTCGATCGGCCATAACGGCCACGCAGCCTTCAGCCTGACCATCGCGCCGATGGATCAGGAGGATCTTTTCGTTTGCGCGACCGACCCGGCCGGTCCGGATCGCTACCGCTACGGCGACGGCTGGGCGCCGATCGAGCGCGTCGTGGAGAAAATCCCGGTGCGCGGTGGGCCGGACGAGACCGTGGTGCTCGGCTACACCCGGCACGGCCCGGTGATCCGCAAGGCTGCGGGCCGCGCCTTCGCGCTGCGGACCGTCTGGTCCGAGCCGGGTGCTGCCGCCTATCTCGGCAGCCTCGCCTATCTCGGCGCCAGCAGCCCCGAGGCCTTCGGCGAAGCCCTGCGGCACTGGTCGGCGCCGTCCGTGAACCAGCTCTACGCCGATGCCGCGGGGCGGATCGCATGGTTCATGGCCGGCAAGGCGCCGGTGCGGCCGGCCCATGACGGGTTGATCCCGGTGCCGGGCGACGGCCGGTACGACTGGGCCGGGTTCCACGATCCCGGCACCCTGCCCCGCAGTCTCGACCCGGAGGCGGGCTGGCTCGCCACCGCCAACGAGATGAACCTGCCGCCGGATTTTCCCGCGGAGGCGCACAAGGTCGGGTTCGAGTGGGCCGAGCCCTGGCGCGCCCGGCGCATCCGGGCGGTGCTCGGCGACCAGACCCGGCACAGCCTGGAGGATTCGCGCGCGCTTCAGGGCGACGCTTTCTCCGAGCCCGCTCTGCGGCTCGCCGATCTGGTCCGGGCCATGTCGCCCGCCTCCGATCCCGATGTCGCTTCGGCCCAGGCGCTGCTGGCGTCGTTCGAGGGCCGACTGGATCCGGATTCCGCGGCAGCTGCTCTCATTGAGGTATGCTGGGTCCACCACCTGCGGCCGGCCCTGCTCAAGGTGCTGGTGCCCGATGCCGGCACCCGGCGCCTGCTGCCGCCGGGCGATACGCAGAGCCTGATCGAGCGGCTGGAAAACGGCCTCGACCCGGCGGCGCGCGACGCGGTTCTGGCGGACGCCCTCGGGGCTGCGTTCCGGGATTGCCTGGAGCGGATGGGGGCGGACCCGATGGGGAGGCTCGTATCGGCCGCGCCGTCCTCCGACGGGCAGCAAAATCCTCTGAAAACAGCGCTTTCCCCCTCCCCCCTGCGGGGAGGGGTTAGGGGTGGGGGCGGTGCAGAAGGCACCGCCCTGCTCGATTCTATACCACCCTCACCTCCAACTCCTCCCCACAAGGGTGAGGAGAGTACCCTCCGGCTCCACGAGCCCAACCCGCGGGGTGGATGGTCCTGGGGCCGACTGCACCACGCCCTGTTCGCCCATCCCCTCACCGCCCTGAGGCCCGATCACGCCTGGGATGTCGGCCCGCTGCCGGTCGGCGGGTCCGCGGCATCGGTCATGCACGCGGAGTACCGGACCGACACGTTCCGGCTCACCCACGGCGCCTCGTTCCGCATGATCGTGGACGTGGGCGACTGGGACCGATCGGTCTTCGTCAACGTGCCGGGCCAGTCCGGGGACCCGGGCAGCCCGCATTACGCCGACCTGGCCCCGATCTGGGGCCGCCAGGACCATGTGCCGATGCTCTACGGCCGCGAGGCTGTCGACGCCGCCACCGAGACGATCATCATCTTGAGCCCCGCCTGACCGGGCGGCCGGGACGGAGTGGGACGGAACCTTGAAGATCTTCATCGCGGGCCTCGCCACCGAGACCAACACCTTCGCGCCGCTGCCTACGGGCCGCGCGGCTTTCCACGCCGATTACGCCCGCCGGGACGGCACCCGAAATCCGCCGAGCCTCAGCAATATCGGCCTCAAGGCGTGGCGCGAACTGGCCGAGACCGACGGTCATACGGTCGTCGAGAGCCTCTCGACCTTCGCACAGCCCGGCGGGATCACGCTCCGGGCCGTCTATGAGGAACTGCGCGACGCCCTGCTGGAGGATCTGAAGTCCGCCCTGCCGGTCGACGCGGTGCTGCTGTTCATGCACGGCGCCATGGTGGCCGAGGGCTATGACGATTGCGAGGGCGACACCCTGGAGCGGGTCCGCGCCATCGTGGGTCCGGACACGGTGATCGGCGTCGAGCTCGATCTGCACTGCCACCTGACCGAGACGATGCGGACGAGCGCCGACGTCATCGTGATCTACAAGGAATACCCCCACACCGATATCGTGGACCGCGCCCGCGATCTCTATCCGCTCGTGATGCGGTCGGTCGCAAACGAGATCCGGCCGGTGATGGCCTATGCCGATTGCCGGATCATCAACATGTGGCGCACCAGCCGCGAGCCGGTCGCGGGCTTCGTGCGCCGGATGGAATTGCTGGAGGGGCGGGACGGCATCCTGTCGGTCTCCTTCGGGCACGGCTTCCCGTGGGGCGACGTGGCCGATGTCGGCGCCAAGATGCTCGTCGTCGCCGACGGCGATGCCGGCAAGGCGCAGGCGCTCGGCGACGAACTCGCTGGCGCCGTCTGGGCGATGCGCGAAGAGGCGGCGAGCCGCTGCGACACGATCGATGCGGCCATCGATGCGGCGCTGGCTTCCGACGACCCGCGCCCGATGGTGCTGGCCGACTTCGCCGACAATGCCGGTGCGGGCGCGCCCTCGGACAACACCGCGATCCTCGCGCGCTTGGCGGAGCGCGGGGTGCAGGACGTGGCCCTCGGCCTGATCTGGGATCCCGGCGCGGTCGGGATCTGCCACGAGGCCGGGCTCGGGGCGCGCTTCACCCTCCGGATCGGCGGCAAGTGCGGCGTGACCTCGGGCGATCCCGTCGACCTGCGCGTCACCGTGCGCGGCCTCTCCGAGGACCACAGCCAGACCGGGCTCAGCGGCGGCCGGGCCCATCTCGGCCCCGCCGCCTGGGTCGAGGCCGACGGGCTCCACGTGGTGCTGACCCACAAGCGCCAGCAGGCCTTCGCGCCGGACGCCTTCACGGGACTTGGGCTCAGCCTCGACGACAAGCGGATCGTCGTGGTGAAGTCGATGCAGCATTTCTATGCCGCCTTCGCGCCCATCGCGAGTGAAGTCCGCTACGTGGCGGCGCCCGGCGCGGTCCCGCCGGATTACGGCGCGATTCCGTACACGAAGCGTTCGGGCGCCTACTGGCCGCGCGTCGCCGATCCCTTCGCTGAGGAAACTGCCCAATGATCCCGGACCTGCACCTCGACGCGGGCGAGATCCTCGCGACGCTGCGCCCCTGGGTCGAGTGCGAGAGCCCGACCTACGATGCGGCCGCGGTCAACCGGATGATGGGCGTGGCCGCCCGCGACCTCGCCGTCTTGGGGGCGCGGGTCGAGACGATCCCGGGGCGGTTGGGCCTGAGCGATTGCGTCCGCGCGCGCTTCGCGCATCCGCGCCGGGACGAGCCGGGGATCCTGATCCTCGGCCATCTCGACACCGTCCACCCGGTGGGGACGCTGGGCGCCCTGCCCTGGCGGATCGAAGGCGAGCGCGCCTACGGGCCGGGCATCCTCGACATGAAGGGCGGCAACGTGATCGCGCTGGCGGCGATCCGTGCGCTCGCGGCGGCCGGGATCGAGACGCCGCTGCCGATCACCGTGCTGTTCACCGGCGACGAGGAGGTCGGCAGCCCCTCGACCCGCGACCTGATCGAGGCCGAGGCCGCTCGCCACGCCTTCGTGCTCGTGCCCGAGCCTGGCCAGCCGGAGAATGGCGTGGTGACCGGTCGCTACGCCATCGCGCGGTTCGACCTGGAGGCAACCGGCCGCCCGAGTCATGCGGGAGCCTCGCCCCACGAGGGGCGCTCGGCGATCCGCGCCATGGCGCGCAAGATCCTCGCGATCGATGCCCTGTCGGATGCCGATTGCACCTTCTCCACCGGCATCGTCTCGGGCGGGCAATGGGTCAATTGCGTGCCGACGCTCTGCCGCGGCCAGGCGCTCAGCATGGCCAAACGCCAAGCCGATCTCGACCGAGGCGTCACGCGGATTCTGGCGCTGGCGGGGGAGGAGGACGGCGTCCGCTTCACCGTGACCCGCGGCGTGACCCGGCCCGTCTGGGAGCCCGATGCCGGCTGCATGGCCCTCTACGAGACGGCGCGGCGTCTGAGCGAGGCGCTCGGCCATTCGCTGCCCCACCGCAGCGCTGGCGGCGGCTCGGACGGCAACTTCACGGGTGCCAACGGCATCCCGACGCTGGACGGGCTCGGCCCCCTCGGCCAGGGCTATCACACCCTGGAGGAGCACGTGCTGATCGAGACGCTGCCGCGGCGGGCGCAGCTGTTCGCGGCGTTGCTGGCGAGCCTCGGGGCGGCGTGAGTCGTGGTTTCGAAAGGGCGAGCCCTTTCGCGGGTCCAGGGCGGAGCCCTGGCGTCGGGCTTCCCCCGAGATAGTCAGGGCTTTGCCCTGACAACCCACCAAAGGGCTTTGGCCCTTTGGAAACCCTGGACACGCGGGCGCTCAGGCCGGATCGACCGGCATCTCCGGCACCCCCGCCGCCTCGATCGCCGCGCCGGCTGCGAGGCACAGGTCCTCCCGGTAGCGAGCCGCAACGAGCTGCACGCCCACGGGCGTGCGCCCGACGAGGCCTGTGGTCACCGTCAGCGCCGGGATCCCGAGCGGCGCCAGCCCGACCTGAAGGAGGTTCGCCTCGAAGGCCCGGGCGATGCCGGCCTCCGTCCGGTCGAGCCCGTCCGGGAACGGCAGCTCGCCCGAGACGGGCACGAGCAGCACCGGGTTCTCGGCCAGGAACACCGACCAATCCCGGGCGAGCGTGAGGCGCAGCGTCAGCGCCCGGGCGATCGCGTCCGGCGGCATCGCCTCGGCCCGCGCCCGGAAACTCTCGAGGAGGCCGATCGCCGCCGGGTCACCCTCGCGCTCGGCCGCTGCACGGACAGCCGCATAGCCGTCGCCCAGCCAAAGCTGGAGCTGCAGCTCGCTCGCCTCACGGATCGGCGGCGTGTCGGCGATTTCGGTGACCGTCCAGCCTGCTTCCGCCAGCCGGCGGGCCGAATCCCGGAGGGCGGCCTCGACCTCCGGCGCGGTGGCGAGACCGCCTGGCCGCACGCACAGGGCGACCCGGCGCGGGACCTCCGGGCCCACGAGCGGCGCCGGCACCCACCAGGGATCACGCGGCTCGGGCGCCGCCATGGCTTCCAGCCCGAGGCGCAGATCCGCGATGCTGCGGGCCAGCGGCCCCGATACGGCCATGAGCTGCGGTCCGATCCCGCGCTCGGGGGAAGACGAGTTCCAGGCCGGGATGCGGCCGAGGCTCGGGCGCAGGCCGTGCACCCCGCAGGCATAGGCCGGGTAGCGCACCGAGCCGGCGATGTCGGTGCCGTGGGCGATCGCCCCGATCCCGGCCGCCACCGCGGCGCCGGCCCCGCCCGACGAGCCGCCTGGCGTCAGCGCCGGATCGCGCGGGTTCTTGGTGTCGCCGTGAAGTTGGTTGGTGGTGAACCAGCGCAGCGAGAAGGCCGGCGTGTTGGTCCGCCCGAGCAGCACCGCGCCGGCCCGGCGGAGATTGGCGACCACGGGATTGTCGTCCGCGGCCATGAGATCGCGCTGGAGCCGCAGCCCGTTGGTGGTCGCGAAGCCGCGCTGGTCGGCGTTCACCTTCACGGTCACGGGCACGCCCGCCAGGGGCCCGAGGGCCTCGCCGCGACCGCGGGCGGCATCGATCGCCTCCGCCTGCGCCAGCACCTCCTCCGGGCGATGCTCGACCACGGCGTTGATCCGGCCGTTGACGGTGTCGAGCCGGTCCAGGGCCGCCTGCGCGACCTCTCGGGCCGAGACCTGGCCGGTCCGAATCAAAGCCGACAGGTCGGTCGCCGTCAGACGCCAAAGCTGCATCGAAATTCCTCTCGCGCGCCCCGAGGGGCCAAAATCCGCCCCTGATTCGCGTCGCCGGGCACGGTGGCATCGTTGCATTCAATATGCAGGCCAGCCGCCGCTTTTTTGCGCAGCCGGGGATCGCCAGTCCGCACAAGGATTTGCCGCGCTGCAGCGGAAATACCTAAGCATTCATCCGTATCCGACCCTTGCCACGATGGGTCCGATCGATAACGTGCTCAGTGTTCGCGCGTTCAACAGACCCATTCACGAGGGAGGGACGATCTCCTCGGTCCACGGCAAGTAACCTCCAACACAGGACGAGACCCATGGCAGAGGTGATTCGCGTCAAGCCGACGCATGACGGCACGTACACCGTGTATCGCGGCACATTGGCCCTGATCTGCGGTCTGACACGGCTCCAGGCCGAGCGCTACGAGGCCAGCCTGACAGGGCAGAAGCTCGCAGCCGTCGCCTGATCGGCTCAGGTCACATCAATGGGGCCGAGGTCGCACATCGTGCCCTCGGCGCCCAGTCCGCGGCGCCGGGCCGCGAGTGCGTAGCGCTCTCCCGTCTGGGCGATCTCGTATACGATGTACGAGGCCCGGCGCGCCGCGACGGCCCCATGCCCGTCGGGTCGGGCCGAAGCTGAAGACGCACCCACGACCGGCACGCCGCGCCCGTCGGGTCCCGGGATACGGGCGGTGCTGGTCACATGATTGTGGCCGTGCAGGATCAACTCCGCACCCGCGCGTCCGATCATTGCCGTGAAAGCCGCTGCGTCGAGCAATTCGCGGCCCGCCGTTGCGCCGCCCGGCTGCGGCGGGTGATGGATCATCACGACCCGGAATGGACGGCCCGGCTCGGTGGCGAGCGCCCGGAGCAGCGATTCGGCCGCAGCCAGCTGCGGTGCGCCCAGGCGTCCCGTCGCCACGAAGGGCTTCGTCGGGATCGCGCTCGACAGGCCGACCAGGGCGAGCGGTCCGCGCCGGCGCAGATAGGGGAAGCGGCCGACGGATCCGGAATCGTCGCCCGTGTAGGCGCCGCAGGCCTCGAGCAGCCCCTCCAGGGAGCCGCGGACGTAGGCGTCGTGATTGCCCGGCACGAAGCTCACCGCATCCGGTGGGCCCAATGCCTCCAGGAAAGTGCGCGCCGTCGCCCACTCGCTCGGCAGGCCGATGTTGCACAGGTCGCCCGTGCAGGCGACATGCTCGGCGCCCTGCCCTTTCAGATCGGCGACCAAGCGCTCCAGTACGGTCATGTCGTGACTGCGCGACCGGCCGCGCCGCCAATTGGCGTAGCCGGTGGCCCGCTTGCCGATGAGCTGATGCAGACGCACCCGGCCCAGGGGGCCGACATGCGGATCGCTGAGGTGGACGAGGCGGAAGGTCAACGCCGGTAATCCCGCGCGGGACGGCCCGGGAGCGGCCGAGGAGCGGGCCCCGCATCGCGGGCGCGGGCGCCGCCGTCAAGCACCTCCCGTCACGCGCTGCCAATGAGCATTCCGACGGCCAGAACCAGGGCGCCGCCGAGCATGACCTGCAGGGCTGCGCGCGGGAACGGCGTGGCCATGTAGCGGGTGCGAATCGCCGCGATCGCAACGAGCTCCACGATTACGACCAGGACCGCGAGGCCCGTGGCAAGCCAGAAGGGGTTCGGCCACCCGGCCGGCAGGGTGTCGGGGATCGCGTAGGGCAGCGTGTGGCCCAGACCGCCGAGCGTCGTCATCGCGCCGCAGACGAGGCCGCGGATCCAGGGGTCGCCGCGGCCGGTGATGCTACCGTCGTCCGACAGGGCCTCGGTGAAGCCCATGCTGATCCCTGCCCCGACCGAGGCCGCGAGGCCCACCAGGAAGGTCGCGTGGTTGTGACCCGTGGCGAAGGCCGCCGCAAAGATCGGCGCCAGCGTCGAGACCGAACCATCGATCAGGCCGGCGAGACCGGGTTGCACGTAACGCAGGACGAAGGCGCGGCGGGCTTCTCCAGCCAACGCCGCGGAGCTCTCGAGGACGGCGGCCATAGTGGCTCTCCCTTTCTAGATCAATTCCAATCTATAGTCTGGAATAAATCTAAACAAGCGGACCCGCCGTGTTTTCGCCGTGCCGCGGGAGCATCCGCGTCACCCCGGGGGCAGCAGCTTACCGGCGCTTCGCGCGCAGGTTGTGATCCGGGCCGATTGTTTCGTCTCATGCGCGGGGGCTAGAGCATGCGCGATCGATTTCGATCCGGAACTGATAGGGTGGCGGTCCGGCCATCCCAGGCGTGACATGAGCCTCGGCAAGCGTTTCCTTCGTCAGCCCGGCGTACAGCGTCTGCTCGGCCGCTTCGCGGCGGCGTACCTGCGGCTGGTGCAGCGGACCAACCCTTTCGTGGTCCAGGCCGGCGGCGTGCCGGCCGGGCAGGCCAATGCCTGGATCGACGCGCACACGCCGATGATCGCCGGCATGTGGCACGGCCAGCACATCATGATGCCCCTGATGCGCCGGTCCCACGACAGGGTTGCCACGATCATCTCGCGAAACACGGACGGCAACATCAACACCATCGCGCTGGAGCGGCTCGGCGTCCGGGTGATGCGGGCCTCGGGCGCCCGCGGCCGGAATCGGGCCGCGGACGTACGCGCCAAGGGCGGTGCCGAAGGGCTGCGGGCCATGCTGCGGGCGCTCAAGGACGGTGAGTCCGTGGCGTTCAGCGCGGACGTGCCGAAGGTCTCGCGCCGGTGCGACGCCGGCATCCTGACCCTGGCCCGCCTCTCGGGGCGACCCATCATCCCGGCCGCCGTCGTGACGAGCCGGCATCTCCGCTTCAAGTCCTGGGACCGCGCCTGTCTAGGCCTGCCGTTCGGGCGCGGCGCGATCGTGCTGGGCGATCCGATCTATGTGCCGCGCGACAGCGCGGGCGAAGCCTTCGAAACGCTCCGGCGCTTCGTCGAGGCCGAGATGAACCGGGTCCATGCCCGCGCCTACGCGCTGGTCGGGCGCGCCGACCGGGCGGCGCTCTACCGCGATGCGCCCACGGTCGAGGCCGCCGCACCCGTGGGAGACGCCGCATGAGGCGTCCCTCCGTGACCCTGCCGCTGCAGGCTTACCGGGCCGGCCTGTGGGTCGGCGAGCCGGCCCTGTCCGGGCTCCTCGCGTGGCGGGCGCAGCGCGGCAAGGAGGATCCGCTGCGGCTCCCCGAGCGGCGCGGCTCGCCCGGGCGGGCCCGCCCGGTCGGTCCCCTGGCGTGGATGCACGGCGCCAGCGTCGGCGAGGCCCTGTCGCTGATCGGTCTCGTGGAGGGCATGATCGCCCGCGGGTTCTCGGTTCTGGTGACCACGGGCACCCGCGCGGCCGCCGACCTGATCGGCGCCCGCCTGCCGGTCGGCGCCGTCCATCAGTACATGCCCCTCGATGCCCCGCGCTGGATGGCGCGCTTCCTCGATCACTGGCAGCCGAACCTCGCGGTCGTCGCTGAATCGGAGATCTGGCCCAACATGATCCTGGCGCTCGACGAGCGCGAGATTCCGCTGATCCTGGTCAACGGCCGCATGTCGGAACGCTCGTTCCGCGGCTGGGAGCGTTGCCCGCGCACCGCCAAGGCACTCCTGTCGCGGATCGCGATCTGCCTCAGCCAGACCCAGGACGATGCGGCCCGCTTCGCCCAGCTCGGCGCGCCGCGCGTGAGCATCTCCGGCAACCTGAAATTCGACGCCTCGGTGCCCCCGGCCGATCCGCAGCAACTCGCGTATCTGGGGTCCATGGTGGCCGGACGGCCGATCTGGATCGCGGCCAGCACGCATACGGGTGAGGATTCCACCATTGCGTACGCACACGCCCTGTTGAAGGAGCGCTTCCCACAGCTGCTCACGCTCATTGCCCCGCGGCATCCGTCCCGGGGCGCGGAGGTCGTCGAGTGTGCATCAGCCCTGGGCCTGCGGAGCGCCCGGCGCTCCGCCGGAGGGCGCCCCCACCCGTCCGTGGACGTCTATGTCGCCGACACGATCGGCGAGTTGGGCTTGTTCTACCGCCTCGCTCCCCTGGGGTTCCTCGGCGGCTCGCTGGTGAGCCGGGGCGGCCAGAACCCGATCGAGCCGGTGCGCCTCGGCACGGCGGTGCTGCATGGACCGCATGTCGAGAATTTCGGCACAGTCTACCAAGCGCTCGATCGAGCCGGCGGGGCCGTAGCGGTACAGGACGGCGTCGAACTGGCCGCGGTCGCGGGCGAGCTCCTCGGGAATCAGGCTCGGCTCGCCACCATGACGCAGGCGGGACAGCGGGCCCTTCAGCCCTTTGAGGGGGCTGTGGCCCGCACGCTCGCGGTACTCGACCCGTTCGTCGCGCAGATGAAGTTGCAACGCCTCGACCGGGGCGGTCGCGTGCGCCCGCTCGCGCGGGCCTGATGCGGCCTCCGGGATTCTGGGCTTCCGGACCGGACCATCCGTTGGCGCGCGTCCTGGCACCCGCGGGGGCAGCCTACGGGGCGCTGGTCGCCCGGCGCATGGACCGGACGGGCGTGCGGGCGGGCTGTCCGGTTCTGTGCCTAGGCAACTTCACCCTCGGTGGGGCGGGGAAGACGCCCGCCGCGCTCACCGTCGCGGGTCTGCTTGCCGAACTCGGGCGTACACCCACCTTCCTGTCCCGCGGCTATGGCGGCCGGACGGCCGGTCCGGTGCAGGTCGATCCGCGCCGGCACAGCGCCGTGGAGGTCGGCGACGAGCCGTTGCTGCTCGCCCGTCAGGCGCCGACGATCGTCGCGCGCGATCGGCCGGGAGGAGCCGCCCTGTGTCGGAGACTGGGTGCCGACGCCATCGTGATGGATGACGGGCTGCAGAACCCGTCGCTCGTGAAGGATCTCAGCCTCGTGGTCGTCGATGCACCCGTCGGCGTGGGCAACGGCCTGCCCGTTCCGGCGGGGCCACTGCGGGCGCTGCTCGCCCGGCAATGGCCCCATGTCGGCGGCTTGATCGTCATCGGTGAAGGGGCGCCGGGCGACGCCATCGCCCGGGCCGCCGCGGGCCGGGGCGTTCCGGTCCACCGCGCACGCCTCGTCCGGGAGACGGACGATTGGGTCGGCCGACGCTGCCTCGCCTTCGCGGGCATCGGGCGCCCGGAAAAATTCTTTGCCACCCTGGTTGAGGCAGGGGCCACGCTCGCCGCGCAGCGCGCCTTCCCGGATCACCATGCCTATCGGGACGGCGAACTGGCCGCCCTGGTCGAGGCGGCGCGGCGACTCCATGCCGAGCTTGTCACGACCGAGAAGGACGCCGTGCGCCTGCCCGCGTCCTTCGTGGCCCAGGTGCGGGTGCTGCGCGTGCACCTCGTGTTCGATGATCCGGACGCCGTACGCCGCCAGCTGCGACAGGTGCTCGATGCCGCTCCCTGACGATCAGGGCCGGCCGGTCTCCTTCAGCCGCTTCCGGATCGCCTCGGGGGAGGAATAGGCCTCCTGGCGCAGCGCGCTCCAGTAGCGCAGCCCATCGAGGGGGATCGGCTCGCCGGTCACCGCGCAGCGCACGAAGCTGCCGGGCTTGACCACCCGCATGGTGCCGTCGCCGTACTCGACCACCGCTTCGCCGTTGTTCGCGCGCTCGTAACGACCCAGCACGTCCGCCTCCTGCTTGATGCCGCCCTTCTACACGATCAGCGCGGCCGGCGATCCCCCCGGGACCTCAGTCCAGCATCGACCGGGTTGCATCGTGCGCCAGCAGGGACCGCGCCGCGTCGGCGTCGATGTGCATCCGTTCGACCAGCGCCTCGGCGCTGGCGAACCGCTCCTCGCCGCGGATATAGCCCACGAACTCCACGGCGATCTCCTGACCGTAAAGATCGCCGGAGAAATCGAACAGGTAGGACTCGAGGAGCGGCGCCCCATCGTCGAAGGTCGGGCGGCGGCCGTAGCTGGCTACACCATCGCGGAACCGGCCCGATGCGAGGCGCACCCGCACCGCGTAGATCCCGTGCGCAAGACCGCAATCGGGCACCATCACGTTGGCGGTGGGAAAGCCGAGCTGCCGGCCGCGCTTGTCGCCGTGGCGGACGGGGCCCAGCACGAACCAGCGGTAGCCCAGCAGGGCGTTGGCCCGGGCGACGTCCCCCGCGGCGAGCGCCGCGCGGATCGCACTCGACGAGACCGGGTCTGCCTCGTCGCTGAGGGCGACCGGCGCCACGATGCGGCAGCTCAGGCCCGCCTCCCGGCACAGATCAGCCAGGACCGCAGGTGTGCCCTCACGGCCACGGCCGAAATGAAAATCGTGACCGACCACCACGCCGGACAGGCCGAGCGAGTCCTTCAGGAAGTCGATCACGAAGGCGCGCGCGCCCGTGGCGGCGAGCGCCCCGTCGAACCGGCGCACGATCAGCCCATCGAGCCCCAGGCGCGCGAACACGACCTCCTTGGCGGCGAGGCTGGTGAGGCGGAACATCGGCGCGTCGGGGGTGAAATAGGCCCGCGGGTGCGGCTCGAAGGTCAGCACGACGGCCGGCCGGCCGGCGTCCCGAGCCACCGCCCGCACGCTCTCCACGAGGACGCGATGGCCGAGATGGATGCCGTCGAAATTGCCGATCGCTGCCACGGCCCCCGCAAGGTCCGGCGGAACCGGCGTGTCAGGACGGCCGATGGTGAAGGACCGCGCCGCCGTCTCGTCGCCTGAGGCCATTGTGTCGGGGTCGGATACGCGAAAGGTCGGGTTCGGATCGCAGGCCATGCCCGCATGGGGGCCGACGCGACCGGACCCTGCCGAAAGGTGCCCGGAGGGTCAAGCGAGGGGCGGATGCCGCGGTGCAACACTTTGGCATCCCATGCGCCGCCGGCTGCAATTAACGGCTTCGCAATGCGCAGGCCCTATTTAAAATCACGTGCGGCGCAGCTAAATTGCAGCCATAGCGAAGCGTTAATCTTTCCGGGAGCCGCCGCGGCCTCCCGCCGGGCAATTACGGAGTAGTGGTTCGATGGCTCTCGACTTGAGCATGCCGATCCTCGTTGTCGACGATTATCAGACGATGGTTCGCATTATTCGAAATCTTCTGAAGCAGCTCGGCTTTGAAGAGGTTGATGACGCTTCTGACGGCACCGAAGCACTGGCCCGTCTCAAGGACCGCAAGTACGGCCTTGTGATCTCGGACTGGAACATGGAGCCGATGACGGGGTACGAGCTGCTCCGGCATGTGCGCGCTGACGAAAATCTTCGCACGACACCGTTCATCATGGTGACCGCCGAATCGAAGACCGAGAACGTCATCGCCGCCAAGAAGGCCGGCGTGAACAACTACATCGTCAAGCCGTTCAACGCCGCTACCCTGAAATCGAAGATCGAAGCCGTCTGCGGCAGCTGATTGAGATCGATGACACGCGCCCCGCGCCGTCCGCCCGGCTCCCCGATCCTTCGGAAGTCGCCCGCACACGGCGCGGATGGTCCGGACGGTGGCCGATCTCAGGAGAACAGCATGTCGTTAGCCGCCCCCCGGCAGTCCGAAGTGCGGTTCCGGGAACCGCAGGCCGTCATCGCCGAGTTGAGCGAGATTGCCGAGTACATCTCCCATCTCCGCGAGGAGATCGGGGCCCTCCGCGCGAACGAGATGAGTCGCGACCGGATCCCCATGGCGCATGAGGAGCTCGGCAGCGTCGTCGCGGCGACGGCCGGCGCCACCAACACGATCATGGAAGCCGCCGAAGCCATGCTCGGTCTGCCCGACGGGCCGGGCTACCGCGCAGCGGTCGAAGAGCGCATCAACACGATCTTCGAGGCCTGCGCGTTCCAGGACATCACCGGGCAGCGGATCGCCAAAGTGGTCGAATCGCTGCGGCTGTTCGAGCAGCGCCTGGCTCGGTTCGTAGGCGCCGTGAAGGCGCGCGACACTGCCTCCACGGACCCGACCGAGCGTACCCGCCGGGCCCGGGCCGAGGATCTGATGCTCAACGGCCCCCAGGCAGACGGAGCCGTGCCGTCCCAGGACGATATCGACGCGCTGTTCGGCTGAGTCGATTCGCTCGGCGCCTGTCGACTCGCCGGCCCTGCGCCGGTTAGAGGGGCCTGGCGACCTGTCGCCGCCCGGCGCAGGGGGAGGTCCCGGCAGGCATGGCGGCGCGGTTCTGGTCCGACTTCACTACGGATGAACTGGCGAGCCGCGACATGCGGCGCGCCATTGCGGTGCTGCCGGTGGCCGCCATCGAGCAGCATGGCCCGCATCTGCCGCTCGCGACCGATACGATCGTCGCGGAGGGCTACCTCGCTGGCGTGTGCGCGCGCGCGCCGGCTGATCTCGACGTACTGATCCTGCCCGTGCAGGCGATCGGCAAGTCCGACGAACACGATGATTTCCCGGGCACGCTCTCGCTGGACACCGGGACGGCGCTGGCCGCCTGGACGGGGATCGGCACCGCCCTCCACCGGGCCGGCTGTCGCAAGCTCGTGATGGTTTCGAGCCACGGCGGCAACAGCGCGATCATTGATCTCGCGGCGGCCGAGCTGCGCGCGCGGCACGGGATGGTGGCGGTGACGACCGCCTGGGCGCGGTTCGGCTATCCGGAGGGTCTGTTTCCGGCCGGCGAGATCACCCACGGCATCCATGCCGGCGGCGTCGAGACCGCGCTGATGCTGGCGCTGCGGCCGGACCTCGTGCGGACCGACCGGATCGCCGATTTCCCGCCGCGGACGCTTGCGATGGTCCGCGATTTCACCCATCTGCGCGCCGGCCGGCCCGCGGCCTTCGCCTGGAAGGCGGGCGACCTTCACCCGTCCGGCGCCATCGGCGACGCGCGCCTCGGCACCGCGGAGGCCGGGCGCGCGGCCCTGGCGCATGGGGCTGAAGCCTTCGTGGCGCTGCTGCGCGACGTGGACGCGTTCGAACTCGACGGGTCGGACCCCGCGTAACCGCCGCCGCCGCAGGGCGAAGAGAAAGGTGCGCCGGATCGATCCACCGGCGCGCAGGAATCTCGTCCATGCGCCCTGTCGTCTCGATCGCCCTCGCCCTCCTCGGTGCCGCCCTCGGCCCGGCCGCGGCCACGGAACGCCCAGTCGTCGTCGAGCTCTTCACGTCGCAGAGCTGCTCCTCCTGTCCGCCCGCGGAGGCGCTGATCGGGCGCCTCGCGCATGAAGGCGCCGAAATCTTGCCGCTCGCGTTCCACGTCACCTACTGGAACCATCTGAATTGGCGCGATCCCTACGCGCTGCCGGCCGCGACCGCGCGGCAGGAGGCCTATGCGGCCCGGCTCGGCGGGCCCACCTACACGCCGCAGGCCGTGATCGACGGAACGGTCGGCCTCGTCGGATCCGACGAGGCGGCTGTGCGCGGCGCCATCGCGCGGGCCCGGGCGGCCGGACCCGGCATCCCGCTGGCTCTGACCCGCGAAGGCGATCAACTCGTCGTACGGGTCGGCACCGGGAACGGCGCCGCGCAGGTGGTGCTGGTCGGGTACGATCCGAGCCACACCACGAGGGTACTGCGCGGCGAGAATGCCGGGCGCACCCTGGAGCAGGCCAACGTCGTCCGCGCGATCCGCGATCTCGGCCGCTGGTCCGGGGGCGCTGCGACCTTCGCGGCGGCGCGTCCGGAGGGTGAGGCGGCGGCCGTTCTGCTTCAGGCGGAGGACGGGCGCATCCTCGCTGCCGCCCGCCTCGAT
Organism: Methylobacterium sp. GC_Met_3; assembly: GCF_026540775.1. NCBI lineage: Bacteria > Pseudomonadati > Pseudomonadota > Alphaproteobacteria > Hyphomicrobiales > Methylobacteriaceae > Methylobacterium > Methylobacterium sp. GC_Met_3. The sequence continues at coordinate 492,978 of NZ_JALNUL010000001.1, forward strand.
CAGGATGGGGTGCAGCGGGAGGCGCTGCGATGATCCTCGCCGTGCAGGCCGGGTTCGCAACGTGCGGCTGGTCGCTGGCGCCGGGCTCCGAGGCCGGGCAAGATGCGGCCCGAGCCGGGGGGCGGAACGGCGGCGGGGCCCGGATGGTGCTCGAAGAGGAACTCGCGGGTCTGATGGCGTCGGCGCAACGCGGCGATGCCGCTGCCTATCGCGCGCTGCTGAAGGCCTGTCTACCGGTCGTCTCGGCGATCGCCCGGTCGCAGGGCGTGCGCGGCGAGGCGGTGGACGACGTCGTGCAGGACACGTTGATGACCGTCCATCGGGCGCGGGCGAGCTACGATCCCGACCGGCCGTTCATGCCCTGGCTGCGGGCCATCACGCAGCGGCGGGCGATCGATCGGTTGCGCCGGTCGGGCCGCCGCCCCCGGGAGGTCAACGATCCCCTCGCCTACGAGGCCGAGGTCGATCCCGGCCCGGCGCCTGGCCAGAGCCTCGAGGCGCGGGACCGTGCCGCAGCGCTCGCCCGCGCGGTGGCTTCCCTGCCCGATGGGCAGCGGCAGGCGGTCGAGCAGCTCGGCCTGCGCGAGCTGTCGCTCGACGAGGCCGCGGCGCTCACCGGCCGCAGCAAGGGCGCACTGAAGGTCAATCTGCATCGGGCGCTGAAAGCGCTCCGGACCAGCCTGACGCGGGAGGCGGAGTGATGGCTGAGCGTGCCGGCTGCGAAACCACCCGTCACGATCGGCTCGTCGAGGCACTGGCCGGCGGGCTGGAGCCGGTCCGGCCGCTGCCGGCGCCGGGGATCCGCACGGCTGTGTGGCTCGGCGCGGCGCTTCTGGCCGGGCTGCTGCTGGTGGCCGAGGCCGGCATGACGGGCTTCATGCTGCGCATGCACGTGCCGGATCTCGCCCTGGCGGCGATCGGCGCCGTGCTCACCGCGATCACGGCGGCCTACGCGGCCTTCGCCACGAGCGTTCCGGGCCGCTCGGGCCGGTGGGCGCTGCTGCCGCTGCCGCCCCTCGCCCTCTGGATCGGCGCCAGCGGGTTGGGCTGCCTGCGGGAGTGGATCGCCCCCGGGACCGACCTCCCGGGTGCCCATACGGTGACGGACTGCTTCAGCTTCCTGATCTGCGCCTCGGTGCCGCTGTCGGTGCTGATCGTGATGATGCTGCGCCGCGCCTGCCCGCTGCGGCCGAACCTGACGGCGGCGCTCGGCGGCCTCGCGGTGTCGGCGGCTGCGGCGGCTCTGCTGATGCCGGTCCACCCGCATGACGCCACCGCGACGGATCTCCTGATGCATGCGGCGGCGGTCGCCATCGTGATCGCGGTGAACGGTCTGGCCGGGGGACGGCTGCTGGCCCCGTCATCGCGCGCGGAGCCGGTCTGATCCGGGGTCTCGGGTTTCCAAAGGGCTTGAGCCCTTTGGTGGGTTGTCAGGGCAAAGCCCTGACGGACTCGAGGGCTCTACCCGGGACCCGCGAAAGGTCTCGACCTTTCGAAACCCGGACTTGTCGCTGCGCGCGCGAGGATGGCCGCCTTCAGCCGGCCTGCGGATCGAGTGCCGGCCAGTCCACGATCCGGTCCGGGTATTCCTCGTCCGCAAACTCCTCCTCGTTGCCGGAGAGCCGGCCGCGCACCGAGATGCCGGCCTCGTGGACGCTCGCGGCCCGACCCGAGATCAGCGGGTGCCAGGGATAGAGCGGCTCGCCGTCCCGCAAGAGGCGGTAGGCACAGGTCTGCGGCAGCCAGGCGATGGCCCGCACCGCCTCGGGCGTCAGCCGGACGCAATCGGGCACCCGCTTCTGGCGGCGGACATAGTCGCGGCACCGGCAGGTCAGACCGTCGAGCAGCGTGCAGCCGATATCGGTGTGGTGGACCTCGCCCGTGTCCTCATCCTCGAGCTTCAGCAGGCAGCAACGGCCGCAGCCGTCGCACAGGCTTTCCCACTCGGCGGGGGTCATGGCTTCGAGCGTCTTGGTGCGCCAGAACGGCTCGGCCGCCCCGTGGCGCACCGCCTCGGGCTTGGGCATCGATGTGGTCTCTCGATCGGAAGGGCGTCTCTCTGCCCGAGCCGGGGCGGCGGAGCAAGCGTAGCCGCGATCCCGCGACCGGGTCGCGTCCCCGCGCGTTATGCCCAAGCGCGTCCGCGGCGATTCGCGAGACTGCGCAGAGCCTCGCCCGCGGTTCCGGATCCTGCTATGGAGGAGGATGCCGTGCGGTGGCCCGGCCGCAGCTCCCATGTCTGCGGTGCAGACGCTCCACGCCCCGCCGCAGAGGCGCTCGACAAGCCGGGTTCGACATCGTGCGCCTGCCGACGCTCACCGAGATCAAGGTTCGCCTGGAACGGGCCGCCCTCGCCTTCGACGCCTGGGTCAACGCCAGCCTGTACGACAGCGGCCGCTCGACCGGCGAAGCCTATGAGCGCTTCCGGCGCGTCATGGGCCGCTTCGCCGTGCGCGGCTGGAAGCGCGCCGTGCTCGATCTCACCAGCGAGGGCGTCACCATCGGCACCGGGGGCGCCGTGCTGATGCTGGCCTTCGCGCAACCCGCCTTCCAGCTCACCAGCGAGAATTGGCTGAAGCAGCAGGATCTCGCGGTCACCTTCCTCGACCGCTACGGCACCGAGGTCGGACGGCGCGGCATCAAGCATGACGACTCGCTCAAGCTCGACGAGTTTCCCGACATCATGATCAAGGCGCTGGTCTCGACCGAGGACCGGCGCTTCTACGAGCACTGGGGCATCGATCCGATCGGCACCCTGCGGGCGCTGGTGAACAACTCGAAGGGCGGCAGCGGCACGCAGGGCGGCTCGTCGATCACCCAGCAGCTCGCCAAGAATCTGTTCCTCACCAACGAGCGGTCCCTGGAGCGCAAGATCAACGAGGCCTTCCTGGCGCTCTGGCTGGAGAGCCACCTCACCAAGAACGAGATTCTGAAACTCTATCTCGACCGCGCCTATATGGGCGGCGGCACCTTCGGCGCCGTGGCGGCGGCGGATTACTATTTCGGCAAGCCGCTCAAGGATATCAGCCTCGCGGAAGCTGCCATGCTGGCGGGCCTGTTCAAGGCGCCGACCAAGTACGCGCCGCACGTCAACCTGCCGGCGGCCCGCGCCCGGGCGGCGGACGTGCTGCACAACATGGTGGAGGCGGGCTTCGTCACCGAGGGCCAGATCCAGACGGCTTTGCGCAACCCGGCGACGCCGGTCACCCGAACCCGCGACATCACCGCCGACTACTACCTCGACTGGGCCTTCGGCGAGATCAAGGGCATGGCCGACGCCGGCAAGCTGCGCAACGACCGCGTGCTGACCGTGAAGACACCGCTCGATCTCGCGATCCAGAAGCGGGCCGACGAGGTGGTGGCCGACACGCTGCGCAAGTCCGGCGACGCCATGGATGTCGACGAGGCCGCCATGGTGATCCTCGACCCCGACGGGGCACTGCGCGCCATGGTGGGCGGCGCCGATTACGGCGAGAGCCAGTTCAACCGCGCCACCGACGCGCTGCGCCAGCCCGGCTCGTCGTTCAAGCCCTACGTCTACTCGGCCGCGCTCAATTCGGGTCTGTTCAAGCCCGAAACGGTGGTGGTCGACAGCCCGGTCTGCATCGGCAACTGGTGCCCGCAGAATTACGGCCGCTCTTATGCCGGCCGCGTGCCGATGTGGCTCGCGGTGGCGAAGTCGATCAACACGATCCCGATCAAGATCTCGATCGCGCTCGGCAAGGGGATGGGCATCACCCACGAGGCCAAGGCCGCCAAGGCCGGCCGCACCAAGATCATCGACCTCGCCCACAAGATGGGCATCACCTCGAACCTGATCGATACGGTCTCGATGCCGATCGGCTCGGACGAGGTGACGGTGATCGACCAAGCCGCGGGCTATGCGGTGTTCGCCAATGGCGGCTTCCGCGCCAAACCCTACGCCGCCATGGAGGTGAAGAACTCCTCCGGTGAGGTGATCTACCGCCACGCCGACGAGGCACCGGAGCGGGTGCTCGCGCCCCAGGTCGTGGCCGACATGAACTTCATGCTCAACAAGGTGGTCGAGGAGGGCACCGGCAAGCGGGCCCAGCTCGAGGGCGTGAAGGTCGCCGGCAAGTCCGGCACCACGAACGCCTACCGGGACGCGTGGTTCGTTGGCTACACGGGCAATTATGTCGGCGCCGTCTGGTTCGGCAACGACGACCACACTTCGACCAACAAGCTGACCGGCGGCTCGCTCCCGGCCCAGACCTGGCACGACGTGATGGAGCCGGCCCACCAGGGCATCGAGATCAAGCCCCTGCCCGGCCTGAAGGAAAGCCCCCGGGCCGCCCAGCAGCAGGCCTCCGGCGGGCCGACCGCGCCGATCGATCCCAATGCCAGCGCCTATGGCAAGCTCTCGCGCCGCTCCTTCGAGGTGATCAATGGCCTGAACGGGCTGTTCCGCACGGTCGAGCGTGTGCCCGCCGGCGCAGGCGACGCCCAGAAGGGCGCCCGCAAGCCCGACGACCGCGCCTCGTCCGGTCCCCTCGACAGGGCGCGGGCGATGGCCGAGGGCAGCCGCGCGACCGGCGGCTTCGTCGAGGTCCGGTGAGCGCATGAGGGACGCGATTCCGGTACCCAGCGGCCATGCGGTCGCATCCGGGCAGGCCCCGCGCGGCGGCGTGATCCGCTTCATCCGGCGCCTGTGGCGGAAGAGTTCGGTGGCCGGGCTCGCCGTCTACGCTTTGGCGCTCGGCGGTGTACTCGGTCTCGCCAGCGCCGACTGGGCGACCAGCGGCGGTTACCCCTTCGGCGGCGTGCAGGTCGGTGCCTGGACAGCCTGGCCCCGGGCCGGCGCCGCGAATGCCGATCCCTACACCCGCGCGGTCAACGCGCGCCGGGGCGAGATCCCCCTCGCGGTGGGTGAGGGGCTGCTCCTCACGGCGGCTGCGGACGATGCCGGTCAGGCGCTCGATGCCACCTGCACCTATCGGATCGGCGGCGGGACGCCCCCGGCCCGGGCCTGGACCATCACGGTGGCCGGCCGTGGGGCCCATGAACCCGGACGGCCGACGCTACGCGAGGGCTTCACCTCCACCGAGGTCCTCCGATCGGCCGAAGGCCGGTTCGCGGTGGTGCTCGCGCCCGACGTCCAGCCGGGCAACTGGCTTCCGAGCCCCCGGGCGAGCGGGCCGGTGCGTCTGGCGCTGCGCCTCTACGACACGCCGGCCGCCGCCAGCGCCGGATCCCTCGACCGGTCCTCGGTGCCGGCCATCACCCGCCTGGGATGCGCATCGTGAGCCTGCGCGTCGTCTACGCCACACTGGTCGGTCTCGTGCTGGCTGGGATCGTCCACGTCGCGGCGGTGCTGGCCATCCCCGTCCTGTCGGAGAAGGATGCCGTCTCGCGCGCCGGGACCAGCGAGAACCTGGACCATCCGCAGCCGATCTACACGGTGGCGACCGGCGACGACCCCTCCCCGCCCGAGGCGTGGCTGCCGATCTCGGATCCCGCCGTGGCGGTGGGCGTCTGTGCCTACGATCTGGCCGACGGGCCGATGCGCGTCTCGGCGCGGACCGGGGCGCTGTCCCTGTCGCTCGCCGCTCATGCGCGGCGCGGTGCCTTCTACGCGGTGACCGATCAGGCGGCGGTGCGCGGCGCCCTCGACCTCGTGATCCTCACCCGTGCTCAGTACGACGAGGCGCTGGCCGACGACGACGAGAACGATCCGAGCCGCGACGTACGGATCGTCGCGCCGGATACGCGTGGCTTTGTGGTGGTGCGGGTGATCGCCGGCCTGCCGAGCCAGCGCCCGGCCGCGAACGCCGCGATCCAGGCTGTTTCCTGCACCACCGATACAGCGACGGACGATGCGTCGGCGGGCAAGGACTCGTCCGGCAAGGGTGCGGGGCGGTAGCGGAGCGCCGCCGGCACCCCGTTGCAGGCTGTGTTTCAGCCCAAAATGGGCTGGAGCGTGAGAGGCGACAGACCCGCCGAGGCTCTGCCGGTTTGAGCCGCGGATATGGCCGTGAACGTGCATCCGTTGTCGCAGAACATGCGCAGCGTTTGCCGATCCAGGCCGATGTCACCGAGCATGGCGTCGTCGAGCGCCGACAGGATCCGATAGTTGCGCGCCGCCGTGCGCGCTTTTCGAGCGGATGTCAGGTACGAAAAGATCATGGTCTATACTCCATGCGAGCAAAGACGTGCCGTTTGGTCAGTTGATGACCCTGATGATTATTAGTGTTCTGGTTGATATAAACATCACCCATTCGAATTAAGGGCCGACACTATTCAAGTCACTCAGGCGACAGGTCTGGCCTGACGGCGATCGGTTGCGGGCAGAGCAGGAGCAGGCGCATCAGCTCCGCCTGTCGGCGCGCGCCGGTCTTCTCGAAGATGTGCCGGAGGTGGACCTTCGCCGTGTTCGGTTTAATGCCCCGGCGCACCGCGCTCGCGGCCAGGTCGTGCCCGGCCAGGACATCGGCAGCCAGAGCTGCCTCGGCGGGCGTCAAGCCGAACTGGCTCTGCAGGACAGACGTGTCCGGCGGCCGAACCGATGCCGGATCGGTGAAGCGCAGGAGCACGGTCGACGTGGCGATCGAGCCGACCGGCGCGGGGATCGCGCACGCGGCGACGAGGAGCACGCCGTGCTCGCTCACGAGGCGGGCCGATCTCCCGCCGTCGGCAGCACACCCCGCGATGACGCTGCGAAGGGTGACGCCTGCGCTGGGTGACGGGCCGCGCAGATGGCCGCCTTCGAGACGCAGAAGCCCGGCGCGGACCAGGGCGTGCCCGGCGCGATTCAGGAAATGGACCCGCGCGGACGGGTCGGTCACCGCCACCCCCTGTTCGAAATTGTTGACCAGGATGCCGAGCGCCATGTCCACGAGTGTCGGGCCGGCGCAGGCGTGTTCGGCTTTGGCGACGCCCCGACTGCGAAACGCCGCGCCGTTGCCCGGTTCGTGCACTGTATCGGACCCGCCCGCCCAACTTCTGTCCGTCCCCTGCGGGAAGCGATCTGCGATGGCGATCACGCGCGGCCCCTCGATGTCTGCATAGAACGACATCATCGGAAACCCGGCGAGCCGCGGACTTATTCCCAGGCGCGCGCAGGATCGCTCATCCCTGCCGCGTGGTCCGCGACTGGAACAGGTCGATAAAGCTGCGCAGGGCGCGTGCGTTGAGATCGGACACCACCCAGTAGGTCAGGTCGCCGGCGTTCCACCTCAGGATCGTGGACCCGTCCCGGCGCTCCTCACCCTCCGGCGGGCCGGCGGTGGCCGGGACGACGGTGACGCTGATGACGTGGCGGTCGTGGCGATAGACGAGGGTCGGGACGGGTTTGCCTGCGACGATGTCGATCCGCCCGCCGATGAGCGGAAAACCCTGGTCCGCCAGATCGGGTGCATCCGGCGCGAGGAGTGTGCGCCCGTTGAACCAGGGTTTGACGACGTGCCCATCGGAGGAGGCGATGTCGAACGGCTGCGGCGCGGCGAGCCCTCTCAGGTGGCTGGCGAGCACGGCCTCGCTCGTCGTCGGCGCGGCTCCCTGTTGGTCGCGGTAGACGGCGCCCCCGCCGATCGCCGCGCCGACGGCGATGCCGAACACCAGCGTCGCGGCAAGCGCGCGCCAGGACCCGGACCCGTTGCGGCCAGGGGCGGCGTCGACGAAGCCGATTGTCTGCACCACGCGTCCACGCAGCGATTCCGGCGCTGGCGCGCCCGGCAGCGTTCCGCGCAGGCTGGCCGAGAGGTCACGGAGCCGGTCGGCCGTCGCCCGCAATTCAGGCTCCGCCGCGAGCCGGCGCTCCATGGCGAGCACCTCGCCGGGCGACAGCTCGCCGTCGCAATAGGCGCTGAGGAGGAGGAGCGTCTCGTCGTCGCCGGTCATCGTTGGTCTCGCGGGAACTGTTCGAGCAGCCTCTGCCGGGCGCGTCCGAGGCGGGACATCACGGTTCCGACCGGCACCCCCGTCACCTCGGCGATCTCCCGGTAGCCGAGGCCGTGGTACTCGCGCAGCACCAGCGCCTCTCGGAAAGGGACCGGCAGCGTTGCGATCGCCCGGGTGAGATGCCGCGCGTCGTCGTGCGCGATGAGGGCCGCCTCGGGCGTCTCCGGGGCCTGAATCGAGGGGCCGCCCGCGTCCAGCTCGGCGCGGGCGACCGGATCCAGGTCGTCGGCAAAGATCACCGTGCGGGGGCGGTGCCGCTGCAGCCAGGAATATCCGGTGTTGCGGACGATGGTCAGGAACCACGCGCGCGCGTTGCCCTCGGCGAAGGTCTCGATCGCCCGGTAGGCCCGGAGACACGCCTCCTGCATCACGTCCTCGGCGTCTGTCGCGTCGCCGGTCAGCCAGCGCGCGAGCCGGTAGCCTTCGTCGAGCCGCGGGAGGATGAGCTGGCTGAAGCGTGCACGGGCGAGCGGCGTCATCCGGCACGCCCCGAAGCACCCGCCCCGACGATGTCCTGCGCTGCCATGGATGCGTTGCCCTGCCGTCGTGCGCCCTGATCCCCGGACTCGGCAAGCCGATCGTCTATTCCCGTAACCGGGGTCGAGCGCTGCAAGGTCGTGCGCTGCCGCGGATCCGGATGTCCGTCGTCGTTGGCCGTCCCCGACCGTGCCGGCTCCGGCCGGCCCTCAATACTTGACGACGAGTGGCGCGGCCTGCGCCACCGGCAGCGGCACGGCCTCGAGCCCGCATCGTGCGGCGGCATCCGCCGGCAGGAGCGGGTCCAGGAGGTTGCGTCTGGCCGCCAGCATCATGATGGACCGTTCGGCCGGGACCGATTCGGGCGCCGGGGCCGCGGCGAACAGGTGTTCCAGGGCGAAGCGGTAGCGGGCCAGCCGCAGGCCGGCCTCGATCCGCACCCAGGCGATCACGCAGCGATTCTCGGCGACGCGCCGGGCCGCGTCCTGCACGTCGGCGACCTCGAGGGTCTTGGCGAAGGGCAGGCTGCGCAGGCGCGCGGCATCCGCGTCGATCACCCGGGCGGCCAGCGCCGTGAAGAGCGGAATCAGCCGGGCATCCGCAGTCGCGTCGTCGCCGAGCTGCCGATAGCGGGAGACCGGCGAGCGCGAGGGCTCGGCGGTCAGGGCGTCGTAGTAGGCGCCGATCTCGTCGTACCGCCAGGTCGGCGGCATCGCGTGGGCGCTGGCGAGGCCCAGGAGCAGATCCTGGAAGGCCGCGAAGGTGCTGGCGGGCTGCACGAACCGCCATGCGCGATCACGCAGGGCCTGCTCGTCGTCGGTCAGCCCCGAATCGAGCAGGAGCCGCCCGCGGTCGTGGGTGCTGAAGCTGCCGGTGGTATCGATCAGCCCGTTCCAGACGCCCGTTCGCGGCCGGCCGAAATCACCGCTCTGCGTGCAGGCGGCGAGCAGCGCCAGCGCCACGCAGGCGGGCAAGAGGCGGGTTGGCGCGGGCACGTCGCGGCGCGGCTCTGGCATCCCCCGGATACCGTCAGGACGCGAGGCGCTCGTAGCGCACGCCGAGGAACAGCAGGATCTCGCCCCGGGGCTCACCCGAGCGCGGGATCCGGCGGGCCCGTCGTGCCTCGGGCCCGGGGAAGGGAATCACGAGGGTGTGCGCGGCCGGGGTGGGTTCGCTTATCGCGCCGAACCGGATGCTCGGGCGGTCGGCGGTCTCCAGCGGTTTGAAAGGCGTCATGGTCTCCGGCTCCTGTCGGCGGTCCGAGCGTCCGGCCCGGGCCCTCTGAGGGCGTCGGCAAGGGCTACGACGGCAATCCATCACGGGGTGGTTAACGGACTCTTTCCGCCGGATTGACCGGTAACGAAATCCTTAGACCGGTTGGCCCGCGACTTGCGATGGGTCATCTGCCCATGGCGGGCGTTTCCTCCCTTCGACTTGCGGCCCTGCCCGAACCCGGGTGGGGCCCTTTCTTATGTGCGCCTTCGCGGAGGCGCCGACCCGGCGCTGCGGCCGTGAGGCCACACTCCGGCGGGCCGGCGCCGCGTGGCACTCCGTCGAACCGCGGGCGCTTGCCTAGCGCCCGGCGCGACCGATATGCCGGATGCGGGTGGAGGGGGGACCGCCGCGTCGGTTCTCCGCCCGATCGAGATTTTGAGGACACCGCTGAATGCGACTGGTTCCGGAACGATCCCTGCGCGCCGTCCGCCGCCGTGGGCTGTCTGCGCTGGCACTGCTCGTGCTCGCCGCCGGCCCCGCCTACGCCCAGCGCGAGGACCAGGGTCTGCAGCTCGGCTGTGCCAACGACTATTTCCGACTCTGCGCCGGCGTCGACCCGAACAGCCCGGACGCGGAGAAGTGCATGACGCGCAACCGCAAGCGCCTGTCGCCCGAGTGCCGGGCGGCGATCGGCGATTACGACAAGCGCACGGGCGGCAAGTCGCTGTCCGACGAGTGAGACGAACGGCGATCATGATGCGCGGCGTTGGCAAGGGACGTTTCGGATGGGCCTGACCGTCGCCGTCCAGATGGACCCGATCCAGAATATCCGGATCGCGGGGGACACGACCTTCGCCCTGCTGCTGGAAGCCCAGCGGCGGGGGCATTCCCTGCTGTACTACACGCCGGACCGGCTCTCGATGCAGGGCCGCCGGGTGACGGCTCGGGTCGAGCGGCTGACCGTGCAGGATGTCGAGGGTGCGCATTTCACCCTGACGCCGCCGGAGCGGATCGACCTCGCCGAGGCGGACGTGGTGCTGATGCGCCAGGACCCGCCGTTCGACATGGCCTACATCACGGCCACCCACATGCTGGAGCGGATCCACCCGGAGACGCTCGTTGTGAACAACCCCTTCGAGGTGCGCAACGCCCCGGAGAAGCTGTTCGTCCTCGACTTCCCCGAGCTGATGCCGCCGACCCTGATCAGCCGCGACAAGGCGGAGATCGAGGCCTTTCGGCTGGAGCACGGCACGGTGGCGATGAAGCCGCTGCACGGCCACGGCGGCGCGGCGGTGTTCAAGGTGACCGAGAAGGACCCGAACTTCGGCTCGATGTTCGACCTGTTCGCCACGACCTTCCGGGAGGCCTGGGTGGTCCAGCGCTATCTCGACCGGGTCACCGAGGGCGACAAGCGCATCATCCTTGTGGACGGCGTCGCCATGGGCGCGGTGAACCGGGTGCCGGCGGCGAACGACATCCGCTCCAACATGGTCCGGGGCGGCGCGGCCTCGGCCTCCGAGCTGACCGAGCGCGAGCGTGAGATCTGCGCCACGATCGGCCCGGAACTGGCGCGGCGGGGTCTGATCCTCGTGGGGATCGACGTGATCGACGGCCATCTGACCGAGATCAACGTCACCTCCCCCACCGGCATCCGGGCGATCCAGCGGCTCGGCGGGCCCGATCTGTCGGTCGTGGTCTGGGACGCGATCGAGGCAAGGATCGCCGTGCGTAAGGTCGTGTGACCGATGCGCTCTCCTCCCCCCTCGCGGGGAGGAGTTGGAGGTGGGGGTGGTTGAGGATCGAGCGATCCGGTGTCTTCTGCACCACCCCCGGCCCCTCCCCGCAAGGGGAGGGAACGGCGCTTTGTACTTAAAGCGTCGGTGTCGGACCTAAGGGGTATGCGTCCCGTAACCTTTGCAAAGGAGGGATTCGTTCAGGTCTCCGCCTTCGGCGTGGCGCTAAGCTCAGCCCAGTCGAACTCCTCCTCCAGCAGGTAATAGGCGTCGTCACCGATCCGGCCGCGGTGGCGCAGGGTCATGACCGCGTCACGGGCCGCCTCGACGGCCCGGCGCCGGGCGGCATCGGCCGGCAGGCTTTCCGGGGCGCGGCCCTCCTCGTGCTCCTCGGCCTCCGCGAGCGCCGCGCGGAATTCGGCGCGCGGGGCGTCGGTGCTCGGCTCGTCCTCGGCCTCCGCGAGCGAGTCGAGGGCCGCCTTGTACGCAGCGGCGCGGGCACGGCCCGTCTCGCGCCCCACGGGGTCGTCGTCCTCCAGTTTCAGGTGCGCCAGCAGCGGGCGCAGGGTCAGGCCCTGCACGACCAGTGTGCCCAGCACGGTGACGAAGGCCGCGACCACCACGAGATCCCGGCGCGGGAAATCGGCGGGCAGCGCCAGGGCAGCCGCCACCGTCACGATGCCCCGCATCCCCGCCCACGAAAGCGCCAGCCCCGGGCCGAGCCGAGCCTGCGCCCCCGCCTGCCGCAGGCCGAAGCCGCGCAGGCCGGTGGTCGGCATCACCCAGGCGAGCCGGGTCACCACGACGGTCGCGAAGGTCGCGGCGGCGAGGATCAGCGCCTGCTGCGCATCCGCGCCGGATAACCGCTCCTGGATCGGGCCGATCTGGATGCCGATCAGCACGAAGGCCAGGACGTTGAGCACGAACACCGCCGTGTCCCAGACCGCGTAGGAGATCACCCGGGCCCGGGGCGCCGTGATCCCCGGCGCCCGGCGGGCGACCGTGACCGCGAAGGTCACGATCGTCAGCACCCCCGACAGTTCCAGCCGCTCGGCCGCCAGCCAGATCCCGAAGGCGGTGACGAACTGCATCACGATGGCGCTCGCCGGATCGGTGACCCGCCGGGTCAGGGCGACGAACAGCAGGCCGAGACCGGGCCCGACGATGAGGCTCGCCACGACGCCGAGCAGAAAAGCCGGCGCCACCTCGGCCGGGTGGAAACTGCCCGCGGTCGCGGCGGCGACCGCGAGCCGGTAGATCAGCAACGAGGCGGCGTCGTTGAGCAGGCTCTCGCCGCGCAGGATCGTGGCGAGCCGATGGGGCATCGGCGCGTGCTTGAGCACCGCCAGAGCCGCCACCGCGTCCGGGGGCGCCACCACCGCGCCAAGCACGATGCAGGCGGCGATCGGCATGTCGGGCACGATCAGGTGCGCCACGATCGCCACGGCGAGCGTCGTCACCACCACGGCGCCGACCGCCAGCCCGAGGATCGGGCGCCAGTTCACCTTCATGTCCCGCACGGAGGCGTCGAAGCCCGCATCCAGCAGGACGGGGGCCAGGAACAGCGCGAGGGCGAGTTCGGGATCGAGCCGCAGGTTCGGCACGCCGGGCACGAAGGCGAGGCCGATGCCCCCCAGAGCCAGGAAGGCCGGATACGGGGCTCCGAGGCGACGTGCCAGACCAGCCAGGAGGACGGCGCCGAACAGAACGCCGACAACCCATTCGAAGATCAACATGATTCGAAAAGAGGCGGGGCGCCGGGACCGTTCCCGGCGGCGCCGTCGCAGGGCTGGTCAGTACTGCACGGTGGCGCGCAGCCCGAGTACCGCCGCGTTGCGCAGCCGGCGGCCGTCCGGACCGGCGATGCCCGCGCCCGGGCGGATGATGTACTGCGCGTCCGGCTGCACCGTGAAGCCCGGTACGACCACGGCCTGATAGGTCGCCTCCAGCACCCTCTCGGCCCGGCGCCGGGGAATCGGCAGGCCGGTGTAGACAATCGTGTCCCGGTCGGCGCGCTGGGCCTCGTCGCTGATCCGAGCATAGGCGAAGCCGATGCCGAGCGTGTCGTCGTCGCGGCCCTCGAACAGGCCCTTATAGGCGAGGCCGGTATCCACGTAGGCGTCGATCAGGCTGGACCGGGTCGGCGACCACGCGGCGCGCAGGAAGAAGCCGAGACCCTCGTCGTCCTTGCCCGATTCCCGGTACAGGGTCTGATCGTAGATCGCGTAGAGCCCGGCATTGCCGCGCACCGGCCGGCCGATGCCGGTGGCGTTCGGGTCGGCCAGCGGCACGCCGGTGATGTCGAAGCGCAGGCTGTCGAACCGGCCGAAATGCTGCCAGCCGCCGAGGGTGATGTCGCCGGGCAGGCCCTTGGATCCGGGCGCGATATTGTAGGCGTAGGTCGCCTCCGCGATGAACAGGGCCGGGTCATGCAAGCGGAAATTCGTGCCGGTCCGGTCGAGGCGCTGCGCCTCCGGGTCCTGGCCCGGCCGGTTCGCCCCGGCCGGATCGCCGTCGTAAAGCCCGACCTGCAGGGAGAAGCCGTTGCCCGGCACGTACTTGGCCCGGATCGCCGGGGCCGCCAGCGGGTAGGCCGGGCCGCCGCTCGGCAGGTCGAGCCCGGTGATCGCCGGCCAGCCGAAGGTGGAATTCACGAACAGGGTCGCGGTCTGGCTGACGAAGAACTCGGTATCGGCGGCCTGTTGGCCGATGCGGATGCCGAGCTGGCCGTCCATCAGGCTCTGGTCGAACCAGAGCACGTAGAGCCGCGACGCGGGCAGCGCCTCGATGACGCTCGTGGTCAGCAGGTTGCCGACATAGTAGCGCGACAGGCCGGTGCCGTGGATGAAGTAGGCGTTGGCGTGGACCGTGGCCCCCTGCCAGCCCGCCAGCCGGTCGAGGTCGAGGTTGAGCCGCAGGTTCAGGCGGTCCTCGACGATCGCGCCCTGGTGGAGCCCTCCGATCGGGTTGCCGAGGACGTCGACGATATAGGTCAGGCTGTATTCGATGCCGCGTTCCTTCAGCACCGGTCGGATCCCGAGGGGATCGCCGAGCGGGCCGAGATAGGGCTCGACCGAGCGGACGAAGCCCCCCGACGCCTGGCTGGTGGTCTCCGGCTGCGAGACCGAGATGCGCGGATCGCCGCCGGCGCCCTCGAAGACGCGCGGCACCTGCTGCTGCGCCGCGGCTGGCGTGGCGGCAAGGCCGAGGCCGATGGCGAGACGAGGCAAACGTTTCCGGGACATCGGCCGCTTCTGCGGGACAGGATCGGCGCAGCATAGCATGGCGAAGATCTTGTACCCGCCGCCCTTTGCAGGATCCGCGCGCTCGCCTAACCCTGCGGCCCGGACACCACAGGACCCGCGATGCCCGAGACCCCCGTCTTCACCGCCGCCGCCGTCGCAGCGCCCCATCATCTCGCCGCGCAGGCCGGCCAGACCGTGCTGGCCCAGGGCGGCAATGCGATCGAGGCGATGGTGGCGATGGCCGCCTCCATCGCGGTGGTCTACCCGCACATGAACGGGATCGGCGGCGATGGTTTCTGGCTGGTGCGCGAGCGCGGCGGCCGGGTGCGCGGCATCGAGGCCTGCGGTCCGGCCGGGCGTCTCGCCACGATCCAGCGCTACCGCGAGAAGGAGTTCGACGCGATTCCCGCGCGCGGCCCCGACGCCATGGTGACGGTGGCCGGCGCCGTCGGCGGCTGGCGCCTCGCCCTGGAATTGGCGCGGGCGCTCGGCGGCCGCCTGCCCCTGGAGACGCTGCTGGCGGATGCGATCAAGCAGGCGCGGGAGGGTGTGCCGGTCTCGCCCTCGGAAGCGCGCTACGTGCCCCAGGAACTCGACACGCTCCACGACGCCCCGAATTTTTCCAAGACATTCCAGAAGGATGGCAAGCCCTACCCGGCCGGCGAGACCCGCGCCCTGCCCCGGCTCGCCGCCACGCTGGAGCAGCTCGCCCATGCGGGGCTCGGCGACTTCTACCGCGGCGATATCGGCCGCGAGATCGCCGCCGACCTGGAGCGCCTGGGTGCGCCGGTGACCCGGGCGGATCTCGAAGCCTTTGCGGCGGTGGAGCGGGTGCCCCTGTCGATCCGCCGCCGCGACGCGACGCTCTACAACTTCCCGCCGCCGACCCAGGGGCTCGCGGCGCTGCTGATCCTGGGGATCTTCGACCGGCTGAACATCGCTGAGGCCGAGACCACCGCGCATTACCATGGGCTGATCGAGGCGACGAAGCGCGCCTTCGCGATCCGCGACCGGGTGGTCACCGACTTCCACCACCTCCAGCACGACCCCGCCGCCTTCCTGACGCCCGAGCGCCTCGCCCGGGAAGCCGCGCAGGTGGACATGCGCCGCGCCGCCCAAGTGCCCCTGCCCGATCCCGGCCATGGCGACACGGTCTGGATGGGGGCGATCGACGGGGACGGGCTCGCGGTCTCCTACATCCAGTCGGTCTACTGGGAATACGGCTCCGGCACGGTGCTGCCGGCGACCGGGATCTGCTGGCAGAACCGCGGCATGTCGTTCTCCCTCGACCCGCAGGCCGTGAACCCGCTGGAGCCGGGCCGGCGCCCGTTCCACACCCTGATCCCGGCGCTGGCCGCCTTCGACGATGGAAGGGTGATGAGCTACGGCAGCATGGGCGGCGACGGGCAGCCGCAATTCCAGGCCCAGATCTTCAGCCGCTACGCCGATTACGGGTTCTCGGTGTCCGACGCCGTCGATGCCCCGCGCCTCCTCTACGGGCGGACCTGGGGCGCGCCCTCGCTCAGCGTCAAGGTGGAGGACCGGTTCGATCCGGCCTGCATCAGGGCGCTCGGCCGCCTCGGCCACGAGATCGAGGAACTGGGCGGGCCCTACATCGACTCGCTGGGCCATGCGGGGATGCTGGTGCGCCACCCCCGCAACGGGCGGATCGAGGCCACGCACGATCCGCGCTCGGATGGCGGGGCGCTGGGCCTCTGAGGAAGGGACAGGAGCCGCTTCGGGGCGAGTCCTGTGCTGGCTCCCGGATCAGGTTCCGCCTCGCTGTACCCGTCCGGGGAAGGGGCGGTTCAAGGTGAACCGCTGCCTTTTCCGGGGCGCATGCAGCGCCAGCGGAATGCGTCCCGGGACCGAGCTCACGAATGGTCGCGAAGCGGCTCGAAACCGAAGCGGACGTCGGCCCTCAACCCGCCTGAACCAGCCAGCACGCCGCGCGCAGCCGTACCGCGCCGCCCGACGCGTGCCGGATCAGGGCCTCCGTCACCGCCGCCTCGGCCCGCGCCCGGAGATCCGGTTCGGCCTCGCGGACGAGGTGCGAGGTCGGGCCGAGGTTCAGCGCCACATGGGCCGCCGCCGCGGCGGCCTCCGCGTCGGTGTCGCCCCGGCCGAGGATGACGTCCCGGTCGAGCGCTGCGCAGGAAACGGTCCCGAACCCGGCGTTCCGCAGCAAGGCCCCGAGCCCGTCCGCATCCGCGAAGCGAAACGGACCCGGCGTATCGGGCGCCGGCGGTGGGGGCACTTCCGGCAGGAGCGGCAGCACGGCCTCGCGCGGCACCTGCACCCACAGGTTCTCGGAAAGCGTGCGCCAGCACAGGAAGGTCAGCTGCCCGGCAGGCCGCAGCATCCGGCGGATATTGGCGAAGGCGCGCAGCGAATCCGGGAAGAACATCACGCCGAACCGGGACAGGGCGGCGTCGAACGTGCCGAGATCCGCCTGCTCCACGTCGGCCTCGACGAAGGAGACCGGGGCTTCGCCGCCGACCCGGGCCCGGGCGACCGCGAGGAGCGGCGCCGAGATATCCGCCCCCGTGACGCGGCCGGCGGCCCCGACACGGCGCGCGGCCTCGACCGTCGTCGCCCCCGAGCCGCAGCCGATATCGAGCGCCGTGGCGCCGGGATTCAGCCCCGCCCGCTCGAACAGCGCCTCGGTCAACGGTTCGAACATCGCATCGAGCACCGCCTGATTGCGCGCCCAGCGGGTGCCGACCTCGCCGTTCCAGTACTCGACCTGGGTGATGCCGCCCGCCATCGTGCGATCCTCCTTCAGGCCGTGGTGACGGCCACCGACAGCGCAGGCTTGTGGTTGAGCGTCTGGAACACCACGCAGTAGCGCTCGGTGAGCTTCAGGAGCTGCGCGAGTTTCTCTTCCGACGCATCCGTATCGAGCTGGAAGAACAGCCGGATGTTGCGGAAGCCGACCGGCGCCTCCTTGTCGACGCCGAGCGTGCCGCGGAAATCGAGATCGCCCTCGGCGCTGACCGTGCCGGCCCGCAGCGGGATCTCCAGGGCGGTGGCCACCGCCTTCAGGGTCACGCCCGCGCAGGCGACCAGCGCCTCCAGCAGCATGTCGCCCGAGCACAATTCCATGCCCGAGCCGCCGGTCGCCGGATGCAGGCCGGCCTCTGCGATCGCCCGGCCGGTCTCCACCTTGCAGGCAATCTTCGTGTCGTCGAGCGTGCCCTTGGCCTTCAGGGTGACCACCGCCGCATCCGGGGCCGCGCGGTACTTGTCCTTGATCGGAGCCTGGAGGGCTCGCAGCGCGGTGGCGTCCATGGCGTCGTCCTCTCGATGATCCCGTCCCGATCTCGGGCGGCCGGATCGGGTTCTTGATGCGTGAAACGCGTCGGATCAGCGGTATAGGTGCAGGCTCGGCGAACGGAAAGCGCGCCGCTTCAGCCGATCAGGGTCGCCAAAGCCTCCGCGAGGCCATCGACCTGCGCCGCGTCATGCGCCGCCGAGAAGGCGACCCGCAGCCGCGCCGTCCCGTCCGGCACGGTCGGCGGGCGGATCGCCACCACGAGATAGCCCAGCGCCTCCAGGGCCGCCGAGATGTCGAGGGCGCGTTGCGCCTCGCCGATCAGCACCGGCACCACGGCACTCTCGGCCTCGGGCAGGCCGAGCCGGGCGGTGAAGCTCCGGGCGAGATCGAGGGGCCGGGCGCGCCGCTCCGGCTCGTCTTCCAGGATCGCCAGCGCTTCCAAAGCGGCGGCGGCCGAGGCCGGCGGCAGGCCGGTCGTATAGACGAAGCTGCGGGCCCGGCTCACCATCAGGTCGATCACCGGCCGCGAGGCGCAGAGATAGCCGCCATAGGAGCCCAGCGCCTTCGACAGGGTGCCCATCTCCAGCGGCGCCCGCGGCCCGTCCTCCACGACGCCGATCCCGTGGGCATCGTCCACCAGCGTCCAGGCATCGTGGTCCTGCGCGACGGCCAGGATGTCGGCCAGCGGGGCTCGGTCGCCGTCCATGCTGAACACCCGCTCGGTCAGCACCAGCGCGCGGCCGTGCCCGGCGCGGTTCGCCGCCAGGATTGCCGCGAGGTCGGCGGAATCGTTGTGGCGGAAGGTAAGCACCCGCGCGCCGGACAGCCGCGCCCCGGCCCACATGCAGGCATGGGAGAGTTCGTCCAGCACGATCAGGTCGTCGCGTCCCGCCAACGCTGGCGTGATGCCGAGATTGGCGAGATAGCCGCTGCCGAAGATGAGCGCGGCCTCTGTGCCCTTGTGGCGTGCGAGCCGCTCCTCCAGCGCTCCAAGATAAGGATGGTCGCCGGTCACGAGGCGGGAGCCGCCCGCCCCCGCGCCGTAGCGTGCCGCCGCGTCCTGTGCGGCCGCGATCACGCGGGGATGATGCGAGAGGCCGAGATAATCGTTGCAGGAGAACGAGACCAGCGCCCTGCCCCGCCGGGTCGCCGCCGCGCCGGTTCCGCGCTCGGTCGGCACGAGGCGGCGGCGCAAGCTGCCGGCCTCAAGGGCGTCGAGTTTGGTGCGGGCGAAGGCGTCGAGGCTGTCCATTCGGCGGGATGGGGCCGCGGGCGGAGCGGATGTCAAGGCGGACGCGCGCCCTTGACCCGATGCACGGGGCTGACCATGCCCGACGCATGTCCTCCGACGAACCTTCGCGACATCTCTGGCGCCCCTACACCCAGATGCGCGGCGCTGCCCCGCCCCTAGAGGCGGTGACGACCCACGGCAGCCGCATCGTCCTCGCCGACGGGCGCGAACTCGTGGACGGCATCGCCTCCTGGTGGACGGCGGTTCACGGCTACAACCACCCGCACATAGCCCGGGCCGTGGCCGACCAGCTCGCACGGATGCCCCACGTGATGTTCGGCGGCCTCACCCATGCCCCGGCCGAGCGGCTGGCGGCTCGGCTCGCCGCCCTGCTGCCGGGCGACCTCGACCATGTCTTCCTGAGCGATTCGGGCTCGGTCGCCGTCGAGGTCGCGCTCAAGATGGCCGCGCAGATGTGGCTCAACCGCGGGGTGAACGGCCGCACGAAGGTGCTCGGCTTCCGCGGCGGCTACCACGGCGACACGATGGGGGCGATGTCGGTCTGCGATTCCGAGGAGGGCATGCATCGCCGCTTCGGCGCCTACCTGCCGACGCAGGTTTTTTGTGATTTGCCACGCACCCAAGCCGAGACCGAGGCGCTCGACCGCATGCTCGCGGCCCACCGGGAAACCCTGGCGGCGGTGATCGTCGAGCCGTTGGTCCAGGGGGCGGGCGGCATGCGCATGCACCCGCCCGAGGTGTTGGCGACCGTCGCCGCCCTCGCCCGCCGCCACGGCCTGCCGCTGATCGCCGACGAGATCTTCACCGGCTTCGGGCGCACCGGCACCCTGTTCGCCTGCGCGCAGGCCGGGATCGTGCCCGATATCCTGTGCCTGTCGAAGGCGCTGACCGGCGGCACGATGGCGCTCGCCGCCACCATCGCCCGCACGGAGGTGTTCGAGGCGTTCTGGTCCGAGGATCCCGCTTCCGCGCTGATGCATGGCCCGACCTTCATGGCCAATCCGCTCGCCTGCGCGGCCGCCAATGCCAGCCTCGACCTGTTCGAGACGGAGCCGCGCCTCGCCCAGGCCAATGCCATCGCGGCGCGGCTCGCGGACGGGCTCGAGCCCCTGCGGCGCGCCCCCGGCGTGGCCGATGTCCGGGTGCTCGGCGCGATCGGAGCGGTCCAGTTCGCCAAGGCCCCCGATCTCGCCGGCCTCAAGGCGCGGCTGCTCGACCTGGGCGTCTGGGTCCGGCCGTTCGGCGACATCGTCTACCTGACGCCGGCGCTGACGATCGGAGCGGCGGATCTCGATCGCCTGATCGAGGCGATCACCGCGGTCGTGACCGAGTAGGCATCCGTGACAGTCTGAGCACAGGAACCGGCCGCCTGTCAGCGGCGACCGCGTCAAGCTGCAACCCGGAACCGTTTCTGGTGTTGGACCTCAGGCTGATGACGCGTGCGGCGGCCCTCGCAGTCGCACGTTGCCGGAGGGAGTACACAGTGGCGAGTGAGCAGACGGGTTCGGGTGGCGATCGGCCGGTGATCCTCCTCGTCGAGGACGAGGCGCTGACGATCATGGACCTCGGCGACGTGCTGGAGGAAGGCGGCTTCGAGACCGTTCAATGTGCGTCCGCCGAGCGGGCGCTCAGCATACTTCAGGCGCGCCCGGACATCTGTGGGCTCGTCACCGACGTCCAGCTCTCGGGCAAGACGGACGGATTCGACCTCGCCAGCTCGGTCGCGGAGGCGCGGCCGACACTGCCGATTCTGATAGTCTCCGGTCGGGCGGCCCCCGACCCGGCCCGCATGCCCAGGCATGCCGACTTCATCGCGCGGCCCTGCACCGGCCAGGATATCCTCGATCGCCTGCAACGCCTCATGCACTGCTGAGCGATCGTCAGTGTGAACTCGTCATCTCAGCGTCACCGGCCAGCGCCACAGGGTCCTGGGCGGCCGGTGACGGAGATGGATCGTGCAGACTCTGGATCTTCCGGCGGCCGCCGGCACAGACGCGGGCGCTCCGGTGGGCGACAAGCAGAAACGTGATCGACACGACAGCGAGACGGCGGCTCGAGAGCTGTCGTCCAAGGAGCTGTCATCCAAGAAGATGCGGCCGCCCGGCGTGCGGAGCGTCGGTTGGGCGCTCGTGCAGGCAGCGCGCCTGCATCGCGCCCGCACGGGCGACCGTCTGGCCAAGCTGGGCCTGTTCGCCGGGCAGGAGCAGGTGGTGCAGGCGCTCGCCGGCGCCGGGACCATGACGATGGGCGATCTCGCCGCCCTCCTTCGGGTCCGGCCGCCCACGGCGTCGAAGACCGTGACCCGGCTCGCGGCCCTCGGGATCGTCGAGCGCCGTGCCGAATCGGGTGATGGGCGCGTTGTGCGGGTCCAGCTGACCCCGGCGGGTCTCGCCAAGGCCGAGGCCATCGAGCAGATTCAGGAGGAGGTCGAGGCCGAGTTGCTCGACCATCTCGACAAGACCGACCGTCGTCGGCTCCGCAAGCTCCTGCGCAAGGCCGCGCGCGGCCTCGCCGAGGCGGCGGGCGCCGCCGGCGAATCCACCGACGTCGATGCCGAGATCGAGGCCGAGGTGGACGACGAGGTCGAGGGTTTACCGACCTGACTTGCCCGACACGAGCCGCGCCTTCCATATCCCGGCTTCGATCGATGGGCGGCGTGGCTCCCCCGAAACGATGGAACGCGCTGGCTTTTCAGGCGGTCTCCGCCAGATCTCGTGCCTTGTAGGAATGTCCCAAAGCCGAGTTGGCAGGCGATAAAGACTTGCGGCCCGATGCCGACCCGTAGCGCGGCTCATCCGCTTATCGCTGCCGTCCCATCGCGCTGGTGAAATCCATGGTGCCGGCACTTCGGGCTGTCACGATGTTGCAATGATGTAACGTTGCCGGACTGCGTGTCGGATGCCGATGATCTTTCAATTGCCTTCCCGCCATCAAGCTCCAAGATGCAATGATATAACAATCCGCGAGTCTCGATGTCTGCCCTGCGTCGTCCGAGCCTGCCCGTCGGCAGCATCCTGTCGTGCCTCCTCGGCGCGAATGTGTTGAGCGTTGCAGCGGCGCAGGCCCAGCAGGCCGTCGCCCTCGACGAGATCAGCGTCACCAGCCCGAGCCCGATCCAGGCGCCGCGGGCGGCGGTCGCGGCGGATGCCGTGGTGCCGATGGGCGTCCTGCCGGTGGCGACCAACACGTTCTCACCGGTGACCGTGATCACGCAGGACCAGATCGCCCGCGACCAGCCCCGGACGCTGGGCGACGCCCTGTTCGACCGGCCCGGCATCTCCGGCACGAGCTACGCGCCGGGCGCGGCGTCCCGGCCGATCATCCGCGGCCTCGACAACGCCCGGGTGCGGATCCAGGAGAACGGCATCGTCAACGGCGGCGTGTCGGATCTCGGCGAGGACCACGCGGTGCCGGTCAACCCGCTGGTCGCCGACCGGATCGAGGTGATCCGCGGCCCCGCGACCCTGCGCTACGGCTCGGGGGCCATCGGTGGCGTGGTTTCGGCCGACAACAACCGGGTGCCGACCTTCATTCCGGCCAACGGCATCCAGGGTCAGGTGACCAGCGGATTCTCCAGCGTGGATAACGGCCGGCTCGGTGCCGCCACTCTCGATGCCGGCGGCGACGGCATCGCGGTCCACGCCGACGGCTTCAAGACCGCCAACGACAGCTACGCGATCCCGGGCGGGATCCAGCGCAACTCCTATAACGAATCGCAGGGCGGCGCGGTCGGCATCTCGGCGATCGGCGACCGCGGTTTCGTCGGCATCTCGTTCAGCCACTACGACGCGGTCTACGCGATCCCGGGCGGCGTCGCCGAGCAGGACCGCACCCGTCTGACCCCCAATCAGGACCGGGTCCTGTCCCGGGGCGAGTATCGTCCGCTCGACGGCCCGTTCGAGGTGATCCGCTACTGGGCGGGCTACTCGGTTTACCGCCACAACGAGGTCGGGATCGGCGACGACGGGATCGAGGGCGTCCAGGCGATCTTCAAGAACCGTGAGGCGGAAGGACGGCTTGAGCTGCAGCACGTCCCGGTCTTCACGGAACTCGGAAAACTCACCGGCGCGCTGGGCTTCCAGTCGGACCGGCGGGTGATCAACACGCAGCTCGAGTCGTTCCTGCCCAAGACCGAGTCCCGCGCCAACGCGGTCTACCTGTTCGAGGAGCTGGAACTGCGCCCCGGCACGCGGCTGCAGGCGGCCGGGCGCTACGAGGTCGATCGGCTGTCGAGTACGGCGGCCCAATTCCCCGCCGACTACGTGCCGGTGGATGGCCAGGAGCCGTTCCAGTACGCCCGGACCCGGCGCTTCGCCCCGAAGAGCGCCAGCATCGGCGCCCTGCAGGACCTGCCCTACGGCTTCGTGGCGAGCCTGACCGGCTCCTACGTCGAGCGCGGCCCGACCGGCTACGAATTGTTCTCGCAGGGGCCGCACGACGCCACCGCGACCTTCGAGATCGGCAACCCGGACCTCAGGAAGGAGCGCGCCCGCACGGTCGAGGCCAGCATCCGGCGGGCCGAGGGACCGTTCCGTCTCGACGCCACCGGCTACTTCACGCGCTATACCGGCTTCATCTACCGCAACTATACCGGCCTGACCTGCGACGACGATTTCGCGTCCTGCGGCGTCGGGACCGACAACCGGCAGATCGTCTACCAGCAACAGAACGCCACCTTCTACGGCGCCGAGATCATCGGCCAATACGACCTCGTGCCGGTGGGGAACGGCTTTGCCGGCGTCGAGGCGCAGTTCGACTTCGTCCGCGCCCAGTTCGACAACGGCACCAACGTGCCGCGCATCCCGCCCTACCGGGTCGGCGGCGGCGTCTACCTGCGGGCCGATGGTTGGTTCGCGCGGGTGAACCTGCTCCACGCCTTCAGCCACGACGCGACCGCATTGTTCGAGACGCCGACCCCCGGCTACGACGATCTGCGCGCCGAGCTGAGCTACACCAAGGCCGTCGATCCGGCGGTCTACGGAGCGAGCGCGATCACCCTCGGGGTGCAGGGCCGGAACCTGCTGAACGACGACATCCGCAACTCGACCTCGTTCAAGAAGGACGAGATCCTGCTGCCGGGACGGAACGTGCGGCTGTTCCTGACCGCGCGGTTCTGACCGGCTTGGACAGGCCCGGCCGTGCGGTCGCTCGACAGGGGTGACGCCGCGCCCGTCCGCCGTGGCGCGATCCGGCCCGCCGGGCGAACGTCGCGGGAGGGCCGGTTCGGCTCAACCCGCGGCGTCCGCGAGAACGGTCCGGAGCTGAGCGTCGAGCTCCTGAGCGACGCTGTCGACCTCGTGCTTGCCGAACTGCCCGAAAGTGGTGGCCGGGCGGTCGTACTCGAACGCGACGCCCCCTTCGGCATCCTCGCGCAGGAGCACCCGGATCGGCGCGTAGAGGGCGGCCGAGAGGACGTGCCGGGTCATCCGCGCGGCCGTCAGCGGATTGCCGATGTCGTACTGGATGGCCTTACGGGTCAGGCCGGCGGTGAGGAGCAGGCCGCCGTGGTCCCGGGCCCCGAAAATCGACAGGGGCGCCTGCCGTTCGAGGAGATCGCGTGCCGCGTCCACCTGCCCGTCCTGCAGAAGCTTGGCGTAGGCGTGGTCGAGGGGCGGCACCGAGGCCTCCAGGGCAGCCCGCACCGCCTCGAAGGACTTGGGCGAGCGGAGCGTGACGTGCTCGACCGCGATCTGGACCGAAGTGATCTGGGGCGCGGTGATCTGCTCGCTCATGGGGGCGGCTCCTGGGTTGGGTTTGGCTGGGATGCAGGTCACGGCCGGTCGTCGCGTGTTCGGATGCGGACGACGGCGCGTCGTCAGCGGATCGCCCTGGCCTGCGTCGTCGCCGTTGCCGCCAGGATGATGTCGGCCCAGGCCTGGGGGCGTTCCAGGGCGCTGAAGTGTCCCGTCCGCTCCAGGGTGATGACGTCCGCCGCGGGAACGGCGCCCTCGACGCCGGCACGGTCGCGGAGCGTCGACCAGTCCTTGTCCCCCCAGACGAGCGTGACCGGCGCGGTGATCGCACGATAGCGGGCGCGGGCGGCGACGAAGCTCGGAAGCGCCTTGAGCAGCGTCCGTGCGGCCTTGCTGTAGCCGGCGCGACCGCCGACCCGCGCGTATTCGTCCAGCAGGTCGGAGGGCAGGCTGCGCGGATCGTGGAAGCCGCCGTTCATGATGCCGCCGGTGATGGTCCGGTTCTCCAGCGCCGCGAAGATGGGGCCGACGACCGGCGCCCGCACGCTCTTGATGATGATCGAGGCCAGAAGGTTCGATCGCTCCAGCCCGGGCAGATAGTCGTAGGTGTTGAAGGCGAAGACCCGCTCGACTGCGTCACCGAGCTCCGCGGCGAGCGACAGCGACAGCGTCGCTCCGATGGACTCGCCCGCGAGGATCGGACGCTCGATGCCGAGCATGGCGATGAAGTCCTTGAGGGCTGCCCGGAGCGTGGGCTCGTCCTTCGGAGCGCCCGGCTTCAAGTCCGACCAGCCGAAGCCCGGCAGGTCGAGGGCGTAGACCGTGAAATGCGGCGACAGCAGCGGAATCACGCGCTGGAACAGGTCGAGTTGAGTGCGCACCGTGTGGGTCAGGACGAGGTTCGGGCCTTTGCCCACCCGGACGTACCGGATTCGGGTCCCATCGCGCAGGGTCGCGGCAGCGATCTCACCGCACTTGAGCCAGCGGCGGGTGTAATTCTGAGCTTCCAGGCCGAGGGCAAGGGCGACGTGCGCGGTCATGGCGGTCCGGATCCTTCGGCAGGTCTGCGCGGGGTGATGCCCACGCGTGCTGCGATGAAACCTAGACGCCCGCTGGCATGTCCCATATGCCGAAGATCCACCTTTTTCAGACATTCCGCTGAGGGGTCTTCCATGCCGTCCATCGGCGTTGTGGTGTTTCCCGGATTCCAGGTCATGAACCTGGCCCCCCTGTCGGCGTTCGAGTTCGCCAACCTGGAACTCGGTCGCGATTTCTACGACGTGACGTTCCTGTCCGAGGGGGGCGGGCCGATCAGGACCTCCATGGGGATGGTCATCGAGACCGAGCCCTTCGCGGGCCGGCGCTTCGATACGGTCCTCGTCGTGGGCGCGATCAAGGTCGACCCGGCGGCCCCCGGCCTGATCGCGCGGTTGCGCGAGACGGCCTCCACCGCGCGCCGGATTGCCGCGACCTGTACGGGCGCGTTCCTCCTCGCCGAAGCGGGCCTGCTCGAAGGCCGGAAGGCAGCGACCCATTGGGCCCATGCCCGCGAGCTGCAACGGCTCTACCCGTCGATCAGGGTCGATGACGACCGCATCTTCGTCTCGGACGGCAACGTCTGGACCTCGGCGGGCATGACGGCGGGGATCGACCTCACGCTGGCCTTGGTCGAGGACGACCTCGGGCCCGAGATCTCGAAGGGGATCGCCCGAAAGCTCGTCGTCTATCACCGCAGGACGGGCGGCCAATCGCAGTTCTCCGCCCTGCTTGAGCTTCAGCCACGGTCCGATCGGGTCCAGAAGGTCCTGGCCTACGCGCGGAGCAAGCTCGGGAATGCGCTCTCGGTCGAGGAGCTGGCGGAGGCGGCCCATCTGAGCCCGCGCCAGTTCAGCCGCATCTTCCGGGAGGAAACCGGCCAATCACCCGCGAAGGCCGTCGAGAACCTTCGCCTGGAGGCCGCCCGGACGATGCTGGAGGACGGTCGGCATTCGCTGGACACGGTGGCCCAGGAGACGGGCTTTGCCGACCGGGAACGGATGCGGCGGGCCTTCCTGCGGGCGTTCGGCCAGCCGCCCCAGGTCATCAAACGCCAAGCCCGCCATCTCCCAGCACCGCGAGCGCTCTCCGTCGAAGTGGCGGCCACCGGTTCGGCGCAGTAAAGCGCGTCACGAAACGGGTTGAGAGCCGCGCGTCATGGCAACCGCCCCGCGAAGCGTGTGGGATCATCCTCACGCCGAGCGGGTCCGGCGCAGCCTGCGCCAGCCTGCCACGATCCCCGTCACCGCGATCCCCGCGGCCAGCAAGTTCAGCACCCACTGGGCCGCGTCGTGCAGGGGCCGGTCGCCGGTGAGCCCCGGCAGGTCGAGCCGGTGCGCGGCGTTGAACAGCCAGCGGTTGATCCGGCCCGAGCGGTCCAGGCGCTGGAGGATCGTGCCGTCCCGGGGATCGACGTGGAGCCATGTGGCGGCCGGATCGCCGAAGCGCAGGCGCAACACCGGAAGCGGCCGCGGATCGGTCCCGTGGGGATACCAGTAGGCGTCGTAGGCCGTCAGCGAGCGGATCGACCGGAGGGGGCCGTCCGCAAATTCGCCCGCTGCGGCCAACGCGATGGTGCGCACGTCCAGCACGGTCGCGCCGTCCGCCCCGACCGTTCGGGGTCCGTCCGGCGCCTCGGCGACGATCCACCAGCGTCCGCCGATCGCCGCGAAGCGCAGGGCGCGGGTGTTTGGCACGGCGCAATCGCGCAGGCGTTGCGGGTCGAGCGCGAGGGCCGGCGGGGATCCGGCATAGGCGGTTCGCAACGCAGCGGGCGGACTGGTCGACGCGAACCAGCGGTTCGGGTTCATCGAGATCCAGCCGCTGACGATGAACACGCTCAGTCCGAAACCGCCCGCGAGGCCGAGCAGATGATGCCAGCGCGCGAGCCCGCGATAGGGCGTCACGGCCCCGCCCGCGTAGCGGCGCCGGAGGCGCAGGCGCCAGATCCCGATCGCGCCTCCGCTCAGCGCGCCGAGGGCCGCGAAGCCGGAGAGCCACAACAGCACCGTCCGCCACAGCTCCGCGCGGGCGCGCAGCGGCGTGAGGTAGATCCAGTGCGTCACCGCGCCGACCAAGTTCCAGCCCCGTTCGAACCGGGTCGTATCGAGGGCGACTGCGCCGGTTCTTTGCGAAAGGTAGAGTTCGGTCCCCGCCGGGTCGCCGAGGGCGACTTTCAGGAAGGGGCGGAGCGGATCGTACCGGGCCGTGACCGTCCACTGGTCGCGATCGACCAACTCGACCCGCGCGTCCGGAGCCCCCTCGGCCGCGAGATGCCGCGCATCTTCGGGCGTCAGCGGGCCGAGCCGTGCACCGGTCCGCGCCGAGACCGTTGCGCGGGCGCTATCCTGACCTTCGATCCGGTAGACCGGCTCGGTGCCCTGCATCTCCAGGGTGACGGCAGCGGGTACGCCGCCGAGGCCACTGACGCGGAGCGCCTCGTCCGGTGAGACCGTGACTCGATCCCAGGCGATTGGAGTCAGCCGCCGCAGGCGCTCGGCCTCGGTGAGCATCGGGAACGGCACGTAGAGCATCACCAGCCCGGAACCGATCCACAGGGCGAAGAACAGCCCCGCGGCGATGCCGGCCCAGCGGTGGAACAGCAGCAGCCAGCGGCGGCCCGCCTTACCGAGCCGCCGCGACAGCCTCACCACGTCACCGTGTAGGCGACCTCGACCGAGCGCGGGCGCCCGAGCAGCCAATTGGTCCCGACCCCGTTCACGGCGTTGCCCGAGATCGCGTAGACCTTGTCGAACAGGTTGTAGACCCGCAGCGACAGGCGCGACGCCTCCGTGACCTGATGGTCGAGCACGAGGTTGACGAGGTTGTAGGCCGGCCGCCGCGCCGTGTTGCCGAAATCGCTGTAGACCTGGCCGACGTTCTGAAGCCAGACCCGTGCGGTCCAGTCGCGTGCGACATCCCAGGTCAGCCAGAGATTGGCGACGCGCTCGGGCACGTCGATCGGCTGGTTCCCGGCATACGAGACGGTGGCGCCGCCCACTGACTGGTCGAACCGGTCGTATTGCGCGTGCAGGAGCGCGAGGTTGCCGTCGAGCCGCCAGCCTGGGGCGAAGAGCCAGCCGAGCGCCAGCTCGAACCCTTGCGAGGACTGGCTTCCGACCTGCGTGGACAGCGTCGGCTGCCCCGGGATCGCCGAGATCAGGTTGTCCTTGACGATCCGGTAGCCGGCGATCGTCCATTCCAGGGCGCCGCCGAAGGCGAGACCCTTGGCGCCGATCTCGACCTGATCGCCCGTGGCGAGCTTGAAGCCGGCCAGCGACTGGTTCAGCGTGATCAGGCTGTTCACCGGATCGGTCGCCACGCTGTACTGGGCGTAGAGCGCGCTGTCCGGCGTCGGATTGTAGACGAGGCCGAACCGGTAGCCGAGGGCCCGGTAGGTCTTCTCGAAGCGCGAACCGGTCTGCAGATCCTCCCTGTTCAGCGTCGGCACGTCGAGGCGCACGCCCGTGAGGAACGAGAGTTTTTCCGACAGGATCACGCGGTCCTCGGCAAAGACCGAGGCTTGGTTCGTCTGCGTGGCATAGGCCGGACGGGCCCGACCGTTCTGCGGGAAGAAACCCGGATCGTAGCCGGTGAGCGGCACGCTGGTGCTCTGGTCGAAAGTGAAGTTGTTGGTGTGGCGGAAATCGATGTGGTTCACGTCGAACCCGGTCACGAACTGGTTCGGCAAGCCGAACAGGCTGCCCCTGACCGTCGCGTCGAGCCGATCCCCGACCTGCTCCTGACTGTGGTAGATCTCGAGGTAGTCGCCCCGGTCCACCAGGCCGGTGCCGCGGTTGTAGGAATACTGCTCGACATCGAGCCAATGGCGCCGGCTGGTGAGCCGGTAGGCGGTGTTGCGGATCGTGATGTCGGCCGAGGGCGACCACTCGGTCTTGAACTGGGTCCAGTTGTCGGCCCAGGTGATCTTCGCGTCGCGGACATTGTAGTTGTTGAACCGGATCAGGTCCGGGATCCGACCTTCGACCAGCGGTGTGCCCCAGTAGCGGGCCGGCTCCTGGTAGCCGAGATCGTGGCTCAGCGTGAAGGCGAGGTCGGCGCTCGGCCGGAACAGCAGGGCTGCCGAGACCGCGAGGTTGCGGAAATCGCCCTCGGGCCGGATCCAACCATCGGCGCGGTTGCCGCTGACGTTGAGGCGGTACGCGAAGGTGTCGCCGAACTCCGCCTGCCCGATCCCGCCGCCGGAATCGAAGGCGAGCCGCGCCACACCGTCCGTGCCCACCACGGCGCGAGCGGCGTTGATCGGCACGAAGACCGGCTTCTTGGGCACCACGTTGATGACGCCGCCGATGGCGCCGTCGCCGTATAGCACCGAGGACGGCCCCCGCAGCACCTCGATCCGCTCGACATTCCACGTGTCGAACGGGAAGGTCACGGTGTTGGCGCCGACATAGAAGCGCGTGCCGTCGTAGAGCTGCTGGATCGAGTTTGGGCCGGCGAAACCGCGGGCGGTGAACGCGCCGTTGCCGTTGCCGGGCGCAGCGATCGTGGTGATGCCGGTGGCGTCCTGCGTCACGGCCTCGGCGATCGTGTCCTGGCCGCGCAGCCGCGCAGTCTCGCCCGACACGATGTCGAGGCTGGCGGGCGTCTCCAGCGGGGTCAGGCCGAGGCGGCTCGCGGTCCTGTCGCGGGTGCGCAGGTTGAGGCCGGTCGGGCTGGCGCGGTTCGGGTCTCCGCCCTCACCTTCCACGGAAAGCTGGTCGAGCGTGACGATCTCCTGCGCGGCACCCGGACTCGCGAGGAGTGCGAGGAGGAGGCCACCGTACAGCGGAGCAGGCCGGCCGGAACGGGTACGAAGCGTCGATGGAGACATGGGGAACGGGATCCTGGCGCGGCCCGCGCTGCCCATGTCCCATATTCGCAATGTAATAACATTACAAATACGGCGCCATTCCCAAGCTCCGGCCCCATAGGTGCGCGCAGGCCTCCCGGACGGGCAAAAGCAAGGTGGTGATGGCGTGGACGGACATCGAAGTGGCGTCGCGGGCGCGCTTGCTGTGGCACGTCACCGCGAACGAGGCCGTGTCGACCGTGCTTGCGCACGGGCGGCTCGACACCCGTCAGGACACCCCGCCCGACGCGTTTCGCGTGTGACCACGGCTGACGGCAGGTCTCCTGGCTCACGGGTCGCCGCCCTGACACCGTCTTCCCGGGCCTCGCGACCCAGTGACATGGTAGTGAAGGGCTCGCCGCTTACAGTTGCGGGGGCAGCCGCGGCCTCGGGGCGAGCCCCACACCGCGTTCCCTTTTGATCCCCGAAGGGAACCGTCACGGCCGAGCTTGATTGCTTCCACCCGCAAGGTCAAGCTTGTGGATATCTCAGATAACCGTCGCGGAGTCGCCGATCGGGCCACCAACGGCTGCGTGATGCCGGCGACGTGGAGTCTCGTTCTTCCGGAAATGAATTTCTTCCGGAGGCTATGGATCTGGCCAAGATCTTTCATTCGCCAGCTTTGCAAAAATAAGATCACATCAAAGAAATGATAGAGAACGGTGGATCGTTTCAGCTCCTGATTGCTTGACTGGTGGCGGTATGATCGCTAAATCAGTTCTCTCTTGATGATCTTAACGATTAAATCTGTATTAAAGTTTGAGACAAACGAGGTCGTAAGCAGAGATTGATCCGCTGAAACTCATATCTGTAATGAGTTCGCTGCCAATCGAAACGCGCGATCTTCGGCGGGCACGCGGGCAGCTAAAGTTTTTCTCCTTCACGCGCAAGTAACGTGCGGCACTCTGGAAGTGCTGGTCCGCACCGCGAAACGGCAAGCACGTTGGTATGACTTGGGTATCGCTCGATATAATCTGGGGATTAAACGATGAATACGGGTTACACGTTGGCAAAGCCATTTCACCCCGGCGGCTTCGTCCGTCGCAAGATTCTCGAGCCACGCAATCTAACGATCATGGGGGCCGCTGCCACATTGGGGGTGACGCGCCAGGGGTTGTCGGATTTCCTCGCCGAGCGGGCCAGTCTGACGGTCGAGATCGCTTTCGAGATCGAGAAAGCCTTCGGCTTCAATGCAGAGGCGCTGATGGAGATGCAGACGCGCTTCGACCTCACCCTCCTGCGCCAACGCCAGCGCGCCGCCCAGATGCAGATGGTTGCCAAGCAGAACGCGCAACCGAGCAAGTCGGGCCGTCGATCGGCCGCCTGACGGTCGCGGCATGGCCCCTTCCCGCTGGCATCCCCGTCGCGGATGACGCGGAGCCGTTCCTCACCGTCATGGAACAGGAACGGCTCCGCGTCTCGCCGCGGCGCGCGTGCATTTCAGGGCTCTGCGGCGGCAGATCTCATCCAGCCTGTGCGTCGGCGGGAATTGCAGCGGGGGCGGTTCTGCGGGCATGGGGACTGCGACACGGCGCGGCCCATGTGCCTGTTTGCGGCAACGCCTTCGATATCGAGATCGCGGCATCCATATCGCGGCGCGCGAAACGCCCGCGCGTTCAAGATGCGCAAATTATTCGAGATACAAAGCAAGTAAAGATATTGCAACGGAGGGGAAAATCGACTCCCTGGATGCATCTTGCGGTGACCGACAAGGATCAGCCTCTGTCGTGGAACCTTGCGCCACGTTCTGCGTAGTCAAGCTATCTGCTTCAGATCTCGGTCAGGTCGGAAGCTTTCTGGGTACTAATCTCGGTCTATAGTCAAAAGGATAAATAGACCAAAAGTATATCTTGCGAAAGGCGTGCCGATTATGGTCTATCGACTGCAAAATACCGGCCATCCTGGCGGCTACGTTCTTCGAAACGTGATCGAGCCGCGCGACCTCACCGTCATGGACGCCGCGAGCCTGCTCGACGTGCCGCGTCACGACCTGTTCGACTTCATCAACGAGAAGGCACCTCTGACCGCGGAACTGGCGTTCCGTATCGAGACGGTGTTCGGCATCGAGATGGAGACGCTGATGGAGATGCAAAGCCAATTCGATATCGCCGAAGCACGCAAGCAATTCCACGCGCTCCGGACCGAGCTCGCCGCCAAGGCGAGGGACCCGATGGCCGGATCCGCGCACCCGGCGGCCGAGCTTCCGCAGCCGACGATCATCCGGCGGGGCTTCGCCGGGGCGTAACCCCGGCTGGCCTCGGGCCGGCTGGGTTGTTTGGGAACGCGGCCGCCTGCCTTTGCCGCGGCATGTCCGCGATGCTAGACCGTCCCCTTCCTCGGTGCGCACAATCCCGCGAAGCGGAGGTCGCTGCGCCCGGTTGGTCCGTCCGCAACGGGGCGGGTTCTGGCAGATTCATGACGACACGACCCCCCTCACGCGGCGGCCCCAAGGGGCGCAGATCCCCGCCCGGTGCGCCTTGGGCGGACGGGCGCGCCCGCACGGGCCCCCGCACCAGCGCCCGCGACGCCGCAGAACGCGCGGCTCGCAACCGGGGCGACGATGCCGGTGCCCGCGACCCCTGGACCGCCGGGGCCGCCGACCGCGCGACCCCCGCGGCGCAGAAGCCGGCACCCCGCGCTGCGGACGGCGAAGCAAAGGTCGAGGCAAAAGCTCAGGCCGCCCCACGGAAAAGCCCGCCGCGGTCCGCGATCAAGCCCGCCGCCCGGCCGAGCCCGACGGAGCGGGCCCCTGCCCCGCAGGTCGGCCCGACCCGCCGCGAGCAGCGCGCCGCCGCATCCGCGACCCTCGCCTCCGGGGTGCAGACCCTGACGGTCGAGGCGGACGAGGCCGGCATGCGCATCGACCGGTTCCTGACCGCTCGTTTCCCGCTGCTGCCGTTTACCCGCGTGCAAAGCATCGTCCGCAAGGGCGAATTGCGGGTCGACGGCAAGCGCGCCAAGCCCAACGACCGGCTGGAGCCGGGCATGAACGTGCGCGTGCCGCCGCTGCGCCTCGACCAGCCCTCCGAACGGCCGCGCAACCCCGCGCGCGAACAGGACGACGCCGAGTTCATCCGGTCGCTGATCCTCTACGAGGATGCCGACATGATGATCCTCAACAAGCCGTTCGGCCTCGCGGTCCAGGGCGGATCCGGGACGGTCCGGCACGTCGACGGCCTGCTCGCCGCGTTGACCGGCCCGGACGGCCAGAAGCCCCGTCTCGTCCACCGACTCGACAAGGACACCGCCGGCTGCCTGATCATTGCCAAGACCCGGCTCGCCGCCGCGACGCTCGCCAAGAGCTTTCGCTCGCGGGCTGCGCGCAAGATCTATTGGGCGCTCTCCGCCGGCGTGCCGCGGGTCCGCCAGGGGCGGGTCTCGACCTACCTCGCCAAGGACGAGCCGACCGACGCCGATGCGCGGATGCGCGTCGCCAAGCACGGTGACGAGGGCGCGAGCCACGCGCTGACCTACTACGCGATGGTCGATCAGGCGGCCCAGAAGCTGTCCTGGCTGTCGTTCAAGCCGGTGACGGGCCGCACCCACCAGTTGCGCGCCCACGCGGCCCATATCGGCCATCCGATCGTCGGCGACCCGAAATACTTCTCGATCGAGAACTGGGAGCTGCCGGGCGGGATCCAGAACCGCCTGCACCTGCTCGCTCGCCGGATCGTGATCCCGCACCCGCGCACCGGCAAACCCATCGACGTCAGCGCCCCGCTGCCGCCCCACATGGCCCAGAGCTGGAACCTGCTCGGCTTCGACGCCGCCCGCTACGATCCGATCGTCGAGGCGCCGGAGGCCTGAGACCGCAGCCAGGGCACGATCGCCGCCGCCAAGGCGTCGGGGGCTTCGAGGGGCAGCATGTGCCCCGAGCCGTCGATCACCGTCAGGGTCGCGCCGGGAATGCCATCCCGCAGCTCCTGCGCCTCGTCACGGCTGCGCAGGGCGTCCTGCGCGGCCGCGACCACCAGGGTTGGGCAGGCAATCTGCCCGAGCTGCGCGTGGTCGGACTCGCGGATCTGCCCGGCCTGATGCAGGAAGACCGCGCCGCCGAGCCGGTCGCCCATCGCCCGGATGCGCGCGATCAGGGCCGCATCACCCGCGCGCGCCGGATGCACCGCTTGCAGGATCGCGCCTCGGCTGAGGCCGGCGAAGCCCTGCCGGCGCACATGGGCGATTGCGGCGGCCTTCCTCTGTGCCTGGGCCGGCGTGTCGCCCCGGGCCGAGGTTGCGATCAGCACGAGGGCGCGCACCCGGTCCGGCACGCTACGGGCGATCGCGCGGGCCACGTAGCCGCCCATGGAGAAGCCTATCACCGCGAAACGGTCCGGCGCCACCGCGATGGCCCGGTCGGCGAGATCGCCAATCGTGGCGTCCTGGCTCGGATCGCCGTACGTGATCGGACCCACCCGCGCGAGGTCGTCGGCTGATAGCCGACCCAATGATCTGCGCTCGGACACCAAAGTTCCGCATCGGATAAACCTAGAGTAAATCAGGGTAGCCGTTTCATGACGGCAACCCTGATTGTCTAAGGGGCGATCGAATCAGTTGGCCGAAACAGTCTTTGCTCACGCCTACGCACACCGGGAAGCGGCCAGCCTGCGCGAAGGGGCGAAGGGCAGGCCGGCCGCCTTTGCCGCGCGGCCAGGGGCTCCGTGATCTGATCACCGCTATCGGGCAACCCAGAGAGGGCGCGGCTCAGGCCCGGACCCAGTTGGGGGCCGTCAGCTGGCCCTGGCCGAGGAAGTAGCCGAACCAGATGTTCATCTCTCCGACAGGCTCCAGGAAGCGGGCATTCGTGAGCGGGCCGCTTTCCACCGGCTCGAACCCCCCGGCCGCGACGAGATCTGACACGGCCTTCTTGGCCGCCTCGTCGTCGCCCGCGACGTAGACCTGCACGGGCGCCGCCCGGTTCGCGCGCGCCTCGGCCGGCAGCAGCTCGGCGAAGATGGTGTTGAACGCCTTCACGACCTTGGCTCCGGGAGCCAGCGCCTGGATCTCCTCGGCCACCGACGTGGTGTGGCCGATGCGCAGGGCCTTGTAGTCCTCGGTGACCGGGTTCGAGATGTCCACGAGCACCTTGCCGGTCAGGTCGCCCGCCGCCCGGATCGTCTCGGCGAGCTGCGGGTACCAGACGGCGAGGATCACCACGTCGGCGAGCTTCACCGCCGCCTCGATGCCGACGCCCTGCGCCTTGTACCCGATCTCCTCGGCGAGCCCGGCGGCCTTGGCCGGGTCCCGCGCGCCGAGGACGACGGGGATGCCCTTGGTAGCCAGGAGGCGGGCGATGCCCCCACCCATGTTGCCGGTTCCGATGATGGCGACGGTCATGATCGTTCCTCCTCCAGGCGCCGCGGCGCTTGAGGGTGTTTGATCTTCAGCTGTCCGAGGATAAATCCCTGGTCCGTTCCATCACCTGAGCCAGGGCGTTTCAAATCATGGATCGGCTCACCAGCATGGCGGTGTTCGCAAAGGCCGTCGAAGCGGGCTCGTTCTCCGCCGCGGGAGTCGAGCTCGCGATGTCCTCGCAGCTCGTGGGCAAGCACGTCCGGACGCTGGAGGAGCACCTGGGCGTCCAGCTCCTCAACCGGACCACGCGGCGTCAGAGCCTGACCGACGCCGGCCGCGACTTCCACGAGCGCGTCCAGCACATCCTGGCGGAGGTCGAGGCCGCCGAGGCCTTCGCCGAGCACAGCCGGGCGATCCCGCGCGGCCTGCTACGGGTGAACGCCCCGGTGACCTTCGGCGTCAACGAGCTGACGCCCGCCCTTCCGGATTACCTCGCACGCTTCCCGCAGGTCTCCGTGGACTTGGTGCTGAGCGACCGGATGGTGGACCTCATCGACGAGGGCTTCGACACGGTGCTGCGCGTCGGACCGCTGTCCGACAGCGGCCTGATCGCCCAGCCCCTGCGCTCGTTCGAACTCATGCTCTGCGCCGCGCCCGCCTATCTTGAACGGCACGGTGCGCCGGAGACGGTCGCGGACCTGCAGCACCATTCCTGCCTCGGCTTCGGGGTGGGCCGACTGGCCCGGGAGTGGAGCTTCCTCGGGCCGGACGGCCCCGTCACCGTCCCGATCAAGAGCCGGTTCGTCGTCAACAGCGGCGAGGCCTTGCTGAAGGCGGCGGTGGCGGGTCTCGGCCTGATCTTCCAGTGGACGCCGCTGCTGCGGGACGAGGTCGCGGCCGGCAGGTTGGTCCGCGTCCTGCCGGACCTCGTCCAGCCGGCGCGTCCGATGCACGCCCTCCACGCGCCGGACCGGCGGACCACCCCAAAGCTGCGTTCCTTCCTGGACTTCCTCGTCGAACGGTTCGGACGGGATACCCTGGCCGTTCGGTGACAGCGGCCGCCTCAGTTCCTAACATCGCCTGACGCGGTCGCGCGTGCGCCACGGCGGCGTTTCCAGGGACGCCTTGGGCATCCCTTCATTGCAATGCCACCCGAACGGGGTGAGTTGCTAGTGGTAGAAATCTGACGTTTGGTACCCATCAGCGAACGTCTGAAAAGGGTGCAGGCTGTGTGAAAACGCAGGAGCCTTTCGAATTTGTAGAACAATTTTCTACGGAGCAGACATGCATGCATGCGGGATGGTCGTTCTAACGTCCTCAAAATGACCGTTCCGGCGTCGCTCAGGCATCGGCGGGGAAATCCTTCTAC
This sequence comes from Methylobacterium sp. GC_Met_3, assembly GCF_026540775.1. Lineage (NCBI taxonomy): Bacteria > Pseudomonadati > Pseudomonadota > Alphaproteobacteria > Hyphomicrobiales > Methylobacteriaceae > Methylobacterium > Methylobacterium sp. GC_Met_3. Next base: position 530,335 of record NZ_JALNUL010000001.1, read on the forward strand.
AGGTCCGACGTTTTCACACAGCTTCGGTGGGGAGCGGAAGCTAGCCGCTCGCCTCAAAGCGGACGTTCCGCCTTCCATCCAAGTTGGCCATGCCCTTAAGCTGCGCGTGCAGCGACCTTCGACATCACCCCATCGGCAACTTGCTGATCGAACAGGGCTCTGAAATCGGACAAGCCAAGGACCATCTCCTGACGTCCCTCCGCATCGACGAACTCGTACATTGCGTCGCCGACATCGTGATGACCGAAGAAGACAATGGTCTCCTCGTCGCCGGCACCTTCGAAATGCGGCTCGCCGTTGACTACGCCGTTTACGTAACTGCCGACCGGGCGGACTTCTTTCAGCGCACCGTCCTGGCGATAGAACCGCAGCTCGCCTTGAAGAACCAATGTGAAATAAGGGCACTTATGACGGTGCAGGGGCTGCTTCATGTTGGGCGCAAACTTGTAGATAACGTCCACAATGCGGCTTTCCGGGTCGGCTTTGTAAATGAAGAAGCCTACGCCGTCGAAACCCTTTAGATTTTGCCAGGGAATGTTGCTGTCGTCGAACTTCTCTTGCGACATGGTTGTCCTCCCGGTGATGCGAACGAGTTCGCGTCTCCCCCTTCCATACGGATGTATCTGCTTCGGTCGAACCGCGGAAGCGGACCTTCCCAAGGCCCGCTTCGGGTTAGGGGCGGACGGTACCAACCGTCAGATTTCCACCACTAGGCGATCAGGCAACCAGCTCCATTGCGCCGGCCGCGTGCGAATACATAAGCTGGGTGCGCACGCGGCCGGGACTTCGCGTAGAGGTTGAGAAATCCCACGGGAAAAGCTCGGCTTCGAGCTTCCGAACCCGTGGTCTCAGGTATCCGGCCGGGCGGATTCTCTGCGGCTGGGCGAGAACCGAACCCACCATGGACCTCACGGAGGCGTGGCGGCGTCTCGCGGATCAACCGCCGGCCACGGCCGTTCACCCTTACCCATCATGGCTGCCGGTGCCACCCACAGCCCACAAGGCTGACTGAGGTGGCCGAGGCGTGACCTCGTCCAAGCTCGCTTCCAGGATCAGTACGTGCATTTCCTCGGCATCGATTGGGTTGGCGTGAACGCCGAGAACGGGCGCAAGCTCGTCCTATCCCTCGTGTTCCTCCTCGTCGTCGTCGGCGTCGGGACCGGCCTACGGGCGCTCGTCGGACTGGTCCTGACACGGACGGACCATTCCACGCTCCAAACCAAGTTCTGGACCCGCCAGGGCATCAGCCTGCTGACGGCGGTGGTGCTCGTCCTCGGCCTGCTCTCGATCTGGTTTAACGACCCGGCGCGATTGGCGACTGCCTTCGGCCTGTTCTCCGCCGGCCTCGCCTTCGCGCTGCAGCAGGTGGTGACGTCTCTCGCCGGCTACTTCGTCATCCTGCGCGGCGCGACGTTCACGGTGGGCGACCGCATCACCATGGGCGGGGTGCGCGGGGACGTGTTGAGGCTCGGCTTCATCCAGACCACCATCATGGAGATGGGGCAGCCGCCTTCCGTCCAGGGCGCGTCGCCGGCGATGTGGGTGAGGAGCCGCCAGTTCACCGGCCGTATCGTCACCGTCAGCAACGCGCAGATCTTCTCGGAGCCGGTCTTCAACTACACCCGCGACTTCCCGTTCATCTGGGAGGAGATGGCCATCCCCATCACCTACCAAGCCGACAGGGCGAAGGTCGAGGCGATCATGCTCGCCGCCGCCCGCCGGCACGCCCTCGATGCCACCGCGATGGCCGAGGATGCCAAGGCACGCCTGCAGGACCGCTTCGGGGTCGAGCCCATCGACCTGGAGCCCCGGGTGTTCTTCCGCATCACGGACAACTGGCTGGAGCTGACGGTCCGCTTCATCCTGGGCACGCACCAGATCCGTGGCGCCAAGGACGCGATGAGCCGCGAGATCCTCACCGGATTGGACGGAGCCGGTATCGGAATCGCCTCGGCGACCTACGATATCGTCGGCCTACCGCCGGTCGAGTGGGCCGGGAGGCGGCACGCCGGACACACCGATGGCGGTCCTTCCGGCGCCGTCGCCGGATGACCGTGACCGGACCGCTCCTCCCGGCCCTCGCCGCGGTCGCCCTTGCGCTGGTCCACGTCGCCACGCCGTCCCTGCGCTTCATCGACGGTTCGCCCCGCAGCGTCTGGCTCTCCGCGGCCGGAGACGTGGCGGTGGCCTACGTCTTCGTCCATTTCCTGCCCGAACCCGCCAGCGGCGCAGCCGGCGTCGGTCGCATGGCCGGCGGGACCTTCGAGGGATTCTCCGAGCGTCACGTCTACCTGATCGCACTGTCGGGCCTGATGGCTTTCGACGGCCAAGACAGGCTGGCCAAGGCCGACCGGACCCGACGCGCCGGCAGGCCGGTGAGCGACGCCCGGGCGTCCTCGACCCAGGCCGATGTCGGGACCGGCGTCGGGGTCTTCCGGGTCCACATGGGATCGTTCGGGCTGTACAACGGGCTCGTCGGCTATCTCCTGCTCCACCCGGAAGTGAGGAGCCTCCCGTCGCTGGCGTTCTTCACCGTGGCGATGGCCCTCCACTTCGTCTTGACCGACTATGGGCTCAACGAGGACCATAAGGCGGCCTACCGCCGGCTTGGACGCTGGATATTGGGCGCGGCGGTCATCGCCGGCTTCTGCCTAGTGGTGGAAATCTGACGATTGGTACCGTCCTCTCACAACCCATTGCAGAAGATCGAAAGGTTCCCTTTCGGTTCCGAGGCTGGGAGAGCGGACGCGCAAGAGGTGGCTTGATCCGACCGCGAGCAGCCTTCAGGAACGTCAGGTCGGGTGGCGGACCCGGCGTTCTGCCGTAAGCGTAAGTGCCATCGCTGCAAGCGCCAAGGGGGCGAATGAAACCCACAGGACCGTGTTCCAGCCATAGCCCGTCAATAGGCCGCCGGACGAGAATGAGCCGACAGCGACTATCCCGAAGACGATGAAGTCGTTGATCGACTGCACGCGCGTCCGTTCCTCCGGGCTATGGAATTCCAGCACGATAGCCGAGGCGCCCACGAAGCCAAAGTTCCAGCCGACGCCGAGCACGATCAGCGACAGCCAGAAATGCGCCACGTCCATCCCTAACAATCCGACGATCACGGCCACGCCGATCAGAACTAAACCCACCGCCACAACCCGGTCGGCGCCGAAACGCGTGATCAGCCGCCCGGTGAAGAAGCTCGGGCCGTACATGGCGATGACATGCCATTGGAGGCCGAGGTTGGCGTCCTCCTGCGCGTGCCCGCATAGGCGCATCGCCAGCGGGGCAGCCGTCATGACAAAGTTCATCAGCAGGTAGGACACCGCCCCGCAAATCACCGCGATGATGAAGCGCGGCTGCTTCAGGATCAGGGCCAGCGGTCGTCCGCCCGCGAGATCCTGCGCGGTCGGCCGTGGCAATCGAACGCCGGACAGGACAAGGGCCGCCAGAGCGGCGACCGCTGCCTGCGCCAGGAAGGTCGCTGCGAACAGGTAAGGAGGCCACAGGTTCATGGTGTGAGTGACGAGTTGTGGACCGATCACCCCGGCGAAGACACCGCCCGCCATGACCGCAGACAGCGCCCGTGGACGCCGTTGGGCGGAGACACAGTCCGCGGCAGCGAAGCGGAACGAGAAGACCACTGCAGCGTATGCACCGCCGAAGAACATCGCGGCGCAGAACAGCCAGAAGCTCGCCGCCACGATGGCCCAGGCCGAGAGCAAGCCGACGAGCACGCCACATCCCGTTCCAACCATGAAGGCGGTCCGGCGTCCGTAGCGCCGGGCGACGCTGCCAGCCGGTAGGGCACAAGCGGCCATCCCAACGACGAAGATGGAGATCGGCAGGGTGGCTAGGACCTTGCTGGGCGCGAGCATGTTGCCCACGACCGCGCCGGTCGCAAACACGACCGTCGAGTTCGCCCCGGCGAGCGCCTGGGCAATTGCCAGCCTCACCACGTTTGCGGTCCCGGATCGGACGGCATCAACGGGTGCAAGCTCGGCTGCCGAAGCGGAGGTGTGAGACATCCAGATACTCAGACTTCGACCGAGCGCCCTGTGCACGGATGGCTTCGGGCTGTGCGGATGGCCGGGACACATCGGGGCGGTGAGCGGCTGGGTATAGCGGTACCTCGCTTGTCCGTATCTCGATGAGATGACAGAGCGTGTAGAACACCTGACAACATGAGGGCGTTGGGCGATGTGGGAGCCGCTTGAGGCACCACCCGGATTGGCGCCTCCCCGGCCGATCACCGTGCGGGCGCAGCCCATCCCAGCCCGGCGCTACTTCGCCGAGCATGCGCATCCTTGGCACCAGATCGTCTACGCCACCTCCGGGGTGCTGACGGTGGCGATTGAGGGACGCTCCTTCGTGATCTCACCGGAGCAGGCTGTGTGGCTGCCGACCGGCGTTCGACATCGGGTCGGGTCGCTCTTGGGCGCCCAATTCCGCAGCTTGTGGATTGCGGACGAAGCAGGGCGTGGTGTCGCGGAACTTCCGACAGTGTTCGCCGTCCAGCCGTTGCTGCGGGCGTTGATCCTTGAGGCCGTGGCGATTGAGGGACAGGAGAGCCACGATGGCTACGCTGGCCGTGTCAGCGTCCTGATCCTTGATCAGCTACGTCGCGCGCAACCCCTCCCGGGGGCACTGCCCTGGCCGCGCGAAGGCCCGTTGGTCGGCCTCTGCGAAGCCCTTTACGCCGACCCGGCAGACCTGCGCGGGCCGGACGTCTGGGGCCGCGAACTCGGGATGTCCGGCCGTACCCTGGCGAGGCGCTTCGAGACCGAACTTGGCATGAGTCTGCGTTCGTGGCGGCGACGCCTACGCCTGTTCAAGGCGGTCGAGTTGATGGGTAATGGACTGAACGTCACCCAGACCGCGATGCAGCTCGGCTACGGCTCGACATCCGCGTTCGTCTTCGCATTCCGCACCGGCATGGGTTGCAGTCCGCAGACCTACATGCGCGAGCGGTCGGCTCACATCGAATGCTGATCCACGATCGAATTGGCGCAGAGCCAAAGTCTGCTTCTGGCTATCGTGCCAACAGTCATTTCCCACCCTTCTCGGACGTTCAGGGATGGGTACCAAACGTCAGATTTTGACAACTAGGTGCCGTGACGCAAGTGTCCGACGCGGCCATCGCCGCGCTGACGGCGTTCCTGGGCGGTGGGGTCATCCTCAACGTCCTGAAGGAGGAGGTCCCGAGTGAGCGGCAAAGTCGGTTCTGGGCCTTCGCTGCCGGGGGGGCCGGCTATTCCGTGCTTTTATTGGCGCTCTGATGGGGCTCTCAACGGGCCGCTCATCGACCGACGAAGCCCCTGATCGACGTTTGGCCTGGATCGCCCGCCAGCGAAGAACTTTCAGTTTCGCATCGGCACGGATACGGTGGACCTTCAAGGCAAGCCTGCCCTGTCCGTCCGCCGAGCGCGAGGGCGACCCATGTCTGAGCTCGGACGAATGGTCGGCAGGGTGGGGCTCACGGCTTCCACACCCGTAACGTACCTTCACACGAGCGCCCACTCGGGTTGGTCGGGAGCCGCGCTCACCCATGTCGCCGCGTCCCGGCAGGGCGTCTTCGAGGGCTCCTGGAGGACGCTGGTCCTGAGCTACCGGACCAGTCCCGAGGCCGTCCTGTGCGTCCCCGGCGCCCGTGGTCGAATGCGGCGGTCCGAGACGAGGGTCCAGGTCTGGCAACCCCACGAGACGGTCCGGGGCTGTTGGGACGGGGACGGCGAGGCCATCAACCTTTTCATCGAGCCCCGTCTCTTCGAGGAGGCGCTCGGCCGGCCGGTCACCTTCGGCGCGCTCAAGGGCGTGGCGGCGTTCCAACGGGACGGTGCCCTCGTCGGTGCGTTGATGAGATCGCTCCTGGCCGACAGCCTGGGCGGCAGCCGCTCCGGTCCCATGCTCGGCGAGAGCATCCTCGGCGCCCTCGTCCAGCACGTCTCGGAGGCCGCGGGCATGCAGCCCGAGGAGGTCCTTCTCCGGAACGCGGAGACCCGCAAGGTCCGGCGCGCCAGGGACTTTATCGAGGCCAACCTGGCCGCACGCGTCGGGTTGACGGAGATCTCGCGAGAAGTCTCCATGAGCGTCCGCCATCTCCGCCGCGCCTTCCACCTGGAGACCGGGATGTCGCCGCACCAGTATCTCATCCACCGGCGCGTCGAGCTTGCGAAGCGGCTCATGGCGGATGGCAGGCTCACGCTTGAGCAGGTCGCCCTGAGGACCGGCTTCGTCGGCAGCTCCCATTTCTCGACCACGTTCCGCAAGGTGGTCGGCGTTGCACCGTCTCAATTCCGCAACATGTAACGGCATTGCACTATATGCCCGGCTCCTGGCCGTATCGCGAATGTTTTGGCCGTTTTCTGAATTCTGATTAGAGCGACCGTCCATATCCTTCCGAAACAAGAAACTTTCGGAGGAATCGATGAAGGCCCCCCTCATCCGTGCGCTGCTGACGTCCACCATGTTCGTGGCCGTCACGTCCGTGGCCCAGGCGCAAAGCCTTTACGTCGCGGCGCCCACGCCGGACCAGCCGACGGCGCCGACCTACCCGTCGTCGGCCCCGAACAACGGCCAGCCCATCGCGTCGGTCCGTGCGATCACGGGGTTCGGCACCGTCTACGGTTTCGGCTCAAGCTCCACGAACACGCGGCTCCTTCCCACGCTGCCCTACGCCACCGAATACTACTCCAACGGCCATGCCATCTATACCGAGATCCTCTCGCCCCTGATCGGCGCGCGGTACGTCCCGGGCAACACCTTCCCCGGGGCGACGGGACTCGCGAACGGCGGCTCGACAAGCACCAGCCTGCTGTTCGGCAGCCCGGTCGGATGCACCATCAACGTCAACTGCACCCTCACGCCCCAGATCGCCCAGTTCCAGCAGGCCTACGGGCGCTTCGCTCCGAACGACGTCGTCGTACACTGGGGCGCGACGAACGACTTCAACAACACGGTCATCAGCAGCCTGGCGGTCGAGGCCCAGGTCCGCGACCGGGCCATCGCCCAGCAGACGACGGCCATCCAGCAGCTGATCGGTTTGGGCGCGCGCAACATCGTCTTCGTGAGCCAGTCCGACCTCGGAGCGCTGCAGCTCTACAACGTCATCAGCCCGAACGCCTCGGCACTGTTGACGGCCGCCGCTCGCGAGACGAATGCCGGGTCCTACGCGAACCTCGTCGCGCTTCACCGGCAGACCGGCGTCAACATCCACTACTTCGACCAGGATCTCCTCGTCAGCCAGATCCGCGCGAACCCGACCGCCTACGGCTTCTCGGCCGAGGGCGTGCGCCCGAACGCGACCTGCGTGACCCTGTTCCCGACGCTCAACGCGAACACGACCTGCGGCAAGGCCAGCTTCGCCGAGCAGAACAAGTACCTCAGCTTCGACGGCATCCACTGGACCTATCGTTTCCACGACATCCAGGGCCAGGCCATCGCCAACCAGTTGATCGCGCCCTACACCATCGCGCCCCAGGTCGAGATCGCCGATGCCGGCGCCCGGGCGTTCGCCAACAGCCTGCTGCTACGCCTCGACGCGTATCGGGCACAGAACACCCCCACCGTGGTGGGCGCCAACTTCGCCGCCGACCTCCCCGGTAGGGCCGCCGCACCGGTTCCGACCGCCATCCTCCTGGGCAACCCGGTCTCGTTGTTCGCCGAAGGCGGCTTCGCCGCCGGGGGGCGTGACAGCCGGCAAGGTGCGCCGGGCTTCGACTACGACGCCGCATCCGTGACCGTCGGCGCGGAGTACCGCGCACGGCCCGACCTGCTTCTCGGGGCCGCCTTCAACTACAGCAACCCTTACGTGAACCTCACCAGCCTCGGCTCAGTCGGGGCGACGCAGATCGACGTGAACAGCTACCAGTTCGCGGGCTTCGCCTCGCTGAACCGGCCGGATTGGTTCGCAGATCTCGTGGTGGGCTACGGGTTCACCGACTTCGACGTGACGCGCGCCGGCGTGATCGATCAGATCCAATCCAACCCGCACGGCCAGACCGTGCTCGCCGCCGCGAAGGCGGCCTACCTCTTCGACCTCGGCCCCTTCCGCGTCGGCCCGGTCGGTACCCTGACCTATGCGCACACCTGGATCGACGCCTACTCGGAACGTGGCGACCCGCTCCTGACGCAGGCCGTGCGCCAGCAGAGCACGGACGGCCTGACCGGCGGCGCCGGGGTACAGGTCCGCTTGCCGTTCACCCTGGGAGACCGATTGGTCAGCCCCTTCGTGAACGTCACCGCCGAGCACGATTTCCTCGGCCACCTCCGCACCATCACCACGGCGCAGACCAACACCCTGGCCCTTCCCATCAACACCTCGATCTCGGGCTACGACGGGCGAACCTACGGCAAGGTCGCGGCCGGCCTCAGCGTGGACCTCGGGGGTGGCCTCAGCGCGATGGTGAACGGTTCGGCCACCTTCGAGCGCGCGGCCGGCAACGACTACGGCGTCAACGGCGGCGTCAGGTATCGCTTCTGAAACAAGAGACGGCCGACCCGACCAGCCCCGTCGCGGACCCCGCGGCGGGGTTTCGTGTGTTGCGGGGCCAACCTACATCAACGATGCGGCGCCGCGCACGACGACCGCGAAGGGGTTCGGTGACCGGATGCATGCGGAGCCTCCACCGGCTCGGCTACGAGAAGGCGCGCTCGGGCACCGCATGGCAGGGGATGGTTCCGCTCCCGCCGCCCAACGCAAGGACACTTACCTCAAGATGATGACATCGAACCATGACGCCCGGCTCATCCCCGGTAACGAAGTGTCCGGCGACGGAGGGGTGAACGGTCGCCATCGCGTGCGCACCGACCCCAGCGTCGGTTGGCTCGCCGTCGGCGCCCTCGGTGCGGCGGCCGCCGCCGTCCTGATCCGCCGCCGGCGGCCTCCGGCGACCAACGCCTACTATGTGGCCCTCGGCAGCTCCTTCGCCGCCGGCCTGGGCCTGGGACAGCGCGCGCCCGGCAGCCCGCTCGTCTCGCAACGGGGCGTCGACGGCTACCCACAGCAACTCGCCCGCCTCCTGCGGGTACCGTCCTTCACCGACATGACCTCGTCCGGCTCGACCGTCCGGCAGGTTCTGCGCGGCGGGCAGATGCTGCTCGGCCCCCAGATCGACGCCCTCGGGCCGGACACCCGCCTGGTGACCCTGACGGCGGGGGGCAACGACGTCGGGTACGTCGGCGACCTGACGTTCATGGCACTCCGCAACGAGGGAGGCTTGGTGGGCACGATCCTCAAGGGCGTGTGGCAGGGGCCGAAACGCACCCGGGAACGGGAGTTCCGTGAACTCGACGCGAACCTGCGTGCGACCTTGCGCGAGATCCGACGCCGCTCGCCGCTCGCCCGCATCGTGGTGGCGACCTATCCCGCGATCCTGCCGGATGCGCTCGGATGCCGAACGCTGGGCATCACGGAAGGCCAGGCGGCGGCGATGCGCGCCGTGGCCGACGAGCTCGCGAGGGTGACACGGGTCGCCGCCGGGAGCACGGGAGCAGCCGTCGTCGATATGGCCGTCACGTCCAAGGGACACGACGCCTGCAGTAAGGATCCCTGGGTCAACGGCTTTCGGCCCGAGCATGGCGCCAGCTTCCATCCGAACCGTGAAGGCGCGGAAGCGACGGCCAAGGCGATTGTCATCGAGGTCGAGAGACTTGGCGTAGCTCGATAGGTCCCTGCCTCGGAGCGCATTTGAAGGCGCATCGGGTCGACCTTCCAGTAGGCACGGAGGCCGCGACGTCAACCGAGATGATCCGGTCCCCAGTCTATTGATTCGGGGCCAACTCGCCGTACCAGTAGGCTGCGGTGACGCCGCCATCCATGAGGAAGTCGCTGCCCGTGATGAAGGCACCCTCCGACCCCATGAGGAGGGCTCCCACCGTTCCGACCTCGTCGGGGGTACCGGCACGCCCGGCAGCCGACATCTCCAGCATGCGCCGGTAGCCGGGTCCGCGCGGTCCCTTCAGCTCGTCGTTGGCGAGCGGGGTGATAATGATCCCCGGGCTGATCGTGTTGACCCGCGCGCCGCGCTTTCCCCAACGGACGGCCTCGGCCATGACCCTCAGGGAGTTGCCGCGCTTGGACACCTGGTAGGCGTGCAGCGGGTCCGTCACCTGGTCCGGTTGAAGCATCGGGAGCGCCAGCAACTCCCCGACCGGCGTGGTGGCCAGGGCCGCGTTCTGCTCCACCGTGAGGGGCGGCAGGCGATGCCCGGACTGGGACGCGATCACGACGCCCGCGCCGCCGCGGGCCATGACGGCGCCGAACGCCTCCAGGACCAGGGCGGTGCCGTACAGGTCGACCTTGAGGATCGTCTCCGGAGAGGCCTGGGTCGGAGACACCCCTGCGGCATGGATGAGGCCGGTCACGTCCCCGATGGCCGTGGCCTTTGCCACCAGGGCCTCGACCGAGTCGCGGGACGACACGTCGACGGTTGCGGTGCTGACGTCGAAACCGGCGTCGGCCAGGGTCTGGGCGGCCGCCTCGGCGTTCTCCGGTCGGATATCGGCCAGCAGCACGTGCTTGCCGGCGGAGACCCGGCGCGCGATGGCCTGCCCGATGGACCCCGCCCCGATCAGGACGATGACGTTCTTCATGGTGGTGTCCTCGAAGTTCAAGTGTTCCCGCGGACCGGGTCGATCACCCGGCCTCGGGCAAGCCAAGGCGGCGGCGCAGGTCAGGGGCCGCCGTGTTCGCCCGGAAACCGGGACCGCCCCGCTGGAAGCTGCGGGCGGCCGCGAGATCCCCGACGACGACCGGCTCGCACCCGGCATCCCGGACCAACTGCGCCGCGGTCCGCACGGCCTCGGGGTCATCCCCGGCGAGCGGGACGCCGAGCTTGCGGCTTTGCCCACCGAACGAGGCCTCGACGGCGGTGGCGTCCACGGCGCTGAACGCCCGCACCAGGCGCGTACCCGGCAGGTGACCGGCGGACATGGCGCCGACGCCTTTGGTCTCGGCTTCCGCGTTGCCGGGCGGTGGGTTGCAGGCGTCGAGAACGACCTTGCCGCGCAGCGCCTCGCCGAGTTCCCGCCCGACGCCCGCCAAGGCGTCGTAGGGGACCGCGACGAGGACCACCGGACCGAACTCCGCCGCCTGGCGCGGGGTGCCGACGGAGGCGCGCGGGCCAAGCTCGCGAGCCATGGCGGCGAGCCTATCGGGATGGCGGGTGGAGAACAGCACCTCGTGGCCGGCCTGCACCCAGGCCATGCCCACGGTGCCGCCGAGCCATCCCGCGCCGATGACGCCTATGCGCATGGGTTCGGCCGCGGCCTTCACGGACGTGACGGCCCATGCCGACGCAGCGAGGCCGGTGATGGCTGCGCGACGGGAAAGCGGCATGCGAACGAGCCTTTCATGGGCGGGACCACGATCTGGTTTCCTGGAGGCATAGGCGGCTACGGCCGCGGGGCATCCTCGACCCGGTAGCGGAGCCAGACGGTCCCGCCCTCCAGGGTCTCGGTATGGAGGTGCCGCAGCGCCAGGCCGGCGGCCGGGCGCTCGTCCGGCTCGCCGCGGTGGTCGAAGATACTCGCCACCCCGGCGAGGCCGTCGACGGCGGGCTGGATGAGCAGGCTGATCTCGTCGATCAGGCCGGCCTTGAGAAAGGCCCCGTTGATGGCGCCGCCTCCCTCAAGGAGCAGCGTCCGGACCCCGAAGGTCTCGCCCAGCGTGTCCATGGCGCGGCGTAGGTCGTGCCCGTCCGGGCCGGCGAACAGGTAGGAGACGCCGTCCTCTCGCAGCTCGGCGAGGTAGGCGTCCGAGACCCCTTCGCCGAGCACCGCCACGAGGTGGTCGCCGCCTGCGTCGTCCCGCCCGTAGTGAACCTTGCCCTGCGGGTCGACGGCGACGGCAAGGTCCCGCCCCTTCCGGTCGGCCATGTGGGTCTCGCGCAAGTCACCCGGAACCATGGCCGGGGTCCTGGGCTGTCCCTTGGCGATCTCGGCCATGGTCGTGCGGCCCACGATCCATCCCTCCCCGTCGAGCCGGCCAGCGACCTCCTCGTAGTGCCGGCGCAGGATGCCGCCATCGACCCCGGCGGCCGGCCCGGAGAACCGGCTGGGATGGAGCCGACCGTCGATGGACGTCACCATGTGGCAGATGATTTTCGGGCGCATGGGATTCCTCGCAACGTTCGCGTGGCTTGTTCGAGAGCCTCGTCCGACCACGGAGCGAGCGGCTAGAGCGTCGAGTGGCGGACCGGGGCGGCGCCGATCAGGCGCACGCCCCGGTCCGATCAAGCCGCGTCCGGCATGCGGTCGAGGAGCTTGTCGAGGGTGATGGGATAGTCCCGCACCCGCACGCCGGTCGCGTTGTAGACCGCGTTGGCCACCGCTGCGCCGACCCCGCAGATGCCGAGCTCGCCGACGCCCTTGGCCTTCATCGGCGAGGATTGCGGATCGACCTCGTCGAGGAAGATCACCTCCTGGTGCGGGATGTCGGCGTGGACCGGCACCTCGTAGCCGGCGAGGTCGTGGTTGGCGAAGAAGCCACGCTTGGTGTCGACCGCCATCTCCTCCATCAGGGCCGCGCCGACCCCCATCGTCATGCCGCCGATGACCTGGTTGCGGGCCGACTTCGGGTTGAGGATGCGCCCGGCCGCGCAGACCGCCAGCATGCGCCGGACCCGCACCTCCGCCGTGTCGACGTCGACGCCGACCTCGACGAAGTGGCCCGCGAAGGTCGATTGCTGCTGCTTCTTGGAGAGGTCGCCGTACTCGATGCTATCCTCGGCGCTGAGCTCGGCCCCGCGGGCGGCCTCGCCGAGCGGCACGGCGCGGTTGCCGGCACGCACCTGTCCGTCGGCGAACACGGCGTCGTCGGAGTTGATGCCGAGCCGCTGCGCCACCGCCTCCCGGAGCTTCACGCAGGCCGCGTAGACGCCGGCCGTGGAGTTGTTGGCGCCGAACTGCCCGCCCGAGCCCGCCGAGGCCGGGAAATCGGAATCCCCGAGGCGCACCACGACCTTGTCGAGGGGCAGCCCCATCATCTCCGCGGCGGTCTGGGCGATGATGGTGTAGCTGCCGGTGCCGACGTCGGTCATGTCAGTCTCCACCGTCACCACGCCGTCGCCGCCGAGCCTGACGCGGGCGCCGGACTTCATCTGCTGGTTGTTGCGGAAGCCCGCCGCCATGCCGAGGCCGACGAGCCAGTGCCCGTCCCGGACCTGGCCGGGCGTCGGGTTGCGTTTCGCCCAGCCGAACCTCTCGGCCCCGAGCTTCAGGCAGCCGACGAGGTCGCGGTGCGAGAACGGACGTTCCGGATGGCCCGGATCGGCCTGGGTGTCGTTGCGGACGCGGAACGCGACCGGGTCGAGCCCGAGCTTCTCCGCCATCTCGTCCATGGCCATCTCCAGCGCCATCAGGCCCGGCGCCTCACCCGGCGCCCGCATGGCGTTGCCCTCCGGCAGGTCGAGATGGGCGAGCTTCATGGAGGTCAACCGGTTGGCCCCGGCGTAGAGGAGCTTGGTCTGGTCGACCGCCGTCTCGGGCTTGCCGTCCTCCAGGTTGCCCGAGGTGCTCACGTGGGCGATGGCGGTGATGTGCCCGTCCCCGGTCGCACCGATGCGGATGTGCTGGATCGTCGCCGGTCGGTGCGTGGTGTTGTTCATCATCAGCGGGCGCGTCAGCGCCACCTTCACCGGTCGCCCGACAGCCTTCGCCGCGAGGGCGGCGAGCACCGCGTCGGCACGCACGAAGAGCTTCCCGCCGAAGCCGCCGCCGATGTACGGCGAGTCGACCCGGACGTTCTCCTTCGGGATGCCGAGGATCTTGGGGATGCTGCCCTTGGTCCACGCGATCATCTGGTTCGAGGTCCAGACCGTGAGCTTGTCGCCCTGCCACGCCGCGATGGTCGCGTGCGGCTCCATCATCGCGTGGCTCTCGTCGGGCGTGGTGTAGGTCTGGTCGAGCCTGACGGCGGCCTGCGCGAAGGCGCCCTCGAAGTCGCCGTGCCTGTCCTCGGCACCGCCGCCGCTGCCCTCGCCGCTGCCCCCCTCGACGGGCTTGGCGGCCTTCGCCTCGGCCGCGAGGTCGAACTTGCCGGCCTCGGGGGCATAGTCGACCTTCACCAGGAAGGAAGCGGCCCGGGCCTGCTCGAAGGTCTCGGCCACCACCACGGCGATGGCCTGGTGGTAGTGCTGGATCCGGTCGCCGCCGAACAGGTTGGCGACGTTCATCATGCCGAGCCCGAGCTTGGGCGTCTCAAGGGTGGTGACGATGGCCAGGACGCCGGGGGACCGCTTGGCGGCCGTGGTGTCGATGCGGCGCACGCGGCCCTTGGCGATGGCGGAGCCGACCACGTAGCCGTAGGCCTGGTTTTCCGCCACGTCGTGACGCTCGTAGGCGTAGGGCGCCGTGCCGGTGGTCTTGTACTTGCCGTCGATGCGGTCGGTGGCCTTGCCCACCACCTTGAGCTGGTCGATGGGGTTCTGGCCGGCTGGCTGATCGAACTTCATGGCTCAGGCCCTCGCTTGGTTGAGCGCCGCCGTGAGCGTGCGCTCGGCGAGCTTCAGCTTGTAGGCGTTCTCGTTGGTCGGCTCGGCGCCGGCGAAGACCTTGTCGGTCACGGCCTTGGCGCCGCGCGGCAGGTCGGCCTCGGCCGCCTCCACCCGCCAGGGCTTGTGCGCCACCCCGCCGAACGCGACGTGCCCGGCGCCGTCCTTGCCGAGGATCGCCGCCACCGAGACCAGGGCGTAGGCGTAGGAGGCGCGGTCGCGGACCTTGCGGTAGATGTGCGTGCCCGCCACCGGCTTCGGCAACGTCACCGCGGTGATCAGCTCGCCGGAGCGCAGCGTCGTGTCGCGTTCTGGCTCGTCGCCGGGCAGGCGGTGGAACTCAGCGATCGGAATCTGGCGCTCGGAGCCCTTCGCGTCGACCGTCTCGACGGTGGCGTCGAGGACGCGCATCGCCACCGCCATGTCGCCGGGATGCGTGGCGATGCAGGCCTTGCTCCCGCCGATGACCGCGAGCTGCCGGCTCACCCCATCGAGGGCCGAGCAGCCCGAGCCGGGCTGGCGTTTGTTGCAGGCCTGGGCCGTGTCGTAGAAGTACGGGCAGCGGGTGCGCTGCAACAGGTTGCCGGCGGTGGTCGCCTTGTTGCGCAACTGGCCGGATGCGCCGGCGAGCAGGGCGCGAGAAAGCACGCCGTAATCCTTGCGGACGCGGGCATCGGCCGCGAGGTCGGTGTTGCGCACCAGCGCGCCGATGCGCAGGCCGCCCTCCGGCGTCGCCTCGATCCGGGCGAGCCCGAGCCCGTTCACGTCGACGAGGTGGGTCGGCGTCTCGATCTGCAGCTTCATCAGGTCGAGGAGGTTGGTGCCCCCGGCGATGAACTTGGCGTTCGGCGTGGCGGCGACGGCCGCGGCCGCTGCGGCCGGCGTGTCAGGGCGCTCGTAGGTGAAGGATTTCATGCGGGCCTCCCGGACACTTCGGTCATCGCCTCGACGATGTTGGAATAGGCGCCGCAGCGGCAGATGTTGCCGCTCATGCGCTCGCGGATCTCGGCGTCCGTGACCTGCATCGGTGCATTCAGATCGGCCGTGACGTGGCTTGGGATGCCGGCCTTGATCTCCGCGAGGACCGCGACGCCCGAGCAGATCTGGCCGGGGGTGCAGTAACCGCACTGGTAGCCGTCATGCTTGATGAAGGCCGCCTGCATCGGGTGGAGGTTGTCGGGCTGGCCCAGTCCCTCGATGGTGGTGATCTCCGAGCCCTGGTGCATCACGGCCAGGGTCAGGCACGAATTGATGCGCCGGCCGTCGACGATCATCGTGCAGGCGCCGCACTGACCGTGGTCGCAGCCCTTCTTCGAGCCGGTGAGGTGCAGGTGCTCGCGAGCCGCGTCGAGCAGGCTGGTGCGGGTGTCGAGTTCGAGTTCGCGGCCCTGGCCGTTCACGGTCAGGGCCACCTTCGCCAGGACCGGCGCGTCGCTCGGCTCGCGTCCCGCGTGGGCGCCCGACGGCAGCGTCGTCAGGGCAGCGGTCGCCGTGGCTCCGGCGACCAGATCACGTCGGCTCATGTCGTAATCTCCGGGTGGTGCCATCTTGATTTCCGAGCATGTCGTGGGGAGCGGCCCGTACAGGTCGTCCATCGGGGAACGAACGCGCGTGGCCAGCTTGGATACGATCCAAGGTATCGCGCAGGGTCCCGGGGATTAGTGTGCCGAGACGGCATGGGGCTATGAGCGTGCCTCATGAATGATCTCCCCGCGGCCGCCTGCCTGTGTCAGCGGTCGACGGGGATCCGGCGCCCGACCGCGCATGCGCTGGCCACGCTGCCAAGCCCGGCGAGCGCGATCACCCAGCCCATCGGCCAGGGCGTTCCGTCGGCGAACGTGCCGACCAGTCCGGCGCCGAGGATGCCGCTGCCGTAGTGGATCGCCCCGATGAGGGCCGAGACCGCGCCGGCGCGCTCGGGATAGCCGGCGAGCGCGCCGGAGACGGAGTTCGCGACCACGAAGCCCGTCGCCGAGATGAAGACGAAGAGGGGCGCGACCAGCCCCGCGAGGCCGCCCCACCCGGTGCCGGCCGCCACGGCCAGGGCGAGGCCCGCGCAGGCCCCCGTTGCCGTCCCGAGGAGCAGGAGCCGGTCCCCACCGTAGCGCATCACCAGCCGTGCGTTCAGCAGGTTGGTCGCCATGATCCCGAGGATGCCGACCCCGAAGAGCAGGCCGTAGGACCGGGGGGCGACGTGGTAGACCGTGATGTAGGCGGAGGGCGAGCCGGCGATGTAGGCGTACATGCCCCCGTAGAAGAACCCGCCGGCCCCCGCATAGGCGAGGATGCGGCGTTGGCGCAGCAACCGGCCGTAGCGCACGAACGCATGGCCCAGGGGCTCCCGATTGCGTCTCTCCGGCGGCAGGGTGTCGGGCAGCGTGAACAGGGCCGCCAGCGTGAGCAGGCCGACGCCGACCAGCGCCCAGAAGATCGCCCGCCACCCGGCGACGGCGAGGATCTGGCCGCCGAGCAGCGGCCCGAGCAGGGGTGCGATGGCCATCACCGTCATCAACGTCGACAGCATCTGGGCGGCGCGGTCGCCCGCATAGAGGTCGCGCACCATGGCACGGGCGAGGACGACGCCGGCACAGGCGCCGATGGCCTGGACGATGCGCCAGCCGATCATGCCCCAGGCCGTCATGGAGAGCGCGCATCCCGCCGAGCCGACGACGAACAGGATCAGGCCGACCGCAATCGGACCGCGCCGCCCGTGGCGGTCGCCCAGCGGCCCCCACAGGAGCTGGCCGAGGCTGAAGCCGATCAGGTATCCGGCGACGGTGAGCTCCATCGTGCCCGTGTCCGACCCGAGGCTCGCGGCCATGGTCGGCAGTGCCGGCAGGTACAGGTCGGTCGAGATCGAGGCGAAGCCCATCAGCGCGCTGAGGACGGCGAGGACCCGCCAGCCGTGACCGGCAGCCTCGATCCGGGCCGGTGCGCCGGCACCCCGGGCGTCGGAGGCTTCCGCCGCGTCCCCCGGGAAGATGTCCGCCGTGATCGCCATCGGCGTCCGATCCGCTTCGGCACGCGCGAGCATGCGCAGATTCCCTCTTCCGCAGGACGGTGCGCGCCGTATCGCGCGCACCGGGTCCGTTCTCAGCGCCCGACGCGCTGCTGCAGTTGGGCGGGGTAGCGGTCGCCCACCACCTCGACCTTCGCCAGCGCGGCCTCGATGGCGCCGAGGTCGTCGACGGTCAGGGTGACGTCGGCCGCGGCGACGTTCTCCTCCAGGCGGTGCAGCTTGGTCGTGCCGGGGATCGGCACGATCCAGGGCTTCTGCGCGAGGAGCCAGGCCAGCGCGACCTGCGCGTTGGTCGCCTTGTGCCCGGCCGCGATCTCGCCGATCAGCGTGACGAGCGCCTGGTTGGCCTTGCGGTTCTCCTCGGAGAAGCGGGGCACGATGTTGCGGAAGTCGGTCTTGTCGAAGGTCGTGCTCTCCGTGATCGCGCCGGTCAGGAACCCCTTGCCGAGCGGGCTGAACGGCACGAAGCCGATGCCGAGCTCCTCGCAGACCGGCAGGACCGAGGTCTCCGGCTCGCGCCACCAAAGCGAATACTCGCTCTGCAGGGCGGCCACCGGCTGCACGGCGTGAGCCTTGCGGATGCTCTCGGCGCCCGCCTCGGACATGCCGAAGTGCCCGACCTTGCCCTCGCGGATCAGGTCGCGGACCGTGCCGGCGACATCCTCCATCGGCACGGCCGGATCGACGCGGTGCTGGTAGAGCAGGTCGACGTGGTCGACGCGCAGGTTCCTGAGCGAGGCCTCGGTCACCGCCCGGATATTCTCCGGCCGGCTGTTCACGCCCTTCATGGCGTCGCCGTCGAGGAAACCGAACTTGGTCGCGATCACGACCTGGTCGCGGAACGGCGCCAGCGCCTCGCCGACCGCCTCCTCGTTGGCGCCCTGCGCGTAGGCTTCCGCGGTGTCGAAGAAGGTGACGCCGCGCTCGTAGGCGGCGCGGATCAGCGCGATGGCGGCCGACTTCTCGGTCGCTGGACCGTAGCCGAAGCTCAGGCCCATGCAGCCGAGGCCGAGGGCCGAGACCTCAAGGCCGCTCTTGCCGAGGGTGCGCTTGTTCATGGTGGTGTCTCCGGAGGCGGGGTTGGGCGTCCGGGCGCTCAGGCCCGGTACTGCGGGTCGGTGACGTGTTCCATCCAGTCGACGGACTTGCCGTCGAGCTTCTCCGCGATGGCGACGTGGCTCATGCCGGTGGTGGCCGCGGCCCCGTGCCAATGCTTCTCGCCGGGCTCGAACCAGACGATGTCGCCGGGCCGGATCTCCTCGACCGGACCGCCCTCGCGCTGGACCCAGCCGAGGCCTGCCACGACGATCAGGGTCTGCCCGAGCGGGTGCGTGTGCCAGGCGGTGCGGGCGCCGGGCTCGAAGGTCACGGTGGCGCCCGCGACCCGGGCGGGCTCGGTGCCCTGGAAGGGCGCGTCGATGCGGACCGAACCGGTGAAATACTCCGCCGGCCCCTTGGCCGACGCCTGCGAGCCGCTGCGCTTGATATCCATCCGCTCCAACTTCGCTGTCCGGACCGCCGAGGGAGGCGGGCCTGGAATGAGACGAACGTAGGCCGTGGCCGAGTTCGGGATTAGCCGATCAAAGCCGCATGTGGCTATGAAAGCTGCTCATCAATGATGGCGGAACCGGTCGGCCCGAGGCGGAGCGGTCAATGCGTGTCACGGATGATGAGGATGGCCTCGAACCGCTCACGCGAGGCGCCGTGGTCGTTGGTGAAGCTCATCGTGCCGTAGCCGATCTCGGAGACGGCAAGGGGGCCGAGCTTTCGGGTTTTCATGGTCGATTCCTGTGTGCCTTGGAGCGGCCGGGACCAAGGCCCCGGCCGCTGGCGCTCCCCTGCGCCGCGAGGGGGCGGAGCGGCGACGGGAAGCGCGTGGGGTTCAGCGCTCGATGGCGGCGTCGAGCGCTTCCGAGAGCGGGGCGCCCTGGATGTCGATGGCCGCGAAGGCGGCGTCGATCTCGGCGAGGTCCGCGTCCGTCAGGTCGAGGTTGGCGGCCGCCAGGTTGTCGTCGAGGTGCTCGACCTTGGTTCCGCCCGGGATGGGCACGATCCAGGGCTTGCGCGACAGCAGCCAGGCAAGCGCGATCCTGGCCGGGGTCGCCCCCTTGCGGGCGGCGAGGTCCTTCAGGAAGTCGACGACCTTGAAATTCGCCTCCAGCGCCTCGGGGGTGAACCGGGGAAAATCCTTGCGCAGGTCGTTCGGGTCGTCGAAGCGCATGCCGCGGGTGATGGCGCCGGTGAGGAAGCCCTGCCCGAGCGGGCCCCAGGCGACGAGGCCGATGCCGAGCTCCTCGCAGAGCGCGAACTTGGTCCCCTCGGGTTCGCGCATCCACAGCGAGTAGTGGTCCTGGATGGCCGCGACCGGCTGGACGGCGTGAGCCTTGCGGATGCTGGCGGCGCTCGCCTCGGACAGGCCGAGATGCCCGACCTTGCCCTCGCCGATCAGGTCCTTCACGGCGCCTGCGACGTCCTCCATCGGCACGGCGGGGTCGACCCGGTGCTGGTACAGGAGGTCGATGCGGTCGGTGCGCAGGCGCTTCAGCGACGCCTCGACCACGGTTCGGATGTGCTCGGGCCGGCTGTTGAGCCCGACCATCTCGCCGGCCTCGGTGATGTCGAAACCGAACTTCGTGCAGATCAGCACGCTGTCGCGCACCGGCTGCAGGGCCTCGCCGACGAGGTCCTCGTTGGCGAAGGGCCCGTAGGCCTCCGCCGTGTCGAACAGGGTCACGCCGCGGTCGGCGGCCGTCCGGATCACCCGGATGGCCTCGCTGCGGTCGGTGGCCGGCCCGAGGCCGAAGCTCAGGCCCATGCAGCCCAGGCCGATGGCCGAGACATCCAGGGCGCTGCGTCCGAGTTGGCGCGTCTTCATCGTGTCATCCTCGACGGAGCCTTCGCGTGACCCGTCCGTGCCGGTTTGCTGGGGATCCGGTAGGCGTCGCCGTCCGGGGATGGCGAGGAACCTATCCGGGACGCGGCAATCCGATTAGACGCTCAATGACGATTGAGGATATGAGCCGGGTTCATCAATGGCGCGCGAGAACCTGAACGACCTCGCGGCCTTCCTGGCGGTCGCGCGCGAGGGCAGCTTCACCCGGGCGGCGGCCAAGCTCGGGGTCTCGCAGTCGGCGCTCAGCCATTCGCTGAAGGGTTTGGAGGCCCGCCTCGGCGTGAGGCTCCTGACCCGGACGACCCGGAGCGTCTCGCCGACCGAGGCCGGCGAGCGCATGGTGCGGACCCTGGCGCCGCGCTTCGACGAGATCGACGCCGAGCTCGCGGCGCTGACCGAGTACCGTGAGAAGCCCGCCGGCAACGTCCGCATTGCGGCGGGCGAGCATTCCGCCGAGACCATCATCTGGCCGGCCTTGATGCGCGTGCTGCCGGACAACCCCGACGTCACCGCCGAGGTGGTCGTCGACAACGGCCTGACCAACATCGTGGCCGAGCGCCTCGACGCCGGCGTGCGGCTCGGCGAGCAGGTCGAGAAGGACATGGTCGCCGTGCGCATCGGGCCCGACCTGCGCATGGCCGCCGTGGCCGCACCCTCGTACTTCGAGCGCCACCGCAAGCCGCGCACGCCCGAGGACCTGACGGGACACGCCTGCATCAACCTGCGGCTGCCGACGCGAGGCGGCCTTTACGCCTGGGAGTTCGAGAAGGGGGCGCGCGTGCTGAACGTGCGGGTCGAGGGGCCGTTGGTGGTCAACACCGGGTCGATGGCGATGCGGGCTGCCTTGGGCGGCCTGGGCCTCGCCTACCTTCCCGAGGACCGCGTCCGTGCGGATCTCGACGAGGGCCGTCTGGTGCGGGTGCTGGCCGACTGGTGTCCGCCGTTCCCCGGTTACCACCTGTACTACCCGAGCCGTCGTCAGCCGACCTCCGCCTTCGCCTTGTTGGTCGAGACGCTGCGGCACCGCCCGTGAGTACCCCTCGAACGTCCGGTTACCGCTTCGACTGAGCGCGGGACGGGGGCCTTTTGCGAACGGGCGTCGCACTTGGTGGCTTCGCGTTCGGGACTGCCCGTGTCGAGACGACTTTCGGCCTTCCGGCCTTTGGCTCGGACGAGGCTGATTTGGGCTTGGATGCGGGCTTTTCCTTCGCGCGTCCGATGGGGTCTTCACTTCGCTGCCGGCTTCTCCTTGAGCGCGGTCGGCGTGGGGACGGCGGAAGCAGTGGCCATCTCCGCACGGACCGTCCTCGCCAGCTTGCCGATGCCCTGGGCGCCGTCGAGGAAGGACGACCACGGCTTCGAGTTGCTGCACAAGCCCCATTCCGCCGAACAGGTCGGACGTGCGCTCCGTCGTGCCATGGGGGTTTCCCGGGAGGGGGCGACGCCGGTTGCCTTGCGCCCGGCCCCCGATCCCGCGATGGCGGGCCGAGGTCTCGATCCGCCTCGTGTTCCCCGTACCGTCGGGACGGGACGGCCAGGGACAACCCCGCCGGCCCCTTGCGCCGGCCCGCCGTCCGGGCGATCGATGCGCCTCGATCAGGAGAGATCACCATGGAAGCCGTGGCCGTCCACCCGACCGATTGACCCCGGGGTGCCGCGCCGCGTGCCGAGCCTCCGAATTCCTGGAGGCCATCATGGCTACCTACATCACTGCCGACACCCATTTCGGGCACCCCTTGGTGGTCTCGGACAAGATCCAGGCCCGGCGTCCGTTCGCCTCGATCCAGGAGCACGACGAGACCCTGGTCGCGCTCTGGAACGCGGTCGTCCGCCCGGAGGACACCGTCTGGCACCTCGGCGACTTCGCGCACAAGTGCACCGAGGCCTACGCGCTCAAGGTGTTCCGCCGCCTCAACGGCAGGAAGCTGCTCGTCCGGGGCAACCACGATGGCGTGAGCGAGCGCCTGCCCTGGGCGGAGCCCGTCCGGGACGTCGCCCAGATCCATATCCCGAGCCGGGACGGTGCCCAGGGTGCGTTCCTATCGCACTACGCGCATCGCGTGTGGCCGAGGATGCATCGCGGCGACATCCACCTCTTCGGGCACTCCCACGGCAGCCTTCCTGGCACCGCAGCGAGCACCGACGTGGGCGTCGATTGCTGGGAATACGCCCCGACGACCCTGGAGCGGATCCGGGAACGTCTTGCCGAGAACTCCCTCGCGGAGGACGAGAGGGCGGGGGGCGCGTCCTAAGCGCTCCCCGGGCCCGGCAATCGCTGTCCTCGCCCGCTCGTTATGACCAATGGCGGGCGGGCAATCGGTGTTCGGCAGGTCGAAATTAGGCACGACCGCCACCATCTGAGATCATATCCGGCGCGCATCGGGCAGTCCTCTCCGGGGCGAGCGGACGCGGACCGTCGAGAGACAAAGGGAATGCAGCTCAGGGTTCTCGTCGCGGTCGCGATCTATCTCGGGTCGTACCTACCGCTCAGCGTGATCCTGCTCGCCCAGGACGTCGACGTCGGGGCCGTGAAACGGGGGATCTGCCCCGTGGCATCGATGGTCGCCCTGGAATGCGCGAGCCCCCTCAAGAACCCGATCTGGTCGTTGTCGGCGGTCGCGATCTGCGCGGCCGGCATGGTGGTCACCTTCCTCGCCATTCGCCTCGTGCGGACCCCGCATCGCGTGAGGGTGACGGAGAGCAAGCACATCCCCGCCGACCTCATCAACTACGTGATCCCCTACGTCGTCTCCTTCATCAGCCTCGAATACGACCAGCCCCTGAAGCTCATCGGGTTCGCCGTGTTCCTGATCTGGATCTTCTGGATCACCTACAGGTCGGGGCAGATCGTCCTCAATCCCGTCCTGGCCGCGTTCGGCTGGAAGTTATTCGAGGTCAAGTACATATACGAGGGCGGCGGCAACACCCACGTCGGGCGGATGCTATCGAAGGTCGTCGTCGAGCCCGAGCGGAGCTACCACCAAGGCGGCCTGCAGGACGTGATGGTCGTGAGAGACGACGGGGGGGACGGCCGGGGATGACCACGCTCGCGGACCTGAAGGCGTTCGACCTGGCCTCGGCGGGGGTCTCCGTCTGGTTGTTCAAGACGGCCCCCGGCGGGGACGGACGTCCCAGGTACTCGGGACGATGGGTCGGCATCACCGACGAACTGGCGACCAGGTTGCGGGGCGCCGTCGTCACGTGCCTCGAACCGATCGCCGAGACCATCGAGTACGACATCCTCGCCCAGAACAACGAGGCCAGCGCCCTGACGGTCCAGGCCGACGAGACACATGCGCACCTGATCTCCGAGGCAGTCGCCGAGCCCACGCCGGCACGCAAGGTCCGAGGAATACGGGATCTCGCGAACAGCGTCTTCTGCGTGGCCAAGTTCGTCCACGATGGCAGGACGCTGCTGGCCGTGCGCAAGACCGACGCCTCGTGGTCGACGCGCAGGACGACGGGCGTCATCAGGATGTTCTTCAACGACGAGGAACTGGACCTCGAAGAGAAACCAGGCTTCTCGATCCGTCCCGACTTCGACTTCTTCGTGCTCGAAGACCGGGTCTTCGTCAGGAGCAAGCCTCACTTCGAGTCGGTGCTGTCTTACAAGGTGGGCCACGAGACGGCGTTCTCGACGTTGAAGGCGGAGCCCGCCTTCGCCGGCATCTTCACCGACCTCGGTCCCTTGAACGACTACGTCGGCACGAACAGGATCCATCTGAGGCGGGCCGTCGCGATCCAGCAGAAGGGCCTCTACAAGGATGCGGCCTTCATGGGACGACTGCTCGCCGAGCATGCGCGAATGAACCTGGCCATCGCCTTCGACGACGCGGGTCGGATCGTGCCCACGGTGGAGAGCGGGCGGGACATCTTCCAGGCGCTCTTGGACCACCGCCTGGAATCGCGTCTGACGCTCGGGATGTTCGACGTGCCCAGCACCGAACGGGTCGGATAAGGCAAAGGGGCATGTTTTCGGTAAGAGCCTCTGCGACGCCGGCCTTGAGTCGATCGCCAAGCTTTCCGTGCGCACGGAATGCATCCGGGATGCTCAAGGCAGTTGGCATCTCGTACCCTCGCTTGGTCCCGACCTGGATGTCGATCTCAATCAGTCGCCGGAATGGATGACGCAACAACTGACCGCGAGGATCTAAACTTTATCGAAGTTGTAGGATGGCGCGAAGGGCGGCACGACATACCGCCAGGACAAAGCCAGCCGCAGCTACGTTGGCGAGCGCATCTTGAACGGCTATTTTGCGAACACCCAATCCGCCGGGCCGATTTGGGGCTTCGGAGAGGCGATGTCGAGCAGCTGACGACCAGGAACTTCCGACACCTAGCGAAGCATCAACGCGACGACTAGATTTACATCAATCAATTCGGAGAGCCACGATATGGCGCGCGGAAAGCCGGTTGTCCTGCCCTCGCGAACGTTTGCGAACCAGACGCTTGCGGGTGAGCATTTCGCGTCGATGCTCAACCGATACAGCCCAGGCGATCGGGTTTCCGACGAGGACGCCGCCGAACTCGCGGACGAGGCCCACGCGTTCGAGAACCTCAGCCGTCTCGGCAGCCTTCAGGAATACTGCTCGAACCACCTACCAAACAACCGCGGAATGCTCACCGAGCGAGACCGGCGCCATCGCGACCGCAATCGTTCGGAGCGGATAGTGGCGGCCGTTCCCCGCC
Organism: Methylobacterium sp. GC_Met_3; assembly: GCF_026540775.1. Classification (NCBI taxonomy): domain Bacteria; kingdom Pseudomonadati; phylum Pseudomonadota; class Alphaproteobacteria; order Hyphomicrobiales; family Methylobacteriaceae; genus Methylobacterium; species Methylobacterium sp. GC_Met_3. The sequence continues at coordinate 555,416 of NZ_JALNUL010000001.1, forward strand.
ATCTCGATCAGCCGGGCTTCGACCTGCGCCGGACCGATGGCGCCGTACGAGACGGCGGAGGCCGGCGCCACACTTCGTCTTGAGCAGGGCGACCGGGGGCACCGATACCATCACCATCACGGTGCCCCCGAGGACGAGGACGGCCGCGGCGCTGGATGCCATCTTCCGCAATAAGGGCAGCATCGTCTGCCGCCGACGGTCGACGCATCGCAGGCTCCACGGCCATTCGCTTACAGGTGCTGCAACTGGGCCAGGGGCGCCCGCATCGTCGCCTCGAACCCCGAGGGCGGGTAGCGCAGGTCGACGTCGCCCGCTCCCACGAGCCCCATCCGAATGAGGCGAGAGCCGAACCCCTTACGGCCCGAGGTCGATGGCGGGACAGGCGACGGGCCGCCGCGCTCGATCCAGTCGAGCACGAGCTCGCGGTCGTCGTCCGCCCCGTCGAGACGCCATGTCAAAGCCACGCGGCCGTTTGGAGCCGACAGCGCACCGTACTTGGCGGCGTTGGTTGCCAACTCGTGCAACAGCAGCGACAGGGAAAGCGTGGCCCTTGGACCAAGGTCGAAGTCCGGACCCGCGGCATCGAACCGTTCGCCGTGCCCGGCAGCGCGGAGGACCTCATGAAGGACCTCCCGTGCCGGGGCTGCGGTCCATGTCCGGCGCAGCAATACGTCATGGGCGGTGGACAGCGCGAGGAGGCGTTTCTCGAACGCTTCCACCGGCGCCCGGTCCGGAACCTCGCGAAGTGTCTGCATGGCGATCGAGAGCACCATCGCCATCGTGTTCTTGAGCCGATGCGCGATCTCCTCGTTGAGGACGCGCTGATCCTCCTCGGCCCGGACCCGGGCGACGCCGGCCTCCAACCGCTGACCCACGCCATGGAGGAACGCCAGGGTCTCCGGCGTCCAGTGCCGCGGCTTGCCGTCCTGCACGATGAAGACCGCGACCGTGCGGCCCCGGTCGCGCACCGGCACGTTGACCAGGGCCTCGATCCCGAGGTCGAGCATCGGTCCCGGATCGTTCCGCGTACGCGGATCGAGCCTGACGTCATCGATGACCAAGGGCTGGCCCCTTTGAAGGTCGGCGCGGATGTCGCCGAAATCCATGAAACGATGGCGCCCGGCGATGCTGGCGACCCCTGGGGCGGTCCAATCCGACTCGATGTCGACGTGGTCGACTGTGGCGTCGACCCGGCCGAAGCCAGCACGGGCCGCTCCCAACGTCGTGCCGACGATCTCTGATGCCGCATGGACCATCTCCGGGACGGTCGTGAGGTCGCTGAGGCGATCCCCCAAGGTCGACATCGCGGTCCGGCGCGCGTCGGCATCCACCCGTTCCGTGACTTCCAGGAACAGCGCCGCGAACCGGTTTGCACCAATGGAGAAGGCTCGTCCCTCGTACCAGCGGCCAAGGCTGCCGACACGCCGCAGGAACGCGACGGGCTCCCCGCTCTCGACGACCTGCGCGAACTCGCTGACCCACTCTTCCTCGATGGTGGGAAACACCTCGCGGATCGTGCGTCCGGTCGCGGCACGGACGTCCACGCCGAGGAGATCGCCCCAGGCGCGGTTGGCCTCGACGAACCGCCAATCGACGGTTCGTCCCGCTTCGTCCCTCACTGCCTCGCCGACGACGAACCCCTCGCTGAGCCGCTCGAACATGCTGCGCCAGTAGGCCCCGGTCTCGGCCAGCGCCGCTTCGCCGTCCATGCGCTCGAAGACCGCCGCCATGAGGCGGGCCAGCGTCTCGAAGAAGGCGAGGGCCTCGGTGTCGAACGCCGGTTGCCGCGTCGAGCCAAACGCGATCACGGCCGTCAGCTCGCCCCGGCTTATGACGGGAAAACCGGCATAGGCATCAAGGCCGAGTTTGCGCGAAAGGGCATCCTCAGGTGCGTCGCCGGCTTGGATGGACGTACGGATCACCGGGAGCCGCGTCTGTGCGACGACGCCGCAGGCCGGATCACCGAACGCCCTGCGCCTCAGGAGCGCGTGCGCTTCCGGTGTGACGTTGACCGCGTGGCACAGGCGAAGGTGGCAGCCGTCCGGTGCGACGTCGTAGAGTAGGGCCCGGTCGAACCCGAGCACATCGGCGCCGTCGGCGAGGATGGGTTCGAGTACCGCGGTGGGCTCGTCGCTCAGGAGCAGCGCGGCCGACGCCTTGGCCAGCACGTCGAGGCGGCCGGCCTGGCGCAGTTCGGCCTTCTGATAGGCGAGCAGCTGATCCCGCTCCTCGACAGCACGCCGCATCTGGATCTGCACGACGACGTGGCCCGCAAGCGTCCGCAAATCCTCGAACTGCTCCGCGGTCAGGCCCTCGGGGCGTGGCACCATGTCGATGACGCAGAGCGATCCCAGCACCGCTCCATCCGGGGATCGCAGCGGGGCACCGGCGTAGAAGCGGATGTGAGGCTCGCCCGTCACGAGCGGATTGGCGGCGGTACGAGCATCCTTGGTCAGGTCGGGGATGACGAGAACGTCCGGCTCGGCCAATACGAACTTGCACACCGAGCGTTCGAGGTCGGTTTCGCAATGCGGAAAGTTGATCCTCGCCTTGAACCATTGGCGGTCAGCGGAGACGAAGCTCACGAGGCCGACCGGGGTCCGGCACAGACGCGTGGCCAAGCGCACGATGCCGTCGAACTCGGGTTCGGGAGGCGTATCCAGGATGCCGTAGGCAGCGAGCGAGGCGAGTCGGGCTTCCGAACCGATCAATATATCTGGAATCGTATGCAGGTTCATGCCTCGGCCATCGGCGCGGCCCGCGGGTCAAGCCTGCGTGATGGATGGTCCCGTCGACCGCAACGAAACGTCGATATCATTCCAAGCTTCGCGCGCAAACCAACGTGGTGCCGAAGGTGGGTCGAAGGACGCTGAAACCGCCGTGATTGAAGGGCGACACACTCGGCTTCCATCGCTTGCCGGGACGCTCGGGCGAAACAGTTAAGCTTCGACTTAGCGTCCCGGCAAATGGTTCAGTGCGATCAGGCGCTCCGGGCCTGGTCGGGATGGCGGCCTTCCGCGAACTCCTCGATGATCTTCGCGCAGAATGCGGGCAGATCCTTCGGGTTGCGGCTGGTGACGAGGCCTTGGTCGCAGACGACCTCTTGATCGACCCAGGTCCCACCGGCGTTTTCGATGTCCCGCCGCACGGTCGGGAACGACGTCAGCGTGCGGCCCTTCACGACGTCGGCCTCGATCAGCACCCACGGACCGTGGCAGATGACGCCGACCGGCTTCCCCTGGGCGAAGAAGTCCCGAACGAAGGCAACGACCGCCTCGCTCGCCCGCAGCTTGTCGGCGCCGACGCTGCCGCCGGGAACGACGAGCCCGTCGTACTCCGAGGCCGAGGCACCCTCGATTGTCTTATCGATCTTGTAGCGTCCGGCCGGATCGAGGTCGTTGTTGACCGTCTCGGCCTCGCCGGCCTCAAGCCCGATCACCGTGACGGCGGCTCCCGCCTCGGTCACGGCATCCCGGGGCTTGGTGAATTCCGGCTCCTCCGTCCCGCGCGGCGCGATCAGGATGGCAATCTTCTTTCCCTGCAAACTCATGTGTCGTTCCTTCCAAATCCAACAATTGAATCGAAGTGGCCGTGGCGGCGTTCGTCACGCGGGTATGCGGTCGATGCCGGTCGTGTCCTCCTCCGCCACGCCGTTTTCGCGATGGCGGAACGCGCTGAGCGCCCGATAGACCTGAAGCCGCGCCCGCATCACCGAGCCGAGCGGTCGGTGCGCCGCGAGGCTATGCGCGGGGCGGAATGTCATGACTTCGTCGAAGTAGCGCACCCGGTCCGGCGCGTAGGCATCCTGACGAGGAAGCCTGATCGTCGCGACCGTACGGTAAGTGCTGATCGAGACCGGCCAATCGACCGAGGCGTCCTCGATGGGCTGGCGTTCGGCGTCGGTCCAAAGCTGAGCCCTCAGTTCGAAGACCACCTCGTGCTCGCGGAAGAACGCGACCGCGGCATGGCGAAACCCGTCCTCGTCCTGGTTTGGATCGAGCCGCCATTCGGACAGGGCACGCTGGCTCTCGGTCGCGGGGACCGCCCCGAGCTTGGCGACGTAGTCGCCGTAGCGGACCGGAGCCTGGCTGAAGTAGCTGTCGGCAAGGGGGTGGCTGTAGGGATGGCCGAAGAAGTCGGCGAGCGCGCTCTCTGTCCCGAAGGCGTGCAGCGCACGGTTGAGGTTGCGCATGGTCGACGAGACCACGCTCTTTACCCCCTCCGGCAACCCGGTCGACTTGCCGATGACGGTGCCGTCGCGCAGGAAGCCGGCCGCCGTCCCCGACGGGAAGGTCGTGCCCGAGGCCAGCACGAAGTCCTGGGTCTCGACCGCATGGCCAGGCAGCTTCTCGCCAGGCACGTCGAATACCTTGATCGACATCCCGCGATGGGTCGAGACCCGGTCGCCCAGGGTTTCACCAGGGCCCTGCGCGAAGCGCACCGCAACCGGATGCGTCCCAGGAGTGGCGAACAGTCCCTGCGCCAGTTCCGGCGGCAAGCCGGCGGCGACCGTCAGATCGCCCGTGACGCAGGCCGTACTCTTGGCATGGCTGGCACGGACCGCGTGGTGCTCGCGCTTCTCGACCGTCTCCGACTGCTGCGTCATGCCCTTGATGATGCCGTCGATGGTCTCCTGCTCGTCCGGCGCCGGGCGCTCGATGTCGGGGGCGTAACGCAGGTAGGTCATGCTTATCCTTGAGCCGCTGTTTTCCACTTCGCCCGGTACGGCGACGAAGCGTAGCCGAGACGTTCCCCGACGCCGGTCGTCTCCGAGACGTGCGCCCAAGGTTCGGGTCAGGGTTATGGGAGTGCGGTCCGGGTGGACCAGCCCATGACAAACGCCGGATGCTTCGGTCGTTCCCAACGGATCGATCACGGGCGATTGACGGGGAAGGGACCTGGAACGCCGGAACGCCCTGGAGGTTCTGTTCCGAGGCCAGCGAAGAAGGACGTCAGACATTGCAGGCAGCGGTCAGCTACAGCGCCGACGTCGAGGTCGTGAAGCCGGATGAGGAAAAGACCATCGATGGTCTGAACGAGACCTTCGACACCATCCTGGAGACGGTCGCGAAGGACTCCGGGCATGCCGTGCGTTCGGTCCACGCCAAGTCGCACGGCATCCTGGAAGGCGTTTTGCGGATCGATGCCGACCTGCCGCCGGAACTCGCCCAGGGCCTGTTCGGGACGCCGGGCGAGCACAAGGTGATCATGCGGATGTCGACGAACGCCGGCGACATCCTTCCCGACGCCGTCTCCCTGCCGCGGGGGCTCGCCCTGAAGGTCCTGGACGTCGACGGCGAGCGCCTGCCGGGCGCGGAAGGCACGACCCAGGACTTCGTCATGGTCAACGGCAAGGTGTTCCAGGCGCCGAACGCCGAGAAGTTCCTCGGCAGCCTCAAGCTGCTGGCGAAGACGACCGACCGCATCGAGGGCGTGAAGGTCGCCGCCTCCACCGTGCTCCGTGGGGTCAACAAGGCTCTGCACGCGGTCGGCATCGAGAGCCCGACGCTGGGCTCGCTCGGCGGCGCGCCGAACGTCGATCCGCTCGGCGAGACCTACTATAGCGTCACGCCTTTTCGGTACGGCGACCATATCGCCAAGTTCTCGGTGGCTCCGGTCGCCCCGGCACTGACCGCCCTGACCGGCACCGAGATCGATGCCTCGGGGCGCCCAGACGCGATCCGCGAGACGGTTCAATCGGAGATGGCCGGCATCGAAGGCATCTGGGAGTTCCGGGTCCAGCTCTGCCGCGATCTCGAACGCCAGCCGGTCGAGGATCCGACCGTCGAGTGGAACGAGGACGAGGCGCCGTTCCGGCGTGTCGCCACCATCACGGTCCGGGCGCAGGACAGTTGGGACCCCGAACGCGTCGACGCCGTAAACGAGCGTATGCGGTTCGCGGTCTGGACCGGGCTCGCTGCTCACCGGCCACTCGGCAACATCAATCGGGCTCGCAACGCGCCCTACAAGCACTCTGCCGAGTTCCGGCAGCGCTTCAACGGTTGCCCGATCCACGAACCCGCTGCGCGTTGAGCATGGCCATGAAGCAAACACGAGCGGCGAACGGCTTTTTCGGTGGGTGAAAGCGAGGAGATCCACCGGCTCGGTGGTGATGGTTTCTTCGAAGAGTTGGCCGACTTCGCGCCCGTCATGATCTGGCGTGCCGGTACGGACACGCTGTGCGACTGGTTCAACAAACCCTGGCTGGACTTCACCGGCCGAACCATGGCGCAGGAAACGGGAAACGGTTGGACGGAGGGCGTTCACCCCGACGATTTCGAGCGCTGTCTCAGCGTCTACGTCACCGCGTTCGAGGCGCGCCGGCCGTTCACGATGACGTACCGGCTCAAGCGCCATGACGGCGTCTACCGGGAACTCCTCGACAACGGGGCGCCCTTCCACAGGCACGGAGCGTTCGCGGGGTACTTCGGCAGTTGTGTCGACGTGACCGACCTCAACGCGACGGAGGAGCGGTTGCGCCAGGCGCAGAAGATGGAGGCGGTCGGCCAACTCACCGGGGGGCTGGCCCACGATTTCAACAACTTGCTGGCGGGCATCTCCGGCTCCCTGGAGCTGATGCAAACGCGCATGCAGCAAGGGCGGGTGGCCGATGTCGAGCGCTACATGAGCGTGGCACAATCTGCCACGAAGCGTGCCGCCGCGCTCACCCATCGCCTGCTCGCGTTCTCGCGTCGCCAGACCCTCGACCCCAGGCCCTCGGACGTGACGCGGCTCGCCATGGGCATGCAGGAGATGATCCAGCGCACCGTGGGTCCGGGTATCCGGATCGAGGTGGTCGGCGCGACCAACGTGTGGCCCGCCCTGGTGGACCCCTCCCAGCTTGAGAACGCCCTGCTGAACCTCTGCATCAACGCCCGCGACGCCATGCCGGACGGCGGCAGCATCACCGTCGAGACCTCCAATAAGTGGATGGACGAACGGGCGGCTCGACAGCACGACATGCAGGAGGGGCAGTACCTCGCCCTATGCGTGACGGACACCGGCACGGGCATGCCGCCCGAGGTGGTCGCACGGGTGTTCGAGCCGTTCTTCACGACGAAACCGATCGGTCAGGGCACCGGACTGGGCCTCTCGATGATCTACGGGTTCGCGCAGCAATCGGGCGGGCAGGTGCGCATCTACTCGGAGGTCGGCCAGGGTACGACGGTTTGCATCTACCTGCCCCGCCACTCCGGCGCGGTCGAGGACGAGACCGTCGCCGAAACCATCGCCCGGCTACCGCGCTCGGAGTCTGGCGAGACGGTCCTGATCGTGGACGACGAGCCGACCGTGCGCATGCTCGTCACCGACATCCTCGAAGACCTCGGCTACGCGGCCATCGAGGCGGGTGACAGCGCGACGGGCCTCAAGGTGCTGCAGTCTGATGTCCGCATCGACTTGCTTGTCACCGACGTGGGCCTGCCGGGCGGTATGAACGGACGGCAGATGGCCGATGCCGCACGCGTCCACCGTCCGGATCTCAAGGTCCTCTTCATCACGGGCTATGCCGAGAATTCCGTCATCGGCAATGGCCACCTTCCGCCGGGCATGGCGGTGCTGACCAAGCCGTTCGCGATGGACGCGATGGCCGCGCGCATCCGCTCGATGATCGAGGGTGGCAGGGACCAGGCCCGTCGCACCTAGCCCCGTGTCCGCTAAGGATCGGATGTGGAACGGCCACCATCCGACGGAACCCCGGAAATCCTTCCGGTACACCGGCGAAGGTCATCGAACCGGCCCGGGGATCGCTATCGCCCCATGACGCGCTTGCGACGTTGCCAGGTCGCGACCTTGCGAAGGAGCCGAGAGAGCTGCTCGACCGAGTAGGGCTTGTGCAGGAGCTCGAAGCCGTAGGTGCCGTTCTGCGCGAGCACGTGGCTGTAGCCCGAGGCGAGGAGCACGGGCAGGTCGTGGTGCGTCTCGCGGATGAGGTGGGCGAGGTCGATGCCGTTCATGCCGGGCATGACCACGTCCGTGAACACCACGTCGAAGCGGTCCGCGTCCTTCGCGAGTTCGGCGAGGGCCTCCTCGGCGTTGGCCGCCCAGACGGTGATGTAGCCGAGCTCGGCAAGGGTCTGGGTCGCGAAGGTCCCGACCTCGACGTTGTCCTCGACCACCAGCACGCAGGTGCCGTGACCGTCGACGAGCGGCTCCGGATCGCGGTCATGATCCACGCGCGCCGACTCGGCTACCCGCGGCAGGTAGAGGGTGAAGGTCGTGCCCTTGCCGACCGTGCTCGCCACGGTGACCTCGCCGCCCGACTGCTTGGCGAAACCGAACACCTGGGACAGCCCGAGGCCGGTGCCGTGCCCGACGCCCTTGGTGGTGAAGAACGGCTCGAACACCTGCGTGAGCCGTTCCTCGGGGATGCCACATCCGGTATCCGTGACCGCCACGGCCACGAATGGCCCCGGAACGGCGGCATGGGTCCGCACCGCCGGCATCTGCTCGACAGCGTCAACGGTGATGGACAACTGGCCCTCGCCGTCCATCGCGTCCCGGGCGTTGACCGCCATGTTCACCAGCGCCGTATCGAACTGGCTCGGGTCGGCGTTCAGGAAGCAGGATCGCTCGGGAAGCTGCGTCACGATCCGCACCCGTGACCCGGTCAAGGTGCCCATCATCCCGCCGATGGCCCGGACGCTCTCGCCGGCGTCGAACACCTCCGGCTTCAGCGATTGGCGCCGGGCGAAGGCGAGCAGTTGCGAGGTGAGCTTGGCGGCCCGGTCGACCGTGTCCGAGATCGCCCCGACGTAGCGGATGCGCCGGTCCTCCGCGAGGTTCGGTCGCTTCAGCAGGTCGGTCGACGACTTGATGACGGTGAGCAGGTTGTTGAAGTCGTGCGCCACGCCCCCGGTCAACTGCCCGACCGCTTCCATCTTCTGGGAGTGGCGCAACGCGTCCTCCGCCGCCGCCAAAGCATCCGCCTTCTCGCGCTCGACGGTGACGTCGCGCCCAACCGCATTGATGACCCCGGCGTCCGGTCGGGTCGACCAGTTGATCCAGCGGTAGCCGCCATCCGCACGACGGTAACGGTTTTCGAAGCGCGCGAGGGACCTTCCCTCCGACGAAGCCTGGGCGCCTTGCACCGTACGTTCGATGTCGTCGGGATGGATGAGGTCGAAAACGGAACGCCCGACCAATTCTCCCTCGGTCCATCCCAGCACCTCCGTCCAGGCCGGATTGACCGCGATGATGCGCCCCTCGAAATCACACCGCAGCATGATGTCGGAGGACAGTTCCCAGAGCTGGTTGCGATCCTGCGTACGGGCCTCGACCCGGGCCTCCAGGTCCTTGTTCAGCGCCGCCAGGGCGGCCTTCGACCGGACCGCGTCGGTGGTCTCCACGCAGGCGCAGAACATGCCCTGGACGGTGCCAGCCTCGTCACGCACCGGGGAGTACGAGAAGGTCCACCACGTGTCCTCGTCGAAGCCGTTGCGCAGCATGACGAGCGGCAGGTCCTCCTGATAGGTCGCCTCGCCCGACATGGCCCGTTCAATGAACGGCGTGATCGCGTCCCAGATCTCGGGCCAGACTTGCCGGAAGGGTTTTCCGAGGCACTCCGGATGCCTCGTCCCCAGCATGCGCGAATAGGCATCGTTGTAGAGGAAGCCGAGGCCGTCGCCCCAGGCGACGAACATCGGGAAGGCCGATCCCAGCATAAGGCTCGCGACCATGCCCAGCGACGCCGGCCACGAACTCGGCGAACCGAGGGGCGATCCGAACCAGTCGTGATCGCGCATGCGTACACCCATCTCGCCGCCGCCGGTCAGAAACGGCGGTGAGGGTGTCCTTGGATGGGTGGGCGAAACGGAAAACGAGGTCACGGTCGCGGAGGCTATCCTGCGTGTCGAGAGGAGCGGTCCCGCCATCGGCTCAGGTCGGCTCGCTCCGGGGGCATGCATAGGAACCCCGAGATGTGGTCCCTCGACCGAACGCACCGGGCGGCGAAAGGATCACGGCAGCCGTAACGTCCTACTCCCGGGGCGATCCGATCCCCATTGGTGCGCCGCGTCCGTGAAGGAATCCTTAACCATGGAATGCATGGCGTCCCACTCTTCGGGAGCGTGATCCGACCACGAAGGTGGACGGACGCGGACGGCGCATAAGCCTTACGCTGGCAGGCTGCACCCGCCCGACCGCTCATACCATGATGGCCCGCCGCAGGCCCTCCTGGTCGAGCGGCCGACCCTTCCAGCCGGGAGCGGAGGACCGACCGCTCCGGAAACGGGGCTCCAGGTACGCGACGTCGGATCAGTTCGGCCTGCCTACCGCCAATGCGGCACGGTCCATGACCTGCACCTGCCCCCGGCGGATCTCGACCAGGCCGGCCGTCTCCGCGGCATGAGCGGCATCGGCCAGATCGCACCCGGGCGCTGACCGCATCACGCGGGGACCCCGCCGTCCTCCGGCTTGCGCCTCCGATAACGACCGCCGCCCTCGCTCACGAAATAACGGTTGCGGTACATCCGCTCGTCGATCGCGCCCCGGACCGTGTCGACGCCCCAAAGCTGCCCATGCTCGTCGGCCTCCTGGACCAGGTCGGCACCGATCCGGAGCGTGATCTCGGCCACGTGCAGCGCCTCGCGTTCCGGCAGGATGTCCCGGACCTCCTGGATCACGCGTCGCCAGAAATCGAGTGACCGGACCTTCCGGACACGCGCCTTCTCGCGTTCGAGCTCGGCCACGAACCACGCGATCTCGCTCCGCTGGGCCTCGATCACGGCGTCGCGCGCGTCCAACATTCCGAGCGCCTCGTTCCGGAGATCCCGCTCCGCCGCGATGGCCTCCGCCATGCGCACGCGATCCCTTACCAGGATCGCCGCGGCTTCGGCCTCCGCCGCCTTCCACAGCGCCACGCCGGCCTTCGCCAGCCCCGTCTCGACCGCGTCCGGCAAGCCCGCGAGTTCGATGATCGGGCTGTACGCTCGCTCCCGGGTCCACTCCGCCAGGTGCTCGCCGACGCATTGGTTGTTGCCGGCCACCCCCGCGTTCAGCTTGACCCGTGCCCACACGGTCCGAAGCGACACGCGGTCCCGTTTCTCCGCCCGGATCTGGTCCGCAGCGCGAAAGACCTCCCATCGCCGGGGATCCTCCATCCGCGATGGTCCCGTTTTCTTGCCCGCCATCGCCCGTCCTTCCACCGAGCGCCCACAAAACGCGATCATGGTTAACAAACCGGCCGATTCCGTAACGCATCGCGCATAGCGCTACACGCTACGCGTTATCCTCGGAGTCGCACTTCAATCGCTCGCCCGGCCGACCGAAGGCCGCGAAATCCATCCACACCCGTCCCCAACGCATTTTTCTGGACGACTTGCGAAACGTGGAATCCGGGAGCAGTCACGCTCCATGTCCGCGCATTCGAAACCCCTGGCGAACCGGAAGGCAGACGCCGTTCCGGGTCACGCCGATACCGCCTCCCGCGGATAGCCTCACGCCCGGGAAGCCCTCCAGGACCTCCCGATGACGTCGATGCACGAACTCCGAAAACCGGCTGCCATCAAGGTCAGGGTCACCCCCGGCCGCGATCCGTCACGGGCGTTCGCGCGCCCTCCCGACACCCCCCAGGGCTGACCCTGCCGCCATCGTGAGCGGTCGGCCGCCCCTGCGCGGAGGCAGCCATGACAAGAGAAACCGGCACGACCGGCACGGAATTCCCTACACGGACCGACAGTCCCTTCCTCAAGTCCACGCCCTGTCGGACCCCCGACGAGACCCTGGGCCGCCACCTGCTTGAGACGGTGATGACCCCCGCCCAGGTCCATCGTTTCCGATACGCACCGGGCCTCAGCGTCGTGATCGAAGCCCCCACGCCCGCCTGGGTCGCGCCCCTGCGATCTGCCGCGGTGGCGATGGCCGACTGGCACCTCGTCGTGAGCAACGACGGCATCCGGTGCCCATCCTCGGAGGCCGCCGCGGACGAGACGCCCATCACCCAAGCGCTGGCCTCCGGGCATCGCCTCGTGGCTGTCAGCCACGCTCCCGGGCGCCTTCTCCCGTCGGTCCTCGTTGCCCGGGCCGATATGAGCATCCGCACCGGCCACCCGACGTCGGCGGTCATCCGGATGGCCATCCGGGATGCGACCGACGTCGAACCCGGTATCACTTCGGAAAGCTTGGGCGACCGGTTGGACTACTTCGACCTCGTCAGCGCCATCCGCGTGGGGAGCGACGTGCGCTCCTGCCTCAGGAGGCTCGGGAGCGCCACGGCCAACCGGGCCGTGGTCGATCGCTTCCCCTCATGCGACACCGACCCGACGGACCTGCACGGATACGGGGAGGCCGCGGCGTGGTCCGAGCGGCTCATCGCCGACGTCGAGGCATGGCGCCGGGGCGAGATTGCGGATTTCGCCGACCCGGGCCGTCAAGCCGTGCTCTGCGGACCCGACGGCACAGGCAGGTCGAGCCTCGTCGCGGCCATCGCCAGGTCGGCCGGTCTCCCTCTGATCGCCACCCGCGTGCCGTCATGGCTCGTCGACGGCAATTCGTATCCTGATCGTGTGCCCCTCCAGGCGGAGGTCGCCTTCGCCCGGGCGGCGGATGCCTCCCCCGCGATCCTCCTCATCGACGCGATCGACGCGATCCCGAGCGGCGCTGCCGTTGGGCACGTCGGCCGTTTCCTCGACGGGATCGCCTTAGGCGGGCCATCCTCCCCGAGGCTGATCGTCGTTGGGACAGCGAGCTTCGGCGATGCGGTGGATCCAGGGCTCGTTCGCCCGGGCCGGTTCTCGCGGATCATCGAGATCCCACCGCCGGACGACGAAGCCATCCCGGGGATCCTCCGTCAGCACCTCGATTGGGACCTGGACGGCGTATGTCTCGGCGACGTCGTCGCCCTCGCGTCCGGATCGACCGGTGGGACACTCGCCGGATGGGTGCGGGATGCCCGTCGGCGTGCAAGGGCCGCCAGGCGGCCCATGGCGATCGAGGATCTCGTCGCGGAGGCGTCGGCACCGGGGAACCGTGCCCCGGGATCCTGGAGGAGATGCCGGGTCCGGGAGACGTTCCGCATCAACGGGCTCGGTGCCACCCGCGGGCATTCCAGCCAGGCGATCTCGCTGCGAAAGGCGGTCGGTCGTGGCGGGCGTACGGGGGCCGCCTCGCCGCAGGATGAGGTCGGCCGGAAAGGACGCTCATATCGAGGCGATCATCGCGACAATGCCGGTCGGACAGGCGAACGAGATCGCACATGGTTGCGTCGCGGTCGCGTCCAGGAAATAAGGAATCCCCGCCCGAGGAGCTTTTTCGATGAAACGCATAGGCCGTCCTTCGCCCCCCTGATTTCCGGAGCGTCAGCGACCCATGCGTCGAGCCTCCGCACCCGCGCGCGAGGCTCGAATGTCATCCCGAACACTCTTCACAGCCGACGATCATTTCGGCCATCAAGGCATCCTGAGCGATAGGATGGCGCTCCGCCGCCCGTTCGAGACCATCGAGGAGCACGACGAGACCCTCGTCGCGAACTGGAACGCCGCCGTGCGCCCCGAGGATACGGTCTGGCACCTCGGCGACTTCTGCTACCACTGCCCCGAGGCCCACGCCCGCGCGATCTTTTCGCGACTGAGGGGGCGCATCTTCCTGGTGCGCGGCAACCATGACCGCATCAGCGTCAGACTCCCGTGGGCCGGGCCCGTCGTCGACGTCGCCCGCGTCGTCGTCCAAAATTTTGACGGATCACCCCAGGGGCTTTTCCTGAGCCATTACGGGCATCGGGTGTGGCCCCGGATGCACCGCGGCGACATCCACCTCTACGGCCATTCCCACGGCACCCTGCCGGGCACCGCCGCTAGCACCGACGTCGGCGTGGACTGCTTCGACTATCGTCCCGTGACCCTCGAAGAGATCCGCGTGCGCCTCGCGGAGAACGCCACCGCCGGAGGTCAGCCATGACCTCCGGCCAGCAACGCCTATGGATCTGGTCCGACCTGCACCAGGATTGCCCGGAGAACGCATGGGACCCGGCCGCGCACGCGCCGGCCGCCGGCTTCGACGTGGCCGTGGTCGCGGGCGACGTCGACATGCCGCTGACACGAGCCCTCGCCTGGCTCGGCGATCGCCTGTCCGGAGTGCCGACCGTCTACGTCCCGGGCAACCATGACTTCTGGTGGGATCGCGGCGAGGAGCGCTACACCCTCGCCGATCAGATGTCCCAAGGCCGGGACATCGCGGCGCGTCTCGGCATCCACCTGCTGATGGACGACGCCGTCGTCATCGGCGGCACGCGCTTCGCCGGCGGGACCCTGTGGACCGACTTCCGCCTCGGCTCCTTCAGCCTGAGCCATGCCATGCGCACCGCCCAAGGCCGCTCCGGCATGGTCGACTACCGCCGCATCCGGATAGGCCCGAGCTCGCGCCACCGCATAGAGCCGGGCGAGGTCCTGGCCATGCACCGCCGGACCCGGGCCTTCCTGGAGGCGACCCTCGGTGAGCCCCACGCAGGGCCGACCGTGGCCGTCACCCATCACGCCCCGCACCCCGACAGCCTGCCGGACCCGCATGCCGACATGCGGTGGTGCTACGCCTCGGACCTCCGCGACCTCATCCACGCCAGGGGTCCCGACCTCTGGGTTCACGGGCATATCCATGCGGCTGCCGATTACATCGTCGGGCCGACGCGGATCATCTGCAACCCGCGCGGCCACGTCGAGGAGGCCACCGGTTTCGATGTGGCCAAGGTCATCACCCTGGATGGATCCCGACCATCGGAGACAACACCGCCGAATCGTCTATCGTCGGGCGAAACGACAACCTGGGGTCCGGCTGATGCCGGCACGCAGCGGCCCGAGGTTGTCCCATAGGTAACCCGGCCGGCACGTGGGCTTCGCCACCCGCCCCGTGCATGATCCGGCCGTCAGGCGAGGGATCGAAGTGTACGCTCTCAACAAGAGGACCCTCTCGCACTTCGTGAGCGGGGAATGTCGTCGCCGCCTTCGCCTCGACCTCTATGCGAACGACGCCGCGCGCGCCCACGACAACGCCCCCGTGAAGGACGTGAAGCGTCCGGGCCTGGCGATGCTGGTCAAGCAAGGCGGCCGGTTCGAGCGGCGCGTCTTCGCCGACCTGGTCGACGCCTTCGGCCCAAGGGTCGTCAGGGGCGTCGACCTTCCGGTCACGCAACAGGACGAGCGCGCGTTCGGCAAGATCGCCCTCGAAGATCACCTCGACGGCATCCGTGGGCACGCCTTCGTCATCGAGGCGGAATACCGGCCCACCCCCTCGTTCCGACGGGCCCATCGCCTGGATGACCTCGTGGACGGCGGCGCGTTCCCGCGCCATCCCTCCGCCGCGGCCCGCCCCGGCCTGACACTCGGCGTCGTCCGGCCCGACATCCTCGAAGTTATTCCCCCGGATGCGACGGCCCCCCGTCGCCGTGACACGATCCAGGTCGACGGCTCGATCCTCGGGATACCCGAGACCGACACGCGTATCGGATTGCGCATCGTCGACGTGAAGCTCTCGGGTGAACCGAGCCCGTCCCATTTCGCCGAGCTCGCCTACTACGGAATGATCCTCGCCGGTTGGCTTGAGGATACCCGCAGGACCGACCGCTACGTCGTCCTGAAGGACGCGGCGATCTGGCCCGGGAATCACGAGGCCTCCGCCATCCGGAGCCTCGACACCCAGGACCGTCGGAGCGGGGCCAGGGAACGCGACTTCGACGCCTACGTCGCCGCCTTCGGCAAGGATCTCGAAATCCTGCCCGCCGAGGTCGTGCTCGGCCGGGTTCGGCGTTTCCTCGCCGTCGACCTGAGGGACGCCCTCCTAACCGGGGATTGGACCACGCTGCCGTGGCATGTCGACAGCGGTTGCATCGGCTGCGACTACCTCGGCTACGACTGGAAGAGGAACTCCGAGCCGGAGCCCGAGCTCGATGTCGAGGACGGGACGGCGGCCACGCCCGGCGCCCCGTCCCTATGCTGGCACGAAGCCCTCGCCAGCGAACACCTGAGCCGGATCACGGGCCTCACCCGCGGGGCATGCGGGAAGCTGCGGGAACGGCTCGTCGGGAACGTCTCGCAGCTCGCCGCCCTCGAACCCAACGACGGCGCCTTCGACCAGCACCAGAAGCTCCGTGCCGGGCGGACCCTCTTCCGGGCCCGCTCCGAGGTGCTCGCCACCGGTGGCGAGCCGCGCTTTCCCGATCGCTCCGGAACGTCCGCGGTGCTGCCTCGGTTCAGCCACGTCCGGGTCGCGCTGACCTGCGACTTCGACGTCGGCAGCGGCCTGACCTTCGCGATCGGGTATCGCCTCGTCTACCTGATCCCGAACCTCCGGAAAGGGGGCGCCCCGGGACGCGGCCGCTTCGGCTACGGGGTCGAGCGCGAGCAGCACAACGTCATGCTCGTCGAGAAGCAGTCGCCCGACGAGGAACGCGACGTCGTCATGGACCTGATGGGTCGCCTGGTCGGCGACCTGACGCGGGTCGCAGCGGATATCCAGGCCGCCTACCGGAGGCACGGCATCGGCGACGAGCAGGACACCAAGGCGACCGTCCAGATCTACCTCTGGGACAAGCTGACGTTCGACCACATCTGCCGCATCACCGGACGGCACCTGCTCGCGCTCGTCGCACCGACCGCCGGGGGCGTTCATGCGAGGACCGCGCCGTTCGCCTGGCTGTTCCCGGCCGAGCAGGTCATCGAGGACGCCAAGTTCACCTCGGTCAGGTCCCCGATCTCCATCGTCTCCGACGCGATCGGCACGCTCCTCGCCCTGGACGTGCCGCACTACTACTCGCTCCTCGGGGTCGCCAACGCCTACCACTCCGAAGGCCTCGCCGCGTTCAGGCGCGAGAAGGAGCTCGACGGCATCCCGTTCAAGCTCCACCCCATGCTCCACGACCCGCTCTCGGACCAGATGCCATCGGAACGGGGGCACGAGGTCTGGTTGAAGAAATCGCCGATCACGCGCGTGAACTTCCAGACCTTCCGCGATCGATACATCCGGCGCGCCGTCGAGACGCGGCTCGACGCCATCCTCGCGGTCGCCGAACGAATCACCACCGACCTCGCCGACATGCTCTCGGCCGATGCACCGGAGGTCGACAAGGTCTTCGCGCAGACCGATGCGATGGGAGCCATGCCGCGGGACTGCGAGATAATACTCCAGCATGCCCGCCTGATGCTCGCGGCCGATCGCCTGCGGGTCGACATGCTGATGGCCATTCCCCCGCATCAACGGGAAGCCCGCTTCGAAAGCGCGAGGATGTCGGGCTTCCTGAAGGATGACGCCCGCACGGATGCGCTCGCCCGCATCGATCGCCCCGGCCTCGCCGCCGATCCGGACGTGCTCGTCTTCGAGCTCGCGAACCGATCCAGGATGACCAAGATCAAGGAGGGGGACTTCACCTGGTCGATCATGCCCGAAAGCCACCTGGGACGGCAGTTCGTGAAGGTGGCCAAGCTCAAGCAGGACCATGTCGAATTGGAACGGCTGTGCCCCTTCGAGAAGCGTGACTACGTCCTGACCCTGCGCGACGCCTGCAAGGTCGACATCCTCGCCTTCGACCGGGCGCGCCGGGTCGTCGCGGTCAAGCCACAGGGTCCGCTCCTGCCCGCCATGATCGCCACCGGCATCATCGACTTCGACGGCATCGGTCCCGTCCCCGGTGACGGCTCGACCCCCGACGCGCATGCCTACGCCATCCTCGACCCGATGGTGATCGACTTCTTCGTCAAGCCGCGTCTGGAGCCGGTCCTCGTCACGATGAAGGTCCCGCCCATCTCCCAGGCGCGACCGCTGTTCCAGGACGAGGTCCTGACCCGCCTCAGGTTCAGGACGCGCCTGATCGTGCGATCGGACGTGCCGATGGCCGGTTTCCTCTGGAATGCGGACGTGATGGCGACGACCGCCTCGGACTGGTCGCCCGAGGCCGGCCTCGCGCTGCTCGACCGGCAGAAGGTCGGCCTGTCGCCACGGCAGCGGGATGCGGTCGAGCGCTCGGTCACGCGACGGCTCTGCCTGCTCTGGGGCCCCCCGGGGACCGGCAAGACCTACACGGCCATCGCGATCCTGCGCACCCTCTTCGCCGACGCGATCGCGAAACGCAAAAGGCTCCGGCTCGCCATCACCGGCCCGACATGGGTCGCGATCGATACCGTCGCGAAAGGAATCCCCGCCCTCCTGAGGGGCTTCGCCCCCGAGGATCGGCCGTATCTCGCCCGTCTCGCGTCACGCCAGCCCGGACCCGACGGCATCGCCCCCGAACTCGAACCCTTCCTGGTGCGTACCGACGACATGCTGGCCATGAACACGCTGCGGGATCGGCTCACGACCGACCCCGGCATCACCATCGTCGCCGCCACCGCCCATCAGCTCGGCCGGCTCGGTCCGACCCCGAAGCGGCCGATGGAGGGCTACATCGACTTCATGCTCGTCGACGAGGCCTCGCAGATGCCGGTGTCTCAGGCCATCGTCGCGTTCGCGATGCTCGACGAGGGCGCCAGCGTGACGGTCGTCGGCGACGACCTGCAGATGCCGCCCATCCATCCCATCGAGCCGCCGGCCGGGAAGGACCACCTGGTCGGATCGATCTATGGGTTTTACCGGCACTACCGACGCGACGAGCGGGGCCCGGAGCCCGAGGTGCCCCCGGCCATCGATCGGATCATGCTCGACCGGAGCCGGCGCTCGAACGCCGAGATCGTCGATTTCGTGCGCCTCGCCGGATACGGCCCAGACCTCGTCGCCGTCGATCCTGCCCTGCGCATCCACCTGGACACGCCCGTCCCGGCACGCCGACCCGCGGACTGGCCCGCCGCGCTGCCATGGCACGCCCACCTCGCCACGATCCTCGATCCCGCCGAACCCCTGGTCGCGGTGATCCACCCCGACGAGTTCTCCAGCCAGCGCAACGACGACGAGGCCGACCTCGTCGCCGGGCTCGTCCGCAGCCTCGTCGGCCGCCTCGCCGAACCGATTATGGAACTGACCTATCCCACCCGGGACCTGTTCAAGCTGGGCGTCGGCATCGTCACGCCCCACCGGGCCCAGCAGGCCGCCATCGTCGACCGGCTCTCCACCTTCGTCACCGGCGACCGCGAACGCGCCGCGATGCTGTCGTCCGTCGATACCGTCGAGCGCTTCCAGGGTCAGGAGCGCGACGTGATGATCGCCAGCTTCGGCCTCGGCGACCGCGACCAGATCGGCTCCGAGGAGGAGTTCCTGTACAGCCTGAACCGCTTCAACGTCATCGCGTCGCGAGCCAAGGCGAAGCTCGTCGTCATCATGTCACGCCGCCTCGTCGACCATCTCCCACGCGATCCCCAGATCCTTCGCGCCTCCCGGCTCCTGAAGCACTTCGCCGATGGATACTTGCCACGCGTCGTGCCAGCATCGATCCCTGGCCTGGGTGCGTGCGAGATCAAGCTGCGATGACGGGGAGACTGCCCAGGCGATCCCTGCTCGATGCGGGCATCCTTCCGGTCGGCGAGATCGCGCGGATGGCCACCCGCGAGAGCGTGCGGCCGCGCGACGCCTATCAGGCGCACAAGTGGTTCGCGCGCCGCCTCGCAGCGACCGCCCGGTCCCTGCTCGTCGCCGCCACGACACCGGCGGACGGCAATTTCTGGTCCGCCTACTACGGCGCTGCGGACTGCGCCGGCCTGCGGGTGCTCGACCCGTTCATGGGCGGTGGCGTGATGCTGCTGGAGGCCTCCCGCCTCGGGGCCGACGTCCATGGGGTCGACGTCGAGCCCGTCGCCGCCGCCGTCTCCGACTTCCAAGGTCGCCTCGCGAGCCTCCCCGACCTCGGACCTGCGCTCGACGTCCTCGTCGCCACCGTCGGGGCCGAACTCGCGCCCTACTATGCGACGCGTGACGCGGCCGGCGTCGAGGAGCGTCTGCTCCATGCCTTCTGGGTCCAGCGCGTCGATTGCGCGGCCTGCGGACACGGCTTCGACGCCCATCCGACCTTCCGTCTCGCCTGGAACGACACCGCCCGGCGGCAGTGGGTCGCCTGCCGCTCCTGCAGCGGCGTCCAGGAAACCTCGACCGCCCGCGCCACGATCTCCTGCGACTGCGGGACCCTCACCAAGGCGCGCAAGGGCCACCTCGATGCCGGGACCGCCTGCTGCCCCGCCTGCGGCCACCGGGAGCGCCTCATCGATCGCGCCGGCCGCACCGGGAACCCGCCCCGGTTCCGGCTCTTCGCGGTCGAGACGATCCCGGTCGGCCCCGAACTACGCTTCACCGGCCCGAAGAGGCGGATCCGGAACGCGACCGATGCCGACCGCGCGTCCTACGCCGCGGCCGAGGCGCGGATCGCCGCCGAGGTCGTCGCCGATCCCGGCTTCCTCGTCGCAGGGGAGATCCCCCGGGAGAACCGCTTCGACAATCGTCTCCTGCAATACGGGTACCGCCGCTACAACGAGCTCTACAACGCGCGGCAAGCCCTGCATCTCGGTCTGCTCGCCCGTGCCATCGATGGGATCGGCGGTCCGGTCGGCGAGGCCTTGCGCATCGCGTTCTCCGACCACCTCGGCACCAACAACAAGCTCTGCGCCTACGCAGGCGGCTGGCGGCGCCTCGCCCCCCTGTTCGCGATCCGGGCCTACCGGCACATCGCCCGCCCCGTCGAACTCAACCCGTGGCTGACGAGGAACGGGCGGGGTACCTTCCCCAACGCGGTCCGGGCCGTGACCCGCGCGGCGCGCAGCCTCTCCGCCTCGCTTGAGGCCCCCGTGACCACCGGCCCCTCCATCCCCGTGCCGGTCCGCGAACCGGGGGCATGGGACGTGCGCTGCGGGGACGCCCGTGACCTCGCCCACATCCCGGCCGCCTCGGTCGACCTCGTCCTCACCGACCCGCCTTATTTCAACTACATCGCCTATTCCGAACTCGGGCACTTCTACGTTCCTTGGCTCGCCCGCCTGGGATTGATCGACCCCTCGCATCTCGGAGGCTTCCCCGAGGGCCAGCTCGCCTCCAACAAGGGCAGCGCCGCAGCCGCCCTGGCCTTCACGGAAGCCCTCGCCATCCGCTTCCGGGAAATCGCCCGGGTATGCCGCCCCGGCGCCCGGATGGTGTTCACCTACCAGAACCTCGACGGCCGCGGCTGGGAGGCCCTCGCCGCCGCCCTGGCGCTCGCCGGGATCCGTCCCGTCCAGGCATGGCCGATGTTCGGCGACGGTGGCTCCGGCCTCCACAAGCACGCCAACTCCATCTCCTGGGATTGCGTGCTCCACTGCGAGATCGATCCCGAGCCTTACGTCAGGTCGCCTGTCGCCGAGGATGCCGGGGACGGTTTCCTGTCGGAATGGCGAGGCCGGCTCGCCGAGAACGGCCATTCGCTCACCCCGGGCGACGATGCCAACCTCCGCCATGCCGGGCGCGTGCTTGCCTCGTTCCGCGGCGCGGCGCCGGAGGCGCCCGAGGAAAGTCGCCCCCCTGTCGCGAGCAAGCCGTCGTCCCTCGTAACGGTCGTACCGTGATCGATGCCGAACGCGGGCCGCCCGCCATCGGCATCGGGACGCTCACGCATCGGCCCGGGTGCGGGTCCGGAACGGGAGCACCGCCGGATCCGACGCACGGACATCCGCTTCGAAATCGTTCCGCCCGTATCCCCTCGGATAGTACGAGAACGACTTGAGATCGAAATAGTCGTCCTCCGTCATGTACCGCCGCGAGAGATCGAGGCTGATGGTCTCCGCCGCGTCGGCATTGATCTCCCGGCTCGGGTGGACCTGGGTGATGCCGCAGATATCCGCCGCCTCCGGATCCACGGCGCTCGCCCCGTGGCCTGCGAGGTCGGCCAGCAACGACGCCGCCCGGCGGGGCGGACCGAAGACTACGACGGGACCGACCGAGACGCCCTTGATCGCGTGGGCATGCTCGTCGAGCCAAGCGCGCGTCTCGCCGATCGTCCGCGCGGTCTCACCGGCATAGATCAGGACGTTGGCCTTCACCCACACCCCGTTGGCGGCGCACGCCCTCAGGAGATCGGATGCCGATCGCAGGTAGCGGTCGACGTCATCCGACTTGTTCATGGCGAGCACCTGGGTGGGCGACGCCGTCTCCAGCCCGAGATCGATGACCCTCATGCCGGCCGCCGCGAGATGCGCCACCGTCTCGGGCTTCATCGCATCGACACGGGTCTCGCACCGCCATGGGATCCGTAACCCGCGACGCTCGGTCTCCTGACGGAGCCGCGATGCCCAGGACGTGCTCGGCATGAAGAAGGAGGACTGCAGGTACGGGTGGATCCCGCCCCCTCCATACTGCTCCAGGACCCGTTCCATATGGTCGGCCAGGAGGGACGGATCGCGGAGGGGCGACAGCCGGATGTCACGCTCCTCGCAGAAGGAGCAGCCCATGCCGCAGCCGCGAGAGGCCTCGATGCTCGGCTGGAAGCGGTCGAACCCGTCGACGAGCTCATGATCGAGCGGAAGGCCCGGAAGCTGGGTTCGACCCGCGACGCCGGTCCCTGGACCGACCCCGATCAGGCCGTGGACGGTGCCCTCCGCCAGACCGGTGACCACATGATCAATCTCGGGTACCTGTCGCCGGAGCCAATCCGGATCCGGGTCCGTGACCCAGCGACCGCCGGCGACGATCCTGCTTTCCGGAAAACGCGCCTTCAGCGACGAGCAGAAATCCTTGGCCCACCCAAGGGCATAGAAGCTTGGAAGCGACAGCATGACGGGATGCCTGGACGGAAGCAGGCCCGCCGCATGGAGTTGCTCCAGGAAGGCGGACGGCTCCGCATGTTCCCCATGCGAAAGTGTGGAGGCATGACCATCGGCATCCAGGATCGTCGCGAGCGTCAAGGCGCCGTAGTTGAGATACAGCTGCCGGCGCGAGAGTGGATGGTCCCGCTTCTTCGGACGCGACATGCCCGCCGACACGAAGAGAACCCGCTCGGATAGCGACATCACTTGCGCCCGTGCGCTGAATGTATGGAAGAGACGCAGGCACCGTGACCCAGGAGGGGAAAGCAAGCCAGCGATGGCTAAGTCGCGACGCCGTCCATCGTTCCTCCGAGAATGGGACGATCATCAATCGTCGACGCCTCATCTCCTCACATGCTCTCCCCGTCGCGTGATCTCGATTATCCCCGTTGTCCAAAGCAGTATGGAATATTTCAGAAAAACCGGTCGACGCCGTTGACCCGGATTCCTAGGGTTCTTTATTCGTTCCCGTCTCGACGTGGTCCTGGCATGTCCGGCAGCCCCGGCGGTCAGTCAGCCTTCGGATCCCATGGTCCGAACTGAATCGATAGAGGACGTGGAATCATGACCTGCCTGCACGCCCGGCTCCGAAAACTCGCGCCCCGGTCCCTGGACCGGACCGCGGCCCGAACCGGCATCGCCCGGTCGCGCCGCCTCGCGAGACATTTGCGGAAATCCATTCCCGGGGCCTGACGGCGCGCGTTCGCGGCCGGCTGCCCCGCAAGGAGGCAGTCATGGCCCAACGCGCCACCACACCCGATTACGTCGAATTCCCCGAGGATGAGCTCCTCGACGACGAATACTCCCGCGCCACCCTGCAGGGCCTGCAGACCCCGCAGCAGACGCTCGCGGAGGCGGCCATCGCCGCGGCCTTCAAGCCCGCCGGCATCCGCCGGATGCAACGCCCCGGCGCCGCCGTCATCGTCGAGATCCCGAGCCCGGGCTGGGCCGCGGACGTCGAGATGATCGTTCGGACGCTCGCGTCGTTCGGGACGAGTTTCAACAGGGTCGGCTTATCAAAGGTTAACGATCGTCCGATTGAGGGCAACGGCCGCGTTGCGGAACACCTCTCCCGTCGTGGGAGCGTGCTGGGGATCTCGACCTCGCCGGAGATGTATCTCCCGTCCGCGCTGGTCGCGGCCGCCGATGTCCGCGTGCGCATCGAGACGCCGTCGAACCGCATCGTCGCCCACGTCATCCGAAAGGCCACCGGCCGGCGTCCGAGGCGCCTGCCGCCCAACGCCGCGGCTGGTCTCGACTTCGGCGAGATCTGTTCCTGCATCCGGATCGGCTCGACGCCGGCCGAATGCGTCCGCAGGCTGGCCTCCGCCGTCCGCTCGAAGCTCGGCACCACCGATGAGCAAGGCGCTGTTCCGGCGCTGTCCGAGCTCCACGGATACGAGGGCGGCGCCATGGATTGGGCGCTGGACCTCGTCCGCGACCTGACCGCATGGCGCGCCGGGAAGCTGGATTGGTCGGCCATCTCGCGGACCGCCACGTTCACAGGCCCACCGGGGACCGGGAAGACGACCTTCATCAGGTCGATCGCCAAGAGCGCCGGTCTGCCGATCGTCGCGACGTCCGTCTCCTCATGGTTCACCGGCATGTCGAACGGCCACCTGGACGGCGTCCTGCGCGAATTCGAGCGGGTCATCGGCCTCGCCGCGGCGCAGGCGCCCGCGATCCTGTTCCTCGACGAGCTCGACGGCCTTCCGAACAGGTCGACGATGTCGAACCGGGGAAAGGATTGGTGGCTGCCGGTCATCAACGGCGTCCTGCTCGCCCTCGATTCGACGACATCGGGACCGACATCCAAGCTCATCGTCATCGGTGCGACCAATCACGGGTCGCAGCTCGATCCCGCCCTCGTCAGGCCGGGCCGGCTCTACCCGGTCATCGAGATCCGGCCGCCTTCGATCGAGGCGCTGGCCGGCATCATCCGGCAGCACCTCGGTCCGGACGACCTTCCCGGCGTCGACGTCTCCGGCGTGGCGCGCCTTGGCGGGGGCGCCACGGGAGCCGAAGCGACGGCCTGGGTCCGCGACGCCCGCCGGGTGGCGCGCGATGCCGGCCGGCCCATGATCCTGGCCGACCTCGTGGGACGGGTCGCGCCGCCCGACAACCGCACGGAGGAGGAACTAATTCTCTGTGCGAGGCATGAGGCGGCGCATGCCACGGCCTGCCACGTCCTGGGCGTCGGCGTGGTGAAGGAAGTGACCATCCTCCTGAAGGCCGGCAGCGCCGGCAACATGAGCTCCAGCATCGCCAGGCGTGAGATCATGACCCGGGCCGACATCGAGAACCTGGTGATCGTGTCGCTCGCCGGTCGGGCGCAGGACGCCCTCGCGGGCGCTGCGAACACCGGTGCCGGAGGAAGCGCCCAAAGCGACCTCGCAGCCGCCACGGCGTACATCCTGCTGGCGCACACCTCGTTCGGCCTTGGTGGGACGCTGACCTACATCGCGAGCCGCGAGGAGGCCTGGGACCAGCTGCGGCGGGATCCCGGGCTTCGCGAACGCGTGGAAACCGATCTCACGGAAATCTATGCGCAGGGGGTCTCGTTCGTAGGCGCCCACCAGCCCGCCATCCAGGCCATCTCGCAGCGGCTGCTCGTCGATCGCATCGTGTCGGGCGACGAGGTGCGCCGTCTCATCGCCGAGAACGCGCCGCTGGTCGTGCACGCCATCGTACCGGGAGGCATCGATGCACGCTGATCCGGACCACCAGCTCGGGGATGTCGTGAGGCGCTTGAGCCAGCTTCGGTACGCCCTCGGCGAGACTGCCTACACCAGGGCCATCCACGAGGTCCTGGGCACCATCGGCGGAGTCGCCATGCACGAGGCGGAACGACGGGCGCGGTCCAGACTGGACCGCGCCGGGGAACGGCCTCGCCACGGGAAGGTGGTTCCGTTCCCGACGCGACGACCGCACGAGCCCCCGGGACGGTAGCGTCTGAGGCCCGCCCCGTTTCCCGCCCACCCACATGCGGGAAACGGGTTTTCCACAGGCCTTTGCCACGGCCCGGACCCGTCCAGGGTTTCGTAAACACCCTGTCAGGGGGTGCGGTGGCATCCTTGCGTTCTCGACCAAGCGACCGACCACCGGCCATGTGACGGCCCGAACCGCAGGAGGCAGGCATGCGCGACATCACCTTCGACGCCCCCCTTTCCGGCGGTTTCTCCTTGTTGGCGACGGTACCCTTCCGGAAATGACCAGGGACGCCCGCGGGCGTCCCACCCTTCCGATCGTCCGAAGGCGCGCCCGGCCACGGGGCGCAGTGCCATGCCAAATCCGAGGAGGTCCGACATGTTCGCTCGCAATTCAGTCCTCAGCGACCTCTGCCACGGTCGCCCGACCCTGTTCTCGACGCCTGCGGTCGTCGCCCCCAAAGGGTGACAGGCTAGCCCTGGCCAAAGGGGGACACGGGGTCATCCGCCAAGGCGGTACCCGATCTCGTCGGCATCGAATACTCCGGGACCGCTCCCTCCCGGATCCCACGCTCCCGCAAGAACGGACCTTCCGTCGGGGACGTGATCGATCCGATCAGGCGGAAGGTCCGCGGGTTCGACAGCGAGTCCGAGCGCACCGTCATCACGGTGCTGTCCTCGTTCTCCACCGTCCGGGCCATCCATGAGCAGGTGAAGCGGGAGTACACGCGCGATGGCGTGAGGTACGTCCATTTCATCGATCTCGTGGTCGAGCACCGTTGCGGCCATCGCAAGGCCTACGCGATCAAGGCGACGAGGAAAGACGCACTCGACGACGACATCCCGGCCAAGCTGCGGCTCCTGAGCGACCAGGACAGCAGGGGGTTCGCCGACGACTACCGGATGGCGACCTTCGAAGGGCTCTGCCCGGCCACGGTGCACAACGCCAGCCTGATCGCGCGTTGCGGCCGCGAGCAGGACCACGAGGCCTGGGAGGCCGTGCGCGCCATCCTCACCGAAGTCCCGGCGGCGGCGACGGCGGCCGAGATCGGGAACGCCTCGGGTCTCGGCGTCAGGGGAATGAGGGCGGCCTTCGCCCTCATTCCCGCTGGGGACCTGCGGAACCCGCCCGGGATCCGGCTCAACATGGACACGCCCTTAACCAATCGGGCGGGCCGCGAAACCACTAACCAAGCCGCTTAATCCACCCTGCACAAGCTCCCGGGAAGATGTCCTCGACGGACGTCCTCCCGGGGCGCGGAAATTATGGAAACGGGACATGCCCACCACTCGAAATTACCTTACGCTCAACGACAGCGTCAGACGTAACGGCGTTTCTTACCGCCCCGCGGAACGTCTCTACAATGCCTGGGTGCTCAAGCCCGTCATCGACGGCGAGATGGTCGAGGACGACGCTTGGTACCTCACGGACGAGAACCAGAAGGAACAGCGCGAGAAGAAGCTCATCGTCGTCCAGGAAGACTTCTTTTCGAAGGCCGCCAGGATGCTGTCGGCGCGCAACGACGACTCCGACCTCACCGGTCTGGACGACGAGAAGATGCGCACCATCGCCTGGAAGCTCGAATGGTGCACGCGGTTCAACCGGGCTCGCGCCGGCCTGGACGGGTACGACGATAGGCCGGTCCGCACGCCGGAAGGGTTCAAGGCCTTCATAGAGAGTGAGAAGGACAGGATCCACCGTTGGTACCTCGACACGTTCCGGATGACCCGCCCGCCCGGGCGGAAGATCGCCGGCGAGAAGGAGCGGAAGTTCTTCGACTACCCGAACCCGACCGCCCTTCGCGACTGGCTCGTCGCCTACGAGAGGGCCGAGCATAAGCAGAAGGCCTTCATCCCGAAGTACGGGAACTGCGGCAACCGGCAGCAGATCGACGGTCGCGTGCTGGAAATTATCCAGAGAAATGTCGGTGAATACTGTAGCCGGAGCGGACCCGCCAAGGACGATATCTACATGACTATCGACGGTGAGGTTCGACGCCTGAACCAATATCTGCCCAAGGAGTGCGAGCTGACCGTAACGGAGCGATCCATCCGTCGGCGGATCGACAAGCTGCCGATGATGCAGGTCGATGCCGGACGCCTCGGCCTGGAAAGGGCGGGGCGCAAGTACACGTCCGTGGGGAAGGGCATCGAGACCTACGACGGTCTGGAGCGTCTGGAGCGCATGGGCCGCGTCGAGATGGACGACTGGGAGATGGACCTGTTCGCCATCCTCGACGAGGCGGATGTCCGCAAGAGCCTGGACCCCAATGTCCGCAAGGCCGCCAAGAAGGTCGACCGGACCGTCCGCTGCACCATCACGGCCGGCATCGACGTCGTCACCCGTTGCATCGTCGCCCTGAACGTGACGCCGCATAAGCCCTCGACCATGGGCTCACGGCTCGCCCTCGACAGCATCTTCGTCGACAAGTCGTCTTGGGCCCGGCTCGCCGGGTGCAAGACGGAATGGCCCATGCGGGCGAAGCCGCGCGAGATCGCCACCGACGGCGGTCCCGCCTTCGCCGGCGACTTCCGTGACGCCATCGGGCGCCTCGGCATCACCGCCCGTTATCCCGGCGGCAACCCGACCTCGCGCGGGCACATCGAATCGTTCTTCCGGACCTTCAAGAGGTTCTGCCGCATGTTCACGGGGCAGGCCTTCGCGAACGTCGTCAGGCGGGGCGACTACGCGTCGGAGGAGATGGCCAGCATCTTCGTCCATGAGCTCGAACTGCTGATCGTCAGGTACATCGTCGACGAATACCACCAGAGGGAACATGCCGGACTGAGCGGGATGCGCCCGATCACGGCCTGGACGAGGTCGACGAACGAGCTTGAGGACGCGCCCGACGACATCCAGAGGCATGCGGCCTTCGGCATCCGTCGCACGAACCTCCGCATCCAGAAGACGGGCATCACGTTCATGCACGTCCAGTACAAGCACCCGAGGATGGCCATCCTGCACGGCCATGCGTCCCATCGCGACCTGACCGGCGTGATCAACCCCAACGACCTCGGCACCATCCTGGTGCTGGTGCCGGAGGAGGCGAGGATCGGGCTCGGCGGCAAGGGCGACTACATGGAGTTCAAGGCGGAGGACTTCCGCGGCGTCCCCCTGGCCAGGCTTGAGCACTTCAACGACGTGCTGCTCGAATTCGAGAAGGCCGAGAAGGAAGACGGTCGAAGCATCCGGCACGAGGCACGCCGGTTCATCAAGGATGCCGCCGAGACCGCGCGTGACCGGGCGGGCGTGCCGTCGGACACGATGACGAGCGAGCAATACCTCGACTTCCTCGATCGCATGGAACGTTCGAGCGTCCGCGCCACCCAACCACGGCCGAAGCCCGAGGGCGCGCCGATGTCGGACATGGACGAGCCCGACACCCTCGGTGAGTCCATCGCACGACCGCAGGGGGCTTCCCGCCTCGGCAAGCCGGGGGTGGTGCCGACCCGGCGCTCCATCAATCGATACCGAGACGAGGAACGCTCATGACCGGTCACGCTTCAACCCAGGGCGCCGACACCATGACCGAGGACGACGCCTATTTTCGGTCCGTCCTCGGCGGGATGCCCGACGACAGCCAGCGCGTCATCGAGGGACTGGAGAGCGTCAGGTCGGTCTATGTCGACTGCGCGCGGGACAAGGCGCTGCTCAACGGCTTCAATCGCTTCCTGGAGCGCGTTCTCGCCCGGCGGGCGGAAAAGCGCGACGAGGCGGAGGTCTTCTTCCTCGCCGGCGCCAGTGGCGCCGGTAAGTCCGCCGCGATCGGACGGATGCTGCAGAATCATGCCGCACTCCGACCCGAACAGACATCGTACGGCCACGTCCACCGTTACGTCTCGATCAAGCTGAAGGGATACACCCACCCGCGCCTCGTCGGTCGACAGATCATCAGGGAAGCCGGCTATGGGATGGGGCATAAGATGGGCCGCGGCGAGGTCTGGGACGAGATGGCCGGCCACCTGCGCTCCCAGCGCGTGTTCCTCGTCCATATCGACGAGGCACAGCACCTCCTCAAGAGGAACGCCTCGCATCAGGAGCGCGAGGATCTCGCAAACGCCATCAAGGCCGTATCCATCGACACGCATTGGCCCGTCGGCTTCGTGCTGTCCGGATTGCCGGATGTCCTGAAGATCGCGGGCGGGGACGAGCAGATCGAACGACGGGGAAACTTCGTCACGTTCGAGGATGTCCAGATTTCCGATGAGCGAGACCTCGTCGTCGACATCATCGCTAAGATGGCGAAGCCTGTCGGCGTCGCCACCGGTCACCTCGACGAGACCGATCTCCCGGAACGGCTCGCGCGTGCCGCAAGCTTTCGCTACGGCCGGGTCTGCCAGATCGTGGAAGGCGCACTCCAGGAAGCGCTTCACTGGAACAGGAAGAAGCTGACCGTCGGGCATTTCTCCGCCGCCTACGAACGAAGGTCGCACGCCTCCGGCCAGGAGATGAGGAATCCCTTCGACTACGAGTTCTGGCAACAGCTGAAGCCCGGCTCCTTCCCGTTCGCCGCCCGCGAGCCGGTGCGGACGACATGACGACGGCCACCGGCCGGTCGACGGCGCCGGACCTTTACCTGCGCCTCGGCCATCCGTTGCAGCGGCGGGAGCCGGCCTTGGGCCATGCCTCCCGCCTGGCCGCGCTCAACGGCGTCGACCTCAGGACCCTCGCACGCGACATGAACCTCGACGTGGTGGGCCTCGCGCGCGGCGACGGAATCATGGTCGGAAGGCTGAGCGGGTTACGCCGCCTCGGACCCGAGGAGGTGGCCTCGCTCGCGAGGTCCACGCCGACCTACGAGGGGAAGAACCTGACCCCGCACGTGAACGGCGAGGTCCTTCCCCGCCGTTCGATCCTCACGACCTTCTTCAGGGTCTGTCCGCATTGCGTCGCCGAGGACATGGATGCGTTCGAGGGGCCGGGGGTGGCCCGCGCCTGGCTGAGGCTGGAATGGATCATCGACGCCGTCCGTGCCTGCGACCGGCACGGGACCCTGCTGCATGACGTCAGGCCACCCGTTCAAACGCGCGGCGGCTTCGATTTCTCCGCAACGCTGTCATCGGAGGTGCTGCCGGTCCTGGATCGGTTGCGCCGGGAGGCCGCCGCGAGCCCGGACGTCGCATACCAACGCTGGATCATGGCGCGGTTGGATGGCGTGCGCGATCCGGCGAACTGGCTGGATGACGTGCCGATGGACGCCGCGATGGATTTCTGCGAGGCCCTCGGGGTCTCGGCGCTGCACCCCGTCACGACACGGCCGATGCATCTCGACGCGATCGCGTTCGGCGTCGCTTCCGAGGCGGGCTTTCGCATCGCCTCGCATGGCGAGCTGTCCCTCCATGCGACGCTGGACCGCCTGGTGAAGGACGCCGACCGCAAGGTCCGGGGCTCCGTCGGCTTCCTGAAGACCTACGGCCACGTATACCGGCTGCTGCAGGAAGACGGCCGCAGGGACCTGGAGAAGTTCCGACGCGTGGTCCGGTCGCATGCCTTCGCGAACCTGGCGATAAGCCCGGCAAGCACCTTCCTGGGAGGAAAGCTCGAAGTCAGGCGCTTCCACACCTTGCGAAGCGCCGCGCAGACGGCCGGCCGCACGGATCGAGGCCTGCGACGCCTCTTCGAACATCGCGCGGGAGCGGCCGGTTCGGAGTCTGAAGGCCGCTTCGTCGTGACGGCCGACGTGATGGACGAGGTCGTCTCCGGGCTCGAAGGCTATCTCAACACCAAGGAGGTCGCGGGTGCGACGGGGTTCGACATCCGGCTGATCGACGCCCTGGTCGAGGCCGGACACTTGAGGGCGCTGCCGATCGAGTTGCGGCTGGCCGGGGACTACAACCGGTTCCTCCGATCCGACGTCCAGGCGTTCGTCGATCGCCTATTCCGGGACGCGGTGCCGACGCGCCTCGGCCCTGGGCGCCAGATGCCGGTCGCCAGAGCCCGCAGGCTCGCCCGATGCCGCGCCAGCGCGATCCTAGGCTACATCCTGGCCGGACAACTCCGATGGGTCGGACGCGACGGCGCGGACGCTCGCTACGAGAACCTGCTCGTCGACGTGGACGAGGTCATCGCGCTGAACAGATCCCTTGCAGCGAGACAGGGACTGCTCCGCGACGAGGCAAAGGACTACCTGTACGCCAGTAGCCGAGCCGTGATCGGGAAGCTCGTCGAGGCGGTTTTGCTCGTGGAGACGGAGGAGTTCTGCGCGAGAAGCACAAGGACCGTGCGGATCATTCCGAGGAACACCATCGAGTCGTTCGTATCGGAGCACGTTTTCATCCGGGAGATCCTGTTGAGGAACCGGATCACGGTAAGTGCGGCTCAATGCCGTCTCTCGGACGCAGGTGTAGCGCCGTTGGACCGACCGCGCGGCATCGGTCTGTACAGACGCGCCGAGGTGGTGGCCTGCGGCTTGCTCAAGGCCGGTGATCCGGACAGGCGATCGTGGCCGACCCACCCCATTCCCTTCAGTGAAGGCCGAGGGCCGGATACGCATCCGACGCCATCCGGTGTGAGCCAGGATCGAACGTGACTTGGCTGATCCCGACGGCCATCGCGATGCAGCAGAACTTGCAGGCATCGTAGCGGCTCTGGAAGGACGCCGCATCCCAGGCCTCGCGCGTCACCGGCCCGCCGCCCGTGATCTCCACGCGGATGTCGTCGAGGTCGGACAGGACGTCGGCCGGATCCGTGCCGAGCGCCTTCGCCCGCTCGACGTAATCCGAGAGCAGCTTCGGGTGGACCGGCACCTCGTGGTCGTCGAAGCGGAACCAGCGCATGACCGTCGCGGTGTCCGGCGCCTGCACGGCGTCGCGCTGCGCGCAGACCGACATCATCCCGACGACGCTCTCGATGGCTTCGGCACGCGTCGTGACCGGTGCCGGCGTGCCGATCATGGCGGGGACACCGTCCGGCAGGCCCTTGAACTCCAGGTCGGCATGCCAGCCGTCGCCTTCCTGGTAGACGTGCACTCCGGAGGCCTTCGAGAGCTGCCAGTACGCCTCGGCCGAGGCCGTCGCATTGCTGGACGCCTCGACCTTCACGCCCGAGACGTCGATGAGCCGTCCCTTCAGCAGCCTCAGGAGAGAGGCGGCCTTCATCCGGTTCTGCGGGTTGCGATGCCTGTAGCCCATGACGAAACCTCGAACCGCCACCCAACCCCTGTCGGTTAGCCCGAGCGAGTGTCGACCCGCGCCATGAAAGCTTCAAACGCGCCAGGCACTTGAACCCTAGGTTTTGCATGCTCGCCAGGTCGAATCGGAACATTGGTGCGAGGAGAAGAAAACTTTGGTGTTGGCTCGGACCCGTGCCCTGGGGCAAGAAATTGGATCATTGGTTCCGCTATCATCGGCCAGATCGGACCACAGGTCGTGGTCGGTCATGAAGCCCGGAAGCAGCAGAAGTTTCATCGCAGGATCGTCATCCCGTCGCCCGCTGGGCTCGCGCCCGATCCTATCGCCCGTGAATTCCGCATCACGATCTGGGGGGCTTCCAAGGTCTTGGATTGGAGTCGGGTCTTGCCGAGGTCTTGGCAAGCGGAGGCGCCGCCTCATATGCTGCCCCGCGCCGCCGTTCCATCGCGGCTCCCTTCCCCGGCTTGAGACTTTGACGCATGAAGCTCGCGATGCTGGCCTGCCTCGCCGCCCTGTGCCTTGTCGGGCCGATCGCGCATGCCGCCCCGGGCGAGGCGTCCAAGCCGGCCGCCGGCACGAAGCTTGTCGAGACCGCGACGCCGCATTCGGCCACGATGCCGCATCCGGCCACGGCGCCGGCCGAGGCGGCGCCCGCGCAGGCGCGGCCGGGCACGAGTGCCCGGGTCGAGCGCCGCCGCCGCTCCTACGCGGCCTGCAACCGCGCCTCGCATCAGCGCGGGCTGCGCGGGGGCAAGCGCCGCCGCTTCTTGATCCGCTGCCGGCTCGGCTACGAGCGCACCCGCGGTCAAGCCGGTCCATCTGCCGGTCAGTCCGCAGGGCCGGCCGGCGGGCAGCCGGGTCAGCCCGCCGGGCAGCCGGTGCAGCCGGGCCGGAAGCCATGACCCGGCCCGGCGCCCACCCCGTCCGATCGGCCGGCCTGCCACGGGCTCGATGCCCGCGATGAGGCTCGTGGTCTTCGATGTCGATGGAACGCTCGTCGACAGCCAGCACCTCATCGTCGCGGCGCAGGGTCTCGCCTTCGCGGAGATCGGCCTGCCCGCTCCCGGACGACGGGAGGCCCTGTCGGTGGTGGGCCTTTCGTTGCCGCAGGCGTTCCGCCGCCTCGTCGGCGACGATGGGCCGATCGCCGAACTCTCGGAGAGCTACAAGCTGGCCTACAACCGGCTCCGGCTCGATCCCGCCTACGAGGAGCCGTTGTTCCCCGGCATGGCCGACCTCCTGGCCCGGCTGCACGCCCGCGACGACGTCCTGATCGGCCTGGCCACCGGCAAGTCCCGGCGCGGCGTCGACCGGCTGGTGGCGCATCACGGCTGGGGGGACTGGTTCGTCACCACGCAGAGCGCGGACGACGCACCGTCGAAGCCCGATCCGACCATGCTCCACCAGGCCATGGATGAGGCCGGCTGCGGGCCGGAGGCCACCGTGATGGTCGGCGACACCACCTTCGACATCGCCATGGGCGTCGCCGCCGGGGCCGAATCCGTGGGCGTGGCCTGGGGTTACCACCCGCCCGAGGCGCTCTACGGAGCGGGGGCCGCCATCGTGGTGCCGAGCGCCGGCGCGCTGGAGGCCCGCCTGTTCGACGCTGCGGCGACGCGTCCCTGACCCCGGGAGGCTCGCGCACCGGCCCGGGAAGGCCTATCTCGCCCCCATGAGCGACGAGACGACAGACTGGCTCGGCCAGCCGCATGACGACGGGGCACCCGATCCGGTGCGGGCCGCCCGCGGCCACGCCAAGCCCGCCCTGCCCCGCCGGTTCTACACGGAAGCCGGCTTCTCGGAGGGTCCGG
Source organism: Methylobacterium sp. GC_Met_3 (assembly GCF_026540775.1). Lineage (NCBI taxonomy): Bacteria > Pseudomonadati > Pseudomonadota > Alphaproteobacteria > Hyphomicrobiales > Methylobacteriaceae > Methylobacterium > Methylobacterium sp. GC_Met_3. The sequence continues at coordinate 589,955 of NZ_JALNUL010000001.1, forward strand.
ACGGATTCCGGCTGACCCTGGATGGTCGTCCGGCCAACACGCCGGCCCGCAACCCGCTGCGCCTGCCCACCCGCGCGCTGGCCGAGCGGGTGGCGGCCGAGTGGGCGGCGCAGGAGACGCAGATCGATCCGGCCCGGATGCCCCTGACCCGGCTCGCCAACACCGCCATCGACGGTGTGGCCCCCCGGCTGGCGGCGGTTGCGGCCGACCTGTCCGCCTATGCCGGCACCGATCTCGTCGCCTACCGGGCCGGGGACCCGGAGCGGCTGGTGGCGGCGCAGGCCACGGCCTGGGATCCGATCCTCGCCTGGGCGCGGGAGACGTTCGGCGCCCGGGTGATTTTGAGCGAGGGCGTGATGCACGTCACCCAGCCGGACGACACCGTGCGCGCACTCTCCGCCGCGGTGCAGGCGGTGACAGACCCGTTCTGCCTCGCGGGCCTGCACACGTTGACGACCCTGACCGGTTCCCTGATGATCGCCCTGGCGGTGCTCAAGGGCCGTCTGACGCCGGCCGAGGCTTGGGCGGCCGCCCATGTCGACGAGACCTATCAGGCGGCGGTCTGGGGCCGCGATACCGAGGCGGAGGCGCGTCTCGAAGCGCGCCGCGCCGAATTCGAGGCCGCCGCCGAACTGGTGGCGCTTCAGCGCTAGAGCGCTCTCCGCCGAAATGGACACGCTCGATCGCGCCGATGCAAACGCGCAACAACCGGAAACTTGCGGGGCCACCGCCGTTCTGTCGGCTGACACCGTGCGGAGACTGATTTAAGGTCCGGGTTCGTCGAATTCGGGTCGACCATGTTCATCGCCGGGCCCCTGCACTGTGTTTTTGAGCGCGAGATTGCTGCGCTCATGGCCCGTATGCAGTCGTGCGATACGCGCCGCGACCGCTATGCCGTCTTCGATGCCCTGGTGGACCTCGAAGATCGCGCGCGCGGCGGAGGGGCTTCGCCCCTGACCTTGCGGAAGATTGCGGAAGTCCGCTTCCTCGTTGGGATCCTGCGCGAGGCGGTGCGCCCCGTTCCCGTCGCGTCCCTGCGGACGGTGCTGTGGATCCGCGGGCTCGGAAACAACCTGAGACGCAGCGGCGCGGCGCCGGACCAGCCTCACGCCGCCGCGGAGAGCGCCGCCTGAAGTTCCGCCTCCAGGGCGGCCGGCTTCGTGCCGGGGGCGTAGCGGGCCACGACACGGCCATCGCGCCCTACGAGGAATTTCGTGAAGTTCCACTTCACCGCCCGCGTGCCGAGCAGCCCGGGTTTGGCGCTGGTGAGATACGCGAAGAGGGGGTCGGCCTCCGATCCGTTCACCGCGACCTTCGCGAGCACGGGGAAACTCACGTCGTAGCGCAGGCTGCAGAAGCTCGCGATCTCGGCAGCGTCGCCGGGCTCCTGGGCGCCGAACTGATTGCAGGGGAAGCCCAGGACCGTCAGGCCGGCGTCGCGATGCCGGCGCCATAGCGCTTCGAGGCCCTCGTATTGCGGGGTGAACCCGCAGCGCGAGGCCGTATTCACGATGAGCAACACTTGGCCGCGGTGCTGCGCGAGCGGATAGGGCGACCCGTCGGCGGCGGTGACGCTGAAATCATGAACTGTCGTCATGCCCGATCAGTCGGACAAACCGGGCCGTGCCGCAAGGTCGGCGGGCCGGCCCCGTCGCCGCGGGCCTGGGACCCCAACGTCGCGGCCGGGCGAAGACTTAAATTTAATGTGGATTATAGTCATGGGCCGTGGCTTTGTGTAGAAATCGGATAATCGCAGCAACGAGTACCGGCGCGGCTGCGGGTGAGGGCTGACTGTACCCCCTGCCTCGACTTGACCAGGGTATGTCGATGCCGCGCTTTCACTTTCATGTCCATGATGGCTGCTCGGTGCTGGATCGGGAGGGGACCGAACTGCCGGACCCGCAAGCGGCCCGGCTCGAGGCCATCCGGATCGCAGGCGACATCCTCAAGCACGACGCACACCGAATCGCCCTCGGCGAGGATTGGCGCATCGAGGTCACCGACCATACGGGCTTGATCCTGTTCCAGATGACCTTCCTGGTCGTCGAATCGCCCGTGATGCGCCGGGCTGCCGCCCTGGAACGCTGAGCGACGAGCGACGGCGTTCGCCGGGGGACAGGAATTGCCGCTCAGGCCGGCACCTTCTCCACGTCGAAGCTCGGCCCCTGCGGCGTCATCCGCTCCCGCGAGACGATGCGCTCCTGCGCCGAGACCACCCCGAGGCTCACGTCGCGGTCCGGCAGGACGACCGTGGTGGTCTTGTTCACGTGTACCAGCACGTGCCGGTGCAGCGGCACCGAGGCCGCGGCCCAGCGCTTGAGCTGCCCGTAATAGGGCTCGCGCCGCCACGCGTTCGCCTGCCCGGGATCGACCTGCACGTTCATGTTGCGCGTGAGCGGATCCAGGGCGAGCACCATCTTGGCGCGATCGGGCTTCCATTCCGGCCCGAGCCAGGTCTCGGTCATCCACAGGCAGTGGAAGGCCCGGCAATGATCGGGGCGGGTGGCGTGGATGGCGCAGCCCTGCCCGGCCCGGGTGTGGCGGCACCATTGGCCCGCCACGCTCTCGACCGCCGGTACGTCGTAGACCTTGCAACAGAGCGTGCAGGCGCCGCAGGCGCGGCCGGGGGCGGGCTGGGCGACGAAGGCTTCGGGACTGAGCATTGGGTATACAGCGCGTCCGGCATGCATCCGACAACGGCCGGAGGCGGGTCCGCCGGGCTACCTGCCGGTGCATCGGGTCGGTAGTGTGGCGGATCCCCTCGGCACGAGGATCAGCCGCCGATGCTCTCGAATCTCGCGACCCGCGACGTCGAAACCCTGCTCCACCCCTACACCAACCTGTCGACGCATCGGCACACCGGTCCACTGGTGCTGGAGCGCGGCGAGGGCGTCCATGTCTACGACACGGAGGGGCGCGCCTATATCGAGGGCATGTCGGGCCTGTGGTGCACGGCGCTCGGCTACTCGAACGCCGAACTCGTCGAAGCGGCTCAGGTGCAGATGGCGCGGCTGCCGTTCACCCACCTGTTCTCGGGCCGCAGCCACGATCCGGGGATCGAGCTCGCCGAGACGCTCAAGGAACTGATGCCGATCCCGACCTCGAAGATCTTTTTTACGTCCTCCGGATCGGAGGCCAATGACACCCAAGTCAAGCTGACGTGGTACTACAACAACGCGCTCGGCCGGCCGAACAAGAAAAAAATCATCGCGCGGCAGAAGGGCTATCACGGTGTCACGGTGGCGAGCGCCTCGATGACCGGCCTGACCGCCAACCACGCCGATTGGGACCTGCCGCTGCCGGGCTTCCTGCACGTCGCGTGCGCGCACCATTACCGGGGCGCTGAAGCAGGTGAGAGCGAGGAGGCCTACTCGGCCCGGCTCGCCGCCGAGCTGGAGGAAACGATCCTGCGCGAGGGTCCCGAGACGGTGGCGGCCTTCATCGCCGAGCCGGTGATGGGCGCGGGCGGCGCGATCGTGCCGCCGCGCGGTTACTTCGCGGCGATCCAGGCCGTGCTGGCGAAATACGACGTGCGTCTCATCGCCGACGAGGTGATCTGCGGCTTCGGCCGGTGCGGCACATGGTTCGGCAGCGAGGCGCTCGGCGTCCGGCCGGACTCGATCTCCTTCGCCAAGGCGCTCACTTCGGCCTACATGCCGCTCGGCGGCGTCAGCATTGACGAGCCGCTCTATCAGGCCATGATCAGCCAGAGCGAGAAGCTCGGCACCTTCGGCCACGGCACCACCTATTCCGGTCACCCGGTGGCCGCCGCGGTGGCGCTGAAGGCGATCGAGATCTACCGGCGCGACAAGATCATCGAGGGCGCGGCCGAGAAGGCGCCGCACTTCCAGCGCCGGCTCTCGGCGCTCGCCGACCACGCCATCGTGGGTGAGGCCAACGGCATCGGTCTGATCGGTGGGTTGGAGATCGTCGCCGACAAGGCGAGCAAGCGGCAATACGATCCGAAGAAGGGGGTCGCGGCCCGCTGCGTGGCCTTCGCGCAGGGCGAGGGGCTGATCGTGCGCGCGCTCGCCGGCGACCGCGTCGCCGTCTGCCCGCCGCTGATCATCACACCGGACGAGATCGACGCCCTGTTCGACCGCCTCGGACGGGCGCTCGACCGCACCCGCGACTGGATCCGCGCCGAGGGGCTGGAGGCGATGCCGGGGTGAGGTCCGGTTCGGGGCCAACCCTTTCCCGGACGCCCGGAACGAACGTGGAAGGTGATCCTGAAACCAGCGCAAGGTCTCCGCGAAGCGCCGATCCGGATCGACCGGTGACTCCAGCGCGAAATCCCGGGCGTATGCCGATCACGCCGCATGCGCCCGGTAAGAGGCGCGCGTCGTGGGAGCGGGTGCCGGTCCCGCACTGCGCGCTCACACCGCGCCGCGCGGCCCCTCGATCTGCCCGGTCACCTGCACCCCCGTCGCCGTCAACGGCGTGATCCGCAGCGTCGTGATCCGGTTCTTGGCCTTCCGGATCACCTGGAAGCGGAAGCCGTGGAAGTTGAAGGCGTTGCCCTGGTCGGGGATGGTCCGGGCCTCGTGGATCACGAGGCCGGCGATGGTGGTGGCCTCCTCGTCGGGCAGGTTCCAGTCCATGGCCCGGTTGAGGTCGCGAATCGGCACGCCGCCATCGACGTTGACCGAGCCGTCCCCCTGCGGGCGTACCCCGGAGACGGTCACGTCGTGCTCGTCGGCGATCTCGCCGACGATCTCCTCCAGGATATCCTCCAGGGTCACCAGACCCATCACCTCGCCGTACTCGTCGACCACCAGGGCGAAGTGGGTCTTCTTGGTCAGGAACGCCTTGAGCTGGGCGCGCAGCGAGGTCGTGCCCGGCACGAACCACGTCTCCAGCGCCAGCGCCTCGACCTTCAGGCCGGACGCGTCACCCCCCGCGGCGTCGAGCGCCCGCAGCAGATCCTTGGCGTGGAGCACGCCGATGATGTTCTCGGGCGTCCCCCGCCACAGAGGCATGCGCGTGTAGGGCGAGGACAGGACCGCGCGCACGATGTCTTCGGAGGCTTGGTCGGCGTCGATCGCCCGCATCTTGGTGCGGTGGACCATCACGTCGGACACGTTCAGCTCCGACAGGTCGAGCAGACCACCGAGCATGTCGCGCTCGGCCTTGGCGACCCCACCCTCCCGGTGCATCAGCGCCACCTGTCCGCGCAGCTCCTCGGAGGCGGTGAGGATCGACTGGTGCTCGCCGATGGTCACGCCGAACGGCTTCAGCATCAGCCGCACCAGCTGCTCGATGGCGATCGCCAGCGGCCCCATCACGGCCACCGCGAAGGCGACCGGCCGGGCCGTGGCCAGGGCGGTCTGGTCCGGCTTGGAGATGGCGAGCGTCTTCGGCAGCACCTCGGCGAACACGATGACCAGCACCGACATGCCGACTGTGGCGTAGATCACGCCGCTCTTGCCGAATAAGGCGGTCAGCACGCTGGTGGTGAACGCCGAGGCGCCGATCGCCACGATGTTGTAGCCGATCAGCATGGCGCCGATGAAGCGCTCGCGGATCGCCAGAATGCGGTTGACGATCGCCGCCCGCGGATCGCCCGCCTGCTCCAGCGTATGCATCCGCGCCCGGGAGGCGGCGGTGAAGGCAGTCTCAGCGCCCGCGAAGAAGGCGGAGAGCAGAAGCGAGATCACCACGATGCTCGCGGCGAACCACAGGTCGATTTCGGTGTCCATCGGTTCCGTCAGGCCAGCCCAGTACGGCGAGTCGGCTGCCCATATAGCGGCTCGCGCGGCTTATTGCGCGTCGGTCCGGCGCACCGTCCACGTCGCCCAGTAGACCGGCCGGCCGTAGAGGCTCGACGTGTCGCGACCCGACGCCGTGGGGGCGAGCCGGTCGAGCCAGGTCAGGAAGCCGGCCTTGTTGGGGTAGATCGACGGCGTATCGAGGTTGCCCTGCGCGTCCGTCATCCAGAAATGGGCACTCCGGTCGAACCGGCCGCTGCCGTCGCCCCCCGAGCGCAGGCCGAGATAGGCCGGCGAGCGGCCTGCCTCGATCGGGTCGGCGTAGAGCTTGAGTGCGCCGATCCCGTCGAGATTCATGTCGGCGGTGTATTGCAGGCAGATATCGGCCACAGGCCCGCCCGGGGCGTTGGCCGGCCTCTGGCAGGAGTACGACACCGCCCAGCGCTGCAGGCCCTTGGCGCGGGCCACCCGCACGAGGCTCCCCGGCGGCAGCGGACCGGCGAGCTTTTTCGCCACCGACCAGACCTTCGGGCCCGACAGGTCCTGCGCGGTGCGCAGGTACAGCCCCGTGCGCCGCTTCTCCGGGGCGAGGCCGCAATCCTCAGGCAGCACGTCCGTGTAGACATAGTGATAGGTGCGATCGACGATGCTGATCGAGCCCGCGAGCCCATGCGTCTCGAAGGCCGGGGCCGTGCAGGCGGAGGCCACCGGCTTGCCGGCCGCGTCGATCACCGGCGCGGGCGCCGGCGGATCGCTCCGCCCGCGACCGGACTTCGTGCCGGTCTTGGGCTCGAACGGTGTCCAGGCGAGGCCGTAGCCATCGGCGGAGCGGGTGCGGATCTCGAAGGTCTGGAAGTCCAGGGTGCGGGCCTCGATCTGGACCCGGCGCCGGACATCGGCCGGTCCGGGTCCGGCCTCATCGGACTGTGCCCGCCGCCGCCGGCGCGCCGGCCCGTCGTCCTGGGCGTCGTCCTGGGCGTTGGCCACGGCCACCCGCTCCTGCCCGAGCAGGAACACGTAGCTGTAGGCCTCCCCGGCCCAATCGCGGCCGGCCACCGCGATCGGGTCGCGTGGGCCGATCCCCTCCGCGGCCGGCGTCGGCTCGGACCAGCCGCGGGACTTCGCGCGCTCCTCCGGCAGATCGACCCAGAAGCGGTCGGCCGTGGGGGGCAGCGTCGTGACCAGAGCCTCGACGGTGCGCCCCGTGCGCAGGGACCCGCCGTCCCGACTGTCGATCGCGCGTCGCTCCGGGCAGGGCTCGTCGCGGCGGCTCGCGATCGGGGTCTGGCCCTGGAACAGGGTCTGGATCGGACCAGGCGCCTCGGTGCGGGGCAGTCGCAGGATCTGCACGCCGCGCACGAAGGCGCAGGGCGCGGGCGCGATCAGCACGCCCTCGGCCTCCGAGCCGTCGCGGCAGATCTCCAGGCCCCCGCCGCCGGTCACGTAGCAGCTCGGCGCGCTGCCCTCGAAGCCGGCCGGACGGGCCATCGCGCCATCGGGCGCGAGAAGCCCGGAGGTCACCAGCGCGCCGAGTCCGCTCAGGGCCAGCGCTCGCCGCCGGGCAATATGCCGGGAAGAGCAATGATGGACTTGAGATGCGACGCGATCGACGGGCGATGTGAGGGCAGTCTTCTGTGAAACCACGTCACTCGCCAGTCTTGATCCGGTCGTCGGAGAAGTCGCGTTGGCTCTAGCCCACGGACGCGGGGCCGCAAAGGGGCGCGGACCACGCATGCACGGTTCGATACGGCGCGGTTCGATGAGGATAGGGCGAACCCGGCGCCCGCTCGCCCGTTGTCGCCGCTTGAGGGCCCTGCGGGCCCGACCGTTTCAGCGTCCGGAGCACACCGCATGGATATCGCCGTCGAAACCGTCACCGACATTGTTTTCCGGCTGCGCGCCATCGCGGTGAAGGAGGGCAACACCGATCCGGATTCGGGCTCGAACCCGATCGACGACGGCTCCACGGACGTCCTGATCTCCGGCACCGACGATGCCACGGAGGAAGAGGTCCGCGGCATGATCGCCGGGCTCGACGACGATGCCCGCGCGGAGCTGCTGGCGCTGCTCTACATCGGCCGCGGCGACATGGAGCCGGAGGAGTGGGGTGACGCGGTGCGCTTCGCCCGGGAGCGGGAGGCTGCGGGCGACGGCGCCGTGAAGGAATTGCTGGGCGCGCCCGATAGCGGGGACCTGCTGGAGGAAGGCCTGGACGCGCTGGGGCTGAGCCCCGAGCTGCCTCAGGCCTGATCGACGCCATGGCGTCCCGCATGAGCGCCCGCGTGCGCAGGGGCGCCGGCAAGGCGCTGCGTGTCCTCGTCCGGCCGGTCCGCCGGGCGCAAGGCCATGGCGGCAAGGGCCGCGGCGGGCTCGTGGTCGAGCCCTATCGCGGCTACGGCTCGCGGGAGGCGATCTTCCTGATCGGGCGGGTGTTTCGCCAATCCCCCGGCATCCCGGGGGAGGATCCGGATTCGCTGCGGGCGCAGTGGCGCGACCTGCGCCGCCGCATCGCCCGGCGGACCGTGGCGGGGGCGTCCGTATCGGCCCGGTTCGGCGGGGCTGCGGTCCGGGTCGAGACCGACCGCGACGGCTATTTCCGTATCCACCTGCATCCGCACGACCCACCGGCGGAGCGGGCCGCGTGGCATCCGGTCGAGCTGGTCCTCGAAAGCGATCCGCCGATCCCGGCCGAGGGCGCGGTGTTCATCCCGCCCGAGAACTGCCGCTGCGTCGTGGTCAGCGATATCGACGACACGGTGATGCGCACCGGCGTCGCCAACAAGCTGAAGATGCTCTGGCGGCTGTTCGTAGAGGATGCCGACAGCCGGGTTGCCTTCCCGGGCGTCGCCGCCCTGTACCGGGCCCTGCACGCGGGCGTCGGCGGCGCGGACGGCAATCCGATGCTCTACGTCTCCCGCGCCCCCTGGGGCCTCTACGAGATGCTGTCGGAATTCTTCCAACGGCACGGTATCCCGGCCGGGCCGGTGCTGTTCCTGCGGGAATGGGGCCTGTCCTGGACGCACCCGCTGCCGCGTCGGGCCACCGACCACAAGCAGGCGGTGATCCGGCACATGCTCGCGCTCTATCGGGACCTGCCCTTCGTGCTGATCGGCGATAGCGGGCAGCACGACCCGGAAGTCTACGCGCAGATCGTCGAGGAGAATCCCGGGCGGGTTCTGGCGGTCTACATCCGCAATGTGTCCCGCGATTCCGGGCGTGTCGAGGAGATCGTCCGCCTCGCCGCTGCGGTCGCCCGGGCGGGGTCGAGCCTCGTGCTCGCCGCCGACAGTGTCGCCATGGCCGAGCACGCCGCCGCGATCGGCCTGATCGCCCGCGAAGCCGTGGCTGGTGTCGCCGATGAGCACGCCGCCGACGCCGAGACCGGGCCGCGCCGGGAGACTGCCCGGATCACGCCGGATCCCGCCGGACCGGCAGCGGAGGACCCGATCGCCCCGGAGGCGATCGCCGAGGCGTTGGCGGGCGACGGCGCCGTGCCGGCGACCCTGGTGGTCGAGCCGGAACGCCCGGCCACGCTCCCGCGCCTCGACGCCTGAACGCGCCGCGCGTCAGCCGGACCGCTGGTCGCGTCGAACGCGTCCCCTGTGGCCCGGTTCTTCGACGCCCATCGCGGGCGCTGATGGCTGGTCCTCACGCAATGGTGCAATGCAGCATCGCGCTTGGATGGGTTCACATCCGGGTTGCGATGCTTAGGTTCCGCCGCTCGCATGCTGGTCCATGCTCGTAAAATCCGCTGGAGCCCATCCGTGCAAACCTATACCCTCGCGATCGCCGACGGCGTCCTGTTCGCCTGCTTGCCCGACGAGGCCGACATCTCGGCTGCGATCACCGACGCGACCGCCACCAATTACGGCTTCGGCCTCAGCCTCGATATCGTCCGCGGCGCGACCCTGACCGACGCGGCCCGTCCCGAGGACGAGGTGGTCTGGCAGGAGAGCCCCGACAGCGAGTTGGTGGACGCGCAGGGTCGCCGCTATCGCTTCGCGGTCCGTCGCCCCTGCTGACCGGCCCGCATCGGCCCTGACACACGGGCTCGCACCGGTGCTACGCTCCGCCCATGGGGGCGGGAACGATCAGCACGCGGAGGGGCGGCCTTGTCGGCTTCCTCGTCCTCTACAGTACGCTCTACGGGGCCTACGGTATCCTTTCGCCGATCCTGCCGGGCTTCCTGGCGATGCGCGGCCTCGATCCCGGCGCGATCGGGATGCTGCTCGCCGCAGCGGGCGCCCTGCGCCTCGTCATCGGCCCACTCGCCGGGGCGTGGTCCGATCGGTGGCAGGCGGCCCGCCCGATCCTGGCGGCGAGCCTCGCCGTGGCGGGCCTCGCGGTCCTGGCCCACCTGCCCGGCATCGGGTTCGCACAGCTGATCGGGCCGGCCCTGCTCTACGCGGCGGGGACGGCCGCCCCCGCTCCGCTGGCCGACGCGTTGACGCTGGCCGCCGCGCGGGGCGGGGCAGCCTTCCAGTATGGCTGGGTCCGCGCCGCCGGCTCGTCCGCCTTCATCGCGGCGACCGTCGCGGCAGGCTGGCTGATCGCGGCGCTCGGCCTCGCGGCTGCCCTCTGGGCGAGCGGCACCCTGTTCCTCGCGGCGGCTGCCGCTTCCCTGGCCCTGCCGCCGTCTGACCGCACCGAGTCCGTTGCCGCCGGGCCGCCCTGGCGGGGCTTCGCCGCGCTCATCGTGCTCCCGCGCTTCCGCCGCACGGTGCTGGCTGCCGCCCTGGTGATCGGCGCCCACGCCATGCATGACGGGTTCGCCATGATCCTGTGGCGCGCCGCCGGGATCCCGGCCGGAATCGCCGGCCTGCTCTGGTCGGTCTCAGTTCTCGCCGAGGTCCTGGTCTTCCTGCTGGTCGGACCGCCCCTGCTGGCTCGGATCGGGCTTCCGGCCGGCATCGCGGTGGCGGCCATCGCGGGCGCCCTGCGCTGGGCGGTGCTGGGCGCGACAGTCGTGGTGCCCTGGCTCGCCGCTGCCGAGGCGCTGCACGGGTTGAGCTTCGCGCTCCTGCACCTCGCCTGCCTGGGCCTGATCGAGCAGACCACGCCGCCGGAGCTGCGCGCCACCGCGCTCGCCCTCTACGGGACCCTGGGGCTCGGCCTGTCCGGCGTGCTCGCGACGCTCGCCTCCGGGCTGCTCTACGGCGCGTTCGGGGCGCCGGCCTTCTGGGCGATGGCGGCCTTGAGCCTCGCCGCCCTGCCGCTGGTGCCCGGGCTGAGGCCACGCTGAAGCCACGGGTTCTTTTTTCGAGCCTGTGGTACGGACCCGGAACGGAGCCGCTCGAAAAGCCCAGTATGCCGTCTATCGCCGAGATCCTGATCCCGCTCGCCCTCGACACGCCCTACAGCTACGTCGTGCCGGCCGGGCTCGAACTCGCGATCGGCGACGTGGTCCAGGTGCCGCTGGGGCCGCGCGAGATCGTCGGCGTCGTCTGGGGCCTCGCCGAGACGGCCGGCGGCTCGAACCTGCGGCCGGTGACGGGCCGCCTGCCCTACCCGCCCCTGTCGGAGCCCCTGCGCAGCCTCGTCGACTGGATTGCCCGCTACACGCTGGCGCCGAAGGGCTCGGCGCTCGCCATGGTGTTGCGCCTGCCCGACGAGGCCAATGCCGCCGAGACCATCCGGGTCGCCGTCCGCCTCACCGACAAGCCCCCGTCGCGGCCGACCGCCGCCCGCACCAAGGTCCTGGCGGTCGCCGCCGACGGCGCGCTGCGGGGCAAGAGCGCGCTCGCCAAGGAGGCCGGGGTCTCCGCCTCGGTGATCGACGGGCTGATCGACGACGGCGTCCTGGAGACCGTTGCGGTCGAGCCCGAGCCGGTCGCGCCGCGGCCCGATCCCGCATTTCCGCGGACGCCGCTCTCGCCCGCGCAAGGCGATGCGGTCACCGCGCTGCTCGAAGGTTTCCCCTGGCACCGGCCGCCCGGCGAGCCGGAAGCGGCCGCCGACCCGCGGCCGGTCCTGCTGGAGGGTGTCACCGGCTCGGGCAAGACCGAGGTCTATTTCGAGGCGGTGGCGGCCTGCATCCGGGCGGGTTTTCAGGCGCTGATCCTAATGCCCGAGATCGCGCTCACGGCGCAGTTCCTCGACCGGTTCGCGGTGCGCTTCGGGGTGAGGCCGGCGGCCTGGCATTCCGGAATCGGCGGCAAGAGGCGTGAGCGCCTGCGGGCCGCAGTGGCCGAGGGCGAGGCGCTGGTGGTGGTCGGCGCCCGCTCGGCCCTGTTCCTGCCCTTCGCCCGCCTCGGCCTGATCGTGGTCGATGAGGAGCACGAGACCGCCTACAAGCAGGAAGACGGCGTCCACTACCACGCCCGCGACATGGCGGTGGTGCGCGGACGCCTCGAAGGCTGCCCGGTGGTGCTGACCTCCGCGACGCCCGCCATCGAGACGCGGGTGAACGCGGCGCGCGGCCGCTACCGGCACGTGCTCCTGCCCGAGCGCTTCGGCGGCCGGCAGATGCCCGATATCGCGGCGATCGACATGCGCCGGGACCAGCCCGAGCGCGGGCGCTTCCTCAGCCCCCCGCTGGTCAACGCGGTGAAGCACACCCTGGAGCGCGGCGAGCAGGCGCTGCTGTTCCTCAACCGCCGGGGCTACGCGCCGCTGACCCTGTGCCGGGCCTGCGGCCATCGCTACCAGTGCAAGAACTGCTCGACCTGGCTCGTGGAACACCGGTTCCGTCGCGCCCTGGTCTGCCACCAGTGCGGCTACGCCGAGCGCCGGCCGGAGGCCTGCACCGAGTGCGGCACCTTCGACAATCTCACGGCCTGCGGACCGGGCGTCGAGCGCATCGCCGAGGAGGCCGCCGAGCTGTTCCCGGACCGGCGCATCGTCGTCCTGTCCAGCGACTTCCCCGGCGGCGCCGAGCGCCTGCGGCAGGAGCTCGACGCCGTGGCGGCCGGAGAATGCGACGTCGTGATCGGCACCCAGCTCGTCGCCAAGGGCCACAATTTTCCGTTCCTGACGCTGGTCGGCGTACTCGATGCCGATATCGGCCTGACCTCGGGCGACCCCCGGGCAGCGGAGCGCACCTTCCAGCTGCTCCAGCAGGTGACCGGCCGGGCCGGGCGCGGCGAGAAGCCCGGTCGGGCGCTGGTCCAGACCTACCAGCCCGAGCATCCGGTGATCGCCGCCCTGCTGTCGGGGGATGCCGAGCGGTTCTACGCCGAGGAGATCCAGGCCCGCGAGGCGGCGGGGCTGCCGCCCTTCGGCCGGCTCGCGGCGCTGATCGTCTCGGCCAACGACCGGGCGGTCGCGGAAGCGCACGGGCAGGCGCTGGCCCGCGCCGCCGACCCGCCGGAGGGCGTGATGGTGCTGGGCCCCGCCGAGGCGCCGCTGGCCCTGATCCGCGGGCGCTACCGCTTCCGGCTTCTGATCAAGACCGAGCGCAACGTCGATCTCCAGGGCTATCTGCGCGCTTGGCTGGCCCGGGGGCCGAAGGTGCGTGGCAACGTCCGGGTCGCGATCGATGTCGACCCGCAGAGCTTTTTGTAGGAGACTCGTCTAAAGGGGCCGCGGACCTGGGCCGGACACCGGCTACGGGACGCGGGCGATTCCCGGAGGAGCGATCAGTGCTGACCTACACCAAGACGCCGAATTCGAATGTCGCCGAGATCGTGGTCGACGGGAAGATCACCGACGAGGAGATGAACGCGGCGATGACCGCCATGAAGGCCGACCTCGACAAGGGCGGCAAGATCAAGCTGCTCGAGGATATCCGCGCCTTCGAGGGCATGGAGCCGGCGGCGTTCTTCAAGGACCCGCGCTTCGGCATCTCGATGATGAAGAGCATCAGCCACGTCGCCCTGGTGACGGACGCCCCCTGGCTGAAGGCTTTGGCCGAGACCTTCAACTTTGTCTCGCCGACGCAGATCAAGGTGTTCGAGCGCGCCCGTCTGGAAGACGCGCGCAACTGGCTTGCCGCCGCGGCCTGAACGCGGCTAGAGCCGTGCCCGATCGCGTCGCAATCGTGCGCGGCTCTGAGCTCTTGTTGTGACGCGCTCTCTTCGGTCGAACCGGTGTCCACTTCGGCGGAGAGCGCTCTATTCGGCCTGCGCGGTGCGGGTATCACTGCGCCGCGCGGTCCAGCGGCCGGAGCAGAGCGAAGACACTTTCCAAGTGCCCGCACCGGTTCCGGCCTGCAGCCGGCCCGTTCCGGTGCCGCTCGCCGTCCCGTTGCTGACGCTCAGGCCCACAACGCCGTCGGCGCCGACATGGCCGCTGACCCGGGCTCCGGCGCTGCCGGAGACGAGCTGCAACTGCCCCTCCCGGATGGCCAGCGCGTAGCTGTAGCGGGCGTTGCACAGGCCACTCTCGGTCACCAGCTCCACCGACCACCGGCCGTTATGCGTGCCGGGTTCCGCGGACGCGGAGGCACAGATCGGCATGGACAGGCCGGCGGCGAGGGCCGCAAGGGCGATGGGCTTCAGCATGTAGAGCAATCTTTCAGCGATGCGGGTGCCGCGCTGGGCGACACGCAGAATCGTCGATCGAGGATGACTCTACGCTGAACGCATTGCGCGGCAAGAATATGGCCGCAATCATGCGCGGCGTGATCAGATCTTATAGCCAAGTCGGGCCGGAAAGTCGACCCGGGGCGATCTGATGCTTGGCCGTATCCTGCAGGAGCGCAGAGCGTTGCTTGTGCTCAGGCGGATGATGGGAGATTCAAGACGCGCCTTTTCCCTTCCCCCTTGCGGGGAGGGGTCAGGGGTGGGGGTGGTTCAGAAGGAAACGCGGCGTTCGATCCTGCGCCCCCCTTACCTCCAACCCCTCCCCGTCAAGCGGAGGAGAGACCCAAGCCGCCACCGATCGGTCAAATACGATAGCTGTCTCGGCGGGAGACGCCGCAAACGCCGCGCGTCGTCCCGCAGAATCCCGCCTCGGCTCAATCCATCAGCGGCCGTGCTTCCTCGGGCAGCATGATCGGGATGCCGTCGCGGATCGGGTAGGCGAGCTTGGCCGAGCGGCTGATCAGCTCCTGGCGGGCAGCGTCGTATTCCAGCGTGCCCTTGGTCAGCGGGCAGACCAGGATTTCCAGGAGCTTCGGGTCGACGCGGGTCGCCTCGACGGGGGCTGTCAGCTCGTTGCTCATCGTGCGTGAAACCTACTGCATCGTCGATTCGGGGCCTGCGCCGCGAATCAGTTCCATCTGGGTGACCGCGATCAGGATCTCGGCCCGGGTCTTCAGGTCGGGGGCTTCCAGCATCGCCTGCTTCTCGCGGACGCCGAACGGACTCATCATGCAGAGGGCGTTGACCAGCGCCTCGTCGGGCGCCTCGTCGATCCCCGCCCAATCCACCTTCAGGTCGTTCGAATCCACGAAGTCGCGCAACGCCTTGAGCACACCCGCACGGTCGACATGCTCCTCGCCCGCGCGGGGCGCGAAGTCCACCGCGAAGGTGTCGTACGAGACGTGGCAGCGCCGGTACAGGCTGGCGGAGGCCAACTCGCTCTCGATGCGGAAACGGCTGACCCCGGTGAGCGAGATCAGGTAGCGGCCGTCGCCGGTCTCGGCGTATTGCGTGATCCGGCCGGCGCAGCCGACGCGGTAGAGCTTCGGATTCGTGGCGCCCGAGTTCTCGGGATCCGGCTGGATGATCCCGATGATCCGGTCGGTGCGCATCGCGTCGTCGACCATCGCCAGATAGCGGGGCTCGAACACGTTCAGCGGCATCTGGCCACGCGGCAGCAGCAGCGCGCCCGAGAGGGGGAAGACAGGGATCACCGCGGGACAATCTGCCGGGCCCTTGTAGCTCGATTGGGTGCTCATGGCGCCTCCCGAAGGGACTAAGCAGTGTCGCGTCGGCGGGCCGACGCAACGGTGCTTAGTTTCTTGGCCGCTCGCAGGTTTTGATCGCAAAACCGGCGGCCACTTGTGCTGAACCTGCTTGGGGCGCTGTCCCCGATCGCCGCGCGATCCGGTCCGCCCCAGGGCCTAACTGTGATGCGTTCGCCTGCGCCGAGCCGAAATCTCTTCGGCGAAGAGCGCCCTCACGGGTGCCCCGGTCGCGGGACGACGCCTTACGAGAACAGAAGCGTCGAGAGCTTGCGCCGCCCGCGGATCGTGTCCGGATCCATCACGCCCCAGGCCTCGAAGAATTGCAGGAGCTGCTTGCGCGCCCCGTCCTCGTTCCAGTCCTTGTCGCGCTTGCGCAGCTCGATCAGGTGATCGACCGCCTGTCCGCGCTCGCCCCGGGCGGCCAGCCCCAGGGCAAGGTCGAACCGCGCCTGATGGGCATCCGGATCGGCCTCGACCGCCCGCTGCAGGCCGGCGAGGTCGCCCAGCGAGGCAGCCTGCTCGGCGAGCTCCAGGGCGGCGCGAATGCCGGCGAGCGCCGGGTCATTCGCCTTCGCCTCCGGCACCATCGCCATAACCTGCTTGGCGTTCTCGACCTCACCGGCGTCGAGCTGCATCTTGGCGAGGCCCGCCAGCGCCGGTACGTTGTCGGGCTGCTGCTCCAGAACCGCCGCATAGATCTCGGAGGCGCCCGCGAGGTCGCCCTCCTCGATCAGGGCGGCCGCATCCGCGAGCGCGGCCTCGACCGGATCCTCGGCCGGCCCGGCGATCCGCCCGATCAACTCCTTGATCTGGCTCTCCGGGACCGCGCCCATGAAGCCGTCGACCGGCTGACCCTTCTGGAAGACGATCACCGCCGGGATCGACTGGATGCCGAGCTGACCCGCGATCGAGGGATGCTCGTCGATGTTCATCTTCACCAGGGCGACGGCGCCTGCGGCCTCCTTGACGACCTTCTCCAGGACCGGCGTCAGCTGCTTGCAGGGCCCGCACCAGGGCGCCCAGAAATCGACCAGGACAGGCCGATGCATCGACTCGGCGATCACATCCTGACGGAAGCTCGCGGTGGTCGTATCCTTGATCAAGGAGCCGGTATCGACGGCCGAGGGAGCGCCTCCGGCGAGGCTGTCATTGAGCATCGGTCTGGCTTCGGAACCTTTTTGCTGGAGCCTGTTAAATGGGGCTTGCAGGCCCGTCTGACCAGTCCGGATCGGCGACCCTGCTCAGCGAGCTGGCGGGGAGGCCGGCGCGCCCGCGGCGGCTTTGGCGGCCGTTACGAAGGTCCCCGCGAAGGGGCGCCCATCCGCCGCGCTCGCCTCGCAGGTGATCGCCGTGCGCCCCGGTTCCGGTGTGGAAAAGCGGCAGGCGCCGATCGCCAGCGTCGGGGCTGCGTCCTTGCCGATGGTCACGACGTTGATCGGCTGCAGCGGGTCGGATTCCTCGGTGGCCTCCTGCTGCGCTCCGTTGCCGCTGAAGCCGATCGTCTGGCCGTCCGAGGTGGTGAAGTCGAAGCTCGTGCGGTTGCGGCTCACCGCATTGGTCAGGACGTTGCTGCAGGCGGCGCTCAGATCCTGCGTGCCGATCACGAGCTTCTCGCAGGTCCCCTCGAGCCGCAAGGCCGCCTGGGCGTGCGCGGAGGCGGGCAGACTGGACAGGGCGCAGAACAGGGCAAGGCGCAGACGATTCGTCATGGCGTGTTGGGCATCCTCCGGTTGAAGGCCGAACTAGGCTCCGCGCGCCGGCCGTCGAGGCCCACGGCCTGACGGACGGGTGTCGGGCCGCGGGACGAACACGGTCGGGCCCGTGCGCCGAGCGAAGCCGCGCAGCGGTGACGCGGGTTCCGGCTACGCCGCGTATCGCAAGGCCCGGTCGTTGGGCGCGGAAAAATCGAGCTCCGGCCCGAGCGGCACGATGCCGGTCGGATTGATGGTCGGGTGGCTCTCGTAATAGTGCCGCTTGATGTGCGTGAGATCCACGGTCGGCGCGACGCCCGGGAGCGCGTAGAGATCGCGCAGGTAATTCGACAGGTTGGGGTAGTCCGCGATCCGGCGCCGGTTGCACTTGAAGTGGCCGACATAGACCGCGTCGAAACGCACCAGAGTGGTGAACAGCCGGACATCCGCTTCCGTCAGCCGGGCGCCGCACAGGTACCGGCCGCGGTCGAGGCGCGCCTCCAGGGCGTCGAGTTCCGCGAACAGGGCCTCGAAGGCGTCCGCGTAGGCCGGCTGTGCGGTGGCGAAGCCCGCCTTGTACACGCCGTTGTTCACCCGGTCGTAGATGCGGGTGTTCAGCGCGTCGATCTCGGGGCGCAGATCCTCGGGATAGAGGTCGGGTCCGGTGCCGCCGAAGGCGCCGTTCAGCATCCGCAGGATTTCGGCGGATTCGTTCGACACGATCGTGGCGCGCTGCCGGTCCCAGAGCACCGGCACCGTCACGCGGCCGGTATAGGTTTGTTCCGCCGCCAGATAGACCTCGTACAGGCGTTGCGCGCCGTGGATCGGGTCCGGTGTCGCGCCCGGCGTGTTCCCGAACACCCAGCCCTCCGCGCCCATATGCGGATCGACCACCGAGACGCCGATCGCCGCCTCCAACCCCTTCAGGGCGCGGCCGATCAGGGTCCGGTGGGCCCAGGGACAGGCCAACGAGACGTAGAGGTGGTAGCGGCCCGGCTCTGCGGGAAAGCCGCTCTCGCCCGAGGGCCCCGGCGAACCATCGGCGGTCACCCAGTTGCGGAAGCTTGACGCCTTCCGTTCGAACCGGCCGCCCGTGGCGGCGGTGTCGTACCACTGATCGCGCCAGACGCCGTCCACCAGAAGACCCATCGTCGTATCCCGTCCCGTCGTATCCCGTCCACGCGCGATCCGTCGCTCAGATGGGTCTCGCGGCGTTCGCGGGAAGACGCCGGTCGCATTTCGGCCGATGCGCAAGGCGTTCCCAGCGGCCCGCGATTCCCGCGCAAGGCAGGCTTGCGCGTGCCCTTCTGTTGCAGTGCAGCAAAATGCGCCATCTCTCCATCCGGCGCGGTCGGACCGGCCGAGTGAGACCTGTATGGAGATGGAGTGATGACGTTCGCGCTGGTGCCCGTCGCCGAGGCGGCCCTGTTCACGTTCGGATGCCTGGTGATCCACGCTCTGAGACGCCACGCGGACGTGGTCACGGCGACGCTGGCCTGCCTCGCGACCCTGCTCGTCCTCATGATCGGGATCGCCTACGCTCCGGAATCCTTCGCCAAGTATCAGGCGGCGAGCATCAACGACTTCGCCGTCATGGACACTGCGACCGCGATCTACTGACCGGCCGCCGATCGCGCCTTCAGGCCGCCCTGCCGGATCTGCGCCAGTCGTCCGCCGGTGCCGCGCTGGCCCGCGACCGTGACGTCGAAATCGTCCTTCGGCAGGCGTGCGAGGAACCGCTCCGCCACCTCGAACAGCAGGATGTCGGGGCGGACGCGCTCGATGTAGGGCCAGTCGAGGCCCGACGACCAGACGAAGTGGACCTCGCTGAAACTCTCGGCGAGGAGCCCGGTCAGCATGAACGGGTCGAAATGCGCGCAGGAATCGCCGAACAGGACGAGCCGGCGCGGATCGGCGGTGGGCACGTCGTTCCGGTAGACGACATGCGCGCCGACATGCACCTCCCGGTCGCGCCCCTCCGCCTCGTAGGTAGCCAGCAGCGGCCCGGTTTCGACCCGGCGTGAATCGCGCTGCAGCATGAACCGCTCGATGCGCTCCCGCGGCCGCTCGCGGAGCTTCTCGCCGAGATCCATCAGCTCGTCCGAGACGATCTGCGGGCGTGCCCCGATATCGGCCGGCGGGATGGCCCCGAGGACCCGCATGATCTCGCGGTAGGCGAGCAGGCAGCCCTGCAGGGTCCAATGGGTGTCGGTGCGCAGGTAGAGCGGCACCGTCCCGCTGCGCGCGGCCCGGAGTGGGGCGAGGAGATCGAGATAGGCGGGGTGACGCGCGAGAAGCCTTGCGAGGCGGCGAGTCGAGGCCTTGGCCGGGTCGTAGCGCAGGCCGTCGGTCCTGTCGTCGTAGACCGACAGCTTCTCGGGTACGATCACGTGGAGGCAGCGGATGCCGAGGCGCTCCGCGCGCCGGGCGCGAGCCCGGATCAGCCGCGCCCAGCCCCGCAGCAGCAGCCAGTGGCGCAGACCGCCGCGATAGCGGTCGAGGACGCGGTTGGTGCCCCCGATGAGAAACAACCAGCCATCGCGGCCGACATGAACGCTCTCCCTGCCTGCAGACATGGCGGTGCTTTAGCCGCACCGCGACCGGGCGACTAGACCGGACCCGCGACGTGCAGCGCCGCGTTCGACAGAGATGCCGTCCTCCCCCGCCCTGGCTCTCGAAGACCCCGTCGAAGCGCAGATCGGGGCGCAACGCCCGGCTCGCCTGTGGCGCCCGCGCCGGGTGCTGGTGACGCCGGCGGCGCTCGAGCATGCCCATGGCCGGGCGATGCTGGCACGCGCCGAGGCGCTGGGCTTGGCCGTCGAGCGCCTGTCGGCCAATCGCCTGCCGAGCCCGCGCGAGCCGGACCCGCGGCGCGCCTACACGGCCGCCAAGGCGACCCTCGCCCTCACGGTGGCACCGCCGACGAAGCTGCGGCTCCAGCCGATCCCGCCCTCGGCCGACTGGCGCTTCGACCTCGCGGAGGGCTGCCCGGCCCATTGCCAGTACTGCTACCTCGCGGGCTCGCTCCAGGGGCCGCCGGTGACGCGCGCCTACGCCAATCTCGACGCGATCCTGGGGAACCTCGATGCCTATCTGGGGCGCGGCGCGGTGACCTCCGCCTCGGCCGAGCGGGCCCAGGAGGGCACCACCTTCGAGGCCTCCTGCTACACCGATCCGCTGGGCATCGAGCATCTCACCGGCTCGCTCTCGGCGGCGATCCGGCATTTCGGAGCCTGGGATGCGCCGGTGCAGCTGCGCTTCACCACGAAGTTCGCCGCGGTCGCGCCGCTCCTCGACCTGCCGCACAACAGGCGCACCCGCATCCGGGTCTCGGTCAACGCCCGCCCGGCGGCCCGCTACGAGGGCGGAACCGACACCCTCGACGCGCGGCTGTCAGCGCTCGGCCAGATGGCGCGGGCGGGCTATCCGGTCGGACTGACGATCGCGCCGATCCTGCCCGTGCCGGATTGGGAGGCGGCCTACGCCGCCCTGATCCGCGATGCCGCCGACGCGCTGGCTGGCGCTCCGGATCTCGATCTGACCGCCGAACTCATCACCCACCGCTTCACGCCCGGCTCGAAGGCGGTGCTGCGCGGCTGGTATCCGGGCTCGGACTTGCCCCTCGACGAGGCCGACCGGGTGGAGAAGCGCACCAAGTTCGGCACGGTGAAGCACGTTTTTCCGAAGCCGCTGATGCAGGCGATGCGCACCCATCTCACCGAATGCCTCGCCCGGGACTTGCCGGCGGCGCGGGTGCTGTACTGGACGTGAGGGCTCCAGGCGCCATCTCGGCCCGATGCAAGACGCAGCTCCCCTGATCCTGACGCTGGCCTTCGACGAGCCGACCTTCGCGCGCTTCGACGGCGAGCGGCGCCGGTTCTTCCCCGAAAAGCTGAATTTTATCCCGGCTCATGCGACGCTGTTTCACCACCTGCCCGGCGAACGGGAGCGCGGCGTCATCGAGACCATCACGACGCTCGCCCGGACGATGCCGCCGCCGGAGGTCGCCGTGACGGGCGTTCGCTTCACCGGCCGCGGTGTCGCCTACGTTCTTGAATCCGAAGCCCTGACGGCGTTTCGCGGCCGGCTCGCGAAGGCGTTCGAGCCCGATCTCACCGCACAGGACCGGCAGGGCTGGCGCCCGCATGTGACGGTTCAGAACAAGGCCACCCCGGAGAAGGCCCGCGCGCTCCACGCCGACCTCCAGGCCGGTTTCGCGCCGTTCCGCTTCACGGCCCCGGCGACGCAGCTCTGGCGTTATCTGGGGGGACCCTGGGAGGCGGTCGCGCGCTTTGCGTTCGGGGAAAACGCCTGATGACCTCCGTCCTGCCCCCGGAGACCATGCCGTGAGAGTCCCTGGCAGCCTGCGGCACAACCGCCTGATCGAGCCCGCCACGGCGGTTTGGCTGCGGCTGCGCCTCAACGAGGTCGGGCCTCTCGTGGCGCTCCTCGGCCTCAGCATCCTGGGCTACGGGTTCTTCTATCTCGCGCACGAGGTCGGTGAGGGCTCGACCGCAGCCCTCGACCGCCGGATCCTGCTGGTTTTGCGCAACCCGGCCGACCTCGCCGACCCGATCGGGCCGCCCTGGCTCGAGGAGACGATGCGTGACATCACCGGGCTGGGCAGCGTCTTCACGGTGTTGTTCCTGACCTGCGCGGTAGCGGCCTATCTCGGCGTCTCCGGCCGGCGGCGGATCGGCCTCTACGTGCTCGGCGCGGTGGGCGGCGGCGAGCTGGTCTCGACGGTGCTGAAGCTCTTCTACCAGCGGCCCCGGCCGGATCTCGTCCCGCACGGCATGGAGGTGTTCACCGCAAGCTTCCCCAGCGGCCACGCCACCATGTCGGCCATCGCCTATCTGACGCTGGCGACCTTGGTGGCGCGGGTGGAACGGAACCGGCGCGCGAAGGCCCTAATGCTCGGCCTCGGCGTGAGCGTGACGCTGCTCGTCGGGATCAGCCGGATCTATCTCGGCGTCCACTGGCCAAGCGACGTGCTGGCCGGCTGGTGCATCGGCGCGGCCTGGGCCTGCCTGTGCTGGTTCGTCGCCCTGCAATTGCAGCGCCGCGGCGAGGTCGAGGCGCCGGATCCGCCGCCGGCTGCGTGACGGCGCATCTGCGCGCCGCGGGAAACACCGCACGGCCTGACGGCGTTCAATGAGCGAGCGGGTCGGCCCTCGGCGGTGCGCGGCCCCTCCCCCGGCGCCCCGGCGCGCCATTCCGATCAGCAAGACGGCGAGGCCCATGGCGGACGACGACACACGGCTTTCTCGACGCACCCTCCTGGCTGCCGGCAGTGCCCTGGCGGGCGCTGCGATCGGCGGCACCGGCGCCCAGGCGGCGCCTCCGGCGGCCGCGGTCCCGGCCGATACCGGTGCGGTCCAGGGCGGGAAGGTGATGTTTCCGAACTGGCGCGGATCGGGCGACCGTCCGCCGGCGCCGACGCCCGCTCCGCAGCCTCCCAGTCAGCGGGTCGGCTACTGCGTCGTCGGCCTCGGGCGCCTCAGCCTCGACGAGATCCTGCCGGCCTTCGGCGAGACCAAGCGCGCGCGGCTCGCCGCGGTGATGTCGGGCTCGCCCGACAAGGCCAAACTCGTGGCGCGCCAGTACGGGCTGCCGGAGGATGCGGTCTACGGCTATGACGAATGGGATCGGCTCAAGGCCAATCCGGACGTCCAGGCGATCTACGTGGTGACGCCGAACGGCGTGCATCGCGACAACGTCGTGGCGGCCGCCGCGGCCGGCAAGCAGGTGCTCTGCGAGAAACCGATGGCGGTCTCCTCGCAGGAATGCCGGGACATGATCGCGGCCTGCGCGGCAGCCAACGTCAAGCTGATGATCGCCTATCGCTGCCAGTACGAACCGCACAACCGCGCGGTCATCAAGCTCGCCCGCACCGGCGAGTTCGGCAAGCCCCGGATGATCCAGGCGTTCAACGGCCAGACCACCGGCCTCCCCGAGCAATGGCGTCTGCGCAAGGCTCTGGCGGGGGGCGGCTCGCTGCCGGATATCGGGCTCTACTGCCTCAACACGACCCGCGCGGTGCTCGGCGAGGAGCCGGATCTGATCCAGGCGCAGATCCATTCACCGCCCGACGACCCGAAATACCGCGAGGTCGAGGAGACGGTGAGCTTCACGCTGCACTTCCCCTCCGGCGTGATCGCACAGTGCCTGTCGAGCTACGGCGTCTACGAGGCGCGCAGCCTGACCGTGCACACGAGCAACGCGTCCATCGATCTGCAGAACGCCTTCGCCTACCAGGGCCAGCGCCTCTTCGTCGGCCACCGCGACGGCAAGAACGCGGCCCGGGACGAACGGATCCTGAGCCCGAAGAACCAGTTCGCCCTGGAGATGGACCACTTCGCACGCTGCATCCAGGAAAACCTGCGCCCGCGCACGCCCGGCGAGGAGGGGCTCCAGGATCAGGTGCTGATGGAGGCGATCTACGAGGCCGCCCGCACCGGCGCCCCGGTGAAGGTCGGCCCGCCGCAGGGCGTCGGCACCGGGCTCGACGTCACCCGCGGGCCGGAGCCGGAGGAGGCGGGCTGAAGGCGCGTCGGGGCGAAGGGGTGAGTCGCGCTGATCACCGCGCCGTTCGAGCCAGTAGGGTCATCGTCGTTAGCGTTGTGGGGTGAGGGCGAGCGCATCGGCCGTGTCGGACAACCGGCTGCCGCAGCTCGAAACGATGTTGTAGGATCAGGCTCGATCTGGAGGCCTCACCATGACGACGTTGACGATCACCGAGCAGGGCCAAGTCACGTTCCAGAGCGACGTGCTGGATCATCTGGGGATCCGGCCCGGTGACAAGATCAGACTCGATCTGTTGCCGAACGGACGGGCCGAGCTGACGGCGGACCAGTCCCAAGGCTCGTGGGACGCACTGCAGAACTTTTTCGCAGGCAAGACGAACGGTAAGCGGCTGTCGATCGAAGACCTGAACGAAGCCATTTCCGATGCGGCCGCAGCGGCGGTTCAGGCCGGTCTGACGAAGGGATGAGGATCAGCGTCGATACGAACGTGCTGCTGCGCGTCGTAGTCCCCGGGGATGAGACGCAACAGATGCAGGCGATCGAGGCGTTGAGGGCGGCGGACTCGGTCGCGATCAGCGTCCACGTGCTTTGCGAGCTCGCCTGGGTGATGGAGCGGGCCTACAACGCGCCGCGCGCTGAGATTGCCGCCGCGATCCGGCTGTTCATGAAGACGTCGAACGTGGTGCTGAACCTGCCCGCGGTCGAAGCAGGGCTCGTCTTGCTCGATGCCGGCGGCGATTTCGCCGACGGGGTCATCGCATATGACGGTATGCGGCTCGGAGGTGAGACTTTCGTGTCCTTCGACAGGAAGGCGGTGAAGCTTCTCGCTCAGCGAGGCTTCTCCGCTCAGCTGCTCGGCTGAGTGCGGCGCACGGTTCCAGCAGGCCGCCTCCCGGACGCCGCCCTGCAACGAGAGGATCGCTCCGCCTCAGAACGGCAGCAGGATATCCACGATCTGCTGGCCGTAGCGCGGCTGCTGCACGTCGGTGATCTGGCCGCGGCCGCCATAGGCGATCCGGGCTTGGGCGATCTTGGCCGAATCGATGGTGTTGTCGGATTCGATGTCCTCCGGCCGGACCACGCCGGCCACCACCATCTCGCGGATCTCGAAATTGACCCGGATCTCCTGCTTGCCCTCGACCACGAGGTTGCCGTTGGGCAGAACCTGGGTGACCACCGCGGCGACGTTGGTCGTCACGGTTTCGGCCCGCTGAACCGAGCCGGCCCCGTCGTTGGCGGTCGCCGAGGTGGCGGCGAGCAACGCCGTGCCGCCCACGCCGAGCGACTTGCCGACCGCATTGTTCTCGAGACCCAGGGCGTTCGGCAGGCCGAAGCTCTCGGTGTTGGCCCGGCTCCGCTTGGTCTCGTTGCTGATGTTGGCCTGATCGGTGACGTTGACCTTCACGGTCAGGATGTCGCCGAGCCGGGCGGCGCGCTGGTCCTTGAAGAAGGCGCGCGAGCCGGTGCGCCAAAGCGAATTCGGCGCGTAGGAGACCGGCTGCACGTCGGGCATCGGCATCCGCACCGGCTTGTAGCCGGGCTGCGTGGTCGGGTCCTCGATCGCCGACAGCGCCGGGGTCGCGCCGACCTGCGAGAGCCGGTCGGCGGTGTTGCAGGCGCCGAGCGCGCCGGCGATCAGCGCGGCGGCGAGCGGCTTCAGGGCGATGCGAGGGGCCATCGGGGACTCTTCCGGGATACTCGTGAACGCGTGCGGAGCGGACGATCAGCGCAAGGAGGCGGTCGCCTGGAGCGGGGCGGCCACGGCTGCTTGTTGTTGCTGGGGCGCGGGGCCAGGGCCGACCGAGACCCGGCCGGGGCCGATCACGGTCGCCTGCAGGACCTTCTGCGAGGCGGTGTTGACGACGTTGACGACGGCACCGAGCCGCCCGCCCTGGTTGGCGAGGCCGCGCATCGCGAGGCTGACGCTCGGCGTCTCGTACACGATGGTCACGTTCTCGCCCCGGGCGACCAACTCGGGCGGGGCCGTGTCGCTGATCCGGAGCACGGTCCCGGCCGCCAGCGCGTGCTGGGCGACTTCGCCGACGACGGCGCCGGCGTTCGCCTGCGCGTCCGCCGGGACCGCATCGCGCGGCCGGCGTTCCAGGGCGAAATCCCCCTCCTTGACCGCCTCGCCGCGGTCGAGGTTGCGGGCGAGCAAAGCGACCTCGCGCATTTCGAGGACCACGCCGGAGACGCGCAGCGACGCCTGCCGCTCGCCGAGGCTCACGAGCCCTGCAACCCGGCGCGAACGCGGATCGTAGCTCAGGTCGAGGGCCGCGGCCTGGCCCGCGAGGTCCGCCGGGGCCACGAGCGTCGGGCCGTCGCCGTCGAACCGGACCGACAGATTGCGCGGATCGAGGCCGTAGCCGGTCTCAAGCCCGCGCTTGAGCGCGGCCTCGATCTCCACCGGCCCGATGCGGCGTGCGGCCCGCTGGACCGCGATCTGCATCCGGCCGCCGGTCTCCAGGCCGGTGAGGCCGAGGGCGGCGGCGGCGTCAAGGATCCGGCGGCTCTGGATCGTCCCGGTGGCCCCCAGCGCGGGCGCGCGGAACAGCGGCCGCGCGGCGAGCGCCGTCGGCGCTTCCTCCACGAGGTCGGCCAGCGTCAGCACGTCGCCACGGGCGGTCACGTCGCCGCGCAGGCGCAGGCCCTCGGCCCGCGCCATGGCGGGGATCGCCAGTGCGCCGAGCGTCGCGAAGGCCAGCACGGCCAGCACCGTCCGGAGCACCACGGCCATGCCGAGGGGCGCGACCCGCGGGCGGGCATGGCGGACGATCGGGCTGAGATCGCTCTCGTCCGCCGCCGTGCTGACGAGCGGCAGGATGGCGGCCTCGAAGGCGGAGTCCGATGAGGCGGGGTCTTGGTGCAGGCCGGCATACATCGTCGGGAACCTGAGGGCTGATTGTCTGATCGGCATCGTCGTCCGCCGGCGGCCGGCGGCCATCGTTCGGGGCGATGCGTTAGCCGCGGAACATCTGCGAGGCGGTCGAGAGCATCTGGTCGGCGGCGGTGACGACCTTCGAGTTCATCTCGTAGGCGCGCTGGGCCGCGATCAGCGACGAGATCTCCGTGACGGCGTTCACGTTGGCCTCTTCGAGGTAGCTCTGCTGGAGGTTGCCGAAGCCCTCGGACCCCGGCAGCGCGCTGATCGCCGGGCCGGAGGCGGCGGTCTCCACGAACAGGTTGTCGCCGATCGATTCGAGGCCGACCTTGTTGACGAAGCGCGAGAGCTGGAACTGGCCGAGCGCCTGGGGCGCGGTCTGGCCCGGCAGCGTCGCCTGCACGGCGCCGGTGGCGCTGATCGTCACCGAGGTCGCGGTCTGCGGCACGGTGATCGCCGGATCGAGCAGGTAGCCGTCGCGGGTGACGAGCTGGCCCGTGGCCGAGAGGTCGAAGGAGCCGTCCCGGGTGTAGCCGGTGCGGCCGTCCGGCATCGTCAGCCGGAAGAAGCCCTCGCCGCGGATGGCGACGTCGTAATCCTTCTCGGTCGAGGTGAGCGTGCCCTGCGACATCACCCGGGCCGTCGAGGTCGTCTTCACGCCCGAGCCGATCGCCAGCCCGGCGGGGAGCTGCGTGTTCTGCTCGGAGGTCGAGGAGCCGGCCCGGCGCAAGTTCTGGTAGAGCAGATCCTGGAAATGGACCTGCTGACGCTTGTAGCCGGTGGTGCGAAGGTTCGCGATGTTGTTGGAGATGACCTGGACGTTCAGTTCCTGGGCCGCCATGCCGGTGGCGGCAGAGTAGAGGGCGCGCATCGCTCAAGGCCCCCTTAGGCGACGTTGGCGAGGCGGCTGATCGCCGAGCCCCGCAACTCGTCGAGGCGCGAGATCATGCTCGACACCATGGTGTAGGTGCGGTTCACGTCCATCAGCCGGGTCATCTCGAGCACCGGGCGGACGTTGGAGCGCTCCAGCGCTCCGGCCTCCAGGCGGCCGTCGAGCCCGGCCGGTTGGCCGGCCTCCCCGGAGGCGAACAGGTTGCCCCCCTCGTTGGTGAGCTGCTGCGGGTTGGCGAAGCTGACGAGCTTGATCCGGCCGCGGATGCCGAGGTTGGTCGAGACCGTGCCGTCCGCTCCGATGGCCAGCCCGGTCTCCTGCGCGTTGATGGAGATCGGGCCGCCGTCGCCCGCGACGGGGTAGCCGTCGCTGGTCACCAGGGTGCCCTGCGGATTGATCTCGAAGGCGCCGTTGCGGGTGTAGCGCTCGCCCTGGGGCGTCTGCACGGCGATGAAGGCCGAGCCCTTGACGGCGACGTTGAGCGGGTTGCCAGTCTGCTCGACCGGGCCCTGGCCGAGGTCGAGGGTGGTGCCCTGGTCGATGACGTAGGAGAGGCGCCGATCCGGGCGCGCGAAGGAATCCGCGCTCGCCACCGGCATCAGGTACTCCTGGAAGCGGGTGCTGCGGGACTTGAACCCGTTGGTCGAGACGTTTGCCATGTTGTTGGCGACCACGTCCAGCTCGCGCTGGAGCGCCACTTGGCTCGATACGCCGATGAAGAGGGCATTCTGCATCGTGAACTCTGGGACTCGCCGCCGCGGTGGCGGCAACGATCCATTCAGCATGTGCCGTGCCAGCGGTGCCAGATTTGATTTCACGAACTTTTTTAAAGACTTAGGTCGGAGTCTGTTGGCCCTGGCGGCAGGTCGCGGCTGTGCTGCGGCAATCCTCGCCCGGCAGGAATTGCCGGCTTAACGGCGCGTTAACCCTGATGCTTCGATATCGGGCCGTACCCGAGCGCGGATATCCGCGAGAGAGCATTATTCCATGGCCAAGACGCCCAAGAAGGCCTCTGCCGAGGAGGGCGAGGCCGGAGCCGCCGCCGCCCCGAAGGGCAAGAAGAAGCTCATGATCATGGTGGCCGCCGCGGTCTTGCTGCTCGGCGTCGGCGGGGGCGCCTTCCTGATGATGGGCCGCGGCGGACATGGCGACGGCGCGGAGGCTGCCGGGGATTCTCACGGGGGCGGGCATGGCGGTGGCGACAAGGCCGGCACGGACGGCAAGAAGCCGGTGGTGTTCGTCGAAGTCCGCGAGATGATGCTGAACCTCAGCCCCGATCTGCCGCAGGACAAGACCAAGTACGCCAAGGTCCGCCTCGCCCTCGAACTCAAGGATGCCAAGGTCGAGGAGGAAGTGAAGCCGATGATGCCGCGCGTCGAGGACGCGCTGCAGGTCTACATGCGCGAGTTGCGCCCCAGCGACCTGACCAGCTCGCTCGGTCTGTTCCGGCTGCGCGAGGAGCTGCTGCGCCGCGTAAACATCGCCCTCTATCCGGCCCGGGTCGAGGCGGTGCTGTTCAAGGACGTGATCGTCCAGTGACTCAACCCCTTCCCGTCACCGTTTCGGCGCACGCCTGATGGAACCCGAGGACGAACTCCCCGAGGACGACTGGTCGGCGGCTCTGCTGGAGCAGGGCGCCGAGGGCGGCGACTCGTCGCTCGCCGAGGAATGGGGCGCGGCGCTTGCCGAGCAGGGCACCACGCGCAGCGCCGGAGACGTCGCCGCCGAGTGGGCGACGATGATCGAGGACGGGGAGAGCGACAACCTCCCCGAACTCGCCGGCAACGACCGGGTGCTCAACCAGGACGAGATCGACGGCGTCCTCGGCTTCTCCATGCGCGAGCTCTCGGCCTCCGGGGCCGGGGGCGTGCAGGCCATCGTCGATTCGGGCGTCGTCCAGTACGAACGCCTGCCGATGCTGGAGATCGTCTTCGACCGGATGATCCGGTTGCTGTCGACCTCCCTGCGCAACCTGTTCCAGGACAACGTCGAGGTCACGCTCGACAACATCACCTCGGTCCGATTCGGCGACTACCTCAATGCGATCCCGCTGCCGACCCTGCTCGGCGTGTTCCGGGCCGAGCAATGGGAGAATTCCGGCCTCGTCACGGTCGATTCCAACCTCGCCTACGCGACTTTCGACCTGTTGCTCGGCGGCAAGCGCGGCGGCACGTCGAGCCGCCTCGACGGGCGGCCGTTCACCGCCATCGAGATGACGCTGGTGCGTCGCCTGGTGGAGATCGTGCTGGGCGACCTGGAGATGTCGTTCCAGCCACTCTCGCCGGTGACCTTCGGCATCGACCGGATCGAGACCAACCCACGCTTCGCCACGATCACGCGGCCGGGCAACGCCGCGATCCTGATCAGCCTGCGCCTCGATGTCGACGGGCGCGGCGGCATGCTGCAGATCCTGTTCCCCTACGCCACGATCGAGCCGATCCGGGAACTGCTCACCCAGAGCTTCATGGGCGAGAAGCTCGGCCGCGACCACGTCTGGGAGGGCCACCTCGCCACCGAGATCTGGCAGGCCGACGTGACCATGGAGGCGGTTCTGCACGAGATGATGCTGCCGTTGAAGCAGGTCATGAACCTCAAGGTCGGCGAGACGCTGATGTTCGACGCCAAGCCGTCGGATCTGATCACCGTGCGCTGCGGCGACTGGGCTCTGACGCAGGGGCGGATCGGCCGGGTCGACGGCCACATCGCCGTGCAGGTCACCCGCCCGCTGCGGCGCTCGCGCACGACCATCCAGGCCTACGAGGCCTCGATGAACAACCGGTCGGACAATTAGGGTGTTGAGGGTGCCGTCATGAGTCTCTTCGTCACCCTCGCCGCCGACATCCTGGTGGCGGTTCTGTTGGCGGCAACAATCGTCACCTCCCTGCGGCTGTCGCGCCGGATCGGTCAGCTCAAGGGCGACGAGGCGGCCCTGCGCCAGACCATCGGCGACCTGATGGTGGCGACCAGCTCGGCCGAGCGCGCCATCGCGGGCCTGCGCGCCGCCATCGACGATGCCGACCGCACCCTCAATGCCAGCCTGGATTCCGCGGCTGCCCGATCCGCCGAGCTGAAGCTGCAGGTCGAGGCCGGCGAGACGGTGGTGACCCGCATCGGCGCTATCGTGGCGCAGATGCGCGCGGTGCCGGCCCGGCCGGAGCCCGCGCATGTGCCTGTCCCTCCCCCGCAGGTCGTGACCGAGCCCGAGGTTCAGCCTCTGCGTCGACCCGAGCCGTCGAGCCCGAACGGGGAGCGGCTCGGGGCCGCCGCCGCGGCAGCACTGGCCATGAGTGAGCGCGCGCTCGCCCGCGTCCGGGCGCGCGCCGCGTGACTGGAGTCAAAGCTCCGAAGATCCCGCCGCCGAAGCCGGATCCCGAGGCGAAGATTCGCCGCGCCGGCACGGCGCTGCGGAGCGCGCCCCCCAAGCCGGTGCGCGCCAAGCCGGCATCGACGAGGCGGCTGCGCCTCGTCGATGCCGTGGCGCTGGCGGCGGCGGGGCTCCTCGTCCTCAAGCTGCTCAGCCTGATCCAGGTCGGCCTTCCGGAGAGCGGCGCGCTGCCGGATTACGGACGGGCGGTGGCCCGCGCCCGCACCGGTTTCGACGTCCCCGACCCCGTCACCACGGGCTCGGTGGGCGGCAAGGAGGAGAAGGCCGCTCCCGCCGAAAAGCCAGTCGAGAAGCCCCCGGAGGCGCCGCCCGCCGCACAGGGCCCGGCCTCGCCCACAGAGCGCGTGCTTCTGGAAAAGCTCGGTGCCCGGCGCGACGCCCTGCGCGAGAAGAGCGACGAGCTGGATCTGCGCGAGAAAATGCTGGGTGAAGCCGAGCGGAAGCTTGAAACCGGCCTCGGTGATCTCAAGAAGGCCGAGGACAAAGTTGAAACGGTCGCCAAGGCGAAGGAGGATGCCGAGAAGCAGGGGCTCAAGAACATCGTCACGATGTACGAGTCCATGAAGCCCAAGGACGCCGCACGGGTGTTCGACCGGCTGGGCCACGACGTGCTGGTGCCGATCGTGCTGGCGATGAACCCGCGCAAGATGGCCGAGGTACTGGCCGTGATGCAGCCCGAGACCGCCGAGCGCCTGACCGTGGCGCTGGCCAATTGCGCCCGCGGCACCGGCGGCGCGCAGGCCCAGGCCGGCGCCGGACTCCCGGCGGGCGAATTGCCGGCGATCGATCCGGGGGTACCGGGGCGGTAGCATCACGCGTCGCGCCGACAGAGCCCGCGGTACACCTTTGACCGGTGGTGCCGATCCGCCGGCGCGGTATAGCATCCGGCGTCATCGCGCTGGCCGCCGCGCTTCTTGAGCGCCGCCCTGGGAGATCCCGAATGTCCGAACTCGCAACCCTGCGCGGCCTGTCGGGCCTCAGCCCGGAGCCCCCTGCCCTGAAGGGCTCGGCGCTCGTGCTCATCGATCTGCAGCAGACCTACCGCGAGGGCATCATGCGCCTCGACGGCGTCGAGCCCGCGATCCGCGAGGCGGCGGATCTGCTGGCCCGGGCGCGCGCGGCCGGTATCCCGGTCTTCCACATCCGCCACGATGCCGGGCCGGGCTCGCCCTACGACGTCACCGCACCGATCGGCCAGATCAGCCCGGAGGTGGCGCCGCAGGGCGACGAGCCGGTGATCACCAAGGCTTATCCGAGTTCCTTCGTGGGTACGGATCTCCAGGCGCGGTTGGAGGCGGCGGGCGTGAAGGACATCGTCCTAGCCGGCTTCATGACGCATATGTGCGTGAATTCCACCGCCCGCAGCGCCTTCAACCTCGGCTTCCGCCCGACCGTCGTGGCCTCCACAACGGCGACGCGGGACTTGCCCGGGCCGGACGGCTCTGTGGTGCCCGCCGCCCAGCTCCAGGCGGCGAGCCTTGCCGCCCTCGGCGACCTGTTCGCCGTGGTGACACCCCGGCAAGCCGATATTCCGGACTGAGGCTATCGGGCCGAGATCCGAAGGGCGGCGGCGGGGCTCAGCTCGCTATCCGCGCCAGCGCGGCAGCCACCTCCTGCAGGGTAGGCCGCAGGGCCGGGTCGGGCTGCGTGCAGCTCCGTTCCAGAGATCGCAACTCCGCGGGCGGCGCATCGCAGCGGTCGAGCAGCTCGCTGAGCAGGATCCCCATGGCCCGCGCCTCGATCCGCGTCAGCGCCGCGCCGTCTGGCCCGGCCGGCAGCGCCGAGGCGGCGCCGAAATCGCTGAGCACGGCCGCGCCGGTTCCGGCCTCCCAGAGCGTGTTGTGCGCGTAGAGATCGCCATGGAGCAGGCCGCGCCCGTGCAGGTGGGCCGCCGCCGCCGCAACGGATCGCGCGATCCGCAGGGCCCGCTCCGGATCGAGCTTGAGATCCGGAGCGTAGACGTCGCGGCTGCAGCTCGCGAGGCTCGGCGGCCCGGCCAGCACGCGCCAATCCGCTGGGAGAAGCCGGAGCAGAAGCCCCTCGGCCCCACCGGGATGGCCGTCGAGCCGGCCGAGCGCCCCGGTCAGCCCCGGATGCGTGCCGGCGGCGAGGCAGGCTTCCATCTCGCGCGCGGGCAGGCCGTCGCTCGTCATCGCGCCTTTGAACAGCTTCAGCGCCACGGCCTGCCCGCGCCAGACCGCCCGGTGGACCCGGCCCGAGGCCCCCTCTCCCAAGAGCTCACCGACCTCCAGTTCCGCCCACGGCACCCGCGCCGCCGGGGTCGGTTCCGTCACGGGCTCGGCGGGGTTGCCCGCATAGGCGATCCAGGCAAGGCGCGGCAGGCGCGTCAGCCAGGGCGGCAGCACGTCGAGCCGGTTGCAGGCGAGCCGGATCAATTCGAGGTTGTCGGCTGCCGACAGGCTGTCCAGCAGCGTCGAGAGCCGGTTGCCGGCCAGCATCAGTTTTTGCAGGCGCGGCCGTTCCCCGAGCGCCGTCGGCAGGGTCTCGATCCGATTGTCGGTGAGAATGAGCCAGCGCAGGTCGCGCGGCAGCGCCTCGGCCGGCACTTCGCGGATGCCGCAGCCACGGAAGCCGAGCTGGCTCAAGCTCGGGCAATCGCCCAGCACCGGCGGCAGGCGTTCGAACGGGTTGCCCGAGGCGAACAGCACCCGCATCCGGTGCAGCCGCCCGAGATCCGCCGGCAGGTCGGTCAGGCTGCCGCGGCCGAGGTCCAGCACCTCCAGCGTGTCGGCCAGCGCGAAGACCTCCGGAGGCACCTCCGTCAGCCCGTCCGGCAGGCGCAATTCACGCGCGCCAACGAGGTCGCCACGTCGCAGGGAAGCGAGCGTTTGGGTCCGGTCCACGCCTCAGCTCCGCTTGAAGAAGGCGTCGGCCGCCCCCTGCGCCGCTTGCTTGGCTGCCCGTGCCGCCTCGATCCGGGCGATCTCCGCCCGCAGGAGCGCGACGCGTTCGTCGAGATCCGCCAGCGACAGGGTATCCAGCGGCTGGCCGATCTCGTGCGCGACGGCCTTGCGCGGCCGGTCGTCGTCGTCCCGCATCGTGTCCTCCTACAGGAAGGGTGTTCCGGCGCCGTCCCAGGGCAGGCCGAGATGGGCCGCCACCGTGGCGCCGATATCCGCAAGGCTGTCCCGCCGGCCGATGGAGCGGCCGGCCACGCCGGGGCCGAAGGCCAGGACCGGCACCTGCTCGCGGGTGTGGTCGGTTCCGGCCCAGGTCGGGTCGTTGCCGTGATCGGCGGTGATGAGCGCGAGATCGCCGGGCCGGAGTGCCGTCCTGATCTCGAAGACCCGGGCATCGAACGCTTCGAGTTCGGCGGCGTAGCCCGGCACGTCCCGGCGGTGGCCGTGCTCGGTGTCGAAATCCACGAGGTTGACGAAGATCAGGCCGCCGTCCGGCAGATCCTTCAGGGCGTCGAGCCCCGCCGTGAGGCAGGCGGCGTTCGGCCCCGGCTTGAGCTCCCGGCCGGTGGCCCGGTGGGCGAAGATGTCGCCGATCTTGCCGACGCTCACCACGGCGCGGCCCGCCGCCTCGGCCCGGTCGAGCAGCGTGACCCCCGGAGGCTCAACCGCGAAATCCTTGCGGTTGCCGGTGCGGCGGAAGCCCGCCCCCGCCGAGCCCACGAAGGGCCGGGCGATCACCCGGCAGACCCGGTAGGGGTCGCACAGGCGCCGTGCGAGCCGACAAAGGTCGTAGAGCCGCTCCAGACCAAAGGCCTCCTCGTGGGCGGCGATCTGAAAGACGCTGTCGGCCGAGGTGTAGCAGATCGGCCGGCCGGTCCGGACATGCTCGGCGCCGAGTTCGTCGATGATGGCGACGCCCGCCGCGTGGCGATCCCCCAGGATGCCGGGCAGGCCACCCTCCGCGATCAGCGCCTGGGTGAGTTCGGGCGGGAAGGCCGGCCGCGTCTCGGGAAAGTGTCCCCAGGGCTCCAGCAGGGGCAGGCCGGTGATCTCCCAATGGCCCGACGGCGTGTCCTTGCCGGCGGCCGTCTCCACGGCATGCCCGTAGGTGCCTTCGAGCACACCCACGGGTGCAAGACCGGGCGGGATCCGGCCCGAGGCGCCGGCGGCGGCCAGCCCGAACCCGAGGGCGGCGAGGTGCGGCAGGTGCAGCGGTCCGGTGCGGAGCCCCGCCCGGTCGCCGCGTCCGGCCGCGCAGGCTTCCGCGATGTGGCCGAGCGTGTCGGAGCCGGCATCGCCGTAGGCTTCGGCATCCGGCGCGCCGCCGATCCCGACGGAATCGAGGACGATGAGCAGCGCACGGGGCACGGTCAGGCGGGCTCCAGCTCGGTCGGCGCGTCGCTGTCGAGCGCGAAGGCGGCCTTGAACAGGGCCCGGGTGTAGGCGGTCTGCGGATCGGAGAAGATCGTCTCGGCGGGGCCTTCCTCGACCACGCGGCCGTTCTGCATCACCATCACGTAGTTGGCGAGCGCCCGCACCACCTTCAGGTCGTGGCTGATGAACAGGTAGGCGAGGCCACGCTCCCGCTGGAGGTCGCGCAGCAGCGTCACGATCTGCGCCTGGACCGAGCGGTCCAGCGCCGAGGTTGGCTCGTCGAGCACGACGAAGCGCGGGTTCAGCACGATCGCCCGGGCGATGGCGATGCGCTGGCGCTGGCCGCCGGAGAATTCGTGCGGGTAGCGGTCCATGGCGGCCGGGTCGAGCCCGACATCGGTGAGCGCCTTCGAGACCACGGCCCGGCGCTCGGCCCGCGAGCGCACGGCGCCCTGCACCACCAGCCCCTCGGCCACGATATCGGCCACCGACATGCGCGGCGAGAGTGAGCCGTAGGGGTCCTGGAAGACCACCTGCATGTCTTTTCGCAAGGGCCGCATCTGCGCAACGGAGAAGCCATCGACGGTCTGGCCCAGGAACACGATCGGCCCTTCAGAGGCGGTCAGCCGCAGCAGGGCGAGGCCGAGCGTGGTCTTGCCGGAGCCGGATTCGCCCACGACCCCCACGGTCTCTCCGGCACGGACCTTGAGCGAGACCCCGTCCACCGCCTTGACGTGGCCGACGACCCGCCGGAGCAGGCCCGCCTTCAGGGGGAACCAGACCTTGAGCGGCCCGGCTTCGAGCAGCGGCGCGGCATCGGGCGG
Organism: Methylobacterium sp. GC_Met_3; assembly: GCF_026540775.1. NCBI lineage: Bacteria > Pseudomonadati > Pseudomonadota > Alphaproteobacteria > Hyphomicrobiales > Methylobacteriaceae > Methylobacterium > Methylobacterium sp. GC_Met_3. The sequence continues at coordinate 625,948 of NZ_JALNUL010000001.1, forward strand.
GATCGGGTTGGCGCGGCCCTTCGGCTCGGAGGCGATCAGGCGCTGGGTGTAGGCGTGCTGCGGGTTGGCGAACACCGCCCTGGTCTCGCCGGCCTCCACGATCTTGCCCTTCAGCATCACGCAGACCCGGTCGGCGATCCGCTCGACGATGCCGAGATCGTGGGTGATGAACAGCATCGCCATGCCGAGCCGCTTCTGCAGGTCGGCGAGCAGCGCCAGGATCTGCGCCTGGACGGTGACATCCAAAGCCGTGGTCGGCTCGTCGGCGACGAGCAGGTCCGGCTCGCAGGCTAGCGCCATGGCGATCATCACCCGCTGGCGCTGACCGCCGGAGAGTTCGTGCGGATAGGCGCCCATCCGGCTTTCCGCGTCGCGTAGGCCCACGAGATCGAGGAGTTCGAGGATCCGGCGCTTGGCCGCCTTGCCGGTGAGCCCGCGGTGGAGGCCCAGCACCTCGCCGATCTGCCGCTCGATCGTGTGGAGCGGGTTGAGCGAGGTCATGGGCTCTTGGAAAACCATGGTGATGTCGGCGCCGCGGACATCGCGCATCGCGCGTTCCGGCAGGCTCGTGAGGTCGCGGCCCTTGAACAGGATCCGCCCGCCCTGGCGCGCGGCCCCGTCGAGCAGCCGCAGGATCGCCAGCGCCGTCACGGACTTGCCGGAGCCCGATTCGCCGACGAGCGCCAGCGTCTCGCCGCGCCGGATGGTGAAGCCGATGCCGTCGACCGCCCGGGTCTCGCCCTCCCGCGAGCGGAAGGCGACGGACAGGTCCTCGACGGCGAGGAGCGGCTGGGATTCATCCAACGTCATGCGGCTCCTTATAGCGCGCCGGGCCGGCGGCCCTAGTCTATCCTGCTGCGAAGAAGGTCCGCCCGGCCCAGGCGGATCGCGCGGGAGATCGCGATGACGGATGGCGCCCACGCTTTCGCGGCCCGGATCTGGCAGGCGCTCGACGGACCGCCCGGCGCCCTCGACACGCTGCATGTCACCGGGACCGGCGCCCTGCCCTCCGCCTTCGCGGTGAGCGATCTGGCGGCCGGCTCGGTCGGGGCGGCCGCGCTGGCGCTCGCGGAGGTCGCGGGGCTGACCGGTGCGGTCACCGTGGACCGGCGTCTCGCGTCGTTCTGGTTCGCGCGGTCGCTGGAGCCCGAGGGCTGGCGCGTGCCCGACCCCTGGGATCCGGTCGCGGGCGACTACGAGACCCGGGACGGCTGGATCCGGCTCCACACCAACGCGCCCCACCACCGGGCGGCGGCCGAGCGCGTGCTTGGTCCGCAAGTTGATCGCGCCGGCATGGCGCGGGCGGTGTCGGGCTGGGCCAAGGCCGAGCTGGAGGCCGCGATCCTGGCCGAGGGCGGGTGTGCCGCCGAGATGCGCGGGCTCGCCGACTGGGCGGCGCATCCGCAGGGCCGCGCGGTGACGACCGAGCCGCTGGTGCATGTGGACCCGGGCGTCGGACGATCCGGATCGCCGTCTAGATCTCTTTGGACACCCCAGCCCGGGCGTCCGCTCGCCGGCCTGCGCGTGCTCGACCTGACGCGGGTGATCGCCGGGCCGGTGGCGACGCGTTTTCTTGCGGGTTTCGGGGCGGATGTGCTGCGGATCGACCCGCCCGGCTGGAACGAAGCCCCCATCGAGCCGGAGATGACGCTCGGCAAGACCTGTGCCCGACTCGACCTGCGCCGCGACGCCGACCGGGGGACCTTCGAGGCGCTGCTCGCGGGGGCGGACGTGCTGGTCCACGGCTACCGGCCCGGAGCCCTGGACGGCCTCGGATACGGGGCGGAGGCTCGGCGATCCCTCGCGCCGGGTCTCGTGGAGGTCTGCCTCGACGCCTACGGTTGGACCGGCCCCTGGGCCGGGCGGCGCGGCTTCGACAGCCTCGTGCAGATGAGCACCGGCATCGCGCAGGCTGGGCAGGAGTGGCAGCAGGCCGCCAAGCCGGTGCCGCTGCCGGTCCAGGCCCTTGACCACGCGACCGGCTACATGATGGCCGCAGCGGCTCTGCGGCTGCTGGCGCGCCGGCTCGCCGATGGGTCCGGCGGCGTGGCGCGGCTCTCCCTCGCCCGCACGGCGGCGCTGCTCGTCGAGGCCGGTTCGGCTGAGCCCGAACCCCCCTGCCGAGCCGTCGCGCCGGAGGATCTCGCGCCTGTGATTGAGGCGACGTCGTGGGGGCCGGCGCGGCGGCTGCGGCCGCCGGTGGAGATACCCGGCGTCCCGATGCGCTGGGCGCGGGCGGCGCGCCGCCTTGGGGACGATGCGCCGACCTGGTCAGCCGACGGCGTGGCGACCTGATGGAGCCGCTTCGCGCGCGTCTCGTGCTGGGTCCCGGGACGCATTCCGCTGACGCTGCATGCGCCCGGGAAAGAGCGTCGCGCCTCATCCCTCGCCGCACCCTGTCCCGGACGGGTGGAGCGTAGCGGAACCCGATCCGGGAGCCAGCATAAGAAAAAGCTACGTAGCGGCTCGACTGGACTACATTTCAGAGCCCCATGCGGCCACCAGCATCAATTGATCCGCAACCGAAGGTCGCTACAACGCCGGTGTGACTATCGCACGCCTGCGCCTCGGCGCCCTCCTCACCCTCCTCTGCGTTGCGGCGCACCCGGCTCGGGCCGTCCCCTCCGAGGGGGCGACCGAGACCGTGGAGCAGGCGCTGTGCCGCCTGATCGACGAATCCGCGAAGGCCCGCAGCCTGCCGGTGCCGTTCCTGACGCGGCTGATCTGGCGCGAGAGCAGTTTTCGCGTGGGCGTCGTCAGCCGGGCCGGGGCGCAGGGTGTCGCCCAGTTCATGCCCGGTACGGCGCGGGAGCGCGGCCTCCTCGACCCGTTCGACCCCGAGCAGGCGATCCCGCACGCCGCCCACTTGCTGGCGGACCTGAAGACCCAGTTCGGCAATCTCGGCCTCGCGGCGGCGGCCTATAACGGCGGTGCCGGCCGGGTGAGCAAGTGGCTCGCGGGCGATGGCGGCCTGCCCGAGGAAACCCGCGCCTACGTGGCCGCCATCACGGGCGTCCCGGCCGACGCGTGGCGGACCGGCCCTGGCAAGGCGATCGAGTACCCGGAGGGCGGCGCGCCGGAAAAGCCTGAGACGAAGGACGCCAGGGCGGCCAAGCCGGAGGCGCCGCAGACCTGCCTGCAGGTCACCGCCAGCCTGCGCATCCCGTCCCGCGGCGACCGCTTCGCGTTGGGCGCCAACGAGGGCCCGGCCGCGCCCTGGGGCATCCAGCTCGCCGGCAATTTCTCCAAGTCACTGGCGCTTCAGAGTTTCAACCGGGCGCGGAGCACCTATGCGGGCGTGATCGGCGAGGTGCGGCCGATGATCATCGGGACGCGGCTGCGCAACCGCGGCACGCGGGCTTTCTACCGGATCCGCATCCCGGCGCAGAGCCGACAGGCCGCCGACGACCTGTGCGGCCGCATCCGGAAGGTCGGCGGCGCCTGCTTCGTGCTGCGGACCTGATTTTTCGCGCTTCGCCGCGCGAGCGTCATCAATCCGCCCCGAGAGCGGTGCCGTATGCGCCGGTCGCGACAACCGGACGGGATATGACACGACTCCTCACCGCGCTGGCCAGCCTGCTCTGCCTCGGACTCGCGGCGTTTGGCCTCAACGCCGCCTCGCCGCTCGCCCTGTTCGACGCGATCGGCCCGCGCGACCCCGGCGGGCGCCTCGCCGCGAAGGATCAGGCCTTCGGCGAAGGCCCCCGGCGGCGCCTCGACGTCTACGTCCCCACGGCGGGCGCCGAGAACGCTCCGGTGCTGGTGTTCTTCTACGGCGGCTCCTGGCAGAGCGGCGCGAAGGACGATTACGCCTTCGTCGGTCATGCGCTCGCCGCCCAGGGCTTCGTCACGGTGCTGCCCGACTACCGGCTCTATCCGGAGACCGCCTTCCCGGGCTTCCTGGATGACGGGGCGGCGGCACTGGCCTGGGTGCGCGACAACATCGCGGCCTATGGCGGCGACCCGCGCCGGATCGTGTTGGCGGGCCATTCGGCCGGCGCCTACAACGCCCTGATGCTCGGCCTCGACCCGCGCTACGTGATGGCGGCGGGCGTCGATCCCAAGGCGATCAAGGCGGTGGCGGGCCTGTCGGGCCCCTACGACTTCCTGCCGCTCGATCAGGACACCACGACCAAGGTGTTCGGCAAGGCGCCCGATCTGGCCGCGACCCAGCCGGGCAGCTTCGTCGGCCCGCTCTCGCCCCCCGCCTTCCTGGCGACCGGCGAAGCCGACACGGTGGTGAAGCCTCGGCACACGGTGAGCCTCGCCGCCCGCCTGCGCGCCGAGCACGTGCCGGTGCAGGAGCGGATCTATCCCGGCCTCGACCACAAGGACACGCTGCTCGCCCTGTCGGTGACCTTCCGCTCCAAGGCGCCGGAACTCGCCGAGATGGCGGCGTTCCTGATGCGCCAATCCGCCGGTCGGACGCAGTACACGATGCGGCGCTGAGGGCGGCAGGCCTTCGTCAAGGTTATCGCGCGATCTCTGGGCGCAACTTTTGATTTGCCATCGCCCGGGGCGCAAGCGGGCCTAAGATGAGTTTGCGGCCGACGACGGGAGCGACGAGCGTCCAACCCAATCCCCTCATCCTGAGGTGCCAAAGCGCAGCGAAGGCCTCGAAGAAGCCCTCCAGGAATCGCGCGGCTGGCTGGAGCCCTTCTTCGAGGCCCGCCGAGGCGGCGGGCACCTCCGGATGAGGGGATGGGTGGGACGACCCGGCCGCTTGGTGGGACCTGACGGGTCGCAGGTTCAGCGGTGGGACGACATGGCTTCTGCGGACGCGGCAATTGGCATCCCGGCTGACGGACGGCAGCGCGGCCTCACAGGCCGCGACGTGCCGGACGTTGTGCGCGTGCTCCTCAACGGGGCGGTCTTCGTCCTGCTCTGGAACCACGTCTGGCTGAAGGACCTGTCCGACCGGTCGATCCTGGCGGCCTCCGAGGACGGGAGCCTGCTGACCCAGGTGCTGTTCCTCTCCGCCGGCACCGCCATGGCGCTGGCGATCCGTCGGATCGGCGTCCGGCACCTCCAACCGCTGATGACCCGGCCGCTCGTGCTCTGTGCCGTCTGGCTCGGCCTGACGACGCTGCTGTCCATCGAGCCGAGCCTGTCGCTGCGTCGGCTGGCGCTGTTCGTGATCGCCGCGATGCTCTCGGCGGGGGTTCTGATCGTCGCCCGGTCGCCGCGGCAGCTCGCCCTGAGCCTTGCCGGGGCGGCGCTGGTGATCGTGCTCTCGTCCTATCTGGCGGTCGCCTTCGTGCCGAGCCTCGCCATCCATTCGGCCTTCGACGTCAATTCCGATCCGAGCCATCCGGGCCTCTGGCGTGGGATCTTCCCGCAGAAGAACGAAGCTGGCGCCGCCATGGTGATCCTGGTGATCGTCGGCCTCTACGTCGCCACGGCCGCCAACCGGTTCCTCGGCTGGGCCATCGTGCTGCTGGCGGGCGGGTTCCTGCTGGCGAGCGGCTCCAAGACCGCCATCCTGCTGCTGCCGGTGATCCTCGGCGTCACGGGTCTCTGTCAGGTGTTGACGGGCGGGTTCGCCCGGCGCCTCCTGCTGCTGGGCCCGGTGGTCGGGTTCTCGCTGGTCTCGATCGGCTCGGTGCTGGTGCCGCCGATCCAGGAGGCGGTCGGGTCGCTGCTGACCGACGCGACCTTCACCGGCCGCAGCGAGATCTGGCAGTTCGCCATCGACAATATCCTGATCCGCCCCTGGCGCGGCTGGGGGATCGGCGCGTTCTGGATGACCGAGCGGACCATGTATGGCGGCTCCGAAGAGGTGACCTGGGTCAACACCGTCGATCACGCCCACAACGCCTATCTCGACACGGCGCTGATCGGCGGCCTGCCCTTCCTCGTGCTGACCGTGGCGGCCTTCGTGCTCGCGCCGATGCGCGATCTGCAGCGCGTGGCCGGCGGCGCCCGGCTCGACGCGGAGACGATGCTGTTCCTGCGGCTGTGGTTCCTCGGGCTGGTCTCGGCCTCGTTCGAGACGGTGCTGTGGAACGGCAACAACGCCACCTGCTGCCTCTTCATGATGGCGGTGTTCGGCCTGCGCCTGCGGACGCGCTACCCGCTGGCGGCGGGGTGAGGAAAATACGGCCCTGTCGCGACCCGTTCACCGCTCTCAATCAATCGGTCAGCCCAGGGGCGCCGTCTCCCGTGCAAGCCAATCGATGACCACTTTCAACGCCCCGCCCTCGCTGGCGCCGCCGTCGCGGGCGGTGGTGTAGGCGGCGAGCTGGCCGGCTGCGCTCGAGCCGTTTCGGGCGATCACGGTGGCGTGCGCCACCTGTGCCGTGCAGCCCAGCGCGGCCGCGTCCTCGGCGATCAGGTCCAGCAGTGCGTCCAGGGCTTCGGTGACGGAGACGGCGCGCTCGGCCGTCTCGTCGATCAGCGACGCGCCCGTGCCGTCGCGTTCGGCCCGCCACAGGTTCTCCATCACGAACCCGCGCGAGGCGCCGGTCAGGCCGGCGTGGATGTCCGGGCGCCGGTCGAGCAGACGGACGAGGCAGCGATAGAGCTGGGCGACGGTCAGGGTGTCGTCCAGCCGCGTGCAGCTGTCGGCGACGCGCAGCTCCAGGGTCGGGTATCGGATCGATGGACGGATGTGCCACCAGAAGTACGTCGGATCGGGCACGGCACCCGCTGTGGTCATGATCCGGACATACCGGGCGTAATCGGCGTCGTCGTCGAACAGCTCGGGGAGGCCGGTGCGCGGCAACTCGGCGTAGGCCCGCAACCGGTAGCCGTGCAGGCCGGTGCGACGGCGGTCATAGAACGGCGAGGACGTCGAGAGGGCCAGCAGCAGCGGCAGGAACGGATAGATCCGCCGCATGATGTCGACCCGCTTCTCGGGGCGCGGCACCTCGACATGGACGTGCATGCCGGCGACCACGGAGCGTCGCCCGGTGATCTGAAGGTCGTCCATCATCCCGCGGTAGCGCGGCTTGTCCGTCTCCTTCTGGATCGACCAGATCGCGGTGGGGTGCGTGCCGGCGGCGAACAGCTTGAGCCCGTGCGCGCGGGCGGTCGCTTGGAGCTTGTCGCGCAGGTCGCCGAGCGCCGCCCGTGCCTCGTCGACGTTCGCCGTCGGCTTCGAACAGATCTCCACCTCGTTTTCGAGGAGTTCCCGCTCGACCGAACCCAGACGTTTGGCCGCGTCGTGGAAACCTTGGATCGACGCGCGCGGCGCGCCCCGCGAACGGGCGCTGGCCAGGAAGAACTCCTCCTCGATGCCGAACTTGAAGTCGTGTCCCGACCGCTGCGCCATCGTGTGGTTCCGATCCCTGGACGTGCGGCCGCCGGCCACGCGCGCCGAACCGGCAGCGCTGCGAAAGCCGAACTGATCGACATCATGCGCGATCCGGGCCAACGTGGGTAAGAGGCGATCCGCGGATCGGGCCGGGGATGCCGCCGACGGCTCTGCTGCCAGGCTCAGCGCCCCACCACCTCCGGCGGCACCGGCCGCGGGCGGCGGTCGTCGCCGATCGCCACGAAGGTGAAGGTCGCCTCCGTCACCTTCATGGTCGCCTCGCTGGCCCGCTCGCGCCGCCAGACCTCGACCTGGATGCGCAGGGACGAGCGCCCGACCTGGACGAGCCACGCGTAGAGGCTGACCTCGTCGCCCACGAAGACCGGGTGATGGAAGGTGATCGCGTCAACCGCGATGGTGGCGCAGCGCCCACGCGAGCGCCGCGCGGCGACATTGCCGGCGGCCAGATCCATCTGGGCCATCAGCCAGCCGCCGAAGATGTCGCCGGCCGGGTTGGTGTCGACCGGCATCGCGATGGTGCGGATCACCGGCGGCCCGCGATCCGTCGGCTGGGCCTCCGCCCGGTCGCCCGCGCTCTGCGCCTCTGTCATGGTCCGGAAGAGTTCCCGCCTATGACTGGAATTCTTCCGGTCAAGCTCGGCCGTGGTCAATCGGGCAGTGCGAAGACCAGCACTGCGTCGCCGGTCCCAAAGCCCGACGCCTTGGTGTAGGACGCGCCGCCCGCCGCCACCGCCACGTATTGCTTGCCGTCGAGCGCGTACGTCATGGCCGGTCCGCTGATCCCCGCGCCGCACTGGAATCGCCAGAGCACGCGGCCGTCGCGCGCGTCGTGGGCGTCCAGATTTCCATCCTCCTCGCCGGAGAAGACGAGGCCGCCCGCGGTCGCCAAAGTACCCCCCGAAAGCCGGCTCGCCGACCGCACCGACCACGCGATCTTGCCGCCGTCGTTGAGATCGACGGCGGTGAGCGTGCTGAATGACGGCTCGCCCTTGGCCTCGCCGGTCTCGGTGTAGCGGATCTCCGGCCGCCCCGCGGCGGCCGGCACGGTCTTCACCGTGTAGGTCGTCGCTCCGTGGCGGACCTGCACGTAGGCCAGCCGCCCGTCATAAGCGGTCGGCGGCCACGAGACCGCGCCGAGGGGCCCGGGCGCCACGACGGTGCCCTGCGGCGTCGGCGGCGCGAACAGGTTCTTCTGGTCGAGGAGCGGCGCCGAGCGCTCCAGCAGCTTCCCAGTCGCGCGGTCGTGGACGTAGATCCAGCCGGTCTTGCTCGCCGAGGCCACGGCCTTGGTGCCGTTCGGGCCATCGAGCAGGAAGGGCGGCGCGGCGACGTCGTAGCCCCACTCGTCGTGCGGCACCTGCTGATGGTACCAGCGCAGCTTGCCCGTTTTCACGTCGAGGGCGACGAGGCACATCGTGTAGAGGTTGTCCCCCGGCCGCGACAGGCCGAAATTCTGCGGTGCCGGGTTGCCGGTGCCGAGGAAGATCAGGCCGAGATCGGCATCGTAGGCCGGTGTCATCCAGAGTGAGCCGCCGCCGACACGCCACGCGTCGCGGTTGGCGGGGGCCGCGGCCTTCTCGGCGGCGATGTCCCGGTGGAGCGGCGTGCCGTCGGCGGTCTTCTCCACGAAGCCACCCTCCCAGCTCTCCGAGGGTGTGACGTACCAGCGCCAGCGCTCTTCCCCGGTCTTGGCATCGTAGGCGGCGAGCCAGCCGCGTCGGCCATAGCCGCCCTCGATCCCGACCACCGCGCCGCCGTCGAGGCCGCCCGCCGCATCCTCGATATGGAGGCCGTAGCCCGCGCCGGTGACGCCGACGATCACCAGCCCGTCGGCGACGAGCGGCGGCATCTTGAAGCCGAGCCGGCTCGACCCCTGCACCGGCTTGCCGCCGAGTGTGGCCGCCAGGCCGGAGGCGGTCTCGGTCTCGCCCTCCTCCGGGCGGACCGCCTCCTTGTCCCAGACCATCGTGCCGGTCTTCGCGTCCAGCGCGATCAGCCGCCCGTCCATGGTCGCCTCGAAGACGAGCCCGCCGGAGACCGCGAGCCCGCGGTTGGACGGCGGCCCGAAGATTTTTTCCGTGCGCGGCTTGTGGGTGTAGGTCCAGAGCGGCTTGCCGGTCTTCGCGTCGAGGGCCGCGACGTTGTTCTGCGTGGTGGAGAGGAAGAGCGTCCCGTCCACCATGACGGGCTGGGCCTGGAAGTAGCCGGTCACGCCCGTCTGGAAGATCCAGGCGGGGCGTAAGCGAGCGACCGAATCGCGGTCGATCTGGGTCAGCTCGGAAAAATTGCGGTTGCTGGAATCATGTCCGAAGGCTGGCCATGGCGTCTCGGTGGCGGAAGCCGCGAGCGGCGTGGCGAACAGCGCCAGGCAAGCCAGGTAGCATCCCCTACCCCTCAGGATGGCGTGATGAGGCACGGCGTTTCATCTCCAGGGTTCGCGCGGCTGCCCGTGCCGGCGTTGGACGATCGCCCGCTTCGGCGTTGATGGCTTTGTGGCGAGACGTATCTTATGGGATACTTTCCAAGTGCCGCGGATCGTGACGACGGCTTTCTTCGATCAGTGGATCGAAGGCCTGCGCGACCGCGTCGGCCGAGCGAGAATCCTCCGGCGGATCGTTCGGTTCCAGGAGGGCAACCCAGGGACGGTCGCTCCTGTCGGTGGCGGGGTCAGCGAGATGAAGATCGATAGCGGTCCGGGCTACCGCATCTATTTCGTCCAGCGGGACGATGGCACGATCGTGATCCTGCTGTGCGGCGGCGACAAGGGTAGCCAATCGCGCGATATCGCGCGGGCCCGTGAACTCGCATTGACGGTTTGAGGATATGCCCATGGCGGCTTCTGAGTCCCCTTCCGAGTCCCCTCCGAAGACCCCGACGCGGCCCTTCGAAATCGCGCTGCATCTCCGCTCGCCCGAGGATGCGGCTGCCTACCTCTCAGCCGCTCTGGAAGAGAAGGACCCGGCGGCTTTCCGCCGGGCGTTGGGCGATGTCGCCCGCGCCGGACGCATGTCGGCCGTCGCCGAAGCCACCGGCCTCGGGCGCGAGAGCCTATACAAGGCCCTTTCGCAAACCGGCAATCCGAGTCTCGAGACCGTGCAGCGGGTTGTCGCCGCGCTCGGCTTCAGCCTTGCAGTCGTGCCGAACAACGAAGCACCGGTCGATCCCGGCTGAGCTCACCCTGCCGGCCGCGCCGCCCCGTCGAGCTGACCCGGCGTCGCCTGCGCGCCCATGGCCCGGGCCATGTCGGCGGCGCTCTGGCCGGAGCCGTCGCGCCGGTCCGGGTCGGCCCCGTGCTGGAGCAGCAGGTCGACCATCTCGGTCCGGTCGAACATGGCCGCCGTCATCAGGGCGGTGCGGGTGCCGTCGCCGGTGCCATCGACCGTGGCCCCGTGCTGCAGCAGCAGCCGCGCGATCGCCAGATCGTTCTTGAAGGCCACGCCGGCGAGCGGGGTCTGGCCGCGGTCGTTGGCGAGTTCCGGGTCGCCGCCGGCTTCCAGGATCACCCGGGTCGCCTCGGCCTGCCCGTTATAGGCGGCCAGCATCAGCAGGCTGTCGCCCTTGTCGTTGCGCAGGTTCGCCGGCAGCCCCTGGCCGAACAGCTCCGCGAGCTCTTCGGCGTGGCCCATCCGGGCGTACTGGAAGACCCGGGCCGCGAAGGCCAGGGTGTCGTCGTCGAGGGCGGGGCGTGCGTTGGTCTCGGCTGTCATCGCGTCTTCGCTGGGATGGTTTCGAGGTTTGAAGGTCTTGGGCCGATCCGGGCCGGTGCGTCATCCGCGTCCACCCGTGCTGGGAACTGTTGGGCTGCGCTGTTCGTTGCAGCGGCCACTCGGCCCGTGACGGCCCGGTTTTTCCGGAGCGACGATGCCCCGTCCTTATGAGCCCTATGCCGATGCGCTGCGCCTCGCGCGCCAGATCACCCGGGACCGGGTAGGCGATATCGCGGAGGCAGCCGTTCGGGCGGATCCCCATGCCTATGACGAGGCGTGCCATGCCCTCGTAGCCTGCATCGCGCAGGCCATCATGGATGCGTCGGAGGCTGCCCGGCACCGCGATATCGAGGCCGCCTGAGGCCGCGGAGGCGGCCGGTCAGCCCCGCTTGCGACCGCCGCCGCCCTTGTATTTCGGCTTCTGGCCGCCGAGCCCCTGGGTCGAACGAGGCTTGGGCCGCTCCTGCCACGGTACCGCGTTGGCCGGCATCTCGCGGTCGGTGCCGGGGCCCATATTGTCGAGGTCGGGCTTGGTGATGCGGCTGCCCCCTGCCCCGCGCGGGGCTTTCCGGCCGAACTTGCCGGCCTCGCGCTCCACGTCGCCCTGCCGGGCCATCGGGTCGTCCGAGACTAGCAGCTCGGTCGCCTGAAGCCGCTTGAGCTCGTCGCGCAGGCGGGCCGCCTCCTCGAAGTCGAGATCCGCGGCGGCCGTGCGCATCCGCTTCTCCAGATCCGCCATCACGGCCTTGAGGTTATGGCCGATCGTGACCGCATCCTTGGCGAGCCCGGTATCGACCTGGACGTGGTCGCGCTCGAACACGCTGCTCAGGATGTCGGCGATGCCGCGCTTCACGCTCTGCGGCGTGATGCCGTGCTCCGTGTTGTAGGCGAGCTGCTTGACGCGGCGGCGCTCGGTCTCGGCCATCGCCCGCTCCATCGAGCCGGTGATGTTGTCCGCATAGAGGATGCAGCGGGCATCGGCGTTGCGGGCCGCGCGGCCGATGGTCTGGATCAGCGACGTTTCTGAACGAAGGAAGCCTTCCTTGTCGGCGTCGAGGATCGCCACCAGGGCGCATTCCGGGATGTCGAGGCCCTCGCGCAGCAGGTTGATGCCGATCAGCACGTCGAAGGCGCCGAGCCGCAGGTCGCGGATGATCTCGATCCGCTCCAGCGTGTCGATGTCGGAGTGCATGTAGCGCACCCGCACGCCGTTCTCGTGCAGGTACTCGGTCAGATCCTCGGCCATGCGCTTGGTCAGCGTAGTGACCAGCGTCCGGTAGCCGACCTGCGCCACCTCGCGCACCTCGCCCAGCAGGTCGTCGACCTGGGAGCGCGCCGGGCGGATCTCGATCACCGGATCGACGAGGCCGGTCGGGCGGATCACCTGCTCGGCGAACACGCCGCCGGTCTGCTCCATCTCCCACTTGCCGGGCGTCGCCGAGACGTGGACCGTCATCGGCCGCATCGCGTCCCACTCCTCGAAGCGGAGCGGGCGGTTGTCGAGACAGGAGGGCAGCCGGAAGCCGTATTCGGCCAGCGTCGCCTTGCGGCGGAAGTCGCCCCGGTACATGCCGCCGATTTGCGGCACCGTGACGTGGCTCTCGTCGGTGAAAACGAGCGCGTTGTCGGGCAGATATTCGAACAGCGTCGGTGGCGGCTCGCCCGGCTTCCGCCCGGTGAGATAGCGGGAATAGTTCTCGATGCCGTTGCAGGCGCCGGTGGCCTCGATCATCTCGATGTCGAAAGTGCAGCGCTGGTCGATGCGTTGCGCCTCGATCAGCCGGCCCATCTTGGTCAGCTCCTCGATCCGGCCGTTCAGCTCGTTCTTGATGCCCTTGATCGCCTGCTGCAGCGTCGGGCGCGGCGTGACGTAGTGCGAGTTGGCGTAGACCTTCACGAACTTCAGTTCGGAGAGGGTCTTGCCGGTGAGCGGGTCGAACTCGACGATGCTCTCGATCTCGTCGCCGAACAGGCCGATGCGCCAGCCGCGATCCTCCAAGTGGGCCGGCCACAGCTCGATCGAATCGCCGCGTACCCGGAAGGTGCCGCGGGCGAAATCGGACTGGATCCGCTTGTACTGCAGGGCCACGAGATCGGCGATCAGCTGGCGCTGCTCGATCCGCTCGCCGAGGGACACGGTGAACGACATCGCCGTGTAGGTCTCGACCGAGCCGATACCGTAGATGCACGAGACCGAGGCGACGATGATCACGTCGTCCCGCTCCAGAAGGGCGCGGGTCGCGGAGTGGCGCATCCGGTCGATCTGCTCGTTGATCGAGGATTCCTTCTCGATGAACGTGTCCGAGCGCGGCACGTAGGCCTCGGGCTGGTAGTAATCGTAATAGGAGACGAAATATTCCACGGCGTTGTCGGGGAAGAACGACTTGAATTCCCCGTAGAGCTGCGCCGCCAGCGTCTTGTTGGGCGCCAGGATCAGGGCGGGGCGCTGGGTCTCCTCGATGATCTTGGCCATCGTGAAGGTCTTGCCCGAGCCGGTGACGCCGAGCAGCACCTGATCGCGCTCATGGGCCTGCACGCCGGAGACCAGTTCGGCGATGGCCCTGGGCTGGTCGCCGGCCGGCGTGAACTCGGATTTCAGCGTGAACCTGAGGCCGCCCTCGGATTTCTGCGGCCGATCCGGCCGGTGCGGCACCCAGGTCTGGCCGTCCTTGAACAGCGGGTTGCCCTCGATGAGCAGCCGCTCCAGGGCCGAGACCGTCGCCGAAGCGCCGCCATCGCCGCCGGGATCGGGCAGGTCGGCGCCCTCCGGCGCTGGCCCGTCCTCGGGCGGTATCAGTCCGAGGGCCTGTGCGAGGCGCGGATCGACATCCGCGGCATCGCCCAGCGCGTAGCCGGCCTGCGGTGCCTCCGCGAAGCCGTCGCGGGCGATCTCCGCCCGGCGCGTGGCGGCTTGCGGAGTCCCGCCCTTGCCGCCGCGCCCCTTGGGCTTGCCCGGGCGCGCGGGCGGCTCAGGCGGCGCCTCGATCGGCGCCGGCCTGTTGCGGTTGAGCGCCGGGTTCAGCAACGCGGCGAGATAGGTGTCGAGCGGCTTCAACTCGGGCTTCGACGCCTTGGCGGACGTGCTCGACACGGACGCGGCGCGCGATTTCTTCGGAGCAGGCATGAGCCCAATATGGGCCGGGCGGCCGCCGCGCGGAAGCCTGTTGGCCGGAGAGTTTTGCCGCGCCGCGCCCGATCGGCCGGGGCCCGGAGGAACCGTCCGATTCCCGGTGCGCTGCCGCTCATCCCGGAAGAGATCATCGGAATACAACCGTCAGGTAGTTTTCGCGTTATTTTCGGATCGCTTCGCTAATCTCATGTTTGGAAAACCGGCCGTTGAGCCGGTCGAATTGGCTTGCGACGGATTGCAAGGGCCGTTACTTTGCGGTGCAAAGCACGATCAAGTACGGCGCAGCCCGGGGCGTGAGGCGGATGCAGGACCTGGACAAGGCCTTGGCCGACATCGTGGCGATCCGCTCGCAGATCGCCCGCGATACGGCGTTTCGCGGCGTGGGGGCGGCGACGGTCGCCGGCACCGGCGGGCTCGCGCTGGCCTGCGCGGCGGGCCAGGCCCTGTGGCTCGGCGATCCGGCGGTCCGGACCGGCCTGTTCTTCGGTCTCTGGGTCGCGGCCGCTCTGGCGGCCTTCGCGATGATCGGCATCGAGGCGGTGCGGCGGACACGCCGCCTGCATTCCGGCCTCGCCGACGCCATGGTGTGGAACGCCATCGAGGTCTTCCTGCCGGCGGCCGGCGCGGGGGCCTGCCTCGCCCTGGTGATCGCCCGGTTCGCGCCTCAGGAGGTCTGGATGCTGCCGGGCCTCTGGCAGGTTCTGGTCGGCCTTGGCCTGTTCGCCTCGGCGCGGATCCTGCCGCGCGGCGTTCAGGGCGTGGGCGCGTGGTATCTGCTCGCCGGACTGGGCGTGCTGGCCTTCTCGGCAGAGACGCGCGTCCTCTCACCCTGGGCCATGGGCCTGCCCTTCCTGGTCGGTCAGATCTGGCTGGCTGCGGTCATTCATTACGGCGCCCGGGCCTACGATGATGGCCTCTGATCGCGACGTAGGCCGCTTCTCCTACGAGGGGCTCGACCGGATCATCCACGAGCGGGCGCGGCTCTCCGTGCTGACCTCCCTGGTGGCCCACCCCAAGGGGCTGCCCTTCCCCGATTTGAAGCGGCTGTGCGGCTTGACCGACGGCAACCTGAGTCGGCACCTCGCGGTTCTGAGCGAGGCCGACTTCGTCACGCTGCAGAAGGGGTTGTCGCAGAACCGCCCGCAGACGGTGTGCCGGCTGACCGCGAACGGGCGGCAGCGCTTCATTGGTTATCTCGGCGTCTTGGAGCAGGTCGTCCGCGACGCCGCGGAGGCCGCCGAGTCCGGCCCGGAATCGGGCCGGCGCGGCCTCGATCCGGCCACGAAACCGGCGTGAGACCGTTACACCGTTCCAAGACTGTTAATGTCGCCCTGATAAACTCCATCGATACGCTCTGGCCGGGAGACTTTACGATGCAAAGTGAGGCGGCGCCGAAGGCCCTGCACGCCGCGATCATCATGGACGGCAATGGGCGCTGGGCGACGCAGCGCGGCCTTCCCCGGCTCGCCGGCCATCACCGCGGCGTCGAGGCGATCCGGCGGACCGCCGAGGCCTGCCCGGATCTCGGGATCGGCACGCTGACCCTCTACGCCTTCTCGGCCGACAACTGGCAGCGCCCGGCCGAAGAGGTCGGCGGTCTGATGCGGCTTCTGCGTTCCTATCTGCGCAACGAGACCCAGAGGCTCGCCCGCACCGGTACACGGCTCAGCGTCGTGGGCCGCCGCGATCGGCTCCCGGCGGGCATTCCGGAGGCGATCACGGCCGCGGAGGCCGCCACCGAAGCGGGGCGCCGCCTGCACCTGCGGATCTGCGTCGACTATTCCGCCCGCGACGCGATCATCGCGGCGGCACGGCACCTCCAGGAGCAGGAGCCGGTGACACGCGAGGATTTCGGCGCGCTCGTGGCCGGCCCGATGCACGGCTCGCCGGTCGAGGTCGATCTGCTGATCCGCACCGGGGGCGAGCAGCGCCTGTCCGACTTCTTGCTCTGGGAGGCGGCCTATGCCGAGCTGCACTTCACCGAGCGGATGTGGCCGGACTACGGCCCGGAGGATCTCGCCGCCGCGATGGCGGAATTCCGGAGCCGGGAGCGCCGGTTCGGTGGCCTGAAGACGGCAGCCGTCCCCGCGGCGGCCTGAGCGGCGCTTGACGCGCGCGTCGCGCCGCGCAGAGGGTTTCCGCTATGAACGAGACCCTCGCCGACCGTCGCGTCCTCCTCGTCATCGGCGGGGGTATCGCGGCCTATAAGGCCCTCGACCTGATCCGGCGCCTGCGCGAGCGGGGCGCCAGCGTCTGCCCGGTCCTGACCGCGGGGACGCAGGAATTCGTGACGCCGCTGGCCGCCGCGGCGTTGGCCGGCGAGCGGGCCCATACCGACCTGTTCGACCGCGCCAGCGAGGCCGAGATCGGTCATATCAAGCTAGCCCGGCAGGCCGATGCCGTGGTGGTGGCGCCTGCCACCGCCAACCTGATGGCCCGGATGGCGGGCGGCCATGCGGCGGACCTCGCCACCACCATACTGCTGGCCACGACCCTGCCGATCCTGATCGCGCCGGCCATGAACGTGCAGATGTGGGCGCATCCGGCGACTCGCCGCAACCGCGCGACCCTGGAGGGCGACGGCGTCCATATCGTCGGCCCCAATGCCGGCCGGATGGCGGAGCCAGAGACCGGCCCCGGCCGCATGGCCGAGCCCCACGAGATCGCCGACGCCCTGGAGCGGATGCTCGGGGTGGGCGTCGATCGGCCCCTCGCGGGCCGCCGGGTGCTGGTAACCTCCG
Source organism: Methylobacterium sp. GC_Met_3 (assembly GCF_026540775.1). NCBI lineage: Bacteria > Pseudomonadati > Pseudomonadota > Alphaproteobacteria > Hyphomicrobiales > Methylobacteriaceae > Methylobacterium > Methylobacterium sp. GC_Met_3. The sequence continues at coordinate 642,802 of NZ_JALNUL010000001.1, forward strand.
GCCCGACCCACGAGCCGATCGACCCGGTGCGCTACATCGCCAACCGCTCCTCCGGCCGCCAGGGCCACGCCATCGCGGAAGCCGCCGCGCGGGCCGGTGCCGCCGTGACGTTGGTTTCAGGGCCTGTAGCGATCCCCGATCCGCCGGGTGTCGCCGTCATTCGGGTCGAGACCGCCCGGGAGATGCTGGACGCCGTCGAGGCGGCGCTGCCGGCCGATCTGGCCATCTTCGCCGCCGCGGTGGCGGATTGGCGCCCGGCGCAGGAGGCCGGCGCCAAGAAGATCAAGAAGGACGGCATCGGCCCCGCGCCGCTGCCGCTCGCCGAGAATCCCGACATCCTCGCCACGATCGCCCGCCGGTCCACGGGGCGCCCGCCCCTCGTGGTCGGCTTTGCGGCGGAGACCGACGCCGTGCTGGACCATGCCGGGGCCAAGATCGCCCGCAAGGGTTGCGACCTGATCGTGGCCAACGACGTCTCGGCGGAGAGCGGTGTGATGGGCGGGTCCGACAACGCGGTTCACCTGATCCACCGGGACGGCGCGGTGGAGACTTGGCCGCGCCTCGGCAAGGACGAGGTCGCTCGGCGGCTGGTGATTTATCTCGCCGGGATGTTGGCGGGGTGAGGCCCCTTTTCCGAGGCTCATGGCAGATTCGAATGCACCGGTCCCTTTCCCGGGTACATACAGCACCAGCGGAATGTGACCCGGGAGCCAGCACAAGACGTCGCGAAGCGTCGATCTGGATCGACCCGGGCCGCTTGCGCGGCGCTTTTGGTGCTCGATCCCGGATCCGGTTCCGCTGCGCTGCACCTGTCCGGGAAAAGGCGGCGGTGCGCGGCGATCCGCACTGCGCCCTGGAAAAGCGGCTGCCCTGGCCTCAACCTTTGCGAGTCGCTAGAAGGCGCGGCGACGGCCGGCGCGCATGGCGCCGGCTCCAGGGAGAAACCATGCCTCGCCTGACCCTCATCGCCGGAGCCGCGTTGATCGCCATGAGCACAGCTGCAACTGCCGAGACTGTCACCCTGCCCTCCGGGCTGAAGTACCAGGACGAGGTCGTCGGGACCGGACCTGAGCCGAAGGCCGGCCAGCAGGTCACCGTCCAGTATACCGGCTGGCTCGATGAGGGCGGCAAGAAGGGCAAGAAGTTCGACTCTTCCCGCGACCGCAACCAGCCCTTCAGCTTCCCGCTCGGCGCCGGTCAGGTGATCAAGGGCTGGGACGAGGGCGTCGCCACCATGAAGACCGGCGGCAAGCGCACCCTGATCATCCCGCCTCAGCTCGGCTACGGCGCCCGGGGCGCCGGCGGCGTGATCCCGCCGAACGCCACGCTGATCTTCGACGTCGAGCTCCTCGGCGCGAAGTAACGTCACCGCTGCGCGACGGCGAGAGTCCCAAGAGAATGCTGTTCGCGCAGCTGCCCGACGAGCTGTTCAAGCCGCTGGCCGCCCCGAGCCGCGGCTTCAACGCGGCTCTCCTGCTGCACCTGCACCGGCGCGTCCTCGGGGCCGAGCCGGTGCGCAAGGCCGAATTGCTCGCCGAGATCGGCGATTTCGCAGCCGGCTGGAGCGATCCCGAGGTCAGCGGCGACGAGCCGATCTCCGCCGATCCGACCGAGCGCCGCACCGCGCTCTACCGGCGCCTGCTCGACACCGGCTGGCTGATCGAGCGCCGTGAGCGCTACGTGCCGGTGGTGGAGTTCGACCCCGAGGCGCGGCTCCTGCTGGAGGAGCTGTCGCGGCTCGAACGGGGCGAGACCCGCTCGTATGGCGGCGCCGTGCTGGAGGTGCTGGGCGGGCTGGAGAGCGCCCTTTCGGATCCCGGCAGCCGGTCCGAGGCCCTGGCGAACGCCGCCCGGGCCTCGGCGGCCTTTCTGGCCCACGTGCGCGGCCTCGCCGCCGGGATGCGCAAGGTCGAGGAGCGCATCCTGCGCGAGCCCGACCGGGCCAAGACCTTCCGGTTGTTCTTCGAGGATTTCGTCGAGCGCCACCTGATCAGCGACTACCGGACGCTGCACACGCGCTTCAACCCGTTCCGCTTCCGCGCCAGCGTGGTCCGCGAGGCCGGGCGGGCGCTCCGCGACGCCCTCACGGTCCGGGCGCTCGCCGAGGGCCTGATCCGCGAGGGCCGGAGCCCCGATCTCGACGCTGCCCAGCGGGCGGTGCGCGCCGACCTCGCCCAGATCCTGTCGGTGTTCGAGGGGCTCGACAACCACCTCGACGCGGTCGATGCCGTGGTGGCGCGGCTGGAGCGCCGGATCGCCGCGGCGCTCCACGTTATGGACCGGCCGAACCCCGGCGGCGTCGAGCGGGCCGCCGCGATGCTCCGGGCCGTCGGCGGCGCCGAGATCGCCCCCGACGTGCCGGCCGACGTGTCGCTGCTGCGCCCGCCGATCGGCCACGCGCATCTTCAGACGCCTCGCGCCCGCAAGCTCGCCATCGACATGGAGCCCCTGCCCGACATCGAGGACGATCCCGTGATCGATGCCTTCGCGGCCGCCAAGGCGGAGTTCCGCCGCCGCACCACGGTGACGCCCGAGGGCATGACGGCCTTCGTGGAAGCCCGGCTCGGCAAGGCGATCCGGCTGCGCGGCTCCGAGATCGCGATCAAGGACGTCGACGACTTCATCGTGTTCCAGCGCCTGCGTGAGATCGACGTGCTGTTCGATGCGCGGCTCGGCGAGCGCTACGCCGTCAGCCGCCTGACCGAGCGCGTGGCCAATGGCTGGCTCGACTGCCCGGATTTCGTGCTGGAGCGCCGCCCCGGTGCTTGAGGGATTCCGCGCCATCATCGACGGCGACGAGCCTGCGCCCCCCGGCGCCCGGGCGCCGGACGCCGAGGAACTCAGCCGCGCCCTCCAGGTCCTGCTGAAGGGACAGGTGATCTACGCCGACACCCCGAATATCGGCCGCTCCTACGAACTCGCCCGGCACTACGCGCCGTTCTTCACCGACTATTTCGCCTGCCTGGGCTACGCGCTGACGGTCTCGCACCGGGATCAGATGGTCTCCCTGAGCCCGGCCGCCGACGCGCCACGCCACGACATCATGTCGGAGCGCCTGCGCAAGGACGAGACCCTGGTGCTGCTGGCGCTGCGGCTGCTCTACGAGGAGGGCCTGCGCGACCACCGGGTCGGCACGGACGGGATCGTCGAATGCACCACCGATGAGATCGTGGAAAAAATCCGGACGGTCGCCCGCAACGAGCCCCCCGAGGAGGGCCGACTGGCCGACATCCTGCGGCTCTACGCAAGGCGCGGTGGCCTGCGACTGGGCGAGCGCGACCGGGTCGAGCGGGTGACGCCGCTGTCGCTCCTGCCCGGCGTGGCGGTGCTGGCCTCGGACGCGTGGCTGGAGCGCCTGCGGGCGTGGTCCGAGGCCGGCGAGGCCTGACCCACCCGATCAGGCCGCCCGAACGGTTGCGAGAAATTGCTCGACCTCGGACCCGAGCCGGGCGGCCTGCTCGGCCATCTCGGAGGCCGCGCTCAGCACCTGCCCGGCCGCTGCGCCGGTCTCGTCGGCCGCGCCGGCGACCTCCGTGATGTTGGCCGTGACGATGTCGGTCCCGGACGCCGCCTGGGTGACGTTGCGGACGATCTCCTGCGTGGCCGCGCCCTGCTGAGCCACCGCGCTGGCGATCGTGGTCGCCGTGGCGTTGATTTCGCGGATCCGGCTGGCGATGCCGTCGATGGCCCGGACGGCGTGATCGGTCGAACCCTGGATCTGGCCGATCTGCCGGCTGATCTCCCCGGTGGCCTTCGCGGTCTGCTCGGCGAGCTGCTTCACCTCGGCGGCGACCACCGCGAACCCCTTGCCGGCATCCCCGGCCCGGGCCGCCTCGATGGTGGCGTTCAAGGCCAGCAGGTTGGTCTGCCCGGCGATCTCCGCGATCAGCGTCACCACCTCCCGGATCGTCCGGGCTCCGGTGCTCAGCTCCTGGACCAGGTCGGTGGTCGTGGCCGCCTCGCGGACAGCGACCTGCGCCAGATCCGCCGAGGCCACCACCTGACGGCCGATCTCATCCACCGAGGATCCGAGTTCCTCGGCCGCCGCCGCCACGGTGTTGACGTTGGCGGCGGCCTCCGCGGCGGCAATGCGCGCATCGCCCGAGCGGTCGGCCGTCCGGGTCGCCGTCGCGGTGAGGGCCTGGGCCGTTGCCTGAAGTTGCGTCGCCGCGGCCGTGACCGTGCGGACGATGCCGCCGATGGCGGTTTCGAACCGCTCCGCGAGGTCGCGCATCGCCTGCCGGCGCTCTCCCTCGGCCTCCGCGCGGCTACGGGCCGCCTCGGCCTCCAGGGCGCGGGTCTGGATCAGGTTCTGCCGGAAGACCTGCACGGCGGCCGACATGGCGCCGATTTCGTCCCGCCGCGCCGCATAGGGCACCGCTGAATCCGCATCGCCCCCGGCAAGGCGGCGCATGGCGTCGGTCATCACGGTGATCGGCCGCGAGACCCCGAGCAGCGCATAGAGCGTTGCGCCCAGCCCGACCACCAGCATGCCGGCCAGGATCGCGACGGTCGTCGTGACCGCGCTGGCTTGGCTCTCCCGGGCGGCTCGGCTGGTCTCCTCGACGGTCCGGACATGCCGCTCCACCAGCGCATGCGCGGCCTTCGACGCGTCCTGGTAATGAGCGTTCATGGCGCCCCGGTAATAGGACATCGCCGCCTCGCGCTGGCCAAGGCTCATGCCGCGCAACCGATCCCAGTCGTAGGTCTGGGTCTTCAGCTTGGCGATCAGCGTGTCGAAGAGCGCCTGCTCGTCCGGCGCGACGATCCGGGCCTTGTAGGCTTCGACCCGTGCGGCCCGATCCTTCAGCATGTCTTCCACCGCCGCGCGGCCCGCATCGCGGTCGGCCTCCGTGTCCGCCGTGGCGACCCGCACCTGCAGCAGACGCGCCTTGACAGTCAGCGCGCTGATGGTTTCCGCCGCCTCCAAAGATGGCATCGCCCTGTCGAGCAGTTCGGTCAATTGATGGTCGACGAATTTCATTCGAGTGATCGTCATTCCGCCTTGTATCGCAGCTGCGATAAGCAGAAACAGGAACAGGCTGCTGAGTTTTGTTTTGATGTTTGTGGGCATGTTCTTGTCAGTTCTCTAGCCTCCGGCAACGATACCGGGGGTGCTGGTCCGAGCAAGCTGGCGGTTCGCGCAGAACTTGAGGCGCCGCGGCCTCTGTCACCGGCTTGCATACGCGGCCGAGTCCGGCCAACTGAACCGATCGTTCTCCGCCCCGGCCCCGACATCGTGTACGTCCTCACCGATATCGCCATCGCGAACTGGTATCTGATCCGCCGTGAGCAGATCCGGCTGCGGGGCGCTGCCGCCCTGGTCGGGCCGACCGGGGCCGGCAAGTCGACGATCTTCGACGCGGTCGGCACGGTGCTGGCCGGCAACAACGCCAGCCGTCTCGCGCTGAACGCCTCCGCGTCCGGCCGCAGCGCCCGCACGGTGCGGGACTATTGCCTGGGCTGGATCAGCGACCCCGCGGAGGGCGGACGGCCGACCCGCGAATCCTGCGAGACCGTGCTGGCGCTGGTGTTCGAGAACCCGGCCTCGGGCCGGATCGTCACGGTCGGGCTGGCGCTCGCGGCCCGGGCGGTCGAGCCAAAGGAGACGGTCCTGTCGCGCTTCATCGCGGTCGGGCACCGGTTCGAGATCGCCGATTACGCCCGCACCGCCCCCGGCGGCACCTACACAGCCCCCTGGAGCGAGATCGCCGGGGATCTGCGGGCCCGGGCGTCGAGCTTCACCGAGTACCGGACCTCCGGCGAGCGCTTCACGGCCGATGTGCTGGCCACCCTGCGCGAGGGCGCGCCGGCGCCGGAGCCGCGGCACTTCCTGCGCAGCTTCGCCAACGCGGTGGCGTTCAAGCCGATCTTCGACACCAGCGCCTTCGTGCGCGCCTTCGTGCTGGAGCCGGAGCCGCTCGACGTGGACCGCGTCCGCCAGTCCGTCGCCAACTGGCGCCGGCTGCTGGAGACCATCGGCGAGCTGGAGAGCCGGCTCGCGCGCCTGCGGCGCCTGCGCGACCGCTACGAGGCCTGGAGTGAGGCGATCCTCGATACGGCGGCGCACGAACTGCGGGCGGCCTCCGCCGAATTGCGCCGCCGCAGCCTCGACCTCGTCGCGGTCCGGCTGCGCCTGCGCGAGGGGGGCGACGCCCTGCGCATCGCCCGGGAGCGCGTGGCGGCGAGCCGCGGCTTCGTGCGCGACATCGACGGGGAGATCGCCGAGAAGAAGGCGCTCGCCGCCGCCAGCGTCGCCGAGGGGCGGCTCGCCGCCTCGACGCTCGGCCTCTCCATGCTGGAGCGCGACCGGAAGGAGCTGGCGGGCCGGATCGCCGACCTCGTCGCGCTCATCAGCCAGATGGGCAAGCTCCAGCCCGTCGCCCCGCTCCTGCGGCAGGGCTGCCCGCAGGCGGCACGCTTGGCCGAATCCTGCGCCCGCGCCGGCCTGCGCCGGGAATCGCCCCCCGAGGAAATCCTGCGCCCCGAGGGCCCCCTGGCGGAACTGATCGACGGGCTGACGCGGCTGCCTGAATTCGACGAGATCCTGGAGCGGGCCGCCGAAGATGCGGCCCTCAAGGCCCGCGCCCAGGAGAGCGAGGCCGAGCGCACCGCGCCCCGCACTGGCGCCGGCCCGGCGGCGCGCCTGTCCTCCGACACGGTGGCGTTCCGCGGCGAGCTGGAGCGGCGCGGTATCGACGCCCTGCCAATCTGTGAACTCGCCGAGATCGTCGATCCGACCTGGGGGCCGGCGCTGGAAGGGCTGCTCGGGCGCGCCCGGGAGGCCCTGGTGGTGGCACCCGACCGGCTCCACGAGGCTTTGGGCGTGCTCCAGGGGGGGCGCGACCGGTTCCACCGCTGCATTTTGGTCAAGACCACCGACACCGCCAAGCAGCGCGCCCGCCGCTACGATGACGGCCCGCTCACGGTGATCGAGACCCGCGATCCGCACGCGGAGGCGTTCCTGGGGGTGCGGCTCGGCGGCTACGATCTCGCCAAAGATGATTCGGAACTCGCCCGCCTCGCCCGGGCCGTGGCGCCGAGCGGGCGGACCACCGCCGGCATGGCGTATTCGGTGACGCGGAGTGTCGATCTGCTCATGACGCGTGGCCATCGCGGGCCCACGGTCGACAGCCGACGCGTCCACGAGGCCGCGGTCGCGGAGGCGCGACGCCTGCGCGGCGAGGCGGCGGTCTTGCGCGAGGCCGCCCGCACCGCCGCGGCGATCCGGGCGCGCATCGCCCGGGGCCTCGACGACATCGACACGCTGCGCGCCGAACTCGACGGTCTCGACGGACGGCGGCGCACCCTCCAGACCGAGCGCGAGGGCATCGAGAAGCGCGACACCGCCGGGCTCGCCGCCGAGATCGCCGCGCTGACGACGGAGCGCGTCGCCTATCTGCGCGAGCTATCGGAGGAGCTGGAGCCGAAGCTGGACCGCCTGCTGGCCGACGAGGCGGCGCTCCGCGCCCGGCTGGTGACCATGCGCGAGGCCGCGCGCGCGGCGCTGGCGGCCCGGCGCGCGGCTCTGCGCCAGGTCCTGGGCGGCGACGCCGCCCGGGTCCGCCTCGCCCGCTCGGAGGTGTTCGATCTGCGCGTGATCGCCGAGGCCCGGGGCGCACTGGCGGGCCTCGACGCCAAGGCCGCCGGGTCCCGGGCCACCTTCGAGCGCGGGCTCGCCAAGGAGGCCGCCGAGGCGGCCCGCTCGCACGGGCGGGTCGCCGAGCGGGAATTGGCGGAGGCCTGCGCGGCGTGGCGGGTCGAGAACCCGCTCAACCAGGGCGACGCGCCGGCGATCGACGGGTTCGCCTGGGTTCGGCGGGAATACGAGGCGGTCGAAGGCCACGAATTGCGGCGCTACCGGGCCCAGGCCGAGCGGGCCGAGGTCGAGATGCGCCGCCTGATGACCGAGGATCTTCTGACTCGCCTCGCCGACCGGTTCGAGCGGGTCCACGCCCGGCTGGAGGCGCTGAACGAGCGGCTCTCGGCCCGCAGCTTCACGGGCCAGACCTACGCGTTCGAGGCGGCGGTGGACCGCCGCTACGCCGCCGTCCACGCGCTCGCCACCGAGACCGCACGCTCGCCCGAGGCCGCGCAGGCGTTGCTCGACGGCGCCACCGAGGGCCCGATGGCGTCGGCCCTCGCCGAAATCACCGCGCTCATCGCCGGCGAGGAGGATGCGGCCCGGCTGGCGGATTACCGCAACTACTTCGTGTACGAGATCGGCATGCGCGACCGGGCGGGCAACCGCACCACCATGTCGGCCCGGGCGCTGCGCGGCTCGGGCGGTGAGGCGCAGGCGCCGTTCTACGTGGCGATCGCGGCCTCGCTGGCCAGTGCCTATTATCCGGGCGACCGGCCGGGGGACGAGAATCCGGGCTTGGGTCTCTGCCTCCTCGACGAGGCCTTCTCGAAGCTCGACGTGCGCAACAGCCAGGCGCTGGTCGACCTCTACCGGGCCTGGGGCCTACAACTCCTGATCGCCGCGCCCGAGGACAAGCGCACGACGCTCACCGAGGTGATGGACACCATCGTCACCGTGTACAAGAGTCCGGACCTGACCTCCGTCCGGATCGAGGCCGAGCACCCGCTGGAAGCGGCCCGGCGGGCGCTGCACGCGATCAACCCCGATCAGATCGGGATCGAGGGGTTTCGGCAGGCGGACGCGGCTGAGTGAGGTGGGGCGCCTACCCCTCGGGGCTGACGCTCTCTCCTCCCCGTGTGGCTATGGCCTGAACATGTTTGCGGTGTGTCTCTGATGACAAAGCGCGACAGGCCCCCTCTCCCGTGCGGGAGAGGGTTGGGGTGAGGGACGAGAAGGTTCAGGATCGAGCGCGCCAGCGACGCGCGGTCAGGGTGCGCCTCTTCCGGACAGTTCTGCGCCCTCACCCTGTCCCTCTCCCGCACGGGCGAGGGGACCCGCGCCCGATCCTGAAGCGGAATCGCCGGAGCCGAAATGGAAATCTGGTAGTCCGCAGAGAGGAGAGGGAGAGACCCGGACGCGCTCGCTCCGATCACGCTCCCAGCACCTTGAGCACGTCCCGCGCCGCACGCTCGCCCTCCAGCGTTGCGCCGCCGACCGTCATAGCGCCGCCGCCGGCCAGAGCCTCCCCGGCGAGGAACACCCGGCCGCCCACCGGTGCGCGCAGGCGCTCGCGCGCCTCCGCGTGGCCCGGTGCCGCGATGGAATAGGACCCGTGGGCGTAGGGATCCGTCCACCACGCGGCGAGCCGTCCCGCCAGCACCGCGCCTCGGGCCTTGCCGCCCAGGATCGCGCTCAGGCGCTCAGTGGCGAACGCCACCGCCGCCGCTTCGCCGGCCCGGCATAGGTCGCGGGCGCCGTCGCCGCCGAGATTGGCCACCGCCAGGGGCCGTTCGAACGGGCCCATCTCGAAATACAGAGTCGGGCCGCCGGTCGCGATCGAGACTGCATCCCCGAACGCCGCCGGATCGATCTTGGCCGGGTCGAGGCGCAGGCCGATCTTGGTGTAGGCGCCCATGTGCAGCCCATCGAGCGCCGTCCGGTGAGGCTCGGGCAGGCCGGGCGTGAACCGGAAGGCGCCGCTGTGCAGCACGCCCACTGGCACCGTGACGATGACGGCCGCCGCCGATCGGGTTCCCCGCGCGGTCTCGACGCGAACCTCCGGCCCTGACCAGTCGATCGCCTGAACTGGGCAGCCGAGCATCACCGGCAGGTCGGCGAAGTGGCGCGCGAGGAGGTTGCCGTAGCCGTCGACCCATAGGTCGGTTCCGGACCAGAGCCGGTCGTAATCGACCGCCGAGACCCGCTCGGGATCCTCGCCGAGCGACAGCCGGCTCAGGCCCGCCGCAGCTCGTTCGGTATCGGGACCGCCGGCCCGGGCCGCCTCGGCGAGCGACAGGTCGTCACCCTTCGGTTGCAGCAGCGCGTCGAGACCGGAAAACCCCGCCCGGCGGGCGGCCTGCTCGGGCTCCGTGGCGGGACGGCCGTCGATCGTGAGGGTGCGCGCCCAGCCGTCCTCGCGGGCGAACCGCGCGCCGGCCGCCCGGGCGATCGGCGCCCAGGGATTGCGCTCGGCCCAGTGGATGTACTCGGCGCCGGCGTCGAACGGGCAGTCGGGACCCAGGGCCGTATCGGTGAAGGCCCGGCCGCCGATGCGGTCCCGCGCCTCCAGGAGCGTGACGCTCTGGCCCGCAGCTCGCAAGCGAGACGCCGCCGCCAGACCCGCCGATCCGGCGCCGACCACCACCACGCTGCCGCCGCTCGCCGCCGTGCGAAGCGCCGGGGCCGCGAGCAGCGGAGCGGCGAGAAGCGCGCGTCGGGTCGGTTGCATGGCGGCTCCTCGATCAGACCCCGGAGCCGGCGAACGGAGGGCTGGCTCTAGCCTCGCGCGCCCGGGGTACTGGAGCGCTTCTCCATCATCGCCTTGACCTGCATCAACTGGTCCCAGACCTGACCCGGCGATGTCCCGAAGAAGCTGAATCCCGCACTGACGCCCAGGTAGAGGCCGACGCAGATCAGCGGCACGAGAAACCAGGCCAGGATCTCTTCACCGCGCTTCCGGCGGCGGCGGCGCAGACGCCGCTCCTCCCGCCAGGTCGGCTTCCTGGACGGTGCCGTCTGCGCGACGGGCGAGAGCGGACCCTCGTGCAGGTTGTCGGTCATCGGACGCCTCCTCGCCGCGGCGCTGTCGCGTCGCGGCGGTCATAGACCGGCAATTCCTAGTCTGGAAGGCCGCCGGCCGGCATGCACACCATTAGGCGCGCACGAGTGGCACCTTCGGCACGGTCCGGACGCCGCCGCCCGAGCCGCCACCGCCGCCCTTGTCGTCCTTGGGCGTCTTCTTCCGCGTCGCGGTGCGGGGCTTGGCCCGCTTGTGGCGCTTGGCGGCGTTGGTCACGTCGGCCTCCGGCTTGGGCGTCACGGGACCGGCCGGGAATTCGAAGCCCAGGCTGTCCTTGGCACCGGCCTTGGCCTCCTCGTCCTCCGGCTTGCGCACGATCACCCGGACCGCGCCGCCATCCTTCAGCTTGCCGAACAGCACCTCGTCGGCGAGCGGCGTCTTGATGGTCGACTGGATCAGCCGCGCCATCGGGCGGGCCCCCATGGCATCGTCATAGCCATGCTCGACCAGCCACGCGCGGGCCTCGTCGGAGAGCTCGATCGTGACGTTGCGGTCGGCGAGTTGCGCCTCGAGCTGAAGCACGAACTTGTCCACCACCTTCGCCACCACTTCCTTCGGCAGGTGGCCGAAAGAGATGATCGCGTCGAGACGGTTGCGGAATTCCGGCGCGAACAGCTTGTTGATCGCCTCCACGTCGTCGCCCGTGCGCTTCGTCTGGGTGAAGCCGTAGGCCGACTTCGCGAGGTCCGAGGCGCCCGCGTTGGTGGTCATGATGATGATGACGTTGCGGAAATCAACCTGCTTGCCGTTGTGGTCGGTCAGCTTCCCGTGGTCCATCACCTGCAGCAGGATGTTGAACAGGTCCGGATGCGCCTTCTCGATCTCGTCGAGCAGGAGCACGCAGTGCGGGTGCTGGTCGATTCCGTCGGTGAGCAGGCCGCCCTGGTCGAAGCCGACATAGCCGGGGGGCGCGCCGATCAGGCGGCTCACCGTGTGGCGCTCCATGTATTCCGACATGTCGAAGCGCAGCATCTCGACGCCCAGCGACGAGGCGAGCTGCTTGGCGGCCTCGGTCTTGCCGACGCCGGTCGGACCCGCGAACAGGTACGAGCCGATCGGCTTATCCGGGTCGCGCAGGCCGGCCCGGGCCAGCTTGATCGCCGAAGTCAGGGCCTCGATCGCGTTCGGCTGGCCGTAAACCACGCGCTTCAGGTTTTCGGTGAGATGCTGGAGCACCACCGCGTCGTCCTTGGAGACGGTCTTGGGCGGGATCCGCGCCATCGTGGCGATGGTCGCCTCGATCTCCTTGATGCCGATGACGCGCTTGCGGCGCGCCTCCGGCACCAGCATCTGCGAGGCACCGGTCTCGTCGATCACGTCGATCGCCTTGTCGGGCAGCTTGCGGTCGTTGATGTAGCGGGCCGACAGCTCCACCGCGGCCTTCACGGCCTCGGTCGTGTACTTGAGCTTGTGGAACTCCTCGAAATACGGGCGCAGCCCCTTCACAATTTCGATCGTGTCCGGGATCGACGGCTCGTTGACGTCGATCTTCTGGAAGCGGCGGACCAGGGCGCGATCCTTCTCGAAGTACTGGCGGTACTCCTTGTAGGTGGTCGAGCCGATGCAGCGCAGGGTGCCGGAGGCCAGAGCGGGCTTGAGCAGGTTCGACGCGTCCATGGCCCCGCCCGAGGTCGCACCGGCACCGATCACCGTGTGAATCTCGTCGATGAACATGATCGCGTTCGGGTGCGCTTCGATCTCCTTCATCACCTGCTTGAGGCGCTCCTCGAAGTCGCCCCGGTAGCGGGTGCCGGCGAGCAGCGTGCCCATGTCGAGGGAGAACACGGTCGCATCGGCCAGGACCTCCGGCACCTCGTGCTGGATGATCTTGCGTGCGAGCCCTTCCGCGATCGCGGTCTTGCCGACGCCGGGGTCGCCCACCAGCAGCGGGTTGTTCTTCTGCCGGCGGCACAGGACCTGGATCGTGCGCTCGACTTCGGTATGGCGGCCGATCAGCGGGTCGATCTTGCCGTCGCGGGCCTTCTTGTTGAGGTTGACGCAGTAGGCGTCCAGCGCGTCGCCCTTCTTCTTGGCGCCGCGGGGATCGCCGTCGTCGCTCGGACGCTCCGCAGCCCCCTCTTCCTCGGCGCCGCGCACCGGCTTCGATTCGGAAGCGCCGGGGCGCTTGGCGATGCCGTGGCTGATGTAGTTGACCGCGTCGTAGCGGGTCATGTCCTGCTCCTGCAGGAAGTAGGCGGCGTGACTCTCGCGCTCGGCGAAGATCGCCACCAGCACGTTCGCCCCGGTCACTTCCTCGCGGCCGGAGGACTGGACGTGGATCACCGCGCGCTGGATCACCCGCTGAAACCCGGCCGTGGGCTTGGCGTCCTGCCGGCCGTCGCCGGTGAGGTTGGACAGTTCCGTGTCGACGTAGTCGATCAAGCTCCGCTTGAGCGTGTCGACCTCGACGTTGCAGGCGCGCATGACCGCGGCCGCGTCCTGATCGTCCACGAGGGCGAGCAGGAGGTGCTCCAGCGTCGCGTATTCGTGCCGGCGCTCTCCCGCGAGCGCCAGGGCGCGGTGGAGAGCTTGTTCTAGGCTGCGTGAGAAGCTTGGCAAAGCTGGCCTCTGTCCTTCGTGCCTACCGCGAACGGCGCCTACTTTTTTTCCATAACGCACTGGAGAGGATGTTGGTGTTTGCGTGCGAAGTCCATGACCTGCGTCACCTTGGTCTCCGCCACCTCGTAGGTGAACACCCCGCACTCGCCGACCCCGTTCTGATGCACGTGCATCATGATCTGGTAGGCGTCCTCGTGGCTCTTGTTGAAGAAGCGTTCGACCACCAGCACGACGAATTCCATCGGCGTGTAGTCGTCGTTCAGGAGCAGGACCCGGTAGAGGCTCGGTCGCTTCGTCCGGGTCTTGGTGCGGGTGATGATCGCGGTGTTGGACCGGTCGTCGCCGCCCGGCGCGCGCGAGCCAGAGGCCGTGACCGGCCGCGCAATCCCCATCGAACGTGCGGTGCCCTGTAGGGGGACCTGAGTCATGTGCGTCGAACCGATCCCTCGATTGGAGCGGGCGTCGCCGACTGCGAAGGCCGATCCCGTCCTGGCCCTGCCGGGAGCAACGCGCGGCTCCTCTGTCACTAATCTACAGACGGTGAGCCGACTTCGCCAGACGCCTGCGCGCACTTGTCCGTCCCGCTGAGCTTGCGACTGCCGCACGGCCGCCGATCCGCTAATGCGCCCGGGTGGGGTGGGGTGCGGGCGACCGCATCAGATCGGCGGTGAGCACCCCGTTCTGGTCTGCCGTCACGGCCGAACGCGCGGTCGGGTGTAACCTGGCCCGCTCGAGAGACGCGGACTGGACCGCTGGCATCTTGGCCGGATCGCGGGTTGCGTCGCGGGTCCGGGCCGTGGCCGCACGATCGTCGAGGCCCCGCTTGATGGAAGTGGCCCACGCGATCCCGAGGGTCCGTCCGGTGATGCCGAGCCGCCGCCCCGGCGCGCCGACGCTGGCCGGATCCGGAAAAGACAGGTGGCGCGCGCGTCAGCATGGCCGAACTCCCGGCCGCCGCCGGCTCGTCGGGGCCGGGTGGCTGTATCGGATCTGACACCGACTGTGTGCGCCGCGTCCGGCAGCGTCAAGCGGCGACAATTCGGGTGTAGCGCGGACTCGGCGGGGCGCACTTCGCCCTCCCCGTTCTGCGGCTGGGGGCGTGTCGCGGGTTCGCTGCCCGGCCCGCAACCATCAGCAGAAACGCAACAACCCGATACGCGCGGCGATCGCATTAACGGGCCTGTAACTGCACTTGCCTAACTCTGCGGTGATGCAGCGGGGCCACGCGACCGGCGCCGCTCCGCTCTAGGGACACGACCGGCGCGTGCCGGTCTCGCGAGGCAATCAGGCGTGATGCGTAGCGTAGTAGGCCGCTCTCGGACGATTCCCGCGCTGCCGGCCGCGATCCTGGCCGCCGCGGTTCTGTCCACCCTCGCCGCCCCGGCCGAAGCCCGGCGTGGACGGCACCACCACCACGCCCGCGCGGCCGGTGGCGGCTACAACCCGCCCTACGCCGCCATGGTAGTGGACGTGAAGAGCGGCAAGACCCTCCACGCGGTCAACGAGGATGCGCTGCGCCATCCCGCCTCGATCACCAAGGTGATGACCCTCTACCTGCTGTTCGAGCAGATGGAGCGCGGCAAGTTCGCCCTCGATTCCGATCTGACCATCTCGGCCCATGCCGCCGCCCAGGCCCCCTCGAAGCTCGGCCTGCGGCCCGGCCAGACCATCGCGGTCGAGGACGCCATCAAGGCGATCGTGACCAAGTCGGCCAACGACGTGGCCTGCGCCATCGGCGAGAACATCGCGGGCTCCGAGGAGCGTTTCGCCCAGATGATGACCGCCAAGGCCCATGCCCTCGGCATGAGCCGGACGCACTACGCCAACGCCTCGGGCCTGCCCGATCCCGATCAGCTCACCACGGCCCGGGATCTCACCGTGCTGGCCCGGGCGATCCAGGACCGCTTCCCGCACTATTACCGCTACTTCCAGACCCGGTCCTTCGCGTTCCGGGGTCGGGTCATCGGCAACCACAACCACCTGCTGGGCAACGTCCAGGGTGTGGACGGGATCAAGACCGGCTACACCCGGGATTCCGGCTTCAACTTGATGACGGCGGCGAAATCCGAGGGCCGTCAGATCGTGGCGATCGTGCTGGGCGGCAAGTCCGGCGCGGGCCGCGACCGGATCATGGCCGACCTCGTCCGCTCCAGCCTGCCGCGCGCCTATGCCGGTGCCCGGATCTCGGCGCCCACCACCGAGGTCGCCGAGCGCGCCCGCCCGGCGGTCGTCGCCGACGGCGTGTCGCGGACCCGCACGCAGGTCGCCTCCGCGGACGACGAGGATGTCGAGACCACCGGCACCACCGGCGAGCCTCTCGATCTCGCGCCGAAGGGCACCACCACGACGCCCGGCGGCACGTGGAAGGTTGGACCGCAGGGCATCCCGAAGACCGCCCAGGCTTATGCCGGCGCGAGCAGCGCCCAGGCGCCCTTCCCCGGTGCCAGCAAGACGGTGGCGCGCGTGGCCTCGGTCGAGCGCGACGAGCCGCCGAAGGCGGTGTCCGGCGCCCGCGTCGTGCCGACCGCCTGGGTGATCCAGCTCGGCGCCATGGACGACGAGACCAAGGCCCGCTCGATGCTCTCGGAGGCCCGCGCCAAGGTCGGCGGCAGCCTGTCGAAGGCGGCCCCCTACACGGTCAAGGTCGAGCACGGCGGCACCACCCTGTTCCGCGCCCGCTTCTCGGGCTTCGCCGAGCAAGATTCCGCGCAGGACGCCTGCTCGGCCCTGAAGCGCAGCGGCTTCAGCTGCTTCGCGACCCGGAGCTGATCGACGAGGACCGGCCGGCGCGTCCAGCGCCGGCAGGATGTGCCGCGACGCTGTTCGCCCGCGGCCGAGACCCATCCATTTTCTGACAACGCGCGTGGAGTATCAGCGATGTCGGTTCAAAAGCCTGTCCCGGGCGGCGTTGACGCGCGCCGCACCCTCGGCGCTTCCCCCCTGGTCGGGGTGGGCGCGCTTCATCAGCGACCGGTGGGCCGTCCGGATCTGCTCAGCGGTCGCCCCGCGCTGAAGCCCCAGGATCTGGTACGCCTCCTCCTGCGTCAGCGCCCCTGGGTTCGGCGGGCGGCGCGACCCCGGGTCGCCATCACGCTCAGCGTCTACACGCCAACCGGGCGCCCGGCGGTCGAGATACGGCTCTAGCAAGGCGACGCCCATCGGGTCGCGAACCCGGCAGAGCCGCAGCAAATTGACGACCGCGTCGGTCGGCATGGCGTCGAGCCACACCCCCGCCTGAGGCCCACCGGTCACGCGGCCGGTGCGCAGGCTGCCGTCGGGGCGCAGATGCGCCTCGATCAGCGTCGTGCGGAAGCGACGATCCTGGGACTCGTAGGGATCGCGCGGCGCTGGGGGATCGCGCGGCGCTGGGGCCGTGTCGGAATAAAGGGGATTCTGAGGATCACGGGGATTGTTCGCGGCCCCCGACCGGATCAAGCGGCGCAGCCGCGCCGTCATCGAGTCCTGTCCCTCGATCATCCAGACGCCGCTCAGGCCGAGCAGCGCCGCCAGGACGAGGTTTCCGTGCAGGAGCAGAAAGCCGCCCGCCAGCAGCGACACCGCGCCGAGCGTCCGCGTTCCGCCCATCACGGCACCGAGCCCCTGGCCGAGGGCGCGTCTCAGCCGCCGGCCGAGGCCGTCTTTGTTCTTCGACAGCCACCAGAGCGTCAGGCATGCGAGCAGGCCGGCAAACAGCGCCATGGTCAGCGCCGCACGCCGTACGTGGCCGAGGCATGGCCGCCGATCCGCACGGTCGTGCCGTCGCCCAGATCGTAGACTCCCTCCCGGCGGGTCGGTGCGGGCCGGGTGCCGGCCGCGCAGCCGGGCTGCGGCGGCAGCCGCACGCCCTCGGGCAGGTCTTCCGGGCATAGGCGCGAGCGCGCCGGTTGCTCGGCGGCGCGCGCGGCTCCGGCGGCGCCGAGGGCGAAGAGGATCGGGAGCAGCAGGGCCTTCACTGGCGATTCTCCGCCACATCCGTCGTGGTGATCCGGACCTGCCGGATCCGGCCGTCGCGCTCGACCTTCAGGGTGACGGCCGCGCCGAGCCCCGCCTCCTCGATCGCCGCGGTGAGGTCGGCCAGCCGATGGACCGTATTGCCGTTGGCTTCCACGATCACGTCTCCGAGATCGCCGGTCTGCGAATTGACGCCGCGCAGGCCGGCCTGGGCGGCGGGCGAGCCGGGCAGAACCCGCACGATCACCACCCCGTCGATGCCGAGCCGCGCGGTTGCGGCCTCTTGGGCGGCGATGATGCCGATGCCGGGATTGCGCACCCGGCCGACCTTGATCAGCTCCGGAACGATCCGGTTCACCACGTCCACGGGGATCGCGAAGCCGATGCCGGCGCTCGCCCCGGAGGGTGACACGATCGCGGTGTTGACGCCGATCAGCCGGCCCGCGGAATCGAGCAGCGGCCCGCCGGAATTGCCGGGGTTGATCGCCGCATCGGTCTGGATCACGCCCGACACCTCCCGCCCCTCGCTGGTCGGCATCCGCCGCCGGACGGCGCTGATGACGCCGGTGGTCAGGGTGTGGTCGAGGCCGAACGGGTTGCCGATCGCGAAGGTCGATTGCCCGACCTTGAGGTCCGCCGAGGTGCCGATCGCCAGCGGCGGCGGCATGTGCGTCACTCGGCCCAGCCGCAGGACCGCGAGATCGTAGCTTGGCGCGAGCCCGACCAGGCTCGCCGACGCCACGGTGCCGTCGCTCAGCCGGACCGAGACGGAGCCCCCGCTCTGCGCCGCGTTCTGGACGACGTGGGTGTTGGTGACGATGTGGCCGGCCCCGTCCCAGACGAAGCCGGTGCCGGTCTGGGTGCCGCCGCCCTGCTGCTCGCCGCCCTCGTCGTCGAGGTCGAGCAGGTCGCGGTTCTGCGCCGCGCCTTGCGCGAAGACGTGGACCACCGACGGGCTTGCCTGCTCGAACAGCCGGATCGTGGCCTGCTCGGACTGCGCGAGATCGCCGCGGGCGGTCACGGCCCGGGGCGTGTCCGCGGAATAGAGCAATGGCTGCAGGTAGGGCTGGGCCACGTACAGCGCCAGCAGGACCAGAACCGCGGCGAGCACGAAGCGCACGGTACGATCCGGCACGGATGTCTCCGAGAGAGAACCGGAGGTCGGCTCCGGCAGGCGCGGGTCTTAAGTGCGCGTTCAGGATCGAAGCGTCAACACAGGTGCGTACCGCCGCCTGTGAGCCTCAGACGTGTTCTGGCACACACGGGCAGGCGGAACAGACTGGCTAACGAAATGGTCATCATTCGAGGACCACAATTCTCGCAAGTTCTCGGCAACGCGTACGCGCTTAATACGGACTGGGAAAACGCGACCGCTGCGTCCATCGTGCTTACGCGGAGGACGCTGGTTTCGGAAACCGCCCGAATTGATCGCAAAGCCGCCGCAGAGATGCTTGCTTTGACGCTCAGACCCTCGATCCCCGCGTCGAGCTGGCTCAGGCCGGCGGTGGGTATCTGAACGGTCGCACACGGTTCGGAAGGACGAGTACCGATGGAAACCGAAGCTCTGGAACGGCCCGCCGATCTGACGATCTGGCGTACGGTCCCGGCGAGCGCCCCGCTGGCGCAGCCCGAGCGGTTCAACACCCTGCGCGAGGCGATCAAGGCCGCCGCCGGCGCCCTGGGCGACCCGGCCAAGCAGCCCTGGATCATCACCGAGGAGGGCGAGATCCTGTCCCCCAACTGGATCCGCACCTACCTGAACTGACGGCTCCGCGCCGCTGACAGCGGGGATACCGGGGACAGGCGCGTGCGCCCTCCCCGGCCTCACCTGGCCCTGTCGACCCCGGATGGGCGGCGCCTGATCGCCGCGACCGCCAGGGGTGCCTCCCGCCCGCGCAGGGTGTGGTCGCCGAGATCCTCCGCGACAAGGTTGCCGGGCAGCGGCCCGATCCGGTCGAGGAGATCGGCCGAGACCAACACGTGGACTCCCAGCGTCTTGGACAGGGCCTCCAGCCGCGCGGTCGTGTTCACCACGTCTCCGAAATACGCGATCTTGTGTCGCTCCAGTCCGATCTCGGCGGTGACCACCGGGCCGCAATGCAAGGCCGCGCGGAATTCAGGCACCTGCCCGAAGCGGTTGCGCCATGCTTCGGCCTCGGCGGCGAGGCGTGCTTCGAAATCGAACACGCAACGCAAGCAGGCGGCATCGCGGACACCGCGCTCCATCGTCCACGTCACCAGCGCCAGATCGCCGATATAATCGTCGATCGAGCCGCGGGCCCGGGAGACCGGTAGCGCCAGGGCGTTGAACACCTGTCCGAGATAGGCCTGCGCCTCCCGGTCGCCGTGCTGGTCGGCGAACTGGGTCGAGCCGGTCACGTCGAGGAACAGGAAGATTCGCTCCTCGCTGATCGGCCGGTGGTAGCGCCCGATCAGCAGGTTGGCGAACACCCCCGGACCGATCAGGTCGCGGACCCTAAACACGAACACCACGACGGCCGAGATGGCGAGCGCGTAGAGCAGCCCGGTATCAGTCATCAGCATCGCGTTCCGCTCGCTGTACATGAAGCGGACCAGGCGGTTGAGCACGGTGCTGGCGAGCGCGTTCCCGGCCACGATCAGTGCGACGTAGAGCGCCACGGTGGCGAGCAGGAACAGCGGCGTGGCGAGCCCCCGGATCCGCTCCCGCAGGACCGGAAACAGGAGCCGCCGCTCGTACAGCATGATCGGCGTGCCGATGATCGCGCCGCGGATCGCCGCGCCGGCCAGGGGGCCGACGTCGAAGATCGCCCCATAGAGCAGGCCCGCCAGCGCACCGAGTGCGGGGGCGACGAGGATGAACCCGGGTGGCCGGAACCTCATCGGCCCGGCCGTGGCCCCGACCCTCAATCCAGCCGCAGGGCGTGGACCGAGAACAGGCCGTCCGCGTCCGTCCAAACCTGGATCCACCGCCAGCCGGCGCGCTCGGCCAGGGCCCGGAAGGTCTCGACCGTGTACTTGTAGCTGCTCTCCGTGTGGATCGTCTCGCCGGCCGCGAACGCGAAGGTGTCCGAGCCTATCGCCACGTCCTGGGCGTCGCGGGCGACGAGGTGCATTTCGATCCGCGAAGCCTGCGGGTTGAACACGGCCCGATGGGTGAAGGCGTCGAGGTCGAAGCCGCCCCCGAGCTCGCGGTTGATGCGTGTCAGGAGGTTGAGATTGAACGCCGCGGTGACGCCTTCGGCATCGTCGTAGGCGCTTTCAAGGGTGCCTGCGTCCTTCACGAGATCGACACCCACGATCATGTGAGCCCCTGATCCCAGGATCCGCCCGAACCGGGCGAGCAGCGCTTCGGCCTCCTCGGGCTCGAAGTTGCCGATCGTCGAGCCGGGGAAGAAGCCGGCCCGCGGCAGGCCCGCGAGGCTCTCGGGCAGGTCGAAATCCCGGGTGAAGTCGGCCACCACCGGCTCGACGCGCAGGTGCGGGAAATCGGCGCTCAAGGTCTCGGCCTGCGCGCGTAAAAACTCGCCGGAGACATCGACCGGCACGTAGGCCGCCAGCTTGTCGAGGTGCCGCAGCAGGCGGCGCAGCTTCACCGTCGAGCCGCTGCCGAACTCGACCAAGGCGGCGCCCGCCGGCAGCAGCGCGGCGATCTCCGGCCCGCGCCCGTCCAGGATCCCGATCTCGGTGCGGGTCGGGTAGTATTCCGGCAGCCGGGTGATCTTCTCGAACAGGTCGGATCCGGCCGCGTCGTAGAAGTACTTTGGCGAGAGCGCTTTCTGCGGGCGGGACAGGCCTTCGCGCACGTCATCGAGGAAGGCCGGTGCGACCGGTGTCGGATCGGAAAACGTCGGGTTGATGGTCACGGGTCGCTCCGGGGCGCGTCAGGCGGCATCGGCGAGGCGCAGTCCGGTGAACTGCCAGCGCTGATGCGGATAGAAGAAGTTGCGGTACGGCAGCCTTGCATGACCGTCCGATGTGGCCACCGAAGAGCCGCGCAGCACGAACTGGTTGTTCATGAACTTGCCGTTGTACTCGCCCAGGGCACCCGGCAACGGCCGGTAGCCCGGATAGGCGACGTAGGCGCTGCGGGTCCATTGCCAGACGAGGCCGAACGCGTCCGGCAGGCCGCCGTCCCGGGCCGCGACCTCCCACTCGAACTCGGTCGGCAGGAAGCGGCCGGTCCAGCGGGCGTAGGCGTCGGCCTCGTAGTAGCTGATGTGGGTGACCGGCGCGTCGAGATCCACCGGGCGCTCGCCGGCGAGCGTCATGGTCGCCCAGCCGTCACTGGTCCGGCGCCAATAGCCCGGCGCCTCCCAGCCCTCGGTCGGACCGGCATACCAGCCGTCCGACAGCCACAGCTCGGGCTTGGCGTAGCCGCCGTCCTCCATGAAGGCGAGCCACTGGCGGTTGGTCACCAATGCCCGGTCGATCCGACCGGCCTGAATCAGCGTCTCGTGGCGGGGCGATTCATTGTCGAAGGAGAAGCCCGGTCCCTCGTGCCCGATCCAGGCGATGCCCCGGTCGAGCCGGGTCTGGCCCGGGTGCGCCGCAGCCTTCGGGAAGCGCCAGTTCGGGTCGTAGGCCGGATTCAGTGGGTTCTGCGCGAAGGCGTGCAGGATGTCGGTGAGCAGGAGCTCCTGATGCTGCTGCTCGTGGTAGAGCCCGATCTCCAGGATCGGCAGGATCGCCTCCAGTGCGCGCTCGGAGGTTTGGCCCAGGAGTGACTCGACCGCCTGATCGATATGGGCCCGGTAGGCCGTGACCTCCGCCATGGTCGGGCGGGTGATCATGCCCCGCTGGATGCGCGGCTGCCGGGGGCCGGCCGCCACGTAGTACGAGTTGAACAGGTAGTGCAGCCGCTCGTCGTAGATGGTGTAGCCCGGCAGGTGCTCACGCAGCAGGAACTGCTCGAAGAACCACGTCACATGGGCCCGGTGCCACTTGGTCGGGCTGGCATCCGCCATGGACTGGACCTGCTGGTCCTCGGCGGAGAGCGGCGCCGCGCGGCACTCGGTCTCGCTCCGGACCTGTCGGAAGGCGGCGATCCAGGCGGCCCGGTCGATCGGACGAGCCGAGACGGGCGGCGGCGGGAAAGCCGGCGCTCCGGGCGCGTGTGTGTCGTCCGTGCGCAGTGCGGCCGTCGCTGCCATGAGGAGCGTTCCCTTTTTCTCGCCGCCCCGAGAACCGTTTCCTTGGTCCTGGGTTGGCGCGCAGAAGATATGTCTTGGCCGAGGTCAGACAACCTCCGCAGGCGGAGTCCGGCTGGCATGTGTCGTTCGACGGCGGTTCGCCGACGCCGCGGCGCGGTTAACACCGCGCGTTGGGGATCACGGGTCTTTCTCTCGCCGCAGTGACACCGCCTTAACCAGCGAGGCCGATTCTCGGGATCCTTGCGAGGAGTCCGGACGTCACATGCGGATCGATCTGATGGCCGGCGCCAGCCTCTCTGCCGCGGCTCTGCGCGGCGCCGCCGAGCCGACCATCCTGGTGTTCGATTCCGGGCTCGGTGGCCTCACCGTGCTCGATGCCGTGCGGCGCGCCCGGCCGGACGCCCGCTACGTCTATGTCGGCGACGATGCCGCCTTCCCGTACGGCCGCCTCACCGAGGCGGCCCTCGTCGCCCGGGTGCTGACCGTGATGGAGCGGCTGGTCGCGACCCACCGGCCCGATCTCGTGGTGATCGCCTGCAACACAGCCTCCACCGTGGTGCTGCCCGCCCTGCGGCAGCGCTTCACGACCCCGTTCGTCGGCGTCGTGCCGCCGATCAAGCCGGCCGCTGCGGCCACGCGCTCGCGCCTCGTCTCCCTGCTGGCGACCCCCGGGACGGTGGCCCGCTCCTACACGCGCGACCTGATCGCCACCTATGCCGAGGCCTGTACGGTCACGCTGGTCGGCGCGCAGAACCTCGCCAGCTATGCCGAGGCCGAACTCGCCGGTTTTCCCGTCGACGATGCCGTTCTCGCGGCCGAGATCGCGCCCTGCTTCGTCACCGAGGCGGACGGGCAGCGCACCGACGTGGTCTGCCTCGCCTGCACGCACTATCCCCTGCTGCTGCCGCGCCTCGAAGCCCTGGCGCCCTGGCCGGTGACCTGGATCGATCCGGCGCCGGCCATCGCCCGGCGCGTCGTGCAGCTGATCGGCTCCGCGCCGCGGGCGGCGGAGGGGCACGGTGCCGCACACGGGGCGTTCACGGCCGGGACCTGCCTGACCGATCCCCTGCGCACCGCGCTGGCGGCCCACGGGATCGGCGAGGTCGCGGTCGAGGCGATCCCGCTGCCGCTGCAATAGGCCGGCCTCGAATTCAGCTGGACCGACGATCGCATGAAAACTGTCTTCGCCGCTTGCCAAGCCGGCGAATGCAGTCTCTGATGGCGGCGATTCGCAGAAATATGCTGCTTTCGAGGGGCGCGTCGTGATGCTGAAAGCTGTAACGCTTGCGGCCGGGCTGCTGCTCGGGCTGGCATCGACGGGCTCCGCCTGGGCATGCGGCGACGGCGAGGCACCCACCGCCTGCGACGATCCGAGCCCGAACGGTTTCGCGTCCTGGATGCTCCATCGGGTCGATCGGGCGCTCGCGGCCGACAGGGCGCAGGCCTTGCAGGACTTCACCGACGGGGCCCGGGGCTTCCGCACCGCCGACACCTACGTGTTCTGCGTCGGACCGGACGGCGTCATGTCGGCTCACCCGAACCCGATCTTGAAGGGTCACGATGTCCACGACCTGCATGACAGGACGGGCAACCACTTCATCCGGACCATGATGGAGACCGCCAGGCCCGGACAGATCGCGGTGATCCGCTACCTGTTCCCGAAGCCGGGCAGCACCGTCGAAGAGCCCAAGACGACGTATTACACCAAGGCCGGTGATCAGACCTGCGCCGTCGGCGTGTACGACGCCGACGTCGCGGCACCCCAGGCGACGGCGGACAGCCGGGTCGCCGAACTCCGCCAGCGGCTCGACGGGGTGATCCCGACGACTGCCCGAGCCGACTGGACCGCGTTCCTCGAAGCGCTCAACGCGCAGCGGGCCGAGAAGACCACGGCGATCGCCCAGGCGCGGCGCGATCTGGTCGCCGCCGCAACCGCCCTCGATAAGGCCGGCGGCCCCCGGGCGCCGGGCGAATAGGATCCGCAGTGCGGTCGATCTACGGCTGCGGGCTGAGGATTGCAGCTGGGGTCGCCCCGGCCGGATCCTCGGAGGCGTCGGCGGGAACAACCAGATGGACGAACAGCATGCCGGCGGCGACGATCAGCGCGAGCGCCAGGATGCGCCAGGGCTCCAGGATCGGGCCCTGCGTCTCGGAGACGGTTCCGATCGCAGCTGTATCGCGGATGGCTCCAAAACCGTGTCGTGACGCGTTCCCGTGCACCGAACCAACGTCACCTTCGGCGGAGAGCGCTCTCATCGTGTCGCTCGGCATCGCGTCCTCGTTTCGGCCTCTGAGGACCGGATGGGACACCCAGAGCATGAACGCTTCGTAAATTCTCCGGGACCCGATCGTCCGCCTCACGCGCGACAGCAGAAGGGCCGCATCCCGCCGTGTCCGGACAGGTTCAGCGGAAAAACCGGCCGCCGTTCATGATCTTGACCCGGTATCGCTCCGGGCTGAGGACGTGTCCCAGGGGGTCGACGATCTGCACCGCCTCATAACCGGCGGCGATCCAGGTTCTGGCGAGCACAACCGCACTCGCGGCTCGGACCCTGGTCTGGCGGATATGACCCGTCTGCCCCCGGGCGGTGATGACGTACTGCGATATCGGGGTACCCGCACTTGCCATGGATCAGGAATTCCATGACCGCCGTTAATGTGCGCTATCTTACGTTTAAATAACGTCGGATTTCCGCGTTCGAAAGCAAGGATCGAACACAACAGATCTCGGCCGGATCAGCCCGCGAGAGCATCTATGCAGGTGTCAGGCCTCACGTGAATGAGGCGTGCGTGAAGCCCTCGCGCGCACAACGGCTGCAATTTTAGTCGCGCCGGTGCCGTCTTCCGATCCGTCGAAGTGGAGACCGGTTTGGTGCATGAGAGCGTCTTCGCCGGATCGGACATCACGCGCCGGTCCGTCGAGGCCAACGGCCCATCTTGGGTGGGCCACAGAGCGAGCCCCGGAATCGACGATCAGCCCTGCGCCCCGCCCGGCGTCATCGGCTTGGGCTTTGCAGCCGAGCCTCGCATCTGATCCGGGATTTGCGTGCCAGCGTGGGACATCGTGCCGATATCCACAGATGGTCGACGAAAACAGTGTTGTCACTGCCGACGAGAGGCAAACGTCTGTGCTTTAATATCGATGAGGCAAAGCTCCTCGGCGGCGGTACGCGCGATGTTCGAGAACCTGTTCTGGGGCGCGACGCTGGTCGCCCTGATCGCCGTCGCGGTACTGGTGGCCATCGGCGCCGCCCACGCGCCGCGGGCTGTCGGGCGGTTCGCGGACGCGGCTCAGCCAGATCCGCGCCGCTCGTTCGGGCGCAAGAGGGGCTGGCGCCGCTTCCCCTGGCCGGCGCGGCATCGGGGATCCCTGCGGGTGCGGTAGGCCGGCGCTCGGTCCGCAGCCCATGACGCGCTACAGGTGCTTAAGCCCGCAGCGTTCCAGCAGCAGCTCGTTCAGGGCCCGGATGCGATGCTGGCGCATGGCCTTGAGGGCCGCGTCGGCCGTATTGATGCGGATGGTCTGTGCGATCCGGCGATGTTCCTGTCCGGCCCGGCCACGGCGGCCGGCATCAAAGCGATCGGCAATCTCGGCGTCGTCGTCGGACCGTGGATGATCCGCTGGATCAAGGACCGGACCGGTAGCTTCGCGGGCGGCCTGATGGTCGTGGCCGGCCTGCTCCGTTCTCCGCGAGCCTGACCTTCGCGGTCGCCCTGCACGGAATCCTTTTGACCCGGAGACCCACCATGAAGACCTACACCATCGCGGCCATTCCGGCGGACGGCATCGGCGTTGAAGTCATCGCCGCTGGCATCGAGGTGCTCGATGTGCTGGCCGAGAAGACCGGCACCTTCCGGTTCCAGTTCGACCATTTCGACTGGGGCTCGGATTACTACAAGGCGCACGGCGTCATGATGCCGGCGGACGGCCGCGACCAGATCCGCAACCACGACGCGATCTTCTTCGGGGCGGTCGGCGCGCCGGACGTGCCCGACCACATCACCCTCTGGGGCCTGCGGCTCGCGATCTGCCAGCCGTTCGATCAGTACGCCAACGTCCGCCCGACCCGCATCCTGCCGGGCATCACCAGCCCGCTGCGCCACGTCTCGGGGCCGGAACTCGACTGGGTGATCGTGCGCGAGAACTCGGAGGGCGAGTATGCCGGCGTCGGTGGCCGGGTCCACCAGGGCCACGCCAACGAGGTCGCCACCGATGTCTCGATGATGACCCGCTCCGGGGTCGACCGCATCATCCGCTACGCGTTCCGGTTGGCTCAAACCCGCCCGCGCAAGTTACTGACCGTGGTGACCAAGTCGAACGCCCAGCGCCACGCCATGGTGATGTGGGACGAGATCGCCGCCGAGGTGGCACAAGACTTCCCCGACGTTACCTGGGACAAGATGCTGGTCGACGCCATGACGATGCGCATGGTGGTGAAGCCGCAGACCCTCGACACGATTGTGGCGACGAACCTGCACGCCGACATCCTCTCGGACCTCGCGGCGGCGCTGGCGGGCTCGCTTGGCATCGCGCCGACCGCGAACATCAACCCCGAGCGCACCTTCCCGTCGATGTTCGAGCCGATCCACGGCTCGGCCTTTGATATCACCGGCAAGGGGATCGCCAACCCGGTCGCGACCTTCTGGACGGCGTGCCAGATGCTGGAGCATCTCGGCGAGGCGCCCGCCGCCGATCGGCTGATGCGCGCGGTCGAGCGGGTGACCGCGGATCCGAACCTGCACACGCCGGATCTTGGCGGCACGGCCACCACCCGGCAAGTCACCGATGCCGTGATCGCGGCGATCCGGGGCGACAACGTCTGAGACGGGCCGCCGGGGGGTGAAGCCTTCCGCTCTCCGGCTCCACCGGCTCGACAGAGCAGCCCAACGCTCGAGCCGCTGTATTGGGGCGCGCGCTCTCCGCCGAACCGGCGTCCACTCCGGCGGAGAGCGCTCATAAGCGCGCGGATCTAAGCCGGAAGCCGACTTACGGAACGGTGCCGGGAAGGCCCGGGCTTCGGGTTCCGCAGGCCCGACAGAAGCGCTCGAAGGTGCTCTTGCGCTGTGCGCAGGCCGGGCAATCCGCGAAGAGGCCGAGGCCGCAATGGGGGCAGAAGTTCGTGCTCGCTTCGTCCAGGGCGATCGGCCGTTCGCAGCCGGGACATGCCTTCCTGGCCAGCCGCGCAAGGGCCTGATCGGTAGCGATCTCGGTGCGCCGTTCCGCGTCCGGACGGTCTTCCACCGCGGCCAGTCGCGCGCGGTAGGCGTGGAGCGCATTGATCGTTGCGCGGCCCGCGACCAGCGTCGCGATCACGCCGACGCCGTAATGCACGTAGCCGCCGTAGCTCGGCGTATACGGCACGAGTTCGACGAAGAAGGCGAAGGCCGCCGCTATGGCGAAGCCCCAGACGAACGGCCAATTGCGGGTCTGCCGCCGCTTGAGCAGGAGCCATCCGGCCAGGGCCAGCAGCGGCAGCGTCAGAGCGAGCCTGTAGGCGAAGACGCGCAACTCCTGGCCGTGCTCGGCCGCATCGAGCCGCGTCTGCGCAGCTGATCGCAGGGTGTCGTCCCGCTGCACTTGCTCCGCTTCGCGTGCGGACAGGTCGAGCCCTGTCCGCGTCAGAGCTGCGAGCCGTTCTTCGATGGCGCGCTCGGCGGCCTTGAGCGCGTCGAGCTGCTCCGTGCGGGCGATCAGGCCGGGGTCCTGATCGACCCGCTGCGTGGCGTCTCGGGTCTTCAGCCAGTTGGCGAAAGTCTCGCGCGCGCCCTCGGAGGCCGATCGGGCCGCGTCCAGGGCGAGTTGATCCTGCTCGACCTGCCGACGGCTTTCATCCTGTTCGCGGCGGATCTGCTTCAGAGCCTCGGTCGAATTCCGGGTCTGGTCGGCGTCGAGGAACTGTTCGAGCGTGTAACGGTGCTCGACCTGAGGAAGATCTCCCACGACCAGTGAGCCAAGCCCGATCAGGAACCAAGCGAAGACCAGGGCAACGATCCAATGCGCCAGCGTCAACCAGCGCTCGGAGAGCCTTGAACCGGAACGCACGCGAGACAACTCCACCAAAGTTTGCGGTTGGCCTTTAGAGCATCATGTAGCCGGTCGGAACCGGCACGATGCTCTAGGTCAATGGTGTTGCATCATCTTCCGCTGAAGGTCGCTGGCCGCTGTTTCGAAGGCTCTCGCATCGTGCGGCCGAACGGACTGCGTTTCGGCAGGGCCGCTTTTCAGCCCAGGCGGACGTACACAAGCGCGTCGGCGCCAATCCGTCCGCGTGCGGCGGGCGCGAACTCCGCGGTCCGCATCCGAAAACCCCGGTTACGAAAGCCTCGCCTGCGCGTTGTCAGCATGGTCCGACCCTGCCTAGAGCGCCCGATGCTCGCCCGATCCGCCCTACTCTTCGTCGTCCTCACGTCGAGCGCGCAGGCTGCCGCCTTCGATGACCTGAAAGGCTACCTCGCCTCCTGCCTCCGGTTCGAGATGAGCGGCGCTCCGGCGGCGCGGGCGGCGCCCCTGTCGTCGCGGATTCGCGAGGCGCTCGGCCGATGCTCCGACGACGTCGCGCGCCTCGAACGGGCGGATGGCCGCCGCCTGCGCGGCGATGGCGGGCTCAGCCCATCCACCAAGGACGTGATCCAGAGCGTCGTGGGCCGGAGCGGGTTCACCACCGTCCGGTATTGAGCCCTCCCCGGACCTCAGCCCGGAAGGCGGTGCGGTCTCAGCCGGCGCGACAGCATGAGGCCGACCAACGCGATCGCGGCAAGCGCCGAAACGGTGAGGCCCGTGCGCAGACCGGCCGGCACGTACTGCATGGTCAGCACGCCGTCTCCGGCCGGGATGAGTGCCGACAGCAGGAAGTCGTTGACGGTCTCGACGGCCAGCGGTGCGCCGTTCCAGGCCGCGGCGTAGCCCGGATACCAGGCGCGCGCCCAGACGACGCGTCCGCCGCCCGGTGAGGTGACGGCGTAGCGTCCCGACGCCGCGCCCTCCGCGGCCGCGGTGACGGTGAAGCCCGGTGGCCCGGCCGAGAGCGTTCCGGGCAGGGTAGAGCCGCCGCCCACCCGCTCGAACAACTCGGCCGCCACGCCGCTGCGCCGGGTCCAGCCCGGTCCGGCGACGGCAGCGAAGCCGTCCGCGCGCGGCCCTCGTTCCACAGCGACCCGCGCCACGCGCGCGAGATCGAGGGTGCTGGCGCCGGTCACGGGGTCCGGGCGCGCCAGCCGCTCGGCGGCCTCCGGGCAGGTCGCCCCGCCCCGCCACATGCAGATCGCACGGAAGCCCCGCATCGGCATCGGCGAGTAGCCGCCGACCACTGCGGCGTCGGTCAGCAGCGGCGTGTTGGAATGCGGCAATTCGGTGAACAGGGCGCCCTGGGCCGGCGGTGCCATCGGGGTGCGATGGTAGTCGGTATCGTGGAGGACCAGCATCGTGTCGCCCGGGCGCAGGGGTGGAGCGACATAGGCCGAACGCGCCATCGGCGCGGGCCATGTGCCGACCTGCTCGTTGACCGGCATGGTCGTGGTGAGGATCGCGAACACGACCGCGTGGCTTGCGGCGATGATCGCGAGACGCGTCGTCCCCTCCGCCCGCAGCGCCAGCGCGGCCGTGAGGGCGATGAGCGCCGTCAACCCGATCTGGAGCGTGAGCAGGCCTGGATCGCGGACGAGCGCGACCGCGCCGCCGATCGCGATGAGCCCCAGGGTCCGGCCCGGCGCCCAGCGGTCCCGGGTCGCAAACCAGGCGGCCACGATGGTGCAGCCAATCTGAACGAAGGGCAGGAAGCGGAACGGCCAGCGCAACTGCGATACGCCGGGTGAGATCGCGAGCAGCGCGATCACCGCCGTCACGGCCAGCAACAGGGCGACGCCGCGGCTCTCCGGCTCGTTCAGCCGTGCCCGGGAGGCGTTCACCAGGGCGACCGGGACCCACCAGGAGACGTACTGGGCCGGCGGCCCGGCATGCATTTTCAAGCCGCGGAATCCGAGCCAGGTCTCCGGCCAGACCGGCACGCCCATCGCCAGGATCACGGCGAGCGGCGTAGACAGCATGTCGTGGAACAGGACTTCCGGCTGGCGGGAACTCGTCCCGATCGCGGCCGCGAGCGGCATCCAGGCCGGGGCGGCGAGTAGCCCGCCGAGCCCGGCAGCCAGGGCAATACGGGCGCAGGCCCATCCGTCGCGGCCGGCCCAGAAGGCCAGGGGGAGAGCGACGCCGAGGCCGGCGAGGAGCGCCGCGTCGGAGAACGGCCAGCCGCTCGCGATGGTCATAGAGACGGCGCCCGCGGCCGCGGGCATGAAACCCGGTGCCCGATAGGCCCGGATCAACGCGGCGGTCGCCCAGGACAGCCAGGCGGTGCTGACGAGGCCGGGGATCCACGTGATCGCGCCCCAATAGATGATCCATCCGCTCGTCGCGGCTGTCAGCCCGGCCAGTATGGCGGCCGCCCGGCTGACACCGACCACGCGCGCCAGGGCGTAAGTCCCGCCGGCGAGCAGGCCGACATGGACGAGCACGAAGAAGGCCGCCGCCTGATCGAGCCGCGCGAACCCGTCGAGTACGAGGTAGAGCAGGAGGCTGACGGGGTTGAACAGCGCGTACTGATACTCGGCGAGGAACGCGCCCCCCTGGAACAGGCGCGGCGTCAGGAACGGCAGCTCCCCCGCCTTGATCAGCCGGGCGATCTCCAGGAACCCCGGCATGAAGTAGGCTTGGTAATCGTCCGTGAAGAAGAAGGTCGGGGTGTGGGCCAGCGGAATCGCCGCGGTCGCAACGGCGAGACAGGCGGTCAGCAGGCCCCAGCCGAGTTCGGTGCCGCGCGACAGGCTGACAGGCGCCGCCGCACCGGTGATCAGCCCGGCGCTCATCGCGTCCAGACCCCGACGACCGACTTTCCGGCGCGGAACCCCAGCCAGGGATCGAGGCGGCGCGAGATCGGAACCATCAGGCGGTCCCAGGCGGAGATCTGGCCCGCGCTCGGCATCGCGCTCCGCAGGACCAGACGGTTGCCCAGTGAGGCGCCGAACCCGACCGCATCGAGGTAGTCGAGCCGCACGCGCCGCAGGCCGTCGGGCGCAGCCGCGCGCAAGGTCGCACGGGTGTAGCGCCGCTCGTGTCCGATCGCGGCATCGAAGGGCGCGTAGAGGAACGGATGAGCCGGCGAGAGCACGATGAGGTGGCCGCCGTCTGCCAGGCGCGAAGCCGCCCCCGCAAGCTCGCCGTGATCGTCGCGGATGTGCTCCAGCACGTCGATGTACAGGATGGTGTCGAAGCGCTGAGCGGGGTCGAGGTCACGGCTCGTTCCGCGCAGCACCCGTGTCCGAGCCGGCAGCCCGCCCGACGCGATCCGCGTCGCGAGGTGCGCAGCGAAGCGTGCATCAGGCTCCAGACAGGTCCAGGCCGTGATGCCCGTCCGCGGGGCGAACACCTCCGCCGTCGCGCCCAGTCCGGCGCCGACATCGAGGACGCGGCCGTCGACGAACGGTGCGATCACGTCGGACCAGTAGCGCTTCCAGTTGCACGCGGTCGCGAACAGCTCGAGTTCGGTCCCGACATACGCGGCGTGCGGGGCCGTCACGCCGCGCGCTGATCCGCTGGCCACTTCGCGTCTCCGTCTTCGGTTTTCTCCGCGGCGGGGGCCAGCAAGAACCAGTGCGCATCGCGGGCCGGCACGGTCTCGGGCAGTGCGCGCCGGTTGAGGTGGGCCGCCGCCGCCGTCGCCGCGAGCAGGGCCGCCTGGAACAGAACAACGAGGAGCAGGCCGCCCGCGTTCGTCGCCCAGCCGGGCATGGCGAGGTCGGTGCAGAAGCGGACGAGCACCACGCCGATCATCGCGACGACCACGCCGCATCCGAACACGGCCAGGAGCACGAGCAGGCGTACGAGGCAGACATCCTCGAACACCGCGATGGCGTTGAGCCCGTGCCGGATCAGCGCCGTCGCGTTCATGGTCGATCGCCCGGCGTAACGCTGGCCGCGGTCGAGGGGGATGCGGCGGAGCGGCAGGCCGGAGCGGATCAGGCTCGCGGCGAAATGGCTCCACAACGCCGGGGCATGGACGAGCCGCGGCAGATGCGCCGGTGGAATCGCGCAATAATGTCCGAAATCGATGCGCCGCCCCGTGCAGAGCCGGAAGACCAGTTTGAACAGCCCGTAGCCTAGCGCGAAACGGGCGCCCTCGAAGCGGCGTCGGCGCTGGGCGCAGATCACGGCCTCGGGGTGGGCCGCGGCTTCCGCGACGAGCCGCGGGATATGCTCCGGCGGATCCTCCCCGTCGCCATCCATGACGAGGATCGCGCGGTAGGCACTCGCCTGCTTACTCGCCTGGACGAGACCGACCGCGATCGCACGCTGATGGCCGAGATTGGTGGCCAGGACCGCCGGGCGCAGGCGCAGCCGGCGTGCCGCGTTGGCGACCTCGGCCAGCACGCGCTCCCCCGATTGCCAGGATCCGTCATCGACGATGATGAGGTCGGCGTGAAGATCGGCCTCGACCAGAACTGTGTCGATCGCCTGTGCCAGGATGGGGAAGGCGGCCCAGTCGTTGAAGACGGGCACGACGATGGCGATCGGGCGGGAATCGTGTGGCGAGGCCTGCGGAGGTTGGCCCAGGGCGGTCAGTTCGGAGGCGACCCGCGCGAACCGCTCGACCTCGCTCGGCTCCATGTTGCTCTCCGCCACGTCTCCGCGTGCAACCGCCGCGTCAGACCGTCGAAGACTGGTTGGGCAGCGTAAACATTCGATTAAAAGCGGCGTGACCGCTTTTATACCGCGAGACCTTTGGCAACGTCGCTGCCTTGATCCGGTCGAAGCTTGATGTGCTCACGGGGGCGATCGGGACCGGCGCGATCACTCGTGCTAAGCTTGTTCTCGCCGATGCAGCCAAGGCCGTCAGCGGCCTTGAAGCCTGCCAGTAAGGGAGCAGCCGTCGCCCGGCACATTCAGGATCGCCACCGAGCGTCCAGCGCCCGCACGGATCGCGAGCTATCTCGATCGCCTACGAGGCGTCGGCAAACTCGCACCCCGGAAAAGATAAAGCCCGCCAACAACTTGGCGGGCTCGCATCTATCAATTTGTGCCCAGGAAAGGGTCGCAGAGAGTGAGCAAGATCAATGACTTGCTCGCCAGTGGGACCCGACACCTTTCCAGGCGATCATTACGCTTTTCGGACGAGTGTCCCACCGCCTGAAGGCCCCTCCCCGGCCCGTGGATCCGATCATCACCCGGACGACGATACCGACACGAGCGAGCCGGCCCGCGCCGAACTGGTAGCTGAGTCCGCCGTCATCTTCGTTGACGCCGCCGCCGCGAGTTGGCGGTGCACGTTCGCATCCAGTTCCTGGCGTTCAGCCCGGCCGTCGAGACCCCCCGCCTCTTGAGGAATCGCCATGCCCCGTCTTGATCCGAACGCCCGGCGCCGCCTCGATAGCTGCCTCAGCATGGCTGAGCATGGGGCGACAGCAGGCGAGCGCGCCGCCGGCTTGGCCGCCGCCGAGCGCATCGCAGCGGCCACCGGTATGACCCTCGCCCAGGCCCGGGCCCAGGCCCAGGGACACGCGACGGCCGCGCGACACGCTGCGCCGCCGTCGAGTCCGTCGCCGCCCGGGCGGGCCGCCCGGACTCATTCCCGCACCAAGCCCCGCACGCCGTCGAAAGCTCAGACCGTCGAGGAGCGGCTGCGCGAGATGGACGAAGAACTCGCCGATCAGCGCAAGCGCGCCGCCGAGGCCGATCGCCGACTGGATCGGGAGCGTGCTGTGCGGGCGGTCTGGGAGGACGAGATGCGGGCGGTGCAGGCAGTGCGTGATCGCGAGTGGGCTCAGCGCCGGGATCAGCAGCGTCGAGCGGCCGCAGCCCATACGTTCGAAGCTCATATGGCTGCAATGCAGGCGACTCTCTCAGCCAGCCGCTACGCCCGCCACTCTGCCATTCACTGTTCACGGTGATCGGCCGCACTGCCCACGGAATTCAGGAAGCGGCTACGGCTAGAGGCTCGGCGTGCTATCTTCCTGGCGGAGGGCACGGGAATGCCAGATGAGCGACGCCGACACCAAGCACATCTACTGCACGGCCGATCGGATGAAGGCCAACCTTCGCATCGGTTCGGACGACAGCAAGACCGTGGAGTGCCCGACCTGCGGGCAGACCGACACCCTGGAGGTCGCGACTGCTGACGGGGTGAAGGGCATGCTCCAGGGCATGATCGGAGACACGATGCGCGGGGCGAAGAATATCACCGTCAGCCGCTCAGGTCCTGCGCCACGCTGGTTTCTGGCGGACTGAAGATGGCCGATCGTGACCTCACGCCCGGAGAACGCATCGCCTGTCCATCTTGCGGGGCACCCTACGAGGTGACGGCAGACGGCATGATCGAGACCCGCGAGGATGCACGCTGCCGAGACTGCCGATACACCATGGTGAAGTGGCGCCAGTACGTTGGTCTCCGGCCAGCCGAGCTGGATGCAGGCATCTTCGCTGACCCTTGATACCCAGTCGCGAGGTCTGCTCTGGGTGGATTGAAGACGGTCACCTTCTAATGAGTGAGCATATCGAAGCAGACATCACCGCGCGCCCAGTCCACATCCTCACCTGTCAGCCCGTTTTGTGATTTCTCTCCACGAGGGTGGCGAGCCCGGCGCAATGCTGACCGCGCCTGCATCTGCCCGCACATTTATAAACAATCGAGTGCAATCCGATACCATGGTCTTCTGTTGTGGCGAGCGGTGGTGTACACAGGCGCACAAGGATACTAAAAATCGGGAGGCTGACCTGCCTTGGGCTGAACATCGCTACGACGTTCTGGTGATCGGCGGTGGCAACGCGGCGCTCTGCGCCGCCATCAGTGCCCGCCGCCAGGGCGCCTCGGTCCTCGTGCTGGAAGCGTCGAGCGCCTTCTGGCGCGGCGGCAACACCCGCCACACCCGCAACATGCGCTGCGCCCACGACGAAGCGACCGAGATCCTCACCGGCCCCTACACGGAGGGCGAGTTCTTCGAAGACCTTCTTCGGGTCACCAAGGGCAAGACCGACGAGGTGCTGGCCCGGCACATGATCCACGAGTCGAAGGAGATGCTCACTTGGATCGCCGAGCAGGGGGTGCGCTGGCAGCCCTCCCTCGGCGGCACCCTCTCGCTCGGCCGGACGAACTCGTTCTTCCTCGGCGGCGGCCGTGCCATGCTCAACGCCCTATACGCCACGGCCGAACGCCTCGGCGTCGAGATCCGGTACGAGGCGGAGGTGACCGACCTCGTGATTGAGGACGGTATGTTTCTGTCCGCGACGCTGAAGGGCGGCGAGACGGTGAAGGCCGGCGCCCTAGTGGCGGCGGCGGGCGGGTTCGAATCAAACATCGCGTGGCTGAAGCAGTACTGGGGCGAGGCTGCCGAGAATTTTCTCATCCGCGGGACGCGCAACAATAAGGGCTCGATCCTGAAACTGCTGCTGGATAAGGGTGTGCAGGAGGTCGGCGACCCGACCCAGTGCCACGCCGTCGCAATCGATGCGCGAGCGCCAAAATATGACGGCGGCATCATCACCCGGCTCGACTGCGTCGTCTTCGGCATCGTCGTCAATAACAGGTGCGAGCGCTTCTACGACGAGGGCGAGGACATCTGGCCCAAGCGCTACGCGATCTGGGGGCGGCTCGTGGCAGCCCAGCCCGACCAGATCGCCTACATCATCTTCGACGCGCCCTCGCTGACGCTGTTCATGCCCTCGCTCTATCCGCCGATCACGGCGGGGACGATCCCCGACCTCGCTCGCGAACTCGGCCTCGACCCCGACGCGCTCCAGGCGACGGTGGACGGCTTCAACGCGGCGGTGCAGCCCGGCACCTTCGACGACAAGATCCTCGATGATTGCCGCACGGAAGGCCTGAGTCCGCCGAAGACACACTGGGCCCGGCGGATCGAGGCGGCGCCGTTCTACGCCTACCCGGTTCGGCCGGGCATCACCTTCACCTATCTCGGCACCCGCGTGAACAAGGAGGCGCGGATGCTCATGGCGGACGGGCGCCCTTCCGCGAACATGTTCGCGGCCGGCGAGATCATGGCCGGCAACGTCCTGGGCGAGGGCTACGCCGCCGGCATCGGGATGACCATCGGGGCCGTGTTCGGCCGCATCGCAGGGCGGGAGGCCGCGCGCTATGCACGCAACTGAGACCAAGACCGCCGGGACTACCGCCCACCACACCAGCGCTGCGCTTGCCGAGGCGGACCGGCTGATGACCGTGTGCAACTCCTGCCGCTACTGCGAGGGACTCTGCGCGGTGTTCCCGGCCATGGAGACGCGCCGCTCATTCGCCGACGGCGACCTCAACTACCTCGCCAACCTTTGCCACTCCTGCGGTGCCTGCTACTACGATTGCCAGTTCTCGCCGCCGCACCCCTTCGCCGTGAACGTGCCGAAAGTTCTGGCGCAGGTGCGCAACGAATCTTACGCTCAGTATGCGTGGCCCCGGGCGCTCGCCCCCGCCTTCGCCCGCAACGGCGTGACGATTGCGGCGGTGGCCGCCCTGTCGGTCGCGGCCTTCCTGTTCGGCTTCATGCTGCGCAACGACCCGGCGACGCTGTTCAGCACCCAAACCGGCGAGGGCGCGTTCTACCGGCTGATGCCGCACAACGCGGTGGCCCTCGTCTTCAGCGCGGTGTTCCTTTACGCCATCGTGGCGCTGGGAATGGGCCTGCGGGCCTTCTGGCGGGACATCGGCGAGGCGCGGGAAACGCTGCAGGTGCCCGCCTACAACGCCCAGGCATCCAGGGACGCGCTGAGCCTTCGCTACCTCGATGGCGGGGGCGCCGGCTGCATGAACGTCGATGAAAAGCCCGCCAAGGACAGGCGGCGGCTTTACCACCACCTCACCTTCTACGGCTTCGTGCTGTGCTTCGCCTCGACCTCGACGGCGACGCTGTATCACTACCTGCTCGGCCGCGAGGCCCCCTATCCCGTTTGGGACCTGCCGGTTCTGCTCGGCACGCTCGGTGGCATTGGCCTCGTCGTCGGCTCCCTGGGGCTGATGCGGGCCAAGGCGGAGCGAGACCCGACACTCCGCGAGGAGAGCGGACGGGGAATGGAGCAGGCCTTTACCCTGATGCTGCTGGCGCTCAGCGTCACCGGCCTCGCGCTGCTGGTCTTCCGTGCCACCCCCGCGATGGGGACGCTGCTTGCAATCCACCTCGGGGCGGTGTTCGGCTTCTTCATCACGATGCCGTACGGCAAGTTCGTCCACGGCTTGTACCGCTACGCGGCCCTCGTACGCTCGGCGAAGGAGCGCAAGAGCCTGCACGGCCCCTCGCCATCCGCCGCCCGGGCGCTGGCGAAGACCTCCCCGAAGGCTGCGGCCTGAGGGGCAAGGACTCGGAGACCACGAGGAGCGGAACGCCGCACTCGCCTGCCCCTACGCGCGGGCCCGGAGAGGAACCCCGCTAGCACGCCTCACCCTTACTGTCAGACCGCGCCATGAAAACATTCGCGCTATCAAGCTGAAGGAAGCGCCAGCAATAAAATTCTAGCAAGATAGGAAGCAGCGTCATGTTATCCCAAGAAGAGCGCCGCAAGAAACTCGGAGACGTGCTTCGCGTCGCGAGCGGAAACTTCCTTGAGCAGTATGATTTCTTCGTTTATGGCTACTACGCCAGCTATATTGGAAAGACCTTCTTTCCGGCGGACAACGCCGGTGTCTCCCTGATGCTCTCGCTGGCGACGTTTTCCGTTGGCTTCTTCATGCGCCCCCTGGGGGCGATCATACTCGGCTCGTATATTGATCGACACGGCCGTCGGAAGGGTCTGCTCTTAACGTTGGGGCTAATGGCGGCGGGCACGCTCTCCATCGCAATCACGCCCAGCTACGAAACGCTCGGCATATTGGCGCCGATAATCATCTTGACTGGACGGTTGTTACAGGGGTTCTCCGCCGGCGCCGAGCTCGGCGGCGTCTCCATCTACCTGGCCGAGATCGCCACCCCGGGCCGACGCGGCTTCTACACGTCATGGCAGTCCGCGAGCCAACAGCCTGCGGTGGTCTTCGCTGCGCTCATTGGGGTCACGCTGAGCGCGATGCTGACGACCGAGCAGATGACAGCCTGGGGCTGGCGTATCCCGTTGCTGATCGGCTGCGCGATCATCCCACTCATCCTGTTTCTCCGCCGGAGCCTAACAGAGACGGAAGAGTTCCAGAAGATGAAGCATGCGTTTAGCGCCACAGAAGTTTTGCGCATCGTCGCCGAAAACTGGCGGATCGTGCTGACCGGCGCGGGCATGTCGGTGCTGACCACCACGACATTCTACCTGATCACCGCCTATACGCCCACCTTCGGACGCGAGGCGCTGCATTTGGATGCGACCGGTGTGCTCATCGTGACGCTCTGTGTCGGCATCTCGAACTTCATCTGGCTTCCGATTGGTGGGCACATCTCCGACCGAATCGGGCGCTATCCGCTGCTGCTCCTCATCCCGGTACTTGCGATCCTGACCGCCTACCCGGTCATGAACTGGCTGGCCGATGCACCCAGCTTTCCCAAGCTGCTGGCCACCGTGCTGCTCTTCTCGTCCTACTTCGGGCTGTACAATGGGGCGATGATCCCGACCTTGTCCGAGATCATGCCTGCGCGGGTACGCACGGCCGGGTTCTCGCTAGCCTTCAGCTTGGCAACCGCCCTTTTTGGCGGACTGACACCGTTGGTCTCGACGGCGCTGATCCAGCAAACTGGCAATCGGGCTGCGCCAGCCCTGTGGCTCACCTTCGCTGCCGTGGTCAGCTTGAGTGCCGTCATCCTGTCCCGTCGGACGGTCACGGCGCCCGAAGGGGCGGCGGCACTTTCCTAAAGGCACTAAGGGCGAGGCGGCTGCTGATGCACCTTGATGCGGGTGCGGAAGGCGTTCAGGATGTGCTGGCGCGCTGCGGCTTCCGCCCCGTCCGGATCACGCGCGGTGATGCGCGCCACTATGGCAGCATGCTCCTCCACGGAGGTCGGTCCACGACCTGGAGCCGCTAGTGTTGTGTTTGCAAGCAGTGCTAGCGAGAGCCGCAGTCCCTCCAGGGTTTGGTCTAGGAATCTGTTCCGCGCTACGTTGCGAAGCTGTTGGTGGAACTGGCGGTTCGTGTGGGCCAAATCGCGCGGCTGCGTGGCGATGGCGCGGTCGCGCTCCACCATGTCGGCCAGCACGCTGATCTCAACATCGGTCGCATGCTGGGCAGCGAGGCGGGCCGCAGTTCCCTCCAGGACCTCGCGCAAGAGGTACAGCTCCGCCACCTGTGTGTAATCGAGCGTGGCGATAATCGCGCCGCGGTGCGGCTCGTGGACGATAAGGCCCTGCTGCTCCAGTCGCTTGAGCGCCTCGCGGACCGGGGTGCGGCTGATTTGCAACCGCTCGGCAAGGTCTGCCTCACGGAGCCGCGTGCCCGGCGGCAGGGCGCCGTCTTCGAGCTCGGCAAGCAGAAGGTCGTAGGCGCTGGATGCGCTGTTTCCGAATGTCGTCATGCTCGGTTAGGGAACACCTTAGTTCGATCCACGACGCTCCTGCTACGGGCATCGCCTCAGGAACACGCCGTATAGGACACGCGCTGGCGGTGGATGGGTGAATAGGCAAGCCTTCCTCAAAGGCAAGTACAGCTGTGTCGCATACAGGGACGAGGCCAGAGCTTAGCCGTATGGTATGCGGCGGGTCGCCAGCTCGCTAGTGCTCTTAAAGCGGCCAAGCTCCAAAGCCACGAGCAGCTCGCAACATTTGTGCTCAAAGAGGCGGCGGTGTTCGCCAGCGATTGTGGGTCGTGCTTTCATCCTGGCTCCAGTGCGCTGAGGACCCCTGGATACTTACGCTGCCCATATGCGAATGGGGGGGCCGCACAGCGGTCAGAGTGGATATTCGCTATGGAGTGGCGTCCGCGGCTCTGCGGACAACCAGGATGGGCGCAAGGCAGCCAGAGTCGCAGCTGATCACAAGTCCGCTTTCGGGAGCCGGACAGCCACGCGGGAACGACTGTGTTGGGTCGGACGCGGATCAGCCGCTTTGGGTGGAATGCTGCCGGTCGGCTTCCGGGTGCGCCTTGGTTGAAGCAGACACCAAAGTCGTGCCCGCTGACGACCCTTGGCGGCCATTCGAGACCTGCTGCCCTCCATCCTGTAGAAAGCAGATGTGGCAGGTGGTATACTCCAGGCTATGATCGACGCAATTCTTTTTGATTTGGACGAAACGCTGCTGGATCGTACCAACTCCCTTCAGGCATTTGTCCGAGATCAGTTCGAGCGACACGCCAATCACCTTGATCACGTTCGATCGGACGAGTGGTGTACCCGGTTCCTCGTCCTCGATAGCCGGGGACACGTCCATAAGTCTGTGGTCTACGCGAACATACTCGCTGAGTTCGGTGGACGGGCTGAGTACGCCGACACTTTGCTTGCGGACTACCGCGCTCGCTGCGCGCGCTTCGCCCAGCCCTTCGACGGAATGGTGGAGGTTTTGAAGGAACTGCGAGCAAGAGGGCTTGCTCTCGGCATCGTGACAAATGGCGAGACGGTGTTTCAGTCAAGGCATGTAGAGGCACTCGAATTGAATAGGCTGGTCGATGCC
This sequence comes from Methylobacterium sp. GC_Met_3, assembly GCF_026540775.1. Taxonomy (NCBI): domain Bacteria; kingdom Pseudomonadati; phylum Pseudomonadota; class Alphaproteobacteria; order Hyphomicrobiales; family Methylobacteriaceae; genus Methylobacterium; species Methylobacterium sp. GC_Met_3. The sequence goes on from NZ_JALNUL010000001.1 coordinate 683,667, forward strand.
GTCCTCATCTCAGAACGAGAAGGGTTACGGAAGCCGGACGCAGCCCTGTTTCTACGAGCCGCAACAGCTTGCAGGACCGCGCCGTCTCGTTGCTTGTTCGTCGGCGACAATCCCGTGGTCGACATTCTTGGTGCTCACGCTGCGGGCATGAGCACTGCTTGGTTTCGCGGGAGTGTTGAGTGGCCAACCGACGCCTCTTCTAATCCGGGGGCCAGCATTGACCATCTCTCGCAGGTTCTGGCGCTGGCGCGCCCCTGAGTACGTTCTGATGGGGTTCGAGGCTGGGAACGCGGATCGTCTGCTCTATACCCCGAGCCGAAGTTGCCGGAAGGATGACTGCCGGCCGCTTCGGAGACGCGCCTACACCGGCCCTGGTGGCTGGGTTGGGTCGGCATCGGACTGGCGGCGAGAGCGTCTCCCAATCCGCCTTCGTCTCCCTACCTGCGAAAGAAGCCTGTTCCGACACGGAGCGTGATGCGGAAGAGGATGCGAATGATTGCGGGGAAGCCGGGTTGGAGAT